>NZ_CP016312.1:1200000-1800000 GCF_001880325.1 Thermus brockianus
GCGGGCAGCCAGGTTGGATCCCGTGGAGGCCCTTCGGTATGAGTAAGAAGGGGAGGCTTCCGCCCTCTTCCTAACCCCTGGGACAGGCGCTAGCGTAACCGCTTCAGGGCCTCCTTGATGAGCTCCTGGGCCTTGGCCTTGGGGTTTCGGGCGAGGAGGTCCAGGACCACGCCTCGGGCCTGCCCTTCCTTGAAGCCCAAGGCGGCGAGGGCCAGGACGGCTTCCTCCGCCGCCTCGCTGGCCACCTTCTCCCCGGTGAGGAGGTGGGGGGGAAGCTTGCCCTTGAGCTCCAGGGCCAGGCGCTCGGCCAGTTTCCGCCCCACGCCGCTTGCCGAGGTGAGAAGCCTGAGGTCCCCTTCCGCCAGGGCCCGGGCCAGGAGCTTGGGGGTGAGGGCGGAGAGGAGGGAGAGGGCCACCTTGGGCCCCACCCCGCTTACGGAGAGGAGGAGTTCAAAGAGCGCGAGGCTTTCCTCGTCGGGGAAGGCGTAAAGGGCAAGCCCCTCCTCCTTGAGCTGCAGGTGGGTATGGACCGCCACCTCCTGGCCCTCCTTGAGGCTTGCCAGGAAGGGGCCCGGGGCCTGGAGGAAAAACCCCACCCCGCCCACCAGGAGGAGGAAGCCCCCTTCCTCCTTCTTCAGGACGAGGCCTTTGAGGTAGCGGATCATCGGCCCTGGAAGCGGGGCGGGCGCTTTTCCCGGAAGGCCCGCACCCCCTCCTCGTGGTCCAGGGTGCGGCCCGCCTCGCCCTGGAGGATGGCCTCGAGGCCCAAGGCCTCCTCCAGGGAAAGCCGGTAGGTTTCCAAAAGGAGCTTCCGCGTGAGGACATAGGCCCGGGTGGGGCCTTGGGCGAGGGTTTGGGCCAGGGCCAAAGCCTCCTCCATAAGCCTTTCCGCCGGCACCACCTTGTGCACCAGGCCCAGGGCCAGGGCCTCCTCCGCGGAGAGGCGGGGGGAGAGGAGGAGGAGTTCCTGCGCCTTGGCAAGCCCCACCAAACGGGGTAGGAGGAAGCTCATCCCCGAGTCCGGCACCAATCCGATGCGCACGAAGGCGGTGGTGAAGGTGGCCCCAGGGGCGGCGAGGCGCACATCCCCCCAGAGGGCGAGGCTCATGCCCGCCCCCGCCGCCGGCCCGTTCACCGCCACCACCAGGGGCTTTTCCAGCCCGCTCATGGCCGCTACCACCTTGTTGTAGCGGCGGAGGTGGGCCTCGTAGTCAGGCTTTTCCTCGCCAAACTCCGTGAGGTCCTGCCCGGCGGAGAAGGCCCGCCCCGCCCCCGTGAGGAGGACGGCCCGCACCCCGGGGTCCTGGTTGGCCTCGGCCAAGGCCTGGTAGAGCTCCTCTAGGAGGGCGCCCGTGAGGGCGTTGAGCTTTTCTGGCCGGTTTAGGGTGAGGAGGAGGACGCCTTCGCGCTTTTCCTTCAGGACCATGGCCCCATTGTAAAGGGTGGGGGCACCTACACCGCTTTTTGGTGTAGCGTAGATAGGGGGTATACAACCCCCTTAGGAGGCAGGATGGAGCTCACGCTGGAAAGCCAAGGCTACCTGGAGGCCCTCTACCGGGCGTACCTGGAGGACCCCTTTTCCCTGCCCGAGGAGTGGCGGCGCTACTTCTCCGCCCTTACCCTGGAGGATGGCCGACGAGAACGCCCCGCCCCGAGTGTCTCCGTGGCCGAGGCCGTGGACCTAGGCTTCCTCCTCAAGGTGGAGCGCCTGGTCCAGGCCTACCGGGAGCTCGGGCACCTGGCGGCCCAGATAGACCCCTTGGGCCAGGAAAGGCCGAGGCCGAAGGCCCTCACCCTCGAGGCCCACGGCCTTTCCTCCCAGGACCTTCCTCGGCCCCTTCCCCCCTTCTTCGGCGCCCCCACCCTGGGGGCTCTCCTGGAGCGCCTTCAGGCCACCTACCTCGGCCCCATCGGCTTTGAGGTGGCCCACGTGGAGCCCGAGGAGAGGGAGTGGCTCCTCGCCCGCATAGAGGCCCCTTGGGAAAGGCCTCCCCAGGAGGTGCGCCGCCGCATGTTGGAAGCCCTGATGCAGGCGAGCCTCTTTGAGGCCTTCCTGCAGCGGAAGTACCTCGGGGCCAAGACCTTCAGCGCCGAGGGCCTGGAAAGCCTCATCCCCCTCCTCAAGGAGGCGGTGGTGGAGGCGGCCCGGCACGGGGTTAAGGAGGTGGTCCTGGGCATGGCCCACCGGGGCCGGCTCAACGTCCTGGCCCACGTGGCGGGGAAGCCCTTTGAGCGCATCTTCCGCGAGTTTGAGGAGATTTTCCCCGAGGGCTACGCCGGGGACGTGAAGTACCACCTGGGCTTTTCCAGCGACCAGGAAACCCCTTACGGCAAGGTCCACGTTTCCCTGAACTTCAACCCAAGCCACCTGGAGTTCGTGAACCCCGTGACCCTAGGGCGGCTTCGGGCCAAGCAGGACCGCTTCGGGGACCGGGAGAGGCGGCGGGGCCTTGCCATTTTGGTCCACGGGGACTCCGCCTTCATCGGCGAGGGCATCGTGCAGGAAACCCTAAACCTCTCCCAGCTTCCCGGCTACCGGGTGGGGGGGACCCTGCACGTGGTGGCCAACAACCAGCTGGGCTTCACCACCCTCCCCTCGGAGTACACCTCCTGCCGCTACCCCACGGACATCGCCAAGATGGTGGGGGCCCCCATCTTCCACGTGAACGCCGAGGCGGTGGATGCCCTCTGGTTCGCCCTACGCCTGGCCTTGGAGTACCGGAGCCGCTTCGGCAAGGACGTGGTTCTGGACCTGGTGGGCTACCGCCGCCGGGGGCACAACGAGACGGACGAGCCCACCTTCACCCAGCCCACCATGTACGCCCTCATCGCCAAGAAGCCGGAGCCTTGGAAGGCCTACGCCGAAAGGCTCCAGGCCGAGGGGGTGGTGCGGGAGGAGGAGCTTAAGGCCCTGGAGGGGGCCTACCTGGAGCGGCTGGAGAGCGAGTTCGCCCGGGTCAAGGCCGAGCCCGGCCCCGTGGTGCCCCACGGGCTTTCGGGCCTTTGGCAGGGGTACGTGGGGGGGCCTGACCACCTGGTGCCCGAGGTGGAGACCGGGGTGCCGAAGGAGGTCCTGCGCAACCTTTTGGTGCGGCTCGCCACCGTGCCCGAGGGCTTCCAGGTCCATCCTAAGCTGAAGCGTTTCCTCGAGGCCCGCCTGGAGATGGTCGAGGAAAAGCGGCCCCTGGACTGGGCCACCGCCGAGGCCCTGGCCTTCGCCACCCTGGCGGCGGAGGGCCACCGGGTGCGCCTCACGGGCCAGGACGCCCTAAGGGGCACCTTCACCCAGCGCCACGCCGCCCTGTACGATTACCGCACGGGGGAAAAGTACATTCCCTTAGCGCACCTGGCGGAGGGGCAGGCCCCCGTGGAGATCCACAACTCCCCCCTTTCCGAGGCCGGGGTCCTGGGGTTTGAGTACGGGTACAGCCTGGACTACCCGGAGGGCCTCATCCTCTGGGAAGCCCAGTTCGGGGACTTCGCCAACGTGGCCCAGGTCTACATAGACCAGTTCCTGGCCAGCGCCGAGGCCAAGTGGGGCCGGCTTTCCGGCCTCGTGCTCCTCCTGCCCCACGGCCTGGAGGGCCAAGGCCCCGAGCACTCCTCGGCCCGGCTGGAGCGCTTCTTGCAACTGGGGGCCAAGGACAACCTCCAGGTGGCCTACCCCACCACCCCCGCCCAGTTCTTCCACCTCCTCCGCCGCCAGGTGAAAAGGTCCATCCGCAAGCCCCTGGTGGTCATGACCCCCAAAAGCCTCCTCCGCCACCCCGAGGTGGTCTCGGGCCTCGAGGAGCTCGCCCAGGGCCGCTTCCAGAAGGTGATCCCCGAAAGGGTCAAGGGGGCGAGGAAGGTTCTCCTCACCTCGGGCAAGGTCTACTACGAGCTTCTCGCCAAGAGGCGGGAGCTTGGGGCGGAGGACGTGGCCATCCTGCGCCTAGAACTCCTCTACCCCTTCCCCGAGGCGGAGCTTCAGGAGGCCCTTTCTCCCTACCCCAAGAAGGTCCCCGTGGTCTACGTGCAGGAGGAACCCATCAACCAAGGGGCCTGGTGGTACCTCTCCGCCCGCTTCTGCGGGGAGATCTTCGGCCACCCCTTGAGCGTGGTGGCCCGGCCCGAGTCCCCAAGCCCCGCCGTGGGCTCCTCCAAGGTCCACCGGCTAGAGCAGGAAGCCCTTTTGGAAGAAGCCTTCAAGTGAGGAGGTAAAAGGTGGAAGAGCTCAAGGTGCCCTCCGTGGGCGAAAGCATCGTGGAAGTGGAAATCGGCGCTTGGCTTAAGCGGGAAGGGGAGAGCTTCGCCCAGGACGAGCCTTTGGTGGAACTCATCACCGACAAGGCCACCCTGGAACTCCCTGCCCCCTTCGCCGGCACCCTAAGGCAAATCCTCAGGAAGACCGGGGAGACGGCGCGGGTGGGCGAGGCCATCGCCCTCCTGGAAAGGGGTGTGGGGGCGGAAGCCCCCAAGGCGGAAGCGCCCCAGGCCGAGGCGGTGCGGGAAACCCCCTTGGCCATGCCCGCCGCCGAGCGCCTCCTAAGGGAGAAGGGGGTTTCCCCGGAGGCGGTGGAGGGCACGGGCCTAGGGGGGCGCATCCTGAAGGAAGACGTGGAGCGTTACCTGGAGGTGGCCCAAGCGAAGCCCGCCCCCGAGCCCGCCCGCCCCGTCCCCGAAACCCGCCCTGCCCCTACCCCCCTTCAGGCCCCCTCGGACAAGCCCTGGCGGGTGAGCGAGGCGGTGCCCATGACCCCCTTGCGCCGCCGCATCGCCGAGCGCCTCCTTTTGGCGCGGCAGACCACGGCCATGCTCACCACCTTCAACGAGGCGGACATGTCCGCCGTCATCGCCCTGCGCAAGGAGCTGGGGGAGGCCTTCCAGAAGAAGCACGGGGTGAAGCTCGGCTTCATGAGCTTCTTCGTTAAGGCCGTGGTCCAGGCCCTCAAGGAGATCCCCGAGCTCAACGCCGAGATCCGCGACAACACCATCGTCTACCACCGCTACTACGACATCGGCATCGCCGTGGGCGGGGGCGAGGGGCTGGTGGTGCCCGTGATCCGGGACGCCGACCGCCTCTCCTTCGCCGAGATTGAGCGGCAGATCGCCGACTTCGCCGAAAGGGCCCGCACCAAGAAGCTCAAGCCCGAGGAGCTCATGGGGGGCACCTTCACCATCACCAACGGGGGCATCTACGGTTCCCTCAACTCCACCCCCCTCCTCAACCCACCCCAGGTGGGCATCCTGGGCATGCACGCCATCCAGGAGAGGCCCGTGGCCCGGGAGGGCCAGGTGGTGGTCCGGCCCATGATGTACCTGGCCCTCTCCTACGACCACCGCATCGTGGACGGGCGGGAGGCGGTGACCTTCCTCCGGCGGGTGAAGGAGCTCATTGAGAACCCGGTGCGGCTCCTACTGGAGGTGTGAGGTGTACGACCTCCTGGTTATCGGCGCGGGCCCGGGCGGGTATGTGGCCGCCATCCGGGCGGCCCAGCTGGGCATGAAGGTGGGGGTGGTGGAGAAGGAGAAGGCCCTGGGGGGGACCTGCCTTAGGGTGGGGTGCATCCCCTCCAAGGCCCTCCTGGAGACCACCGAGCGCATCTACGAGGTGAAGAAGGGCCTTCTGGGAGCCAAGGTGGAGGGCTTGGGCCTAGACCTCCCCGCCCTCCTCGCCCACAAGGACAAGGTGGTCCAGGCCAACACCCAGGGGATTGAGTTCCTCTTCAAGAAAAACGGCGTCGCCCGCCACCAGGGCACGGCCCGCTTCCTTTCGGACCGCAAGGTCTTGGTGGAGGAAACGGGGGAGGAGCTAACCGCCCGCTACATCCTCATCGCCACCGGCTCCGCCCCCCTCATCCCCCCTTGGGCCCAGGTGGACTACGAGAGGGTGGTGACCTCCACCGAGGCCCTTTCCTTCCCCGAGGTGCCGGGCCGCCTCATCGTGGTGGGGGGCGGGGTCATCGGCCTGGAGCTTGGGGTGGTTTGGCACCGCCTGGGGGCGGAGGTCACCATCCTGGAGTACATGGACCGCATCCTCCCCACCATGGACGCCGAGCTTTCCCGGGCGGCGGAGAGGGTCTTTAAGAAGGAGGGCCTTACCATCCGGACCGGGGTGCGGGTCACCGCCGTGGTCCCCGGGGCCAAGGGGGCGCGGGTGGAGCTGGAGGGGGGGGAGGTCCTCGAGGCCGACCGGGTCCTTTTGGCCGTGGGCCGCAGGCCCTACACCGAGGGGCTCGGCCTGGAGAACGCCGGCCTCTCCACGGACGAGCGGGGCCGGATCCCCGTGGACGAGCACCTGAGGACCCGCATCCCCCACATCTACGCCATCGGGGACGTGGTCCGGGGCCCCATGCTGGCCCACAAGGCAAGCGAGGAGGGCATCGCCGCCGTGGAGCACATGGCCAAGGGCTTCGGCCACGTGGACTACCAGGCCATCCCCAGCGTGGTCTACACCCACCCCGAGGTGGCGGGCGTGGGCTACACGGAGGAGGAGCTAAAGGAGAAGGGCATCCCCTACAAGGTGGGGAAGTTCCCCTACTCTGCCTCGGGCCGCGCCCGGGCCATGGGGGAGACGGAGGGCTTCATCAAGGTCCTGGCCCACGCCAAGACCGACCGCATCCTGGGGGTTCACGGCATCGGGGCACGGGTGGGGGACGTCCTGGCCGAGGCCGCCTTGGCCATCTTCTTCAAGGCGAGCGCCGAGGACCTAGGCCGCGCCCCCCACGCCCACCCTTCCCTTTCGGAGGTCCTCAAGGAAGCCGCCTTGGCGGCGTGGGAGAAGCCCATTCACTTATAGCCTAGGTTGCAAGCCATCGGGGCGCGGTAGCGCCCCGGTTTTGTATACTTATGCACACCCCCACCCGGGGGTAGACTGGGAGCTGGCATGAAGATCGTCTTGGCATACTCCGGCGGGTTGGACACCAGCATCATCCTCAAGTGGCTGAAGGAGACCTATAACGCCGAGGTCATCGCCTTCACGGCGGACATCGGCCAGGGGGAGGAGGTGGAGGAGGCGAGGGAGAAAGCCCTAAGGACCGGGGCCTCCAAGGCCATCGCCCTGGACCTCAAGGAGGAGTTCGTGCGGGACTTCGTCTTCCCCATGTTCCGCGCCGCTCCCCTGTACGAGGGGTACTACCTCCTGGGCACCTCCATCGCCCGGCCCCTCATCGCCAAGTACCTGGTGAAGATCGCCGAGGAGGAGGGGGCGGAGGCCGTCGCCCACGGGGCCACGGGGAAGGGCAACGACCAGGTGCGCTTTGAGCTCACTGCCTATGCCCTGAAGCCGGACATTCGGGTCATCGCCCCTTGGCGGGAATGGCGCTTTAAGGGGCGGCAGGAGATGATCGCCTACGCCGAGGCCCACGGCATCCCCGTGCCCGTGACCCAGGAGAAGCCCTATTCCATGGACGCCAACCTCCTGCATATTTCCTACGAAGGGGGGGTCCTCGAGGACCCCTGGGCCGAGCCCCCCAAGGGCATGTTCCGCATGACCGTGGACCCCGAGGAGGCCCCCGACACCCCCGAGTACGTGGAGGTGGAATTTTTTGAGGGGGACCCCGTGGCGGTAAACGGGGAGCGCCTTTCCCCGGCGGCCCTCCTGCAAAGGCTCAACGAGATCGGGGGGCGGCACGGGGTGGGCCGGGTGGACCTGGTGGAGAACCGCTTCGTAGGCATGAAGTCCCGGGGGGTTTACGAGACCCCGGGGGGCACCCTCCTCTACCACGCCCGGCGGGCGGTGGAAAGCCTCACTCTGGACCGGGAGGTCCTGCACCAGCGGGACATGCTCTCCCCCAAGTACGCCGAGCTCGTCTACTACGGTTTCTGGTACGCCCCGGAGCGGGAGGCCCTCCAGGCCTACTTTGACCACGTGGCGAAAAGCGTCACCGGGGTGGCCCGGCTCAAGCTCTACAAGGGCAACGTTTACGTGGTGGGGCGGAAGGCGGAGAAAAGCCTCTACCAGAAGGACCTGGTGTCCTTTGACGAGCTGGGGGGCTACGACCAGAAGGATGCCGAGGGCTTCATCAAGATCAACGCCCTGCGCCTAAGGGTGCGGGCCATGGCGGAGGGGCGGCGTGGCGCATAGGACCTGGGGAGGCCGCTTCCAGGAGGGCCCGGACGCCCTCGCCGCCCGCTTCAACGCCTCCCTTGCCTTTGACCGGGCCCTTTGGCGGGAGGACCTTTGGCAGAACCGGGTCCACGCCCGCATGCTCCAGGCGGTGGGCCTCCTTTCGGAGGAGGAGCTAAAGGCCATCCTCGAGGGGTTGGACCAGATAGAGGAGGAGATTGAGGTGGGCACCTTTCCCTGGCGGGAGGACCTGGAGGACGTGCACATGAACCTCGAGGCCCGCCTCATGGAGCTCATCGGCCCCCCAGGGGGCAAACTCCACACCGCCCGGAGCCGCAACGACCAGGTGGCCACGGACCTTAGGCTTTTCCTGCGGGCAGCCATAGACGAGCTTTTGGCGCTCCTTTTGGAGGTGCGCCGGGTTCTCGTGCGGGAGGCGGAGAAGCACCTAGAGCCCCCCTTCGTCCTCCCCGGCTACACCCACCTGCAACGGGCCCAGCCCATCCTCCTTTCCCACTGGTTCCTGGCCTACTACGAGATGCTCACCCGGGATGCGGGCCGGCTTAGGGACGCCCGCGCCCGCCTCAACGAAAGCCCCTTGGGGGCCGCCGCCCTAGCGGGCACGGGCTTTCCCATAGACCGCCACTTCACGGCCCAGGAACTCGGCTTTGACCGCCCCATGCGCAACTCCCTGGACGCCGTAGGGAGCCGGGACTTCGCCCTGGAGGTCCTTTCCGCCCTGAATATCGGCATGCTCCACCTTTCCCGCTTGGCGGAGGAACTCATCCTCTATAGCACCGAGGAGTTCGGTTTCGTGGAGGTCCCCGATGCCTTCGCCACGGGGTCCTCCATCATGCCCCAGAAGAAGAACCCGGACATCCTGGAGCTCATCCGGGCCAAGGCGGGGAGGGTGCTGGGGGCCTTGGTGGGGCTTTCCACCGTGGTGAAGGGCCTGCCCCTCGCCTACAACAAGGACCTTCAGGAGGACAAGGAGCCCCTTCTGGACGCCCTCGCTACCTATCGGGATAGCCTCAAGCTCCTCGCCGCCCTTCTGCCGGGCCTGAAGTGGCGCCGGGAGAGGATGTGGCGGGCGGCGGAAGAGGGGTTTTCCCTGGCCACGGAGCTCGCCGACTACCTGGCGGAAAAGGGCCTGCCCTTCCGGGAGGCCCACCACGTGGTGGGCCGGCTGGTGCGGCGGCTTGTGGAGGAGGGGAGGGTCCTCAAGGACCTTACCTTGGAAGAACTACGGGAAGCCCACCCCCTCTTCGCCGAGGACGCCCTAAGCCTTTTGCGCCTGGAAACCGCCATCCACCGCCGCCGGTCCTACGGGGGCACGGCCCCGGAGGCGGTGCGGGCGAGGGTGTTGGAGGCCAAGGAGGAGGTGGGCCTTGCTTGAGCTGGAGCTTCCCACGGCGGCGCTCCCCGAGGTGCGCCCCCAGGCGGGCGTGGAGCTGAGGAAGGCCCGTCTAAGCGACGTGGACGCCATCTACTGGCTCATCCGCTACTGGGCGGAGAAGGGCTTGATGCTCGTACGGAGCCACAGCCATCTCTACGAGAACATCCGCGACTTCCAGGTCCTGGAGGACGAGGACGGCCACATCGTGGGCACCGTGGCCCTCCACGTCCTCTGGCGGGACCTGGCGGAGATCCGGGGCCTCGCCGTCCACCCGGCGCGGCAGGGACAGGGCCTTGGGCGCTGGCTGGTCCTCGGGGCGGAGCGGGAGGCCCGCGACCTCGGGCTTCCCCGGGTCTTCGCCTGGACGCTCCAGGTGAACTTCTTCCGCAACCTGGGCTACCAGGTGACGAGCCGGGAGGCCCTTCCCCCCAAGGTGTGGAGCGAGTGCAACGCCTGCCCCTTTTACGAGAACTGCCGGGAGATCGCCGTCATCAAGCACCTTTCCCCAGGGGCCTTTGGGAGCTAGAATGGCGGGGATGGAGGGGGAATGGCGGGAGTGAAGGAGCGCGCCGTTTTGGTCCTGGAAGACGGCACCGTCTACCGCGGCTACGCCTTCGGCGCCCGGGGGAAGACGGTGGGGGAGGTGGTCTTCAACACCGCCCAGACCGGCTACCAGGAGATCATGACCGACCCAAGCTACCACGGGCAGATCGTGGTCATGACCTACCCCCATCAGGGCAACTACGGGGTGAACGTTTACGATATGCAGTCCAACCGCCCCTGGGTGCGGGGCTTCGTGGCCAAGGAGTTCAGCCGCGTGGCCTCCAACCCCCGGGCCCAGCAGACCATCGGGGAGTTCATGGAGTTCTACGGGGTAGTGGGGATTGAGGGCATAGACACCCGGGCCCTGGTGCGCAAGATCCGGGAAGGGGGGGTCTTGAAGGGGGTCATCGCCCACGCAAGCCTCTACGGTAGCCCCGACCACGCCTTCACGGAGGAAGAGCTGGAGGCGTTGCGCCAAGAGGCCAAGGCCTGGACGGACATTGACGGGCGGGATATGACCCCTGAGGTCTCCACGCCCCTGCCCTACGCCTGGCCCACCCTGAAGTCCGGGCGGCGCATCGTGGTCATGGACTTCGGCATCAAGCACGCCATCGTGGAGAACCTGGCGGCCTTGGGTTTTGAGATCCTCGTGGTCCCGGGCAAGACCCCAGCGAGCCAGATCATGGCCCTGGAGCCCCACGGCCTCCTCATCAGCAACGGCCCCGGCGACCCCTCCATGCCCCGCTACGCCCACGAGACCATCTGGAAGCTCATGGGGCTTTTACCCACCTTCGGCATCTGCCTGGGGCACCAGCTTCTGGCCCTGGCGGCGGGGGGGCGCACCTACAAGATGAAGTTCGGCCACCGGGGGGCCAACCACCCGGTGAAGAACCTCCTCACGGGCAAGGTGGAGATCACCAGCCAGAACCACGGTTACGCCGTGGACATAGACTCCCTCAAGGAGTTCCGCCCCACCCACATCAACCTCAACGACGGCACCCTCGAGGGCATGGCCCACGCCCGTTACCCCGTCTTCTCCGTGCAGTACCACCCCGAGGCGGCCCCAGGCCCCCACGACGCCCTCTACCTCTTCCGCCGCTTCCTGGAGGAGGTGGAGGCCTTCCACGGGGCCACGGGCCTCCCCGTGGAGAAAAGCCGGCCAGACGGGCACGGCATCTAGTAGTCCATCCCCCGGATATTCCCTTCCTCGTCCACGTCAATGCGGAGGGCCTGGGGCACCTTGGGGAGGCCGGGCAGGGTCTCAATCCCCCCCATGTAGACCACCACAAACCCCGCCCCAAAGCGGCACCTTAGGTCCGTGACCCGAACGGTGAAGCCTCTGGGCCGGCCCCGGAGCTTGGGGTTATCGGAAAGGGAGGTGGCCGCCTTGGCCATGACCACGGGCAAGGCCTCGCACCCCTCCTTCTTGGCCGCTTTAAGGGCCCGCTTGGCCTCCTCGCTCCACTCCACCCCCTCGGCCCCGTACACCTCCTTGGCGATGATGGCCACCTTCTCCTCCAAGGGGGCTTCCAGGGGGTAGAGGGGGCGGTAGGCGTGGGGAAGGGAGAGGGCTTCCAGCACCTTTTCCGCTAGGGCCAAGCCCCCCTCGCCCCCCTTGGCGTACACCTCGCTTAGGGCGAAGGGGAGGCCCCTCTCCTGGGCGAAGTCCCGCACCAGGGCGATCTCCTCCTCGGCGTCCGTGGGGAAGCGGTTCAGGGCCAACACCGGGGTGTAGCCGAAAAGCCGCACGTTCTCCACGTGCTTTTCCAGGTTGGCCAGGCCCTCCTTGACCGCCTTCGGGTCGGGCATCTCGTAGGCGTCCTGCCCCCCGTGGTAGCGCAGGGCCCGGAGGGTGGCCACCAGGACCACCGCCTCGGGGATGAGCCCTGCGGTGCGGGCCACCACGTTCATGAACTTCTCCATGCCCAAGTCCGTGGCGAAGCCCGCCTCCTGGACCACGTAGTCCGCCAGGCCCAGGGCGTAAAGGCTCGCCCGCACGGAGTTGGTGCCGTGGGCGATGTTGCCAAAGGGCCCCATGTGGACGAAGGCGGGGTTCCCCTCCGCTGTCTGCACCAGGTTGGGCAGGAAGGCCTGGCGGAGGAGGGCGGCCATGGCCCCCACCGCCCCCAGGTCCTTGGCGTAGACCGGCTTGCCCTCCAGGGTGAAGCCCAGGCGGATCTCCCCAAGCCGCCGCTTGAGGTCTTTGAAGTCCCGGGCCAGGCTCATGAGGGCCATGACCTCGCTGGCCACGGTGAGCTCAAACCCCCCTTCCCGGGGCACCCCGTGGGCCTTGCCCCCCAGGCCCAGGACGATGTGGCGCAGGGCCCGGTCGTTCATGTCAATCGCCCGCTTGAGCTCAATGCGCCTCGGGTCAATCCCGAGCTCGTTCCCTTGGTGCAGGTGGTTGTCCAAGAGGGCGTTGAGGAGGTTCACCGCCGAGGTCACGGCGTGGAAGTCCCCGGTGAAGTGCAGGTTGATCTCGTGCCGGGGTTCAATGCGGGCCTTCCCGCCCCCCGTGGCCCCGCCTTTCACCCCGAAGACCGGGCCCAAGGAGGGCTCCCGAAGGGCCAAGGCGGCCCGCTTGCCGAGCCGCCACAGGGCGTCCACCAGGCCGATGGCCGTGGTGGTCTTGCCCTCCCCCGCCGGGGTGGGGGTGATGGCGGTGACCAGGATGAGCCGCCCCTTGGCCTTAGGGGGCTCGCCCAGGACCTTGGCCATGTGGGGGCCGTAGAGGTAAAGCCGCTCGCGGCCTAGGCCGAGCTTGGCCGCCACCTCTTCTATGGGAAGAAGCGCTTCCTTGACAATCACGGGGTAAGCTTACTCCTCCCTCCTAGGGAGAGAAGTCCCGGTTGCCCCCGGAAAGCACCAGGGCCAGGGTTTCGGGAAGGCTTGCCCCGTGTTCCAACACCGCCGCCAAGGGCAGGGCCCCCGTGGGCTCCACCACCTGCTTCGTGCGGGTGAAGAGGAGGCGTTCGGCCTCGAGGATCGCCTCCTCGCTCACGGCGAAAATGCCGTCCACCTTTTCCCGCAGGATGGGGAAGGTGAAGCGCCCCAGGCTTAGGGTGCGCACCCCGTCCGCCCGGGTCTTGGGAGGCTCGGCCAAACGCACGATCTCCCCCTTGAGGAGGCTTTGCCGGGCGTCGTCCGCTCCCACGGGCTCCACCCCATAGACCCGGGTGGTGGGGGAGAGGGCCTTGATGGCGGTGGCGATGCCGGCGAGGAGCCCACCCCCGCCCACGGGGGCCAGGACCGCCTCGGGGAAAACCCCCCTTTTCCCCGCTTGGGCCCAAAGCTCTAGGCCCACCGTGCCCTGCCCCGCCGCCACCAGGGGGTCGTCAAAGGGGTGGACGAGGGCGTAGCCCGTTTCCTGGAGGAGGGCTTGGGCCACCGCTTCCCGGTTCTCCACCGTGACGCCTCGGTCCACCACCTCGGCCCCGTAGGCCCGGGCTGCCGCCTTCTTGAAGGGGCTTGCGTCCTCGGGCATGACGAGGAGGGCCTTGACCCCGAGGACCCGGGCGGCGTAGGCCACCCCTTGGGCGTGGTTGCCGCTGGAAAGGGCCAGGAGGCCTTTGGGGTTTTCCAGGGTGAGGGCCTTGGAAAGGGCCCCCCGGGCCTTGAAGCTCCCCGTCTTTTGCAGGTGCTCGGCCTTGAGGAGGAGGCGCTTCCCCAGGAGGGCGTCCAGGAGCCTCGAGGTGAGAAGGGGGGTGCGGTGGGTGTAGGGGGCGATGCGGCGGAAGGCGGCGTGGATCGCTGCCAGGTCCATGCCCCCATCATGCCAGGGTGGACACCCCCGCCCAAGGGCGCTAAAGTGGTAGGGGTATGGACTTCCTCTACACCCTAGTCATCCTCCTTTACCTCGGCGTGGCCGGGCTTTTGGTCTACCTGGTCCTGGTGCAGGAGCCCAGGCAGGGGGCGGGGGACCTCATGGGCGCCTCCACCGACCTTTTCTCCGCCCGCGGCGTCACCGGGGGGCTTTACCGCCTCACCGTCGTCCTAGGGGTGGTCTTCGCCGCCTTGGCCCTTTTGATTGGCCTCTGGCCCCGTTGACAACTGGCCCTCCCCCCGGTACCATAGGCGTTGCCTGGGGCCGTGGCGCAGTTGGGAGCGCGCCTCAATGGCATTGAGGAGGTCAGGGGTTCGAATCCCCTCGGCTCCACCAGAAAGCCCCCCGCAAGGGGGGCTTCCGCTTGCGGGAAGCCTCCCGCTTGGGTATAGTGGAAGACCGGTAGGCCCTCTGGGGCTTCGGGAAGGGGAAGGCTATGTTTGCCATCGTCAAGACGGGTGGAAAGCAGTACCGGGTGGAGCCCGGGCTTAAGCTCAGGGTGGAGAAGCTGGCCGCCGAGCCCGGCAGCCAGGTGGAGCTCCCCGTCCTGCTCTTGGGGGGCGAGGGCACGCGGGTAGGGACCCCCTTCGTGGAAGGGGCCAAGGTGGTGGCCGAGGTGCTGGCCCACGGCCGGGGCAAGAAGATCACCATCTCCAAGTTCAAGGCCAAGGTCCAGTACCGGCGCAAGAAGGGGCACCGCCAGCCCTACACCGAGATCCTCATCAAGGAAATCCAGGGGTGAGCCATGGCGCATAAAAAGGGTCTAGGTTCTACCAAAAACGGCCGCGACTCCCAGGCCAAGCGCCTGGGCGTGAAGCGCTACGGCGGCCAGGTGGTGCGGGCGGGCCACATCCTGGTCCGCCAGCGGGGCACCAAGTTCAAGCCCGGAAAGAACGTGGGCATGGGCCGGGACTTCACCCTCTTCGCCCTGGTGGACGGGGTGGTGGAGTTCCAGGACAAGGGGCGTCTAGGCCGGTACGTGCACGTGCGCCCCTTGGCGTAAGGTGTTCCAAGACGTTCTCCTCATCACCGTCGCCGCCGGCAGGGGCGGCGACGGCGCCGTTTCCTTCCGCCGGGAAAAGTTCGTGCCCAAGGGGGGGCCGGACGGCGGGGACGGGGGGCGGGGGGGGAGCGTGTACCTGCGGGCCCGGGGGAGCGTGGACTCCCTTTCCGAGCTCCCCAAGCGCACCTACAAGGCCGAAGACGGGGAGCACGGCAAGGGAAGCGGCCAGCACGGCCGCTCCGGCAGGGACCTTTACATTGAGGTGCCCCGGGGGACCCGGGTCTACGACGCCGACACCGGGGAGCTTCTGGGCGACCTAACCCAGGAAGGGGAGGTCCTCCTGGTGGCCCGGGGCGGGGAAGGGGGGCGGGGGAACGTCCACTTCGTCACCCCCACCCGCCAGGCCCCCCGCTTCGCCGAGGCGGGGGAGGAGGGGGAAAAGCGCCGGCTCCGGCTTGAGCTCATGCTCATCGCCGACGTGGGCCTTGTGGGCTACCCCAACGCCGGCAAGTCCAGCCTCCTTGCGGCCACCACCCGCGCCCACCCCAAGATCGCCCCTTACCCCTTCACCACCCTAAGCCCCAACCTGGGGGTGGTGGAGCTTTCCGAGGAGGCCCGCTTCACCCTGGCGGACATCCCCGGGATCATTGAGGGGGCGAGCCAAGGCCGGGGCTTGGGCCTGGAGTTCCTGCGCCACATCGGCCGCACCCGGGTCCTCCTTTACGTTTTGGACGCCACGGAGGAACCCAGGCGGACCCTCGCCACCTTGCGCCAGGAGGTCGGCGCCTACGACCCCGCCCTCCTCCTCCGCCCGGCCCTCATCGCCTTGAACAAGGTGGACCTCCTTACCCCCAAGGAGGTGGAGGCCAAGGTGGCGGAGCTCCTTCCCGAGGGCCTTCCCGTCCTGCCGGTGAGCGCCCTAACCGGGGAGGGGTTGGACGCCCTAAAGGAAGCCCTTTGGGGCCTGGTTCAGGCCACCCCGGCCCCCGAGCTTCCCAAGCCCGCCTTCCGCCAGGAGGTGCGGGCGGGGGTGGAGGTGGTGCCCGTGGCCGAGGGGGTCTACGAGGTGCGGGCCCCCGAGGTGGAGCGCTACCTGAAGCGGATTAAAGGCGATCTGGCCGAGGCGGCGGGGTATCTGCAGGAAGTCTTCAAGCGCCACGGGGTGGAGGCGGCCCTCCGGGCCAAGGGGGTGCGGGCGGGGGACGTGGTCCGCCTTGGGGGAATGGAGTTTGAGTACATCCCGGAGGGCTAGGGTGCGGATCGGCCTGTTCGGCGGCTCCTTTGACCCCATCCACCTGGGGCACCTCCTCGCCGCCAGCGAGGCGGCGAGCGCCCTGGGCCTGGACCAGGTCCTCTTCGTGGTGGCCGCCCGCCCGCCCCACAAGACCCCCGTGGCCCCTCCCGAGGCCCGGTACGAGATGGTCCTCTTGGCCACGGCGGAGGACCGGAGGTTTGGGGCCTCGAGGCTGGAGCTGGACCGCCCTGGGCCCAGCTACACCGTGGATACCCTGGAGGAAGCCCGGAGGCTTTTCCCCGAGGACGAGCTCTTCTTCATCACCGGGGCTGACGCTTACCGGGACGTCCTCACCTGGAAGGAAGGGCACCGGCTCCACGAGCTCGCCACCCTGGTGGCCGTGGCCCGCCCGGGGTATCCTTTGGAGGCCATGCCCGTGCCCGTGGTGCCCCTTTGGGTGCCGGAGGTGGGCATCTCCAGCACCGAGATCCGGCGGCGCATCCGCCAGGGGCTTTCCGTGCGCTACTGGGTGCCCCGGGCCGTGGAGGTGTACCTTGAAAAGCACGCCCTTTACCGCTGAGCTGGTGGAGAAGGTAAAGCCCTTGGTGCGTCCCGAGCGGTGGGCGCACATCCTGCGGGTGGCGGAGCTCGCCCGGGCCATCGCCGAGCGAAACGGCTTAGACCCCGAGCGGGCCTACCTGGCGGGGCTTCTCCACGACGCCGCCCGGGACCTTCCCTTGGAGGAGCTTGTGCGCCTGGCCCCCCCGGAGAACGAGGTGGAAAAGGCCCACCCCTTGGCCCTCCACGGCCGGGCGGCACGGAGGCTCGCGGAGGCGTGGGGGGTGGAGGACCTCGAGGTCCTGGAGGCCATAGAAGGGCACGTGTACGGGGTACCTCCCGAAAACGCCCTGGGCATGGCCCTCTACGTGGCCGACGTTTCCGAGCCGGGGAGGGGGGTGAACGGGGAGATCCGGGAGCTCGCCCTTTCGGGGAGGCTTTGGGAGGCCTACCGGAAGGCGGTGGTCAACAAGGTGGACTACCTCCAGGGCAAGGGCGTTCCTGTCCATCCCAGGACCCTGGAGGTGTACGAGAGCCTCCGGCATGCGCCCTAGGGTTTCCTTCCTCCTCTTGGCCTTGGCGCTTTTCGCCCTTGGGGGGGTACTCTCCCTGCCCCGCCCCAAGGAGGAAGCGGCGGTGCGCCCCACAAGGGTGGGGGCGTTGCCGGAGATGGGGGTGGTGGTGGCGGCCCGGGACATAGAGTACTGCGGCTACCACACCCCTTGCGGCCCCGGCTCCCGCACGGACACCCTCTTCTACGTTCGCGTAAGGGGCCAGGAGGCCAAGGGGGTGGCCATCCCCCGGGACCTCTATAGCCCCCTGGTGGGGGGCAAGGTGAACGCCGCCTACGGCCGGGGCGGGGCGGAGCTCTTGAAGCGGGCGGTGGCCGAGGCCACGGGGATGGTGGTGGAAAGGCACCTCATCCTCACCCTGGAGAGCGTGGCCCGGGTGGTGGACGCCGTGGGTGGGGTGGAGGTTTATTTGGAAAGGCCCATGCGCTACACCGACCGGGCGGCCAAGCTCTTCATCGACTTCCCCGCGGGCCGCCTCCACCTAAACGGGGAGGAGGCGGTGAAGTACATGCGCTTCCGCCACGATGCCCTGGGGGACTACGCCCGGCTGGACCGCATCAAGGAGGTGTTGGTCCAGGTCTTGCGGAAAGCCCAAGACCCCCGCACCTGGCCCGCCTTAGCCTTGGCCCTGCGGGAGGCCTGGGCCCAGCTGGACACCGACCTTACCCTGGAGGAGGTCCTAGGCCACCTGCCCGCCGTCCAGGGGCTTAAGGTTTCCCTGGCCACCCTGCCCACCCGGGAGGGCCCCGGCACCTTCCTCTACGTGGACGAGGGGGCCCGGGCCCGTTTCCTCGCCGCTTTCTTTGGGGAAACCCCTCCCTTGGCCCCCCCGGACGTGCCGGTGGTGTTGCGGGGAGAGGAGGCGCTTTTGCGCTGGGGGCAGGCCCTTTTGCAAAGGGAAGGGGTGGTGCCAGGCCTAGAGGAGGCGGAGGTGGAGAGGAGCGCCGTCTACACCCGAGACCCCGTGGCTGGGGCTTACTACGCCGAGCTTTTCCACCTCCCCCTCCTCGCTCCCCATAGGCCCCTTTCGGGCGTGGTGGTGGAGTTGGGGAAGGACTTGCTACAATGAGGTTAGATGGTGAAGACCAAGGAGGCGGTAGAGCTGGTCGGACGCATTAAGGACCTTCTTTGGGAAAAAAAGGCGGAGAACGTGGTGGCCCTGGACCTCAGGGCTATTTCCGAGAGCTTGGACTACTTCGTGGTGGCGAGCGCCACCAGCACCCCGCACCTCCAGGCCCTGGAGCGGCACGTTCAGGAGAGGCTGGAGGAGGAGGGTCTACGCCCTAGGCCCACGGAGGGGCAAAGCCCCCGCTGGGTGGTCCTGGACTACGGGGAGGTGGTGGTCCACCTCATGACCCCCGAGGCCCGGGAGTACTACGACCTCGAGGGCTTCTGGGCCGACGCCGAAAGGCTTTAACTACTTGATGCGGGGCGGGGCCAAGGGCCCCATGATGAAGCGCTGGAAGGCCAGGTAAAAGCCCAGGTAGACGAGAAGCTGGAACCAGAAGCTTTCCGCCACCTTAAGCCCCAAGGCCGCCGCCAACAGGATGAGGCTCACCGCCCCCGCCATGACCAAGGTGGTGCGCAGGAACACCCCGGGGAAATACCTTAGGGCCTCGCGGAAGGTCTTGGGCCGGCGTGCCTCCCACTCCTTTAGGGCCTTTTTCTTCAGCTTCTCCTCCCGTTTCCTCTTCCCCACGGGGCAAGTATACTAGCCCCCGTGAACGTGGTCCGCACCGTGGCGGAACTCCGGACGGCCTTGCCCCGGGAAGGGGTGGGCTTCGTGCCCACCATGGGCTACCTTCACGCCGGCCACCTGGCCTTGGTGGAAAGGGCCCGGGCGGAAAACCCCTTCGTGGCGGTCTCCATCTTTGTGAACCCCTTGCAGTTTGGACCCGGGGAGGACTACCACCGCTACCCCCGGGACCTGGAGCGGGACCAGGCCCTTTTGCGGGAAGCGGGGGTCGACCTCCTCTTCGCCCCCAGCGTGGAGGAGATGTACCCTAAGGGCTTTTCCACCCGGCTCCAGGTGGAAGGTCCCCTCACCGCCCTTTGGGAGGGGGAGGTGCGCCCCGGCCACTTCCAAGGGGTGGCCACGGTGGTGGCCCGGCTCTTCCTCCTGGTGGGACCTGGGCGGGCTTATTTTGGCGAGAAGGACTACCAGCAACTCCTCGTGATCCGCAAGATGGTGCGGGATTTGGGCTTTCCCATAGAGGTGGTGGGGGTGCCCACGGTGCGGGAGGAGGACGGTTTGGCCCTCTCCAGCCGCAACGTGTACCTTTCCCCCGAGACCCGCAAGAAGGCCACCGTGCTCTATAGGGCCCTTTCCGCCATGCGGGAGGTGGCCCAGGGGGGTGGAAGCGTGGCCGAGGCCCTGAGGGCGGGAGAGGCGGTTTTGGCGGAGGTGCCCGAGTTTAAGAAGGACTACCTGGCCCTGGTGCACCCCGAAACCCTTCTTCCCCTTTCCGACTGGGTGAAGGGGGCTAGAGGCATCGTGGCCGGGCGTTTTCCCGAGGTGCGGCTTATTGATAACCTGGAGGTCCACCCATGAGCGAGGCCCTTTCCGAGGGGAAGCAAAGCCTCTTGGAGATGCTTAAGGCCATGGTCCAGGCCCGGGCCTCGGACATCCACCTGCAGGCGGGGGCCCCTCCGGTGGTCCGGGTGGACGGGAAGCTTAGGCCCTTTGGCAACCGGCCCCTTACCCCTAAGGACACCGAGGCCATCGTCCGGGCCCTCTTAACCCCTGAGCAGCAGGAGGAGCTGGAGTACCGCAAGGAGATGGACTTCGCCTACACCATCCCCGGGGTGGCCCGCTTCCGCTGTAACCTCCTCAGGCAGCGGGGCAGTTTTGGCCTGGTGATGCGGGTGGTGGCGGAGGTCATCCCCAGCTTTGAGGCCTTGGGCCTGCCCCGGGAGGTTCTGGAAAACCTGGCGGCCAAGGAGCGGGGCCTTATCCTGGTTACCGGGCCCACGGGAAGCGGCAAGAGCACCACCTTAGCGGCCCTCATTGACCACATCAACCTGCACTACGCCAAGAACATCATCACCATTGAGGACCCCATAGAGTTTTTGCACAAGCACAAGAAGAGCCTGGTGGTGCAGCGGGAGGTGGGGCTGGACACGGATAGCTTCTACTCCGGGGTCAAGTATGCCATGCGCCAGGACCCCGACGTGATCCTCATCGGGGAGATGCGGGACAAGGAGACGGTGGAGGCCGCCCTGATGGCCGCCCAGACCGGGCACCTGGTCCTTTCCACCCTCCACACCCTGGACGCCTGGCGCACCATCAACCGCATCATTGAGTTCTTTCCCTTGCACGAGCACCAGCAGGTGCGCATCCTCCTGGCGGAGTCCCTCCTGGGCATCCTCTCCCAGCGCCTCCTGCCCCGGGCGGACGGGCAGGGGCGGGTGCTGGCCCTCGAGATCCTCATCGCCACCCCTTACGTGCGGGAGCTCATCAAGGACGAGGACAAGACGCCCCAGATCAAGGAGGCCATGATGGAAGGGGGCATCCACGGCATGCGTACCTTTGACCAGCACCTGGTGGAGCTCTACACCCAGGGGCTCATCTCCCTGGAGGACGCCCTCTCCGCCGCCACCAGCCCCCACGAGTTCCGCCTCCTCCTCACCAAGGCCACGGGACAGGCCTACTAGGGCTGGTTTCCACGCTTCCACGCCCGGGGTATAATCCCGGGCGGAGGCGTTTATGCTGGTGACGGGACTGGAAATCCTCAAGAAGGCGCGGGCCGAGGGCTACGGGGTGGGGGCCTTCAACACCAACAACATGGAGTTCACCCAGGCCATCCTCGAGGCCGCCGAGGAGCTTAGGAGCCCGGTGATCCTGGCCCTTTCCGAGGGGGCCATGAAGTACGGGGGCCGCGCCCTCACCCAGATGGCGGTGGCCCTGGCCAAGGAGGCGCGGGTGCCCGTGGCCATCCACCTGGACCACGGCTCCAGCTACGAGAGCGTCCTCAAGGCCCTCCGGGAGGGCTTCACCAGCGTCATGATTGACAAGTCCCACGAGGACTTTGAGACGAACGTCCGGGAGACCAGGCGGGTGGTGGAGGCGGCCCACGCCGTGGGGGTCACGGTGGAGGCGGAGCTGGGCCGCCTGGCGGGGATTGAGGAGCACGTGGCCGTGGACGAGAAGGACGCCCTCCTCACCAACCCCGAGGAGGCCCGCCTCTTCATGGAGCGCACCGGGGCCGACTACCTGGCGGTGGCCATCGGCACCAGCCACGGGGCCTACAAGGGGAAGGGCCGCCCCTTCATTGACCACCCCCGCCTGGAGCGCATCGCAAAGCTCGTCCCCGCCCCCCTCGTCCTCCACGGGGCGAGCGCCGTGCCGCCCGAGCTCGTGGAGCGTTTCCGCGCCGCCGGGGGGGAGATCGGGGAGGCGGCGGGCATCCACCCCGAGGACATCAGGAAGGCCATCGCCCTGGGCGTGGCCAAGATCAACACCGACACCGACCTGCGCCTGGCCTTCACCGCCCTCATCCGGGAAACCCTAGGGAAAAGCCCCAAGGAGTTTGACCCAAGGAAGTACCTGGGCCCGGCCCGGGAGGCGGTGAAGGAGGTGGTGAAAAGCCGCATGGAGCTTTTCGGCTCCGTGGGCAAGGCCTAGGGCCTGGCCGCCTGGGGTTTCGGCGAAGCGCCGTGCCAGCCGGGCCACGGCTACGGCGCGCTTTGGCCCTAGGGGGCGCCTTCCGGCAAGCCTCCCTTTCCAAGGGCTCCACGCCTCCTAGGGCCTGGAGGGAGCCCTCGTACTCCGCCAGGCCGAAGCGGTACCGGGGGGTCCTGGCTTTGGCGTAGCATGGGCCCATGAACCCCGTGCTTTTCATCCGCGAGAAGCGGGAAGGAGGGAAGCACCGGGAGGAAGACCTCAAGGCCTTCCTCCTGGGCTACCTGAAGGACGAGGTCCCCGACTACCAGGTGGCCGCCTGGCTCATGGCCGCCTTCCTCCGGGGCCTGGACCGGGAGGAAACCCTTTGGCTCACGGAAACCATGGCCTACTCCGGGAAGGTCCTGGACCTTTCGGGCCTGCCCCACCCCGTGGACAAGCACTCCTCGGGGGGGTGGGGGACAAGGTGAGCCTGGTGGTGGGGCCTATCCTGGCCGCCAGCGGCTGCACCTTCGCCAAGATGTCCGGCCGGGGCCTGGCCCACACCGGGGGGACCATTGACAAGCTGGAGTCCGTGCCCGGCTGGCGGGGGGAGATGACGGAGGCGGAGTTTTTGGAAAGGGCCCGGCGGGTGGGCCTTGTCATCGCCGCCCAAAGCCCCGACCTCGCCCCCCTGGACGGGAAGCTTTACGCCCTTCGCGACGTGACCGCCACCGTGGAGAGCATTCCCCTCATCGCCAGTTCCATCATGAGCAAAAAGCTGGCCGCTGGGGCGCGGAGCATCGTTTTGGACGTGAAGGTGGGCAAGGGGGCCTTCATGAAGACCCTGGAGGAGGCCCGCCTCCTGGCCCGGACCATGGTGGAGATCGGCCAAGGGGCGGGCAGGCGGGTGAAGGCCCTCCTCACCAGCATGGAGGCTCCCTTGGGCCGGGCGGTGGGGAACGCCATAGAGGTGCGGGAGGCCATTTTGGCCCTCCGGGGGGAAGGCCCCGAGGACCTGGTGGGGGTGGCGTTGCGCCTGGCGGAGGAGGCCTTGCGCCTCGAGGGCCTGGACCCCAGCCTCGCCCGAAAGGCCCTGGAAAGCGGGGCCGCTTTGGAAAAGTTCGCGGCCTTCCTCAAGGCCCAAGGGGGGGACCCCAAGGTGGTGGAGGACTTCTCCCTTCTGCCCCTTGGGGAGGAGCTACCCCTTTTGTGCCAGGAGGCCGGGGTGGTGCGGGAGGTGGACGCCTACCGGGTGGGCCTGGCGGTACTGGCCCTGGGGGGTGGGCGGCGCAAGAAGGGCGAGGCCATTGACCACGGGGTGGGGGTTTACCTCCTGAAAAAGCCTGGGGACCGGGTGGCCAAGGGGGAGGCCCTGGCCCTCCTCTACCACCGGGGACAGGGGGTGGAGGAGGCCTTGGACCACCTTCGGCAGGCCTTCGTCTTGGGGGAAACGGCAAGCCCCTTGCCCCTCGTTTTGGAGGCGGTGGGATAGGGTAAACTCTAGCGGGATGAAAAGGCGGCCCGTGCGCTACACCCTCCTTCTCGCCCGAAGCGGTGGGGGGAGCCATGCCTGGAGCCTTCCCGGCTGGGTAGCCCTCCTCCTTTTGGCCTTTTTGGTGCTTTGGAGCGGGGCCAACCTTTATTTCTGGCACCGAGCCAAGGAGGCCCGGGATTTGGAGGCCAGAATGCGCTCCCTGGCCCAGGAGGCCCGGAGGCTTTCCCTGGCCCTGGAGGCGGAAAAGGCCAAAAACGGGGCGCTTTCCCAGGAGGCAGAGCGCACCAAGGCGGAACTGGCAGCCTTAAAAAAGGCCATAGATGAGCTTCGCCGCCGCGCCGGGCTTTCCCCCATCAATGCCCTTCCCGTGCGCTACCAGGAGGGGGGCAAGGGCGGGGGGGCCATGGCGGGGTGGGCGGAGGTGCGGGCCACGGTGTTGGACCTGCAGAACCAACTTCAGGAAATCGTCCCAGCCTTGGAGCGCACCTTGGAGATTGAGGCGAGCCTTCCCCGGGGGCTTCCCTTGCGGGGCTATGGGGGCATCACCTCCTACTTCGGCACCCGCAAGAACCCCTTTGGACCCGGCTGGGAGTTCCACGACGGGTTGGACTTTTCCGCTCCCTACGGGGCGCCGGTCTACGCCCCGGGCGGCGGGGTGGTGGCCCGGGTGGGCTGGATGGGGCCCTATGGCCTTGCCGTCCTCCTGGACCACGCCCAGGGCTACCAGACCCTTTATGGCCACCTCTCCCGTGTCCTGGTGCGGCCTGGGGAACGGGTGGAACGGGGGCAGGTTTTGGGCTACGTGGGCTCCACGGGCCGCTCCACGGGGCCCCACCTGCACTACGGCGTCTACCGCTACGGCGTTCCCGTGGACCCCAGGCCCTACCTTTCCCCCGCTTGGGTGGGCCGGTAAAATGGGGCGGATGCTCGCAAGGAAGCAGAACCCCCTCACCTACCTGGGCCCCGAAACCGAGGTCCTGGGCGACCTCAAGGCCAAGGGCCAGGTGCGTATAGACGGCCTGGTCCGGGGCTCGGTGTACGTGGAAGGGGAACTGGAGGTGGGGCGCACGGGCCGCATAGAGGGGGAGCGCATAGAGGCCCAGGCGGTCCAGATCCACGGGGAGGTTAAGGCCGACATCGTGGCCGGAAAGGTGGCCCTTTCCAAAACGGCCCGCTTTACGGGGAGCGTGCGGGCCCAGGCCTTGGACGTGGAGGCGGGGGCGGTCTTCATCGGCCAGAGCCTGGCTGGGGAAAGCCGGGCCCTCGAGGCCCCCAAGGAGGCGTAGCGTGGCCTTAGAGAGGCTTTTCCGCCGCAAGCGCCCGAGCGGGGAGAACCGGGACGTCCCCGAGCTTTGGACCAAGTGCGAGGCCTGCGGGGCCCAGCTCTACAAAAAGGAGTTTAAGGAAAACCTCTACGTCTGCCCCAAGTGCGGCCACCACCACCGCATGCCCGCCGCCGAGCGGGTGGCCATGCTGGCCGATCCCGGTACCTTCCAGGAGACCACCCGCCTCGCCCCCTTGGACCCCTTGGGCTTCGTGGACACCAAGCCCTACGCCGAGCGCCTCCAGACCTACCAGAAGGAGACGGGGCGCAAGGACGCCATCGTAGGCGGCACCTGCGCCATCGGGGGGGTGCCGAGCGTCCTTTTGGTCATGGACTACGCCTTCGCCGGCGGCTCCATGGGGAGCGTGGTGGGGGAGGAGATCGCCCGGGGGGTGGAGCGGGCGGCGGAGGAGGGGAGGGCCCTCGTCATCGTGGCCGCCTCGGGGGGGGCCAGGATGCAGGAGGCGGCCCTTTCCCTCATGCAGATGGCCAAGACGGTGATGAGCCTGGACCTCCTGTGGGCCAAACGCCTGCCCTACGTTTCCGTCCTCACCGACCCCACCACGGGCGGGGTCACGGCCAGCTTCGCCGCCTTGGCGGACGTCATCTTCGCCGAGCCCGGGGCCCTCATCGGCTTCGCCGGGCCCCGGGTCATCCGCCAGACCATCCGCCAGGAGCTCCCCGAGGGCTTCCAGCGCGCGGAGTTCCTCCTGAAGCACGGCATGGTGGACCGGGTCACGGACCGCCGCCGGCTTAAGGCGGAGCTGGTCCAGGCCCTGCGCCACCTGCACCCTGGAGTCCCCTATGCCCCTGGAGTTTGAAAAGCCCATCCTGGAACTGGAAAAGCGCATCCAGGAACTCAAGGAAACCGCCCGCACCACGGGCGTGGACCTTGAGGCGGAGATCCGCCTTCTGGAGGAGCGCTTGGCGCGGCTTAAGCAGGAGATCTACGGCAACCTCACCCCGTGGCAGCGGGTGCAGCTCGCCCGGGCCCCAGGGCGGCCCACCACCTTGGACGTGTTGGCCAAGGCCTTCCAGGACTTCCTGGAACTCCACGGGGACCGGGCCTTCGCCGATGACCCCGCCATCGTGGGGGGGCTCGCCTACCTGGAGGGGCAGAAGGTGGTGGTGGTGGGCCACCAGAAGGGGCGGGACACCAAGGAGAACCTCCAGCGCAATTTCGGCATGCCCCACCCTGAGGGCTACCGCAAGGCCATGCGCCTCATGGACCTGGCGGACCGCTTCGGCTACCCCTTCATCAGCTTCATTGACACCCCAGGGGCCTACCCTGGGGTTTCCGCCGAGGAGCGGGGCCAGGCCTGGGTCATCGCCCAGAGCATCCAGCGCATGGGACGCCTAAGGGTGCCCGCCATCGCCGTGATCCTGGGGGAGGGGGGGAGCGGGGGGGCCTTGGCCATCGGGGTGGCCAACCGGGTGCTGATCCTGGAAAACGCCTGGTACTCGGTGATTAGCCCCGAGTCCTGCGCCGCCATCCTCTGGCGGGACGCCAAGGAGGCCCCCAAGGCGGCGGAGGCCCTTAAGCTCACGGCCCAAGACCTCTTGGCCTTGGGGGTAGTGGACGCTATTGTCCCCGAGCCCGAGGGCGGGGCCCACAAGGACCCGGACCGGGCCATCCAGAACGTGAAGGAAGCCCTTTTGCGGACCTTGGAAGAGCTGAAAGCCCTTAGCCCAGAAGCCCTTTACCAGGACCGCTACCGCCGCTTCCGCGCCCTTGGGGCCTACGCCGAGTCTTAAGGGCTTTTGGCCTCTTTCCCTCAGGATTTTCACAGGAACCCTTTAGCCTGGGGCTGGAGGTGAGGGATATGCGGAAGCTCCTCTTGGCGGTGTTGGGATTGGGGGCGGCTTTGGCCCAGCAGCTAAGCCCCCAGGGCATCCTCATCAACCCGGTGCCCACGGACTTGCAGGTCAAGGTCTGGGTGGACAAGGACCCCGGCAAGCGGGGCACGGCCCTTTACCAGGTGGGCGAGCCCATCTACATCTATGTGAACGTCAACCAGGACGCCTACGTCTACCTCTTCAACATCAACGCCGACGGGAAGATAGACCCCATCCTGCCCAACGCCTACGAGCGGGATAACTTCCTGAGGGCAGGGGAGACGCGGCGCTTTCCCCCGGAAGGGGCCCGTTACCGCTACACCGTGACGGGTCCGGAAGGGGAAGACCGCATCCTGGCGGTGGCGAGCCGGAGGCCCCTTTCCCTCCAGGAGATTCTGGACGTGGAGCGGAACCAGGTGAGGGTGGAAGGGACAGAGGGCTTAGCCAGGGCGCTTTCCATCGTGATTGAGCCCATTCCGGCCCGGGACTGGGTCACGGACGTGGCCCGCTACTACGTGGGCCGGGTTACCCCTACGCCCCCTTCCACCGCCACCCTGGCGGTGGACTCGAGGCCCCAAGGGGCCGAGGTCTACCTGGATGGCCGCCTCCAAGGGCGCACGCCCCTTTCCCTTGGCGTGAACCCGGGGCGGCACGAGGTGGAGGTGAGGCTTTCCGGCTACCAGCCCTACCGGGTGACGGTGAACCCGAGGCCTGGGGAGAGGGTACAGGTCTTTGCCCAGCTGGTTCCCGAGCCCCGGCAGGGCACCCTGGCGGTAACCTCCACGCCCAGCGGGGCGGAGGTCTACCTCAATGGCGCCTTGCGGGGCCGCACCCCCCTAAGCCTCGCCTTGCCCGAGGGGCGGTACGAGGTGGAACTTAGGCTTTCCGGCTACGAACCCCACCGCACCCGGGTGGAGGTGCGCCGGGGGGAGACCACCCGCTTGGACGTGCGCCTAAACCCCATCCGCACCGGTACCCTCCTCCTGGAGTCCAGCCCCTCGGGGGCCGAGGTCTACCTGAACGGGCAGCTTAGGGGACGCACCCCCTTGCGGCTCACCTTGGACGAGGGGACCTACCGGGTGGAGCTTAGGCTTCCCGGCTACGAGCCCTACGCCGCCAGCGTCCGGGTGGAGAGGGGGCGGGAGACGCGGCTTGCCGCCACCCTTACCCCCATCCGTACCGGGGAGCTCTCCCTGGAGGTGCGGCCCCAGGGGGCCGAGGTTTACGTGGACGGCCGCCTGGTGGGGCGGGGTGCCGTGCGGCTTAGCCTCGAGGCCGGCCTGCACGAGGTGCGGGTGGCAGCCCCCGGCTACGCCGAGTACCGGGCCCAGGTGGAGGTGCGCCCTGGGGAGAGCCTGCGGCTTTTCGTGGAGCTCGTGCCCGTGCGGGCGGTTTTGGAGCTTTACCTTAACGTGGAGGCCCGGGTCTTCCTGAACGGCGAGGAGGTGGGGCTCGCCCGGGGTGGCTACCTCCGCCTGGAGGTGTTGCCGGGGGACTACGAGCTCACCCTGGTGGCCAAGGGCTACCGCACCCTGGTGCAGACCGTGCGCCTAAGCGGCCAGCAGGTGCTAAGGCTGGAGCTTAGACCGCTTTAGAAGGCCCTGGCCCCGGCCCTTAAGGGCCGGGGCTTTCCTTGCGCCAGGCCAGGTAGGAGAAGGCCACCAGGTAGAGGGCACCCAAAAGGAGCCCCAAAAGCCATAACCCAATGCCCCACCCTTCCAAGAAGGCGGCGGCCCAGGCGAGGAGGCCAAGGAGGGTGAAGACCAGGCCCGCCCGCCCATGGGTCTTTCGCCACACCCGGGGGTTTTCCAGGGTCCAGGGGGTGCGCACCCCCGCTAGGTAGTTGGGGGGAAGCTTGGGGAGGAGGAACCCAAAGGCCAGAAAGACGAGGCCCACCCCTAGCAGGATGGCCTTCCCCACGGGAAAGGGATTTCCCTGCACCGCTTGCCAGGTGGCGTAGAGGATGGCCCCTTGCAGGAGGAAGAAGGACCAAACCACCCCGGCCACAAGCCAGGGCCAGACCGCAGGCGCCTGGCCCTTGAGCTTGGGGTCTAGCCGGGGGGCCAAGGCGAGAAGGGGGTAGAGGAGGAAGGTGAGGATCACGGGCAGGAGGAAGATTTCCAGGCGGCTCCCGTACCGGTCCACCTCCCCTTGGGCGTTGAAGTGGGCGGGGATCCTTTCCGGCAGCAGGGCGTAGGCGTAGAGGGTGAGGCCCCAGGTGCAAAGAAGCCCCAAAGGCGCAAGGAGGCGCTTCATGCCCTGAGCCTATACCATGGGGGCATGGAGGCCATCGTCCTAGGGGGCGGCGAGGAGGCTTGGGCCCGGAAGTACGGGGTGCGGAGCAAGGCCCTGGTGCCCTACCGGGGAAGGCCCTTGGCGGCGTGGGTGCTTTCCGCCTTGGCCGAGGCGGGGCTCTCCGCCCTCTACGTGGGGGAAAACCCTGGGCTTGTCCCTCCTCCCCGCCTCACCCTGCCGGACCAAGGGAGCCTCCTCGCCAACTTGGAGGCGGCCTTGGCCCATGTGGAGGGCCGGGTCCTGGTGGCCACCGCCGACATCCCCCACCTCACGCCGGAGGCGGTGCGCTTCGTCCTGGAGAGGGCGCCGGAAGCGGCCTTGGTCTACCCCATCGTGCCCAAGGAGGAGGTGGAGGCCCGCTTCCCCAAGACCAGGCGCACCTACGCCCGGCTCAAGGAGGGGACCTTCACCGGGGGGAACCTCCTCCTTTTGGACAAGGCCCTCTTCTTCCAGGCCCTGCCCTTGGCCAAACGGGTGGTGGCCCTGCGCAAAAAGCCTTTGGCCCTGGCCCGGCTGGTGGGCCTGGATATCCTCCTCAAGCTCCTTTGGGGGAGGCTTTCCCTGGCCGAGGTGGAGGCCAGGGCGAGCCGGATCCTGGGGGTGGAGGCGAGGGCCCTCGTCACCCCTTACCCCGAGGTGGGGGTGGACGTGGACCGGGAGGAGGAATTGGTAAGCTAGACCCATGCGCACGGTGAAAGAGCTACGCCTGGCGGGGCTTTTCGCCTACCTGGCGGCCTTGGTGTTGGGGCTTCTCCTTTCCTACTTCCTCCACGTCCTTTTGGGGGGCGGGGGACGGCTTGGGTGGGGAAGCTTTAACCTGGCCGGGCTTCTGGAGGGGCTTGGGTTCGTGCTCGCCTTTACCTTCGCCCTGTATCTGGCCAAGAAGGCGGTGCGGGTACCCTGCACCACCCTGCTCACCGCCGGGCTTTTGGGGCCCGCCCCCGCTCGCCGCCTGGCCAGGCCCCTGCCCCGGGTGGAAGGCCTCGAGGCCTACGAGGGCCGGGGGGTGGCCCTTTTGGTGCAGGAGGGGAGGCCCGTGGGCGTCCTGGGCCTTGCCGACCACATCCTGCCCTTGGAGGAGGTGGCGGGCGTGGAGGGGGAGGTGGCCGTGAGCGAGCTCGCTCCCCTTTTCCTCCGCCAGCCTTTGGTGCTGGTCTTCCGGGGGGAGGAGGTCCTTGGGGCCATTCCCCGGGAGGCCTTCTTCCGCCACATGGGCTTTGGGGCTTGACAGGGAGGCTTCTGGCCTAAAATAGGGGGGAGCGGTCGCTCGGGAGGTGAAGGATGCCGCACGTGATCTGTGAGCCCTGCATCGGAGTCAAGGACCAGTCCTGCGTGGAGGTGTGCCCCGTGGAGTGCATCTACGACGGGGGGGACCAGTTCTACATCCACCCCGAGGAGTGCATTGACTGCGGGGCTTGCGTGCCCGCCTGCCCGGTGAACGCCATCTTCCCCGAGGAGGACGTTCCCGAGCAGTGGAAGTCCTACATTGAGAAGAACCGCAAGCTGGCGGGGCTAGAGTAAACCCTGCTTAGGGGCCGGCCTTAAGCTCGCGCACGTACCAGCTTAGGGCCGGCCCCCCGTCTTTCACGTGGCGGAAGCCCTGGGCCTTAAAGAAGGCGATGGCGCGGGCGTTGTTGCCGTAGACCACGGCGTAAAGCCGCGCCACCCCGGCCAGGTGGTCCACCAGGTGGGCCAGGGCCCGCCGCCCCAGGCCAAGGCCCTGGCGGTCTTCCCGGATGAGGAGGAGGCTCAAGGTGGCGTCCTCCGCCTCGGGGTAGTGGAGCTTGTAGTCCACATAACCCACGGCCTCCGCCTCCTGGAAGAGCAGGAAGGCGCGGCGGCGGGGGTCTTTTTCCAAGGTGGCGAGGTCGCGGGCCACGTCCTCGAGGGTGGGCATCTCCATCCCGATCAAGGCGAAGTACCCGGGGCTTTGCCGATAGACGCGGTGGAGAAGAGGGGCGTCCTCCGGGGCCGCCGGGCGGAAGGCGAGGCTTAGGGTCCGCATCCCCCCCATGTTACCCTGCCCCTTCTAAGAAGCGGGTGAAAGAAAACCGCCCCGGGAAACCCGGGGCGGCGCTCCGCCCTTTTACCTGCGGGCCGGCTCCACCACGGTGACGTTCACCGCCTGGGGGCCCTTGCCGTTCTTGCCCGGCTCCACGTCAAAGGTGACGATGTCGCCCTCGTTCAGGGTGCGGAACCCCTTGGCGTTGATGGCGCTGAAGTGGACGAACACATCCGTGTCCCCCTCGCGCTCAATGAAGCCGTAGCCCTTCTCCGCGTTGAACCACTTGACCCGACCCTTCTGCATACCGCTCCTTCGCTTCCGGGCCCTTGCCGGGCCCGTATCCGGGGCCTTAGGGGTTGCTTTAGACCCAAGGGGCCACCCTGAAGCGACCCGGAATACCTCACTTTACCACAGACCGGGCTACTTGAGGAAGAACCCCTTAAGCCGTTCCCAAAACCCCTCGGGGGCCACCTCCTCCCCCACCTCCTCGGCGTAGGCCCTAAGGAGCTTTTGCGCCTTGGGGGAAAGCCTTTTGGGGACGGCGAGTTCCACCACCACCCTTAGCGCCCCCCGTCCCCGGCCCCCGGGGTGGGGGAGGCCTTCACCCGGTAGCTCAAACACCTCCCCATGCCCCGTGCCCGGGGGGATGTCCAAGGGGATGGGGCCGGAAAGCCCCGGCACCTCTACCCGGGTGCCCAGGGCGGCCTGGGCCAGGCCCAGGCGCAGGCGAAAGACCAGGTCCGCCCCTTGGCGCTCCAGGTGGGGGTGGGGGCGCACCCGGAGGCGCACGTAGAGGTCGCCGGGCCCCCCTGGGGCCAGGTTGCCGTAGCCTGGTACCCGGAGGACGTGGCCCTCGTCCATCCCTGGGGGGATGCGCACCGTAATCCTTTCCTCCCGGGGGATGCGCCCCCGGCCGTGGCAGGTGGGGCAGGCCTCCGCCAGGAGGTGGCCCTGGCCCTTGCAGTGGGGACAGGTGGTGCGGGTGACGAAGCCACCAAAGAAGCCTTGGCGAAAGGTTTCCACCACCCCGCGCCCCCCACAGGTGGGGCAGGTTACCCGCTTGCCCCCCTGGCCCCCGCAGGCCTCGCAGGGCACGAGCCGGGCGTAGACCACCTCCGCCTCCTTGCCCAGGAGGAGGTCTTGGAGCTCCACCTCCACCTCCGCCTCCAGGTCCTCCCCCCTGGGGGCGGCCCGGGGGGAGCGGAAGCCGAAGACCTGGGCGAAGAGGTCAAAGAGGTCCTCGGCGCGGTATTCCGGCTGCCCCAGGAGGCCCCGGTCGTACTGGGCCCGCTTTTCCGGGTCGGAGAGCACAGCGTAGGCCTCGTTGATCTCCTTGAAGCGCTCCTCCGCCGCCTTGTCCCCGGGGTTGCGGTCGGGGTGGTACTGCAGGGCGAGCTTGCGGTAGGCCCGTTTAATTTCCTCCTGGGTGGCCTCGCGGCCCACCCCCAGGATGGCGTAGTAGTCCTTCATCCACTTAGCACTTTACAGGGAGGGCGCCCTTCTGCTAAAGTGCCAGGCAATGAGGCTCCTGCGAGCTATCCGGTAGGGGGCCCCTTCCTTCGGGAAGGGCCCCCCCGGTTTGGCTGCGGGGGCCTCGCTTCATCTAGGAGGAAGCCCATGTTGCTCCTGACCCCCGGACCCACCCCCATTCCCGAACGCGTGCAAAAGGCCCTCTTGCGCCCCATGCGGGGGCACCTGGACCCCGAGGTCTTGGCGGTGAACCGGGCCATCCAAGATCGGCTCTTGAGGCTCTTTGACCCCGGGGAAGGGGCGCTGGTGGCCGCTTTGGCCGGCTCGGGGAGCCTGGGCATGGAGGCGGGCCTGGCCAACCTGGACCGGGGCCCGGTGCTCGTCCTGGTGAACGGGGCCTTTTCCGCCCGGGTGGCGGAGATGGCGGCCCTCCACGGCCTGGACCCCGTGGTCCTGGAATTCCCCCCGGGGGAGGCGGTGGACCCCGAGCGGGTGGCCCAGGCCCTTAGAAAACGCCGCTACCGCATGGTGGCCCTGGTCCACGGGGAAACCTCCACCGGGGTTTTGAACCCGGCGGAGGCCATCGGGGCCCTGGCCAAGGAGGCCGGGGCCCTTTTCTTCTTGGACGCCGTGACCACCTTGGGGATGCTCCCCTTCTCCATGCGGGCCATGGGGGTGGACTACGCCTTCACCGGGAGCCAGAAGTGCCTCTCCGCCCCGCCGGGCCTGGCCCCGGTGGCGGTTTCGGCGGAGGCGAGGAAGGCCTTTTCCGGGAAACGGGGATGGTACCTGGACCTCGCCCGGGTGGCGGAGCACTGGGAGCGGGGGGGGTACCACCACACCACCCCGGTCCTCCTGCACTACGCCCTCCTCGAGGCCCTGGACCTGGCCTTGGAAGAGGGCGTGGAGGCGAGGGAAAAGAGGGCGCGGGAGGTCTACGCCTGGCTTCTGGAGGAGCTAAAGGCCCGGGGCTTTAGCCCCTATCCCAAGGAAAGCCCCTTGCCCACGGTCTTGGTGGTCCGCCCCCCGAGGGGGTGGAGGCGGACCGCCTGGTCAAGGCCCTTTACGCCCAAGGGGTGGCGGTGGCCGGGGGATTGGCCCCACCCGGGGAGAGGTCCTGCGGCTCGGCCTCATGGGGGAGGGGGCCCGGAAGGAGCTTTACCAGGCTTTCCTGGAGGCCTTGGACCGGGTCTTGGCCCTAGCGTAGGAAGAAGTAGGCGTAAAGGAGGGCTAGGGCCATGCGGTAGTAGGCGAAGGGGCGGAAGCCGTAGCGCTTCACGAAGCCGAGCATCCAGCGCACGGTGAGAAGGGCGGTGACCAGGGCGGCGAGGAAGCCCAGGAGGAGAAGGCCATACCCCCCTCGGGCACCGCCTGGGCGCTTTTTAGGAGGTCGTAGCCCACGGCCGCCAGCATGGTGGGGAGGGCGAGGAGGAAGCTGAACTCCGCCGCGCCCTTCCGGGATAGCCCCAACAGGAGCCCTCCCAAAATGGTGGCCCCGCTCCGGCTCGTGCCGGGGAAGAGGGCGGCCAGGCCCTGGAAGACGCCGATGAGGGCCACCCGCCCAAGGGGAAGCTCGGTGGCGTCCCGGAAGCGGGCCCTTTCCGCCAGGCGGTCGGCGAAGAGGAGGACGAGGCCCACGAAGAAGAGGAAGAAGACCACCACGTCGTCCCGTCCCAGGATGACCCCCTTGATGAAGGGGTAGAGGAGAAAGCCCATGGCCGCCGTGGGCAGGAAGGCCACCCCGATGCGGAGCCAAAGGGCCCGGTCCACCAGGAAGCGCCTCCCATAAAGGAGGAGGATGGCCAGGATGGCCCCAAGCTGGATGGCGATGAGGAAGGTCTTCAAAAAGGGATCGCTTTCCACCGGTAGGCCCAGGAGGTGGAAGAGCAGGGTCAGGTGGCCGGTGGAAGAGATGGGCAAGAACTCCGTGAGCCCCTCCACCACCCCCAAGAGAAGGGCTTCCCAAGCGCTCATGCGGCCCATGCTACCATGGGGACGTGGAGGTTTCCGTCCTCATCCCCGCCGCCGGAAGGGGGAGCGGCTGGGTCTTGGGCCCAAGGCCTTCCTGAAGGTGGGGGGGAAGACCCTCTTGGAGTGGGCCCTGGGCCCCTTCGCCCAGGCGGCGGAGGTCCTGGTGGCCTTGCCCCCCGGGGTGGAGGCGCCCAAGGGCCTCAGGGCCACGTTTCTGCCGGGCGGGGAGACCCGCCAGGCCTCCGTGGCCCGGCTTCTGGAGGCGGCAAACCTTCCCTTGGTCCTGGTGCACGATGTGGCCCGGCCCTTCGTGAGCCAGGATCTTCTGGAGAGGGTCCTAAAGGCTACCCAGGCCACGGGGGCGGCGGTGCCCGTCTTGCCCGTGCCGGACACCCTGGTCCGGCCGGAAGGGGAGGGCTACGGGGAGGTGGTGTCCCGGGAGGCCTTGCGCCTGGTCCAGACCCCCCAGGGCTTCTTCACCGCCCTTTTGCGGGAGGCCCACGCCTACGCCAGGAAGCGGGGCCTTCTGGCCACGGACGACGCCCAGCTGGTGCGGGCCTTGGGCTACCCCGTGGCCTTGGTGGAAGGGGAACGCACGGCCTTTAAGATCACCTATCCGGAGGACCTCCTCCTGGCGGAGGCCCTGGCGCGGGCATGGAACGGCTAGCGGTGGCCAAGGTGAACCTGGGGCTTTCCCTTTTGGGGCGAAGGCCCGATGGGTACCACGAGCTCCACACCCTCTTCGCCGCCCTCACCTTCGGGGACCGCCTCTATCTGGAGCCCATCCCCGAGGGGATTGAGTTCAGGGGCCGCTACGGCAAGCGGAACCTCGCCTACCGGGCGGCGGCTTTGTACCTGGAGGTGGCGGGCTTTCCGGGAGGAGTGCGGATCGTGCTGGAAAAGGCCTTGCCCGAGGGGGCGGGCCTGGGCGGGGGAAGCTCGGACGCCGCCCAGGTGCTTTTGGGCCTGAAGGAGCTCTATCCGGCGGAGGTGGACCTCTTCGCCCTGGCCCTTTCCTTGGGGGCGGACGTGCCCTTTTTCCTCCTGGGCGGGGGGGCGGAGGCCCGGGGGATTGGGGAGCGGCTTCGCCCCCTGGCCCTCCCCCCCTTCCCGTGGTGGTGTTTGCCCCGGGCCTGCGCCTTCCCACCCCCCGGGTGTACGGGGAGGTGAAACCCCACGACTTCGCCCCCGAGCTCCCCGTGGAGGAAATCCTGGGGGCGCTCGCCCGGGGGGAGGAGCCCCCCTATTGGAATAGCCTAGAAGGCCCCGCCTTCCGCCTTTACCCTGAGCTCAAGGAGGTAAAGGCCCGTCTCAGGGGTTTGGGGCTCAAAGGGGTCCTCATGACGGGCTCGGGGAGTGCCTTTTTTGGCCTGGCGGAAAGCGAGGAACACGCCGAGGCGGTGGTGAAGGCCCTAAGGCACCGGGGTTTTGTCCGCAAGGGTATTCTGGGAGGTCCCCATGTCCCCTCTGGAAACGGCGCTTTCCCCCTATAGCGAGGCCTTGGCGGAGCTGAAGGCCCTGCCCATCCGCTGGGACCAGGAGCGCTTTCTTTTTTGGTTAAAGCAGGACTATCCCTTCGTGGAGGCCCTCTACCGCTTCCAGGTGGGGCTTTTGGCGGAGGCCCCCCAGGCCCACCGCTTTCCCCTGGTCCAGGCCCTCTTAGCCACGGTGGAGGAGCTGGACTGGCTCCTTTCCCAAGGGGCGGACCCCAAGGAGCCCGTGCACCCCGTGCGCCAGGAGTACGCTGCCCTCCTGGGGGAGATGGGGGGCCTGGCCTACCCTTACCGCCTCGTCCTCTTTTACTTCCTGAACCGCCTTTTCCTCGAGGCCTGGAACGCCCACGTGGAAGGGGAAGGCCCCTGGCAGGAGCTCGCCGAACACTGGTCGGCCCCGGAGTTCCAGGCGGTGCTCTACGACCTGGAGGTCATCGCCCAGGGCCAGTTGGCCGAGCTAGACCCCCATCTCCTCCAGGCCTACCTGGCCCGCATCCTGGAGATGGAGAAGAGGACCTGGAGCCTACTCCTTTAGTTGAGCTCCTCGCCCCAGGCCTCCTCAAAGAGGCGCTTGGCCTCCTGCACGGAGATTTCCAGGGTCTGGGAAACCTCTTCGGCCAAGAGGTAGATGGCCCGCCTTAGGGCCTGGCGGTCCAGGTCGGCCAGGCCCCGCTCCAACTCCCAGGCCCGGAGCTGCCCCGCCATCTGGGCGATGCGGTAGGGGTTCCCGTCGGCCAGGATCTCGCTCGTCTTCCGGTGCCTCGCCGCCCACTGTTTGGGCAGGGGCATGCGCCCGTTTTTCAAGAGGTCCAGGATGACGGGCACCTCCTCCGGGCTTAAGGCCTTGCGCATCCCCACGCTATGGGGAGCCTCCACGGGCACGTAGGCCTTGGAGCGGGAGCCGGGGAAATCCACCTGGTAGTAGGCCCGGCTTACGCCGCTCACGCTCCGCTGGGCTATGCCCGCCACCACACCGACCCCGTAAGGGGGTAGGACCACCTTGTCGCCGGGACGAAACTCTTTCACGGCGCGACTCCTTTCCGGAGCACCAAGAGGAGGTGCTCCATGTAGGCCTCTACCTCTAGCTGGGGGGTACACCCTAAAGCCGCCAGCACGGCGGCGGTGGCCTTAGGGGAAAGCTCGGGCCGTACGGCCCCTTCCGCCTGGCCGCTTCGCACCAGTTCTTCCAGTAGGTCCAGGTAGTGCTGGTGCAGGCCCTTGAGCCAAGGGGTGGGGTCTTCCATGGCCTCCCGGGCCACGGCGGCCCAAAGGCCCCGCCACTCCTCTATCCAGGCCAGGCGCTTGCGCAAAAGGGCCTCCAGGCGCACAAAAAAGGGCGCCCGCAGGCGCACCACCTCCTCCACCTCCCGGTAAAAGGCCCAGGTCCTTTCCTCCACCAAGGAGCGCAACAGGTCCTTCTTGTCGCGGAAGTAGAGGTAGATGGTGCCCTTCCCCACCTCCGCTCTCCGGGCTACCTCCTCCATTTTGAGCCCGGAAAGCCCCATCTCCCGGAGAATTTCCAAGGTGGCCTCGAGGATGGCCCGCTTCTTATCCTTGGAAATCGCCCCCGGGGGGGATACCATCGCGGCCACGTGCTTGAGTCTACCACACCGCCCTTTTCCTTTCATGAGGAAGGCGCTACCCTAAGGGGCAAGGAGGCAGGGTATGCGTCAGGGCTTCTTCGCCTTGCTCACCGCAGATCCTTTGCGGGGGGCTTTGCGCCCCGTGGAGGAAAGGCTTTTGGCGGAGGCCCGGGGGAGGCCCTTTTCCTCGTCCCCTACCCCTTGCGGGACGTGGCGGAGGCCTGGCGCCTGGCCTACCGCCACCTGGGGCTCAAGCGGGGGAAGGTGGTCTACTTGAGGCGCAGGGAAGAGGCCTTTGACCCCGAGGTGGCCCAGAAGGTGGCGGAAAGCCCCTTGGTGCTCTTGGCCGCCGAGGGCCTCCCGGAGTTTTTGGACCTCATACGGGGAAGCCTCCTCCTCGAGGCCCTCCTGGAGGTCCACCGCCAGGGTGGGGGCGTGGTGGCCTTGGGGGAGGCGGCGGGGATTTTGGGCGAGGCCGCCTTTTACACCCTGGAGGGGGAGGTGCGGGCCGCCTTGGGCCTGGCCCTTCTGCGGGGCCTTGCCCTTTTGCCCCGGGTGGAGGAAAGGGGCAGGTTCTTGGCCCTTTCCCGCCTGGTGGCGGACAACCCGGACCTGGTGGGCCTGGGGCTATTGGAGAACACCGCCTTGCGCCTCTTAAGGGGCCTAGGGGAGGTCTGGGCAGGGGGGGTGACCCTGGTGGACGCCGGGGGGGCGGAGTTCACGGCCAGGGGGGTGAAGGGGCTTAAGGTGGACGTGCTTGCGGCGGGGGAGCGCTTCCCTTTGCCGGCCCTGTAGCCTTACCATGGCCCCATGCCCTCGGGGCGCGTGCACGAGGCCGTGAACCTGACCGTTTTGGGGGCCGGGGCCCTCGCCTACCTGGCCCAAGGGGGCTCTCCGGAGGAGCCCCGGGCCTTGGCCTTCGCCTTGGCCTATCTGGCCGGCACCTACCTGCTTTCCCCGGACCTGGACCTGGCGGAAAAGGGGGTGCGCGCCGGACGGCGCTGGGGGGTTTTGCGCCTCCTTTGGCGGCCCTATGGCTGGCTCTTCCGCCACCGGGGTCTTTCCCACACCTGGGTGCTGGGGCCCCTCACCCGGCTCGCCTACCTGGGGGGGTGGTTTGGGTTTTGGCCTTCCCCTTGGGGAGGCTTTTGGCCTACCTGGGGGTGGATTGGGACCTTCGGCCCCCTTCCTGGCCCAAGGAAGCCTTGGGGTGGGGGCTTTTGGGTTATTACCTTTCCCAGTGGCTCCACCTGCTGGCGGACGGCATCTGGCCGGACCACGATCTCAGGCAGCTTCGGCGGCCAAGGTGAGGGGGTTTACATACCCAGCCGGGGCAGGGTAGAAAATGAGGGCATGCGCACGCGGGTGTTTTGGGCTTTGGGGGTTCTATTGGGCTTGGCCTTGGCCGTGCAGCCTGGGCAGCGCATCCCCGAGTTTGCCCTTTGGGACCCGCAGGGCAACCTCGTCACCCCCGCCACCCTGAAGAAACCGGCGGTCCTCGTCTTCTGGGCGAGCTGGTGCCCGGTGTGCCGGGCAGAGTTCCCGGGCCTCCACAAGGTGGCGGAGGAAACCGGGGTACCCTTCTACGTCATCAGCCGCGAGCCCAAGGACACCAAAGAGGTGGTTCTCGCCTACATGAAGGCCTACCCCCGCTTTATCCCCCTCCTGGCCTCGGACCGGGACAAGCCCCATGAGGTGGCGAACCGCTTCAAGGTTTTGGGGCAGCCCTGGACCTTCGTGGTGGACGCGGAGGCCAAGGTGGTGGCCCTTTTCGCCGGGCGCGCCGGCCGGGAAGCCTTGCTAGACGCCCTCCTCCTCGCCGGGGTGGAGGTGCCATAGCTCCGCTTGCCGGACCTCGCCTTGGGGGATAAGGCGTAGGAGGAAATCCGCCTCCAGGCCCTCTGGGTCGCCCCACTCCACCAAAAGAAGCCGCGCCCCCTCCCGGGCCGCCTCCAGCTGGGGCAGGAGGAGGTGGGAGTCCTTCAGGCGGTACAGGTCGGCGTGGACCAGGGGGCCTTGGGGGGTGGGGTAGGTGTGGATCAGGGTATAGGTGGGGCTCGTCACCCGGCCCCCAAAGCCCATGGCCTCCGCCAGGAAGCGGGCGAAGGTGGTCTTCCCCGCCCCTAAGGGGCCTTCCAGGACCACGAGGGCCCCTTGGGGCAGGAGGGGGAGGACCTCCTTGGCCAGGGCCTGGGTGTCCTCGAGGCTCCCCAGGGTTCGGGTGAGGAGCAGGGTCTTCCGCATAAGCAGAAAAGGCCCCGAAGGGCCTCTCTTGGTGCCGGGAGCGGGACTTGAACCCGCACGCCCTTGCGGGCACCACCCCCTCAAGATGGCGTGTCTACCAGTTCCACCATCCCGGCAGGGCGCGCCTCACGCGCAAGGCTCAGTTTAGCAAAACCCCCTTCTTTGTCAAGGTTGGCGGGCTTGGGACATTTGTCCCTACATCCCTTGGGTAGATTACCCCTGATAAGTCCTTGCGAAGGGGTTAGGTACGGGTACGGCCGCACTCCTTATGGAATGGTCCATGGCCCCTGATGGAAACCGAGGCGGCGTGTCCCTAGCCTAAGGCCCTAAGGCCGGAGGTGGCATGCGGAGACGCAACCGTTGGGTACGTACCCTGTTCTGGGGCTCGGTCTTCGGGGTGTTCGCCCTCTTGGGGGTCATCTTCTCCGGGGTGGCGGTGGGGGCCTTTGAGCAGCGCATCCTTCCCGTGGCCCAACCCATTCCCTTTAGCCACGCTTTCCACGCCGGGGGGCTTGGCCTTTCTTGCCGTTACTGCCACCCTTCGGTGGAGCATGCCCCTTACGCCGGGCTTCCCCCCACGGAGACCTGCATGACCTGCCATACCTACGTGAAGCCCGATAGCCCCAACCTGGCCCTGGTGCGGGAAAGTTGGGAAACGGGCAGGCCCATAGAGTGGAACCGGGTCATCAACCTGCCGGACTTCGTCTACTTCAACCACGCCGCCCACGTGGCCAAGGGGGTGGGGTGCGCCGAGTGCCACGGGCGGGTGGACCAGATGCCGGTGGTCTACCAGCCCCAGGCCTTCACCATGAAGTTCTGCCTCTCCTGCCACCGGAACCCCGAGGCCCGCTTGCGGCCCAAGGAACAGGTCTTCAACATGGCCTACACCCCCGATCCCGAGCTCGGCAAGAAGCTCAAGGAGCTTTACCAGATCCGTTCCCCCGAGGCCCTTACGAGCTGCAACACCTGCCACCGCTAGGAGGCGTATGAAGGAGACGCGCGGTTTTCCCGAAGCCCTGGAAAGGGAGCTATTCCGGGAGGAGTTTCCCTTTGGCCCCGTGACCCGAAGGGGCTTTTTGGCCCTGGGCCTCTTGAGCCTTGCCGCCTGTACCCCGGTGGTGCGGCGCAAGGGGGTGCCCTATGTGCGCCAGCCCGAGTGGGTGGTGGAGGGGGGGAGGGCGGAGTTCGTCACCGCCTTTCCCCACGCCGGCTTCGCCGAGCCCGTGCGGGTGCGCCATTACCAGGAGCGGCCCCTTTTCCTCACCCCCCTCGAGGCGGCCATGAGCCCTTACCCCCTGGCCTCCCTCTACGCCCTCTACGACCCAGCCCGCAAGGGGAAAGGCCCGGACTGGGAGGGCTTCTTCGCCGCCTGGCGGAAGGCGCTTGGGGAAGGGGAAACCCTCCTCGTCCTCCCCCGGACCACCTCCCCCCGCCTCGAGGGCCTGGTGCGGGAGGCCCTGAGGCGCTACCCCAACCTGCGGGTGGCCCGGTTTGAGGCCTGGAGCTTGGAGAACGTCTACCTGGGGGCCGAGCTCGCCTTTGGGCGCGGGGCCTGGCCCGTCTACCGGCCCGAGAGGGCGGAGACCGTCCTCCTCTTGGACGTGGACCTCCACGAGCACCCCGCGGGCTACCTCTGGGGGAGCGCCCTGGCCCAAAGGCGCCTTCCCCCCATGAACCGCATCTACGCCGTGGAAAGCGGGGCAAGCCTCCTCGGGACCCTGGCGGACCACCGCCTGGCCCTGAAGCCGAGCGGGGTGGAGGCCTTCCTCCTGGACCTGGCCCGGGCCCTTGGGGTGGTCCCGGGAAGCCCCGTCTCGGACTACGGCGGCTTCCTCCCCGCCCTGGCGGAGGACCTGGGGCGGGGTGGGGTGGTCCTCCCTGGGGTCCACCTCTCCCCAGGGGCCCAGGCCCTGGCCATGGCGGTGAACGCCCACCTAAGGGCCCCCGTGGCCTACGTGCCCCCGCCCGAGGGGGAGGCGGCGACCCCCAGGGCCTTTCAGGAGGCCGAGGGGGCAAGCCGCTTGGTCTGGGCCGCGGAAGGCCCCTTGCCGAGCCTTCAGGGCAAGGCCTTCGCCGCCGTGCTCTCCCTTTACCCCAAGGAGGCCCCCTATAGCCTCCCCCTCGCCCACCCCCTGGAGGCCTCCAGCCCATGCCGGGACGCCCAGGGGCGGCTTTGGCCCGCCCAGGCCCTGGTGAAGCCCCTCTGGGGGGGAGGTCCCTGGAGGAGGTCCTGGCGGGCCTCCTGGGGGAGGAGCTTCCCGCCCTCTCCCCCGAGGAGAAGCAGGCCCTGGCGGAGGGCCGTCCCTTGGCGGAGGCGGAGGTCTTGGAGGTGGCCTTGAGGCCAGGGCTTGGGGACCGGCTTCCCCCCTTGCGGGAGGAGGCCCCCCTGGAGCTCACCCTGCGCCCGGATGCCAGCCTCTTTGACGGCCGCTACCGGCAGAACCCCTACCTCCAGGAGCTCCCCCGGCCCCTCACCCGCCTGGTCTGGGACGGGGCCCTCCTGGCAGGGGAAAAGCAGGCGGAGGCCTGGGGGCTTTTGCAGGGGATCCGCGCCCGGGAGCGCCGGGCCGATCCCCAAAGGCCCCTCCTCCGGGTGCGGGCGGGGGGGCAGGAGGTTCTTCTCCCCCTTTGGCCCCTTCCCCTGCTCCCCGAGGGGAGCCTCGTGGCGCCCCTTTCCCACGTTTTCCACCCCGAGGGGGTGGCCTTCCCCGCGGAGGTGACCCCCACGGGGCGGGACTACCCCTTGGTCTCCACCCAGTACCACGGCGACTTGGGGGAGGTGGAGGTGGAGGCGGTCCACGTGATGACCGAAAAGGAGGCCCTAAAGGAGCCCAAAGGGGAAAAGCGCCTTTCCTTCTACCCCCCCTGGCCCCAGGGGGAGCACGCCTGGGCCATGACCGTGGACCTAAGCCGCTGCCTGGGGTGCGGGCTTTGCGTCCTGGCCTGCCAGGTGGAGAACAACATCCCCGTGGTGGGGAAGGAGGAGGTGCAGAAGGGGCGGGAGATGCACTGGATCCGCCTGGACCGCTACTTCACCCCCGAAGGGGCTTTGCACCAGCCCGTGATGTGCCAGCACTGCGAGAAGGCCCCTTGCGAGGCGGTCTGCCCGGTGGCGGCCACGGAGCACTCCGATGAGGGGCTAAACCTCATGGTCTACAACCGCTGCGTGGGCACCAAGTACTGCTCCGCCAACTGCCCCTACAAGGCCCGCCGCTTCAACTTCTTCCCCTACGCCGAGCGGTTCGTGGGCCAAGGGGACCCCCGGCGGGCCAAGGAAAGCCCCCTCGTCCTCCTCATGAACCCCGAGGTGACGGTGCGGAGCCGCGGGGTCATGGAGAAGTGCACCTACTGCGTCCAGCGCATAGAGCTCGCCCGGGCCGAGGCCGCCAAGGAGGGGCGCAGGATCCGCACCGGGGAGGTGAGGACCGCCTGCCAGGAGGTCTGCCCGGGGAAGGCCATCCACTTCGGCGACCTCCTGGACCCCGAGGACCCTATCCAGGCCCACCGCAGGGAGGGGCGGCACTACACCCTCCTGGAGGAGGCCAACACCTGGCCCCGCACCACCTACCTGGCCCACCTCAAGAACCCGAACCCGCGCCTAGCGAAGGAGGAGGCCCATGGCTAAAGAACCCCACCCGGACCGCGACCTCATCCAAGGGGAATGGACGGAGAGGAGCTTGGTGGAGAAGCTCTTGGAGCCCGTGGAAAAGCCCCCGCCGAGGCCCTGGAAGGTGGTGGCGGCCGTGGGCTTGGCCCTTACCCTGGCCTGGCTTTACGCCATCTTCGTCACCTTCGTCCAGGGCCTGGGCACCTGGGGCATCAACCAGCCCGTGGCCTGGGGGTACGATATCGTCCACTTTGTCTGGTGGATCGGCATCGGCCACGCCGGGACCCTCATCAGCGCCATCCTGGTCCTCATGCGGCAAAACTGGCGGGACTCCCTAAACCGGGTCACGGAGGCCATGACCCTCTTCGCCGTGCTCTGCGCCGCCACCTACCCCCTCATCCACATGGGCCGGCCGCAACACTTCTACTGGGTCATGCCCTACCCCACCCATATGGCCCTCTGGCCCCAGTACAAGAGCCCCCTCTCCTGGGACGTGCTGGCCATCATGACCTACCTCACCATCTCCACCCTCTTCCTCTACCTGGGGCTCATCCCCGACCTGGCCCTCTTGCGGGAAAGGAGCAGGGGCTGGCGGCGGAAGCTTTATGGCTGGCTCTCCTTGGGCTGGACGGGGAATGCCGTCCACTGGCAGCGCTACCGGGCGGTGTACGTCCTCCTGGCGGGCCTCGCCACCCCCGTGGTCATTTCCGTGCACTCGGTGGTGAGCATGGACTTCGCCTACGGCCTGGTGCCCGGCTGGCACCTCACCGTCTTCCCCCCCTTCTTCGCCGCCGGGGCCATCTACTCGGGCTTCGCCATGGCCCTCACCCTCATCATCCCCTTGCGCCGGTGGTACCGGTTGGAGGGGGTCATCACGGAGCGGCACCTGGACTGGATGGCCAAGGTGACCCTGGCCTCGGGGCTCGGGGTGGCCTACATCTACCTTTTGGAGATTTTCATCGCCTGGTATAGCGGGGAGCCAGCGGAGTGGGCCCAGCAGCTTTGGCGCATGACGGGGCCCTACGCCCCCTACTACTGGGCCATGATGCTCATCAACGTGGTCCTCCTCCAGACCCTCTGGTTCCCCCGCTTCCGCAAGAACCTCACCTGGCTTTTCCTCTTCTCCCTTCTGGCCAACGTGGGCATGTGGCTGGAGCGCTTTGTGATTGTGGTGATTAGCCTCTCCCACGATTTCTTGCCGGGGAACTTCCACCTCTACTACCCCACCTGGGTGGACTGGACGCTCTTCCTGGGGACCATCGGCTTCTTCCTCTTTGGCCTGGCCCTCTTCATCCGGCTTTTCCCCCCCATCGCCGTGGCGGAGATGGTCCACCTCTTCCACAAACTGCGCGGGCACTAGGAGGGCAGGATGCTTTACGGCTACATGGCCTACTTTGACACTCCAGAAGCCTTGCTATCGGCCCTAAGGGCGCTCAAGCGGGAGGGGTACCGCCGCCTCGAGGCCCTCACCCCCAACCCCGTGGAGGGGATTGAGGAGGTGCTTGGGGGGGATGGGCGCATCCCCTGGGTGGCCTTCTTTCTGGGGGTGTTGGGGGCGGGGCTTGGGCTTTTCCTCCAGGTCTACACCACCCTGGACTACCCCCACAACGCCGGGGGCAAGCCCCTTTTGGGCTGGCCCGCCTTCATCCCCGTGACCTTTGAGCTCACCATCCTCACCATCACCGTGGGCATCTTTCTGTATCTTCTCTACATTAACGGCCTACCCCTGGCCGCCCACCCGGCGGTGCGGGCCCGGGACTATCTGGAGGTGCTCCTGGACCGGTACGGGGTCTTCCTCTACGCCACGGACCCCCGCTTTGACCCGGAGGCCACCAAGGCCCTCCTCCAGGCCCTGGGGGCGGAGGTGGAGGAGGTGCGCCGTGATTAGGTTCCTCCTTCTCCTCCCCCTCCTTTCCGCCTGCGGCTGGATGTGGGACCAGCCCAAGGCCAAGGCCTTCCGCCCCGCCCCCCTCCAGGTGGAGGTCCCCGAGGAGCGGGTGCGCTTCGGGGAGAACCTAAACCCCGAGGTGCGCCTTGGGGTGAAGCCGGAAGGGGGTTTTGCGGAGAACCCTTACACCTTCGCCGAGGCGGATTGGGTGCGGGGCAAGGCGCTTTACGGGAGCTTCTGCGCCATCTGCCACGGGGTGAGGGGGGAAGGGGATGGCCGGGTCATCCCCCTAGGGGTGCCAAAGCCCCGCTCCTTCCACGATCCCGGCGTGCGGGCCATGCCCGAGGGCTACTTCTACTTCGCCGCCACCAACGGTTTTGGCAGGATGCTTTCCTACAAAAGCCGCATCCCGGAAAGGGAGCGCTGGCTCATCGCCCACTACATCAAGCGCTGCCTCCTGGATGCGGCCTGTCCCAAGGAGGTAATGGATGCAGAGGTCCATTGAGGCGCCCCGCGCTTGGCCTTGGGCCTTGGGCCTAGGGCTTTACGCCCTGGCCTTCCTCTTCGGTGCCCCCGCCGCCTACTTCCCCTTCGCCTTCTTCCTCCTCCTCTCCTTGGGGGCGCTCCTCGTCCTCCTCCTCCACAACGCCCTCACGAGCCGCTGGGGGGTTCCCCTGGAGCCCTACCTCTACCCCTTGGCCCGGCTCCTTCCCCTTATGGGGCTTTTGGGCCTACCCTTTTTCCTCTTCCTGCCCGAGCTTTTCCCCTGGGCGCGGCCCGAGGCCCTTGCCGACCCCATCCTGCGCCACCGCTCGGCCTACCTGAATGCCCCTTTCCTGCTCCTCCGCTACGTCCTCTTTTTCGCCCTCTTCGCCCTTATCCTGGCCCGGCTCCGCCCCGGGGAGCGCCGGGCGGAGGTGGGGGCTTATGGGCTTGCCCTCACCTTCGCCGCCGCCACCTTCCTCACCTACGACCTCTTCAAGAGCCTCGAGGCCCACTTCTACTCCGCCTCCTACGGGGCCATCCTGCTCCTTTCCGCTGTCCTCCTGGCCCTTTCCCTGGCCGTGGCCCTGGCGGTCCGGCGGGGGACGGCGGCCCTTCTGGGCCAGGCCCAAAACCACACCAACCTCCTCCTGGCCTTTTCCATCATCTGGATTTACGTGGAGGCCACCACCCTCATCATCGTCTGGGGCGGTGACCTCCCCCACGAGGTGGAGTTCTACCTGAAGCGCCTGGAGGGCCCCTGGGACGAGGTGGCGGCCTTGTGGGTGGTGGGGGGGTTTTTCCTCCCCTTCCTCTACCTCCTCACCAACCCGCCCAAGCGGGAGGCCCGCTTCCTCCTTCCCGTGGCCCTTTGGATCCCCTTCTTCCGCCTCCTCCACCTGGCCTGGTACCTCCTCCCCGCCTTGGGCCGGGGGGTGGGGGTGGGGGAGGTCCTGGGGTTCCTGGGCCTCGGCCTCCTCTTCGCCACCAGGCTACGCCAGGGCTAGGCGGGGCATTTGCACCTACCTTCACGAGGGGTCCAGGGGGAAACTGGACTTAGGGGTACACGGTATAGGTACCCAAGGAGGTAGAAGATGGCGACGAAGGTTCTGGTCCTGGGAGGCGGTTCGGGCGGCCTGGTGGCGGCCAACAAGGTGAAAAAGCTCCTCGGGAAGGAGGTGGAGGTCACCCTGGTGGACCGGAACGCCTACCACGAGTTCATGCCCGCCTACCCCTGGGTGGCCTTCGGCATGCGGGAGCCCGAGCAGGTGCGTAGGCCCCTCGCCAACCTGGAAAAGCGGGGCATCCAGTACCTCCAGGCCACGGTGGAGGCCCTGGACCCGGCCCACAACAAGGTGAGGACGAGCGCCGGGGAACTTACCTACGATTACCTCATCGTCTCCTTGGGGGCGGAGGCCATGCCTTCCCCCGCCCAGGACGGGTATGCCCCCTGGAGCCTCGAGGGGGCCCTTAGGCTCCGCCAGGCCCTGAAGGACTTCCGGGGCGGCCGGGTGGTGGTGGGGGTTTCCTCCCCCTACTACCCTTGCCCCCCTGCCCCGTACGAGGTGGCGGGCCAGGTGGAGTTCGCCCTCAAGGTGAAGGGGGTGCGGGAGAAGAGCACGGTGGAGGTCTTCCACCTAAACCCGGCGCCCTTGGCGGGTATGGGGCCGGTGATCTCCGGCAAGGTCATGGAGATCCTCCGCGCCAAGGGCATCGCCTTCCACGGGGAGTTTGAGCCGGTGGCCTTTGAGGGGGGCAAGGTGAAGGCCAAGGATGGGCGCGAGCTCGCCTACGACCTCCTCATCCTCACCCCGCCCTTCGCCCCCAACCGGGTGGTGCGGGAATCCCCCCTGGCCGGACCCAACGGCTTCCCCGAGGTGCACAAGTCCACCTTCCGCTCCCCCAAGTTCCCCAACGTCTTCGTCATCGGCGACACGGTGAACCCCTCCCTGATGCTGCCCCCCGCCGGGGTGGTGGCCCACTTCCAGGGGGAGTACGTGGCCGGGGTCATCGCCTCCGACCTCAAGGGGGCCTATATCGGCGAACCCTTCAACCCCGTGGCCATGTGCATCATGGACTTCGGGGACAACGCCCTCCTGCCCCAGTGCTCCTTTGAAAGGCTGCTGGCGGGCACGGGCATGCCCTCCTGCGGCGTGATGGCCGTGGGCAAGTGGGTGCGGGTGACCAAGATGCTCTTTGAGGGCTTCTGGTTCGCCACCCTAATCGAGTAGGAGGGGCCATGGAGAAGACCCTGACGGTGGAGGAACGCCTGGCCCGAATTGAGGAGGTTTTGGAGAAAAGCGGGCTTGGCCTGTTGGCGCAAATAGGCACGGGGGAGACCCTTGCCGAGAACCTGGGCCTCCTTCTAGATCCCAAGAACCTGGAGCTCGTTTCCCTCCTCGCCCGCTTCCTGGACCAGGCGGAGGCCCTGGGGAAGTTGGCGGAAACCCTGGAGAAGCTGGAGAAGTCCGGGGCTTTAGCCTTCCTCGGCCACCTCTCGGAGAACTTCGGCGAGGGCCTGGGGATGCTTATGGAGCCCCAGCTCCTCCGGCTCATCTCCCACGGGGCCAACGTTTTGGACATCCTCTCCCGCATTGAGCCCGCCGCCATCGGCATGATGGCGAGCGCCCTGGAGCGGGGGCTTGCGGAGACCTTCACCCCCGAGACCCTGCGGGAGCCTCCCCGGGTGGGCCTGGCGGGCATCCTCAAGCAACTGGCCGACCCCGAGGTGCAAAAGGCGCTCGGGGTGCTCTTCCTCCTCCTCAAGGCCCTGGGCAAGGCCTTTGGCCACATGAACGAGGACATGAAGGCCCTCGAGGGCCTCATGGCCAAGATGATGAAGAAGTAGCCCTGCCATGGGGGTGGGGGCCGGGAAGCTTCCCGGCCCCTTTTGTGGTAGCCTTTTCCCATGGCCGAGAACCCTGGGGGCCTTTCGGGCGAGGCGCTGCTCCTCCGCATCTTCCTCGGGGAGTCGGACCGGTTTGGGGGCCGCCCCCTTTACGAGGCCATTGTCCTGGAGGCGAAGCGGCGGGGCCTGGCGGGGGCCACGGTGCTCAAGGGCTTCATGGGCTATGGCGCCCATTCCCGCATCCACACCGCCAAGGTCCTCCAGCTTTCCGAGGACCTGCCCGTGGTGGTGGAGATCGTGGATACGGAGGAAAAGGTCCAGGCCTTTTTGCCGGTCCTGGAGGGGATGGTGAGGGAGGGGCTCATCACCTTGGAGAAGGTGCGGGTCCTCCGCTACCAAAGCCGGTAAGCGCCCTTCCTTTTTCCTTGGGCTTTCCCCGCTAGCCTAGGGGTATGGAGCGGATCCCTCCGGGCCAGATCGTCACCGAGCGCTTCCCCATCCTCACCTACGGGGAAGAGCCTGAGGTTGCGCCAGGGGAATGGCGCTTTAGCCTTTCGGGCTTGGTGGAGGTCCCCCTTACCCTCACCTACCAGGACCTCCTGGCCCTACCCCAGGTGGAGGTGGTGCGGGACTTCCACTGCGTCACCCGTTGGAGCCGGCTGGACGTGGCCTGGAAGGGGGTGCGGGTCCGGGACCTTTTGGAAAAGGCCCGCCCCAAGCCCGAGGCGGTGGCCGCCTTGGTCCATTCCTACGGGGGTTACACCACCAACCTCCTCCTGGAGGACCTCCTGCGGGAGGATGTGCTCCTGGCCCACACCCTCTTCGGCAAGCCCCTTCCCCCGGAGCGGGGCGGCCCCGTGCGCCTTTTGGTCCCCCATCTCTACGCCTGGAAGAGCGCCAAGTGGGTGCGGGGCATAACGCTCCTAGACCACCTGGAGCTGGGCTTCTGGGAGCGGATGGGCTACCACTGGCGGGGGGATCCCTGGCGGGAGGAGCGCTTCCAGGAGGGCCCCATCCCCGCCGCAAGCCTTAGGTTTCGCAGTAAGAAAACTTGATATAATAGGGCTAAGGAGGTGGGAGGATGGCCCTGAGGGAAGCCCAGGTCAGGGTAGAGGAGGCCTTGCGGGCCTACGAGGCCTGTGTGGAACGGGAGGCCATGGAGTACGGGGAGGAGTACGAGCGGGTCACGTACATGGAGTACGAAGCCCCCGCGCCCGACCCCTGCGCCGAGGCCTTTTCCCGCCTGCTGGCGGCGGTGCGGGCCTACGAGGCGGCGGGGGGAAGGCGGGAGGAGCTGGACCTTAGGGGCAAGGAAGAAAAAGTCTACGAGGCCCTAGACAAGGGATAGGCCCGGGGCCTTCCCTCCTGGAAGTAGAAGGCTTCCCGGTAACCTGCCCGTAGGAGGAGCGCCGCCGCCTCCTGGAAGGCGAAGCCCACCTGGTCCGGCCGGTGGGCGTCCGAGCCCAGGACCACGCCAATGCCAAGCTCCCGGGCCCGCTTTAGAAGGACAAGGGCAGGGTAAACCTCCCGGGCCGGGTTGCGAAGCCCAGCGGTGTTCACATCCAGGAAGAGCCCCGCCTCGGCCACGGCCTTTAGGGCGGGCTCGGCCAGTTCCAAAAGGGCCTCCTCGGGCAAGCGGTGGCCGAACTTCTTGGGCAGGTCCAGGTGGCCGATGGCGTGGAAGAGGCCGCTTTGCGCCGCCCGTTCCACCTCGTGGAAATAGGAGCGGAAGACCTCCTTGAGCTCGCGCCAGGCGTACTCCTCCTGGTGGTCCGGGTGGTCCAGGGGCCAGGCGCCCAGGTAGTGGACGCTCCCGATGACGTAGTCAAAGGGGTAGCTCTTGAGGAGGGTTTGCACGAACGCCTCCGTGCCCGGGTGGAAGTCGGCCTCGAGGCCGATCCCCACATAGAGGTCCGGGTGAAGCTCCCGCACCCGTTCCAGGGCCAGGAGGTAGAAGGGAAGCTCGGAAAGGCGCATGCGGCTTTGGGGGTCGTACCAGGCGGGCATGGGGCTGTGGTCGGTGAAGATGAGGCCCCTTAGCCCCGCCCTCCTGGCCTGGAAGAGGTACTCCCCCGGGGCCCCTTCCGCATGGCCGCAGAGGGGGGTGTGGACGTGGCTATCCACCATGGGGCCATTCTATTCGGACGAGGAGCCCCCGCCAGGCGTAGGCCACCACCTCCTCTCCCAGGGCCTGGGTGAGGTCTAGGGAGAGAAAGGGGTCCTCCGTGGGGATTTCCGCTTCCTGGACCAAAACCGGGGCAGGCGGGGAAAGGAGGGAAGGGTAGCGCTCCAAGATGGCCTCCACCTCAAAAGCGCTCGCCCAGATCCGCTTGAGGGCGAAGAGGGCCTCCTTGGGGCTTGGGGCTGGGTGGGCATCCCCTTTTCCCGCCCGGCGGAGGAGGAAGGGCCCCCGCCCCTTTAGGCCCTCCAGGAAGGCCTCGGCCCGCTCGGGCAGGAGGTAGCTTTCCCGCACCGCCTTCTTGGCCTCTTCGGCGGCCCAGACCAGCCTTTCCTCGTCAATGCGCACGCCAAAGACCCCGTGGAAAAGCCTTTCTATGCGCTCGGGGAGGTTGTTCAAGCGGAAGAACTCCTCCTCTAGCCCCACCACCCAGGTGGGAGCCAGGGGGAAGCCCAAGGCCAAAGCCCGCCGCAAAAGGGCCATCTCCCCCTCGCCTAGGGCCCTTTCCAAGGGGATGATTCCAGGCTCCGCCATAGGTACCACGCCAGGTGGCTCCGGTAGGGACGGAAGGGCTCGCCAAAGGCGGCGAGGGCCTCGCCCTCTATCCCGAAGAGGGCCTTGGCCGCCCGCCTTAGGCCCAGGTCCCCCACGGGCCAGACATCGGGGCGCCCCAGGCCGAACATGAGGAACATCTCCGCCGTCCAAGGGCCCACGCCCCGCACGCCACAAAGCCTTTCCTTTACGGCCTCGTCCTCCAGGTCTGCAAGGTCCTGGAAAAGCCCTTCCATGGCCTTCTTCGCCAGGTCCTTTAGGGCTAGGGCCTTGGACCGGGAAAGCCCCGCCTGGCGCAGGGCCTCGAGGGGGGCCCGTAGCACGGCCTCAGGCCTGGGTTCCACCCGTTGCCAAAGCCTTCCGGCGATGGTTTCCGCCGCCTTGGTGGAAAGCTGCTGGGCCACGATGCTTTCCGCCAGGACCCGGAAGGGGTCCCGCCGGGGCACGGGGTGGGGATGGAAGGGGGCGGGCCCGTGGCGCTCCCAGAAGGCCAGGAGGAGGGGGTGCTCAAACAAACCGCACCCCTTCGGCCCGGGTCACCTTGCCCTGGTAGAGGAAGGTGACCTGGCGGAGGGCGGCCTGGAGGTCAAAGGGGGTCAGGGCGCTGGTGGCGTCCTCGGGCAGGACCACCTGGTACCACCGGAGGGCGGCGGAACCGGCGGTGTGGAGGACGCAGATGTTGGCCACGGTGCCCGTGACCACCACGTACTTTACCCCCCATAGGTGCAGGTAGTGGTCCAAGGGGGTGCCGTAGAAGGCGTCGTAGCGCACCTTCTGCACGATGAGGTCGCCGGGCTCGGGCTTAAGCTCGTCCAGAATCTCCGCCCCCCAGGTGCCGGCCACGGCGTGCCGGGGCCAGATCTGGAACTCGGGGTCGTCCTCCCGGTGCCAGTCCTGGGTGTAGACCACCCTGGCCCCCGCCGCCCGGGCCCGCTCCAAAAGGAGCCGGATGGCGGGAACGCTCTTGGGGGCGTCGGGCACGAAGAGGGCCCCTTGGGGATGGGCGAAATCGTTCTGCATGTCCACCACGAGGAGGGCCGTTTCCTTGGCGGGCAGATCTAGGCCTTCTACCTTGGGGATCTCGGGAATCTCCACCATACCCCCATTGTGCCACCCTTGACCGGGGGTAGGGGAGGGGCTACACTCCTATAGCATGAAAATACGGGACCTCCTCAAAAACCGTCAGGGGCCCCTTTTCTCCTTTGAATTTTTCCCCCCTAAGACGGCGGAGGGGGAGGAGGCGCTTTTCCGCACCATGGCCGAGCTCAAGGCCTTCCGCCCCGCCTTCGTGTCCATCACCTACGGGGCCATGGGGAGCACCCGGGAAAGGAGCGTGGCCTGGGCGAGGAGGATTCTCGCCCTCGGCCTAACCCCCCTGGCCCACCTCACCGTGGCGGGGCAAAGCCGGGAAGAGGTGGAGGAGGTCCTGGGGCGCTTCGTGGAAAGCGGGGTGGAAAACCTCCTCGCCCTTAGGGGGGACCCGCCCCAGGGGGAGCGGGTCTTCCGGCCCCATCCCGAGGGCTTCCGCTACGCCGCCGAGCTCGTGGCCCTGATCCGGGCGCGCTACGGGGAGGGGGTTTCCGTGGGCGGGGCCGCCTACCCGGAAGGCCATCCGGAAAGCGAAAGCCTCCAGGCCGATCTCCAGCATTTCAAGGCCAAGGTGGAGGCGGGCTTGGACTTCGCCATCACCCAGCTTTTCTTCAACAACGCCCACTACTTCGGCTTCCTGGAGCGGGCCCGGCGCATGGGCATCCATATCCCCATTCTTCCTGGCATCATGCCCATCACCAACTACGCCCAGCTCCGCCGCTTCACCGAGGTCTGCGGGGCCAGCATCCCTGGGCCCCTTCTTTCCCAACTGGAGCGCCACCAGGACGACCCCAAGGCCATCCTGGAGATTGGGGTAGACCACGCCACCCGCCAGGTGGCGGAGCTTTTGGAGGCCGGGGTGGAAGGGGTCCACTTCTACACCCTGAACAAAAGCCCCGCCACCCGCATGGTCCTGGAGAGGCTGGGCTTCCGCCCGGGGGCCTAGACCTCCACCCCTTCGCCGAAACTCCCGAGCCCCACCTCCTGCCCCCGGAGGGCAAGGAGCTTGCCCAGGGCCAGGAGCTTGTCCTCTTCCCCGTGGACCAGGAGCACCCGGGGTTGGCCCTCGAGCCAATCCAGAAGCTCGTCCTGCCCCGCGTGGCCGGAGAAGCCGCCCAGGGTGTGCACCTCGGCCCTAAGGGGCACCTCCTGCCCCAGGAGGCGCACCCGCTCGGGCCTGGCGATGATCTCCGCTCCCAGGCCCCCTCGAGGCTGGTACCCCACGAAGACCAGGGCGTTTCGGGGATCGGATAGCCCGTGCTTCAGGTGGTGCAGAATCCTCCCTCCCGAAAGCATCCCGCTTCCCGCAATGACCACCATGGGCCCAGCTTCTTGGGCCAAGGCTTTGGACTCCTCCGCGCTTTCCACCACCCGCAGCGCCCGGGGACGGAAAGGGTTTTTCCCTTGGAGGAAGTAGGCCTGCACCTCCTCGCTAAAGTAGGGCACGAGCCTCGGGTATAGCTCCAAAACCCTTCCTGCCATGGGGGAGTCCAGGAGGATGGGGGCCTTGGGGAGGCGGTGGCCGTTCTCGTAAAGGAGGAAAAGGATTTCCTGCGCCCGCTCCACGGCGAAGGAAGGGATGAAGACCTTCCCGCCCCGGCTCAAGACCCGGTCCAAGATCTCCAAAAACTCTTCCACCGTGGCGGCGAAGGAGCGGTGGGGCCGGTCGCCGTAGGTGCCTTCGGAGAGGACCAGGTCCGCCCTAGGGGGAAGGGAGGCGTCGGGGAGCACCACCTTTTCGCGGTTACCCAAGTCCCCGCTATATACGAAGGTCTTCCCCTCCCCTTGGGCCACCACGAAGGCGCTCCCCGGTAGATGCCCGGCCTGGGAGAGGGAAAGGGTGAGGTCGCCCAAGCGGAGCCACTCCCCGTACTCCAGGGGCTTGGCGTGGCGGAAGACCTCCTCCACGTCCTCCTCCTCAAAGAAGGGCCTTTCCATAACCTTCAACGCATCCTCCAGAACGATGCGCATCAGGAGGAGGGTGGCCTTGGTGGCGTAGACGGGGCCGCGAAACCCCTCGCGGAAGAGCCGGGGGAGGCGGCCCACGTGGTCCAGGTGGGCGTGGCTGAGGACCACCGCCTCCACCCCCTTGGGGTCAAAGCCAAAGGGGGCGTGGTTCTTCTCCTCCTCCTTGCCCTGGAACATGCCGCAGTCCAAAAGCACCCGTCTCCCCTCGGCCCAAAGGAGGTGGCAGCTTCCCGTCACCTCCCGGGCGGCGCCAAAAGGTACGATGCGCATGCCCTTCAGGGCTTTACCCAAAACTCCTTCCTCGCCCTCCCTTAGCCTGCTTCAAGAGTTCTTGGGTGACTTCATAGTTGAGCAGGCGAACCAGGCCCCTCAGGAGCAGGTACGGACCATCCCTCTCGCTGGGCAGCCCCAGCTTGCCCCCGAGCTGCAAAAGAAACCCCTTGAACGGATCCCCCAACCGCTCAACTTCCCAAAGGAACACCGCCAGCCCCAGCAAAACCGCCACCACCTTCCGGATCCGGGCAAGCCCCCGCACCTGGAAGGTCTCAAGCCCCAGCCCCGTCTTCAAAAGCCGGAAGAACCGCTCCACCTCCCACCGCCTGCGGTACGCCTCCACCACCTGCGCCGCCTCCTCCCTCCCCCTCACCGGCAAGCTGGTCAGTAGCCACCACTCCCCACGCCGCCCCAGGGCTGGCACCCGGCAGACCACCAGGTGGAGCCGCCTCCCCTCCACCTCCACCTCCCTCCATCCGAAGTGGAGCCGCACCCGCTGGTACCTGCCCCCTACCCTCAGCTCCACCTCCTCCCCACAGGGAAGGGCCAGGGAAGAAGCCACCTTCGCCAGAGAACCCCCCTCCCCAAGCTTCCGGTCCCGGTAGACCCGCACCACGAACTCCTCCCCCAGGGCCAGCACCTGCCCAAACACCTTCCGGTCGTCAAACCCCCGGTCCGCCACATACACCAGCCTCCTGCCCACGCCCCCCAATCGCTCCCGGGCCGCCTCAATGGCTCCCTCCACCTCCTTGGGCAGGCTGGCAAACCCCCTCTCCCCGTAGGCCACCAGGTGGGCGTACCCCAGGGCCAGCCGCCCCGCGGGGTCCAACCCCAGGGCGGTGAGGAGCTCGTACCCGGGCCGCCTATCCTTCCCCACCCGGGCTATCCCCTCCAGGGCCCGGGCATAGGGCTTGGCCACCGGGCTCAGGTCCAGGAGGACCAGAACCTCCTCACCCTCCAGGGCAGTCGCGCTCTCCTGATAGACCCGGTCAAGGAGGGCTTCTGCCTCCACCCGTGGGTTGGACAGGAAGCGGTAAAGGGCTTTGGCCTGGTGGAAGCGGTTCTGGAGGGGAGAAGGGAGCGAGGCCACCATCTCGCTCACCCGGGCTGAGCCTGCGGCCAAGGCGCCCCGCACCACCTCTTCAAACCGTCGGTGGAGGCGCTTATCGGGGGAAAACGCTCGCAAAACGGCCCGTGAACTCCTGGAGCCTGGCCTCGGCCACCTTGAGCATGTCCATGGATCACCCCCGGTACCAGATACGGGCTGCGCCCGCAAGGGGAGATTTACCACGAAACGGAGATGTGGGTAAAGTCCTCATGCCAATGCCCTTATCTTGACACTCATCCTGGGGTGTGTTAGCCTATTCCCTCGGACAGGGTCCCATCCCCGGTCCTGCCACCCTAGCTCAACAGGCAGAGCACCCGACTTGTAATCGGGGGGTTGGGGGTTCAACTCCCCTGGGTGGCTCCAAAAGAGGGCGTGGGCAGGTGCCCGAGCGGCCAAAGGGGACGGTCTGTAAAACCGTTGGCGCACGCCTACGCTGGTTCGAATCCAGCCCTGCCCACCAAACGGTGTGCTTAAGCACACCCCATGCGGGAGTAGCTCAGTTGGTAGAGCATCGGCTTCCCAAGCCGAGGGTCGCGGGTTCGAGTCCCGTCTCCCGCTCCACGAGCTCGCGTAGCTCAGCAGGTAGAGCACACCCTTGGTAAGGGTGAGGTCGCCGGTTCGAGCCCGGCCGCGAGCTCCATCTTTTTGTCTGCCCTGGGCCTTAGGCCCCCAGGGCGGCCTTTGCGTGCAAGAAAAGAGGAGGAACCATGGCCAAGGGCGAGTTTGTACGGACGAAGCCTCACGTGAACGTGGGGACGATTGGGCACGTGGACCACGGGAAGACGACGTTGACGGCGGCGTTGACGTATGTGGCGGCGGCGGAGAACCCGAATGTAGAGGTGAAGGACTACGGGGAGATTGACAAGGCGCCGGAGGAGCGTGCGCGGGGGATTACGATCAACACGGCGCATGTGGAGTACGAGACGGCGAAGCGGCACTATTCGCACGTGGACTGCCCGGGTCATGCGGACTACATCAAGAACATGATCACGGGTGCGGCGCAGATGGACGGGGCGATTTTGGTGGTATCGGCGGCGGACGGGCCGATGCCGCAGACGCGGGAGCACATTTTGCTGGCGCGTCAGGTGGGGGTTCCGTACATTGTGGTGTTCATGAACAAGGTGGACATGGTGGACGATCCCGAGCTGTTGGACTTGGTGGAGATGGAGGTTCGGGATCTGTTGAACCAGTACGAGTTTCCTGGGGATGAGGTGCCGGTGATCCGCGGGAGCGCGTTGTTGGCGTTGGAGCAGATGCACCGGAATCCTCAGACGAAGCGAGGGGAGAACGAGTGGGTGGATCGGATTTGGGCGTTGTTGGATGCGATTGACGAGTACATACCGACGCCGGAGCGGGACGTGGACAAGCCGTTCTTGATGCCGGTGGAGGATGTGTTTACGATTACTGGGCGTGGTACGGTAGCGACGGGACGGATTGAGCGGGGTAAGGTGAAGGTTGGGGACGAGGTGGAGATTGTGGGGTTGTCTCCGGAGACGCGTCGGACGGTGGTGACTGGGGTGGAGATGCACCGGAAGACGCTGCAGGAGGGGATAGCTGGGGACAATGTGGGGTTGTTGTTGCGGGGTGTAAGCCGGGAGGAGGTGGAGCGGGGGCAGGTGTTGGCGAAGCCTGGGAGCATTACGCCGCACACGAAGTTTGAGGCCTCCGTGTACGTGTTGAAGAAGGAGGAGGGTGGGCGGCACACGGGTTTTTTCACGGGGTACCGTCCGCAGTTTTACTTTCGGACGACGGATGTGACGGGAGTGGTGGAGTTGCCCCCGGGTGTGGAGATGGTGATGCCTGGGGACAATGTGACGTTTACGGTGGAGCTGATCAAGCCGGTGGCGTTGGAGGAGGGTTTGCGGTTTGCCATCCGTGAGGGTGGGCGGACCGTGGGCGCCGGCGTGGTCACCAAAATCCTGGAGTGAGCCCTAGGGGGGAGGCCTCCTCCCCCCTCTTTGCGAGGTGAGGCATGGCCAGCGAGGTCCGCATCAAGATCCTCTTGGAGTGCACCGAGTGCAAGCGCCGCAACTACGCCACCGAGAAGAACAAGCGCAACACCACCTCCAAGCTGGAGCTGAAGAAGTACTGCCCCTGGTGCGACAAGCACACCGTGCACCGGGAAGTGAAGGTCTGATGTTTGCCCGGATTGTCCGCTACTTCCAGGAAGCCCGGGCGGAACTGGCCCGGGTTACCTGGCCCACGCGGGAACAGATCGTGGAGGGCACCCAGGCGGTCCTCCTTTTCACCGTGGTGGCCATGGTGATCCTGGGTTTCTACGATCTGGTTTTCCGCTTTCTCATAGGGCTTTTGCGATGAGCATTGAATGGTACGCGGTCCACACCTACGTGGGGCAGGAGGAGAAGGCCAAGGCCAACCTGGAAAAGCGCATCCAGGCCTTTGGCCTTCAGGATAAGATTTTCCAGGTCCTCATTCCCACGGAGGAGGTGGTGGAGCTCCGCGAGGGGGGGAAGAAGGAGGTCGTCAAGAAGAAGCTCTTCCCCGGTTACCTCTTCGTGCAGATGGACCTGGGGGATGAGGAGGAGCCGAACGAGGCCTGGGAGGTGGTGCGGAGCACCCCGGGCATCACCGGCTTCGTGGGGGCGGGTAGCCGCCCGGTACCCCTCTCCCCGGACGAGGTGCGGCACATCCTCGAGGTCTCCGGCCTCCTGGGCAAGCGGGAGGCCCCCAAGGCCCAGGTGGCCTTCCGGGAAGGGGACCAGGTCCGCGTCGTCTCCGGCCCCTTTGCGGACTTTACCGGCACCGTGACCGAGATCAACCCGGAAAAGGGTAAGGTCAAGGTCATGGTCACCATCTTCGGGCGCGAGACCCCTGTGGAGTTGGACTTCTCCCAGGTGGTCAAGGCCTAAAGGCGTCTGCACCCCCAACTTGGGGGGAGCCTAGGAGGGAAAAATGAAGAAAGTCGTTGCCGTAGTTAAGCTGCAGCTGCCCGCGGGCAAAGCTACCCCCGCACCCCCGGTGGGCCCGGCCTTGGGCCAGCACGGGGCCAACATCATGGAGTTCGTCAAGGCCTTCAACGCGGCCACCGCCAACATGGGGGACGCCATCGTCCCCGTGGAGATTACCATCTACGCCGACCGCTCCTTCACCTTCATCACCAAGACCCCGCCCGCTAGCTACCTGATCCGCAAGGCGGCGGGGCTGGAGAAGGGGGCCCACAAGCCGGGGCGGGAAAAGGTGGGCCGCATCACCTGGCAACAGGTGCTGGAGATCGCCAAGCAGAAGCTTCCCGACATGAACACCACCGACCTGGAGGCCGCCGCCCGCATGATCGCTGGCTCGGCCCGGTCCATGGGGGTGGAGGTGGTGGGTGCGCCGGAGGTGAAGGATGCCTAAGCACGGCAAGCGCTACCGCGCCCTCTTGGAGAAGGTGGACCCCAGCAAGGTCTACACCATTGACGAGGCGGCCCGGTTGGTGAAGGAGCTGGCCACGGCCAAGTTTGACGAGACCGTGGAGGTCCACGCCAAGCTGGGCATTGACCCCCGCAAGTCCGACCAGAACGTGCGGGGCACCGTTGCCTTGCCCCACGGCCTGGGCAAGCAGGTGCGGGTTCTGGCCATCGCCAAGGGGGAGAAGATCAAGGAGGCGGAGGAGGCCGGGGCCGACTACGTGGGCGGGGAGGAGATCATCCAGAAGATCCTGGATGGCTGGATGGACTTTGACGCCGTGGTGGCCACCCCGGACGTGATGGGGGCGGTGGGCTCAAAGCTGGGCCGCATCCTGGGCCCTAGGGGCCTCCTGCCTAACCCCAAGGCGGGCACCGTGGGCTTCAACATCGGGGAGATCATCCGGGAGATCAAGGCGGGGCGGATTGAGTTCCGCAACGACAAGACCGGGGCCATCCACGCCCCTGTGGGCAAGGCGAGCTTCCCCCCGGAGAAGCTGGCCGATAACATCCGCGCCTTCATCAAGGCCCTCGAGGCCAGCAAGCCCGAGGCGGCCAAGGGCACCTTCCTGCGCTCGGTCTACGTGACGAGCACCATGGGGCCGAGCATCCGCATCAACCCCCACTCCTAAGGGGAACCCTTGGGGGCCTGGCTTGACGCCAGGCCCCCTTTCTTTTACACTCCAGGGTGGCACCCCGGGCGCATTGGCGCCCAGGCCCAAGACAGCGGGGGGCTTCAGGCCTTAAACATCCCGCCGAGGCGCTTGAGGGGGAGCGTTTCGTAAAGCCCGAAAACCGGTTGGGGTTCCCCTGCCCCAAAAGGGAGGAAGGCGTGCCAAACAAGCGCAACGTTGAGCTTCTTGCCGCCCTCAAGGAAAACCTTGAGCAGGCGAAAGGCTCCTTCTTCCTCGTGAACTACCAGGGGCTTTCCGCCAAGGAAACCCACGCCCTGCGCCAGGCGCTTAAGGAGAAGGGGGCACGGCTCTTCGTGGCCAAGAACACCCTGATCCGCATCGCCTTGGAGGAGCTTGGCCTACCCAAACTGGATGGGCTTCAGGGGCCGAGCGCCGTGGTCTTCTACCAGGACCCGGTGGCGGCGGCCAAGGCCCTGGTGGAGTTCTCCAAGAAGAACCCCAAGGGCATTCCCGAGGCGAAGGGCGGCCTTCTGCAGGGCCAGGTGCTTTCGGCCAAGGACGTGGCGGCCCTGGCGGAGCTTCCCACCATGGACGAGCTCCGGGCGGAACTGGTGGGCGTCCTGCAGGCGCCCATGGCCGAGCTCGTGGGCGTCCTGGGGGGCGTGGCCCGGGAACTGGTAGGCATCTTGGAAGCGTACGCGGAGAAGAAGGCGGCGTAGGAGGTGGAAGATGGCTTTGGACATTGAACGCATCAAGGAAGAGCTTTCCCAGGCGACGGTTTTGGAACTCAAGCAGCTCATTGACGTCCTCAAGGAGGCTTGGGGCGTGACCGCTGCGGCCCCCGTGGCCGTGGCCGCGGCCCCCGCCCAGGCGGCGGCCGCTGCCCCCGCCGAGGAGAAGACCGAGTTTGACGTGATCCTCAAGGACGCCGGGGCCAAGAAGCTGGAGGTCATCAAGGAGCTTCGTGCCATCACCGGCTTGGGCCTCAAGGAGGCCAAGGACCTGGCGGAGAAGGGCGGCCCCATCAAGGAGGGCATCCCCAAGGCCGAGGCGGAGGAGATCAAGAAGAAGCTCGAGGCCGTGGGCGCGGTGGTGGAGCTGAAGTAAGCCCCCGCCCCACGGGGTGCCCCCCAGGCCCAAAGGGCCTGGGGTTTTCCCTTTAGGATGGGGGGCATGGAACCTCCCCGGGTGGTGGTGGGGATTTCGGGGGCGAGCGGGATGCCCTACGCCTTGGACCTCCTGGAAGCCCTCCAGGGCCTTGCTGAGGTGCACCTGGTGCTCTCCCAGGGGGCCAAGCGGGTGCTTTGGGAGGAGATGGGCCTAAGCCCCAAGGACCTTTACCCCTTGGCAAGCCGGGTGTACAAGGACGGGGACCTGGGCGCCCCCATCGCCTCGGGTTCCTTCCCCACCCGGGGGATGGTGGTGGTGCCCTGCTCTGCCACCACCCTGGCCAAGGTGGCCTGGGGCCTCGCCGATACCCTCCTCACCCGTGCGGCCTATGTTCACCTTAAGGAACGGAGGCCCCTCATCCTGGTGCCCCGGGAAACCCCCCTGCCCCTGCCCACCCTAAGGGCCATGGTCCAGGCGGCCGAGGCGGGGGCGGTGGTGCTTCCGGCAAGCCCCGGCTTCTACCACCGGCCCAAGGAGGTCAAGGACCTTCTGGGCTTCATCACCCAGCGCATCCTGGACCACCTGGGCCTGAAGGCCGAGCGCGCCCCCCGCTGGGGCGAAACCTGACGTTTTTTTACCTCCTTGCGGTGATACGATAGGGGCGATGACCCTTACCCAGGAGCAGCGGCTCGTCTTGGACACGGTGCGCAAGGTGGCCAAGGGGGTGCTTTACCCCCTGGCCCCGGAGTACGACAAGGAGGGGAAGTACCCCTGGCCGCAACTTAAGGCCCTGGCGGAGCTGGGCCTCCTCGGCATGACCACCCCGGAGGCCTGGGGCGGGGTGGGGTTGGACTCCGTCACCTGGGCCTTGGCCTTGGAGGAAATCGCCGCCGCCGACCCCAGCGTGGCGGTGGTCCTTTCCGTGACCAGCGGGCTTCCCCAGTACATGCTCCTCCGTTTCGGCACCGAGGCGCAAAAGCGGAGGTATTTGGTGCCCCTGGCCCGGGGGGAGTGGATTGGGGCCTTCTGCCTCACGGAGCCCCATGCGGGTTCGGATGCGGCGAGCCTCCGCACCCAGGCCCGCAGGGTGCCGGGGGGGTACGAGCTTTGGGGGGTGAAGAGCTGGATCACCTCCGCTGGCCAAGCCCACCTCTACGTGGTCATGGCCCGCACGGAAAAGGGCATCAGCGCCTTTCTGGTGGAAAAGGACGCCAAGGGGCTTTCCTTTGGCCCCCCGGAGGAGAAGATGGGCCTCCACGCCGCCCACACCGCCGAGGTGCGCCTGGAAGGGGTTTTCGTTCCCGAGGAGAACCGGCTGGGGGAGGAGGGGCGGGGTCTCGCCTACGCCTTGGCGGGGCTGGACTCGGGCCGGGTGGGGGTGGCGGCCCAGGCGGTGGGCATCGCCCGGGGCGCCTACGAGATCGCCAAGGCCTATGCCGACGAGCGGGAGCAGTTTGGCAAGAAGCTTAGGGAGCACCAGGCCATCGCCTTCAAGATCGCCGACATGCACGTGAAAATCGCCGCCGCCCGGGCTTTGGTGTTGGAGGCGGCGCGGAAGAAGGACCTCGGGGAAAGGTTCACCCTCGAGGCCAGCGCCGCCAAGCTCTTCGCCAGCCAGGTGGCGGTGGAGGTGACCCGAGAGGCGGTGCAGGTCCTAGGGGGCTACGGCTACCACCGGGACTACCGGGTGGAGCGCTACTACCGGGACGCCAAGGTCACGGAGATCTACGAGGGCACCTCGGAGATCCAGCGCCTCGTCATCGCCCGGGAGCTTTACCGCTAGACGGGGCGGCCCGCCATCATGAAGCTCGCCGTCATCCCCCCGTCCACGGGGAGGATGGCTCCGGTGATGAAGCTGGCCTTCTCCGAGGCCAGGAAGAGCACCGCCTCCGCCACCTCCTCCGGGCGGCCGAGCCGCCTTAGGGCGTGGAGGTCCTCCCAGTCCCGCCGGGTCCGTTCGGGGTCTTCCGAGAGGGCGATGGCCTCGAGGACCGCCTCCGTGGCGATGGCCCCCGGGGCCACGGCGTTTACCCGGATGTTGAGGGGGGCGAGGTCCAGGGCCAAGGAGCGGGTGAGGTTCACGAGCCCTCCCTTGGAGGCGTTGTAGGCGGCGTTTTCCTGCTCGGCGAAAAGCCCCTGGACGCTGGCCACGTTCACGATGGCCCCACCCCCCACCCGCTGCATCCTCCTCGCCGCCAGGGCGGAGAGGTGCATGGGGGCGGTGAGGTTCACCTCCAAGACCCTGCGCCACTCGGGAAGCCTCACCGTGAGGGCCGAGCCGGGGGCAGAGAGGGCTGCGTTGTTGACCAGGACGTCAATCCGGCCCAACGCCTTTTCCGCCTCCTCCACGAAGCGCACCCGGTCCCTTTCCTCCGCCAGGTCCGCCTGGACGAAAAACCCCCCCACCTCCTCCGCCACCGCTTGGCCCTCGGGCCTGAGGTCGCATAGGGCCACCAAGGCCCCTTCCCGGGCGAAGGCCCGGACGATGGCCCGGCCGATCCCCCTGGCCCCTCCCGTGACCAGGACGCCTTTTCCCTCAAATAGCCCCATGCCCCTAGCTTACCCGCTTGGGGTCCAGGGCCTCCGCCACCCTCTCCTTGGGCAAGGCCCCCTGGACCACCTCCTTGCCGCCGCCCTTGGCCCCGAGGGCCTTGAGGCTTTCCAGGACCTCCATCCGCTTGGGGCCCAGGAGGGCGAAGCGGCCCTCGGGGGAGAGGAGGAGGAAGGTTTGGTCGCTCCAGGAGAGGAGTTTTTTGGCGAGCTCCCCGAGGACGGGTGCCGGAACCAGGATGGCCCTTTCCTCCAGGGCTTTGGGCAGGAGGGCCTCCACCAGGGCCTCCTTCAGGGTTAGGTTTTCCCCCTTCAGGGCGTAAAGCTCTTCCTGGAGCTTCTGGATGGGCTTCTCCACGTCTAGGGGGTTTGTGGAAAAGCTGAGGGCGAGCCGGGCGAGGAGGGCGTGCTTGGCGTGGTAGTCCTCCAAGGCCTCCCACCCCGCCATAAAGTAGACCCGGCTTCCCCCCTTGTACCGCTCCCACTTCAGGACCTTGATGGGCCCGGCCTGGGCGCTGGTCTTCAGGTGGGTGCCCCCGCAGGCGGCGAGGTCAAAATCCCCGATGCGCACCAGGCGCACCTGGCCCTGCACCTTGGGGGGGCGCCTGAGGGGGTACTGGGCCAGTTCCCCTTCGCTCACGAAGAAGGCCTCCACCGGGTAGTCGGCGTAGACGGCGAAGTTGGCCAGGGCTTCCGCCTGGCGGATTTTCTCCTCTTCCGCTTCCTCCTCGAGGTCCACCGTGCACACCGCCGAGTCCAGGCTCACGGCGATGGTGTGGTAGCCGCCGGCCCTTAGGAGGGCCTGGGAGAGGATGTGCTGGGCCGTGTGGCGCTGCATGTGGCGGAAGCGTCTTTCCCAGTCAATCTCCCCCTCCACAGAGGCCCCTTGGGGCACGGGGTGGGCGAGGACGTGGACCACGTCCCCAAAGGCCTTGGTCTCCTCGTAGGCGCCGAGGACCCGCACCTCGCCGAACGCCCCCCTGAGGACCCCGGTGTCCGAAGGCTGCCCCCCGGACTCGGGGTAGAAGAGGGTTTCCGAGAGCACGGCGTAGTGCCCCTTTACGTCGCTCCAGGCCCGCACCACCTGGGCGCGGAAACGGGTGGCGTAGCTGTCCAACTGGTAAAGCCTCATGCCCCTTAGGATAAGGAGGATGGTGGCCTTGGACCGGGAGGAGTTTGCCCGTTGCCCCGATGCCTACCCTGAGGGAAGTCCCCATGCTCCACCGAGGCGAAGGCTAAAGAGGCCTGGGAGGCCACCGGAAAGGGTAGGGTAGCCCTTTGGTGGTGGGAAGGGGCTAGGGAGTTGTGAAGGGAGAGCGCTTGGACAAGCTCCTCGCCCACCTGGGCCTTGGGAGCCGCAAGGAGGTGGCGGGCCTCGTGCGGGCGGGGCGGGTTTCCGTGGCGGGGGAGGTGGTGCGGGACCCCGGTTTCCGCGTGCCCCAGGGGGCCGAGGTGGCCTTGGACGGGAAGCCCCTTAGGGTGCGGCGCCACCACCACGTGCTCCTGCACAAGCCTGGGGGTTACGTGACGAGCCGGGCGGAGGGGCCTTCCGTCTACGCCCTTTTGCAGGGCTTTCCCCTTAGGGACCTTTCCCCCGTGGGCCGGCTGGACAAGGACACCGAGGGGCTACTCCTCTTCACCACGGACGGGGAGCTCCTCCACCGCCTCACCCACCCCCGGCACAAGGTGGCAAAGCGCTACCTCGTCCACCTCCTCCAACCGGCCACGCCGGAGGACCAAAGGGCCTTCGCCGAGGGGCTTTGGCTGGATGGCAAGAGGCTTCTTCCCGCCGAGCTTTTTCTCGGGGAGGACCCCAGGTGGGTGGAGCTCGTCCTTCGGGAAGGACGCTTCCACCAGGTGAAGCGGATGTTCGCCGCCCGGGGCAACCGGGTGTTGTACCTGAAGCGGCTATCCCTGGGGCCCTTGGCCCTGGGGGATTTGCCTTTGGGGGAGGCCCGGTACCTAACGGCGGAAGAGGAGGAGGCCCTTTACCGGGCGGTGGGCCTAAGGGGCGAGGGCCCGGAGGGTGAGGTCTAGGGCCAGGCGCTCTCCCCGTTCCCCTGCGGGCTCGAGGGCGTAGCTTTCCACCCAGAGGGGCTGATCCAGGGAGGGGAGGGCCTGGAAGAAGCCCAAAACCCCCCCATAAGGCCCTTGGAGCTTAAGGTGTAGCCGCCAAGCCCGGACGTTGCCGGCGCTTTCCGCTTCCCCGGGCTCCAGGGCGTGGGGCTCTAGGCCCTGGCTTTCCGCTAGGCGGAAGAGGTCCTGGTAAAGGCGGGGAAGCTCCTCTTCCCGTAGGGGGGCTTCGGCCAGGGCTTGGGGAAGGCGCTGGGCGAGGGCCTCCACCTCCCTTTCCAGGGCCACCACCTCCGCCTTGGTCCTTTGGTAGCTCCGGTAGGTAGAAAAAAGGGCGTTGGCGCTCCAAAGGAGAACCGCTAGGGGCAGGAAGAACCAAAGCCAGATAGGAAGCTTCATCGGCGCAGGATCCGAGAGAGGTCAAAGAGCGGAAGATAAAGCGCTAAGGCGACCACGAGCATTATACCCCCTAAGACCACGGTGAGGGCGGGCTCAATGCTGGAGGAAAGCCGCTTGACCCCGTAGTCCACCTCCCGTTCCAGGTGGAAGGCGGCTTGGTAGAGCATCTGGTCCAGGCTCCCCGCCTCTTCTCCCACCAGGGCCAGGCGCACCAGGATGGGCAGGAAGAGGGGCTCGCGCCCCATGGCGGCGCTAAGGGACTCCCCCCGGACCACCCGCTCTAGGACCCGGTCCAGGGCCTCGGCGAGGGCGGCGTTGCCCAGGGTGTTGCGGGTGGCCTCGAGGGCCTGGGTGATGAGCACGCCCCCTTCGTAAAGCGTGGCCAGGGTGCGGGCGAAGCGGGCCATGGCTGCCTTGTGCAGGATGGGTCCCACCAGGGGAAACCGGAGGAGAAGCCCGTCTATGAGCCGGGCGCCCCCGGGGGTCTGGTGGTAGGCCCTAAGGAAATACACCAGGCCCGCAAGGAAGAGGAGGAGCCAAAACCCGTTTTGCCGCACGAAGGAGGAGGTACCGATGAGGAAGCGGGTGGGCCAGGGTAACTCCGCCCCCGCTGCCCCGTAAAGCCGGGCGAAGACGGGGATGACGAAAAGGAGGAGGACCGCCACCACCAGGACCAAGACCGCCACCACGAAGGAGGGGTAGAGGAGGGCGGTGCGCACCTTCTCCCGCAGGTCGTGGCTTTTGTCCAAGTACTCGGCGATGCGCCGGAGCACCACCTCCAAGGCCCCGCCCACCTCCGCCGCCCCCACCAGGGCCCGGACCAAGGGGGGAAAAACCTCAGGGTACTGGCCCATGGCCTGGGCCAGGCCCTCACCCCCTTCCACCCGCTCCCGTACTCCCCGGGCCGCCTCCTTCAAAAGGGGGTGCCGGCTTTCCAAGGAGAGGGTGTGAAGGGCTTGGGTCACGGAAACCCCCGCGCCCACCAAGGTGGCGAACTCCTCCATGAAGAGGACGAGTTCGGGGAGGGGTACCCGCCCCCTTGGGGGCCGCCTTACCCTTTCCAAGCGCAGGGGGTAGAGGCCCATTTCCCGGAGGCGGCGCCTGGCTCCTTGGGGAGTTTCCGCCTCGAGGACCCCCCGGTAAATCCGTTCTCCCTTCTCGTCCGTGGCCTCGTAGAGGAAGCGCATACCCTACTCCCAAGTCCCAAGCACCCGCAGAAGCTCGCTTCCCGTGGTGACGCCAGCGCGCACTTGGTGGAGCCCCACCGCCCGCAAGTCCCGGTGGCCTTGGGCTTTGGCCTGCTCTCGCAGCTCTCCTTCGCTGGCACCTAGCCCTAGGCGGTAGAGGGCTTCCCGGTCAGGGGCGTAGACCTCGTACAGGCCCACCCGTCCCCTGTACCCTGTGCCCCGGCAAAAGGGGCACCCTTCCCCCCGCACCTCCTCCTCGGGCGCCTCCTCCCCGAAGAAGAGACGGGCCTCCTCGGAAAGGGGCTGGGGCCGGGCACACTGGGGACAGACCCGGCGCACCAGGCGCTGGGCCACGGTGCCGAGGAGGGTGGAGGCCAGGAGGTGCCTTTCCGCCCCCATTTCCAAAAGCCGGGTCACGGCGGCGATGGCGTCGTTGGCGTGGAGGGTGGCCAGGACCAGGTGTCCGGTGAGGGCGGCCCGGAGGGCGGTGTCCAGGGTCTCCCCATCCCGCACCTCCCCCACCAGGATCACGTCGGGGTCCAGGCGCAAAACGCTCCGCAAGGCCTCGGCGAAGGTGAGGCCGATTTTGGGCTGCACGGGAATCTGCACCACGCCCTCCAGGGGGAACTCCACGGGGTCTTCAATGGTGACGAAGGTCTTCTCCCGGGTGTAAAGGCGGTCCAGGGCGGCGTAGAGGGTGGTGGTCTTGCCGCTTCCCGTGGGGCCGGTGACGAAGAGGATGCCGTGGGGCTTCCGAAGGAGCGTTTGAAAGAGGGAAAGCTCCTCGGGGAGCATGCCGAGTTCCGTGAGGCCAAGCCGCACCCCCGTGGGGTAGATGATGCGCAGGGTGAGCTTTTCCCCATGGAGGCTACCCACGGAGGCCACCCGCACCTCGTACCGCTTCCCTTCAAAGGAGAAGGTAAAGTGGCCGTCCTGGGGGCGGCGCTTTTCGGCGATGTCCATGCCCGCCAGGACCTTATAGCGAGCGGCCAAGGAGGCTTCCAGGTCTTTGGGGAGGCGTTCAAGCTCCTGGATAACCCCGTCCACGCGGGCCCGCACCGCCAGGTGGGTTTCCTCGGGGTCTAGGTGAAGGTCGCTGGCGTTAAGGGCGATGGCCCGTTCCAAAAGGGCCTGGGCCAGGCGCACGGCGGGCATGGCCTCCAGGGTGAGGTCCACCTGGGCGGCCTCCTCGCGCCGGGTCTCCTCCTTCGGCCGGGCTTCTTCCGCCAGGAGGCGGTCTAGGGCCTCCAGGATCTCCCGGTCTGGGGCCAGGTAGGGGACGATTTCCTTCCCTGTGAGGAAGCGAAGCTCGTCCAGAAGGGCCAGGTCCGAAGGGTGGGCCATGGCCGCATGGAGCCGGTTCCCCTCCACCCTAAAGGGGAAGACCCGCTTTTCCCGGGCAAAACGGGGGTCCAGGAGGCGCAGGGCTTGGGGGTCGGGGGTGATTTCCGAAAGGCGGACTAAGGGGGCCCGTTGCTGGTCCGCCAGGACCCGGGCCAGGTCCTCCTCCTTCACATAGCCCCGCCTAAGGAGAATTTGGCCCAGGAGGTCCCCTGTGCGGGCCTGCTCCTCCAGGGCCGCCTGCAGTTGGGCTTCCGTGATGTACCCTAGGCGCAGGAGGAGTTCACCGAGCTTGGGCCTTTGCAACCTCCACCTCCCAGGTGTAGACGGTTTTCCCCCCCAGGCTCGCCCGTTCCAGGGGGCCCACCCTCCCCCCAAGCCGTTGGGCGAGGAGGAGGGGGGCGTAGGGGTCCAGGGCCCTGCCCTCTAGGAGGAGGCGGCCCTGCTCCGCCTCGAGGCGGGTCAGCCAAAGGCTTTCCGGCTTTTCCGCCGCCACCTTGAGGATCTCCTCTAGGCCAAGCCCCTGGGGCCTTGCTGGCTGAAAGGCTTGCTCGCGCAGGAGGGCTGCTTCCCGCCCTAGAGCCTCTAGGCGGCTCCTCTCTCGGGCGGTCATCTGGGTGAGGAGGCTCTGCCCAAGAAGCCCCAGGGCGAAAAAGAGGGAGGCCAGGAAGATGGCGAGCTGGGCCTCCCGCGGCAACCCCTCGCCCAAAGGGCGGCGCCTCGGCTTGAGATCCAGGGAAAGCGCCCGTGCCAGGGCTAGGGTTTCCAGGCCCTGGGGCACCTCCTGGTGGATGCGTTCCCCAGGGAGCCCCGGGGGCAAGGGCGGTGGGGTGGGGAGGCCCAGAAGCCAGGCCTCCTCCGGGCGCCCCGCATGGCCAAAGAGGGCGAGGGAGCGAGCCACTTCCTCGGTCAGGGCCTCCGTGCCGGCATCGGCCTCGAGGGTAAGGTAGCGGAAGCCCTTGAGCACGCCCCCCTCAAAAAGGGCCACGGTGTGGGCCAGGTTCTCCAGGACCAAAAGGGTGTGCGCTTCGCTCCTTTGGAGGGCGTGGCGCCAGAGGAGGAGGGGTAAGGGTTCTATGCGGCTTGGCCGCAGGCGTCCCAAAAGGGCGGCCCCCTTCTTGGGCATGGCGGCGTATAGGACCCGCACCCGGCGCTCGTCCTCGGGGGCGGCGAGGAGGTAATCGGCCGCCAGCTCTTCCCCGGCGAAAAGGGGGCTTCGCTCCGCCTCGGCGAGGACGGCTTCCTCCAGGGGGAAGCCCTCGAGGGCCGGGAAGGCCTGCCAGCGCAGGAGGGCGAACTCTGGCCCTAAGCCAATGTAGCTCCCTTTGGCCCCCAGCTCGCGCAGGCGGTGGAGGAGGCGCTCGTACCGGGGCCTTCCCTCCTCGTCCAAGAGCCCCTCGGCGGGGAAGCTTTCCACCTGGCCTTCCCAAAGGCGCAGGATGCGTTGGCGTAGGACGAGAAAGAGGGGCATACTCGGTTCGCTCCCAGTTTACCCGCTACGCAGGGCCACCACCACAGGGGGGAAGCGGTGGTCCCGTTCCCCCACCCGTAGGGTGAGGTTTTTGCCGTTCAGGGTGTTGGGGTCGCACGGCGCATCCATTAGGTAGACGCTCTCGTTCTCGTAGCAGAAGGCGGCGTAGGGAAGGAGGGCGGGGGTGAGGAGGTCTTGGAAACCCGTGTTCGTGCCGCTACCGCAGTTACTCGCCGACCACGAGGCTCTTTGCAGGCGGCCCCCTTGCAGGCGGTACTGCACGCAGAGGGGACTTGGGGAAGCGCTCACCTGGACCACTAAGCCCGTGGGGCTAGCCATGGTGAGGCCGGTGCTGGTGGCGCTGCGCAGGTCCTTGCCCAGGTAGCCCCTGAGGTCCGCCATGAGGGCTTGGGCCTGTAGGAGGCTTCCCTCCCCTTGGCTTTGCGTGCCGGAGAGGAGAAGGGTGGAAAGGGCCAGGGCCAGAAGGCCAGCCAGGAGCATGGCGACGGCCAGCTCCACGAGGGTTAGGCCTCGTTGCTTCACCACCTCACCTCGCATGGGGTTACCGAGTACTCCCTGCCCAACGCATCGCGCAGGCGGAGGGTAAAGGTGTAGGTTGTGTTCCGCGAGAAGTTCCTGGAAAATTGCAAGCGGATTTGGGTAGAGGTGAGTAAGGAAAGGGGCAAGGCGAAGCTAGTGAACCCGCTTCCTGAGGCATAGGTTCCGGTGTAGTGGATCAGGAGTAGAGGGGCCACTTGCCGGATCTCTCGCAGCCGTTGGTTTGCAGGGGCCTGGGGGGACCAGCTTAGGGAAAAGGCGGTGTAAGTGTTGCCTGTGGAAGGCAAGGTGAAGACGACCTGTCTGCGGTTTCCACCAGGGGCGCAGCTTCCTGCTAGAGGGGGAGGGCTCGAGGGGGAGACCGCCACCTGGGTTGCTTCGGCCAAAAGTTGGGTGCCGTCATACACCTTTATCGTGCTGATAACCCGCGAGATGCCGGAAAGCGTTTCGTTCCTCAAGCTTTGGCAGACTTGATAGGTCTTGCTCCCCAAGGTGAGGCTCTGCGTGGTAGGACAGCTGGGGAAAGAGGACCCTTCTTCCAGAAGGGTTTCTGCTACGAAAAGCCCCTCCTGCGAGGCTTGGGTAGCTCCGCCGCTGCGGATTGCGGAGGATAGAGCGTTTACCACCAGAATGAGGACAGAGGTGAGGAGTAACGCTATGGCGGCTTCAAGCAGGCTAAAGCCCTTGGGGTTCACGGGCCCACCTCCCATTCCTCTACCACGTCGTCCGTGGCGTTATAGACCGCCCTCACCCGTGCTATGGCGCCATCGCTTTCGCCCACGGCGCTGATGGTGAAACGCCTTTTGCCTCCGGAGATGGTTTGAGCGATAGCGCAACTCACCCCCCCCAGGCTCCCCGTGCTGTAACAGTATCTTCCCACGAAGTCTCCGGAGTTGGAGGTGCAGGGGGAAGAGGTTTGGCACACCAACACGGGTTGAGGGGCGTAGGTGGGGTTGGTGGGGTTTGCTTGGATGAAGGCGATGGCTTCCCAGGCGCCTGCTTCCGCCAGGTAAAGGGCCTGCAAGGCTGCTTGAGACTTGAGGGTTCTTTCCGCATTAAGACGAGCCAGCAGGGAATAGGGGAGGACGAGGATACCCAAAAACGCTAAAATCAAGGCCACCAGCAAGAGGAGATAACCCCTTACCCCCATCAGAACTCCCCCTGGCAATAGGCGCTTATCCCGGAGGTGTAAGGGCGGAACACCACGATGCGGGCCTCCGGTTGGGTGGCGGGGTCCCCCGCTTCGGCCAGCTGGCCGAAGGGGTTATACCCGTCCATGCAGTACTCCCGCCCCGGCCGGTGGCGGAGGATGATTTGGTAGTTGTAGGGGCCATAAGGGTTCCGTTTCAGGAAAGGGGCTTCCCAGGTGTCCTTCTTGTAGGGCGACTCCAGCGCATCCCAGACCTCATCCAGGCCCGGGGGACGCCCAAGCTTGACGGTGAGAATGCGCACGGTGGAATTCAGGGCCATGAGGGTCTGGCGCGCCGCTGCCTTTTCGGCCTCCTGGGATAGGTCTACAAATCTGGGGACGGCGATGGCGGCGAGAATTCCCAAAAGGACCACCACTAGGGCGAGCTCTATCAGGGTAAAGCCGCGGCCTTTGGCCCGCATGTCTTCTTCCTCACTCTATCGTATCTGAATGCCCCCGAAGGCAGCGGATGGGCACGGTAACCGTGGTGGAGCTAACGGCAATCAAGTACACCGTACAGGCCGCGTCCGCATACAGGTGGGCCAGGCGTTCTCCGGCGTTGCAGGTGGCGTTTTGGTTGTGGTCCCAGTAGGCCACGGTGCTTCCCGAGGGGCAAGAGGAGGAAAGCCTAAGATCTTGGGGGTTTCCTAAAAGGGCTTTCAGCTGGTTCCAGGTGGGTACGGCTTGGTTTTGGGCAATGAAGATGGCGTAGGCGGAGCGGAGGTTTCTTAGGACCTCCTGTTGCTGGGCCTTCCGAGCCTCGGTTTGGAGGTCTAGGTAGCGGGGTACGGCCACGGTGGCGAGGATGCCTACCATCAGGAGGACGACCGCAAGCTCCACTAGGGTCAAGCCTCTTGCCATACCTCGTTCCGGACCCAGGATGCGCCCAAGGCAAGCAGGGCGATCGGGGTGACGTGGACGCTATCGTACCAGGTGAGCCCGTAGAGGATATAGCCCACCAGGACGAGGACCCATGGCAGTTTCTCCCAGGTGGCCTGGCCGAGGGTGAGGCCGAGCCATAGGAGGTAGGCGAGACCCCCTAGAACGCCTACCGACAAGAGGAGGTCCAGGACCCAGTTGTGCGCTTTGGCGTAGGGGGAGGGGGCGAGGAGGCGAAGGCCTTTGGCGTCTTCCAGGTAAATAAGGCGGTCCTCGCCTTGAATGACCTGCACAGGGGGTGTAAGGGCAATGGGCACTCGGCTTTTCTCCTTGCCGTTCCAGTCTACGACGTAGGGGTAAGCCCGAGCGAAGCCATCAAAACCCCAACCCAAAAGGGGCCTTAGGGGAAGTGCTGCCAGCGCTTTTTGCCATAGCTCCAGCCGACCCGAGCTGTAGGCGTTGGCTTCGGTGAAGCCTGCGCCTAACTCGGGGAGAACCCTTCGGAATTCTGCCAGTTGGAGGTGGGCTAATCCCCAGTAAGCCCCGAAAGTAAGGGCTCCAATGGTCAGAAGTTTCCAAACCCCTTGGGTTTGCTTGTAGCGTGCCCCAAAGAGCCCTAGGGACAAGAGGGGTATCCACAGGGCGAGCCATCCGCCGCGGGTTTGCGTGAGCCAGAGGGCAAGGCTTCCCAAGGCAAAGAGGAAGAGAAGCTTTGGGTTTGGCCGAGAGAGGTATTGGCCGGCGAGGAAAAGTCCGAGCAAGGCGAGAACCCCGGCGGCGTGCCCTCGGTGGGAGGTAAGGCCGATGGGCATCTGTCCTCCGTGCACCCCGGAAGCGGTGGCCTCAGGGTTTTCTTGGCACTGGCTTTTGGCCACATCAAAACAGCGCACGTAGGTTTGGCCCTGGGTTTGCGTGTAGTCCAGCTTCCAGTTCACGACCTGGGGCAATACCGCCAGGGCATGGAGGGCTAGGCCCAGAAAGAGCGCGGCGGCGAACCGCTTAGGGGAAACAAGACCGGTTTCTAGAGCCAAGTAGACCGCCCAAGCGAAGGCCACCCCTAAGGCCCAAAACCGTAACCCGTCTCCCACGCTGGGATACCCGGTAAAGCTCCAGATGGGTTGGGGTGAAAGGACCGTGGCGGCGATACCGGAAAGGAGAAAACCTAGGGAAGCAAGGAGGGCCAGAAACGGCTTTCCCAGATGGGTTGGGCCGCTTTTTCGGGTAAGCACCCCGAGGAGCGCTAAGAGGACAAAAGCCGTCATTCCGGCTTCTCGGGGAGCGTTCCAGATCTCCGCATGTCCCTGGCCGGAGGGGTTAATGGCGGTGAGGGCGGCAAGCAGGCTAAGCAAAAGAACCCCCTCGAGGAGGGTAGGCCTCGAGGGGGAAGGGGCCAAGGTCATTTCCTCACTTGAAGCGTAGGTTCACCTTTAAGGGAGTACCGCTATGATGGGTTTTTGCCCCACTAGCGTAGATGGATATGTCAGCGTTACCCGCAGGGGGGTTCGGGGCGCTGCACTCGATGGTCACGTTGCCTTGAAGGGTAACCTGGGACGAAGCGCTGTTGATGTTTACTCCCTCCAGCCCGTTAAGAACGTCTGCGCAGGTGTCGGGATAGTCCTTGTTTTGGGCCACATAAATGGCGTAAGCGGAGCGGATGGAGCTCGCAGTAGCTTGGACAGCCGCATCCTTGGCATCCCCGGACAGGTCCACAAACCGCGGCACGGCGATGGCCACCAGGATGCCGATGATGACAATGACGATAGCAAGCTCTATGAGCGTGAAGCCTTTTGCCCTCATCTCTGCCACCTCCCTTACAGGTCCCAGTATGGGCGTGGCGTGTGAAAACGGTGTGAAAGCTGGGACCTAGGCCGGAGATTACCACGTGGACGCTAGGGGTGCAAGGGGCACCTTTCACAGGCCTTTCACCATGGGCGTGCTACCCTTGGGGCATGCGCCGGGGCCTTTGGCTTCTCCTCCTTCTCGGGTTTGGCGTGGCCTGGGGGCAGGGAGCCCCCTTAGAGGCGCTTTTGGTTTTGGAGGAGGAGGTTATAGAGGAGGGGAGGCTTGTGGCCTACACGGGGGTCCAGCGTTACCCCGTGGCCTCGGAGGCGGAGCTAAAGGCCCTCCTAAAGCGCCTCGCCCGCCCACCCCGCCCGCCCCGTTTCGTCTACCAGGAGGGGCGGTGGCGGGGGGTGGAGAAGAAGGGGCTCGCCTTTGACGAGGCCCTGGCCCTAGAGGCTTACCGGGAGTCCTTGGCCCAAGGGAAGCGAAACTTCCGGCTTCCCGTGCGCTATACCCCACCAAGCCCAAGCCTAAGGGACCTCTACGCCCTGGGGGTGCGGGAGCACCTGGCCACGGGGGAGACGGACTTTAGGGGCTCCAGCCGGGAGCGGGCCCATAACCTCCTTCTCGCCTCGGCCAAGCTGGATGGCCTCCTCCTCCCCCCGGGGGCTTTCTCCTTCAACCGGGCCCTCGGGCCCATTACGGAGGAGGAAGGGTATAAGGAAGCCTTCGTCATCGTGGGGGAGCGCACGGAACAGGGGGTAGGGGGCGGGGTGTGCCAGGTGTCCACCACCCTTTTCCGCGCCTTTTTCTTCGCCGGGCTTCCCATCCTGGAGCGCCACGCCCACAGCTACCAGGTGGCCTACTACAAACCCCCGGGCCTGGATGCGGCGGTCATCCAGCCCTACAAGGACCTGAAGGCCCTAAACGACACCCCGGGCCACATCCTGGTGCAGCGCTCCGTGGTGGGCACCAAGCTCCGCTTCCACCTTTTCGGGACCAAGGACCGGGAGGTGGCCTGGGAAGGTCCTTTCCTCAGCGAGCGCAAGCCGCCCCTTCCCCCGAAGGAAATCCCCGACCCCTCCCTGCCCCCGGGCGTGCGCAAGCAGGTGGACTTCGCCGCCGAAGGGGCCCGGGTGGAGGTGCGCCGGAGGGTGCGCTACGCCGACGGCCGGGTGCGGGAAGACCGCTTGGTGAGCGTCTACCGCCCCTGGGGGGCGGTCTATCGGGTGGGACCTAGCCCCACTCCAAAAGCACCGCCCGCTCCACCGGCAGGAGGCGGTGGGGCTCCGTGACCCGGGCGGCCTCCCCCTTCCTCAGGTGCAGGTAGCGCCCCTCGGGGAGGTCTATGACCAGTTCCCCTTCCAAGAGGAGGTAAAAGGCGGTGCCTTGGCGCTCCTCCGCCTCGAGGAGGGGGTAGGCCTTTAGGGAGGTACCCGGCACCTCCACCCTTTCCGCCCGGGCCAGGCGCAGGAGGTGGAGCTTGTAGCTTTCCATCAGGCGGGGGCCACCTCCTTCTTGGCCCGGCCCTTTTGCATCCGGAGCTTGAAGAGGGCCCGCTTGGCCAAGGTGGCTTCCTCTGCAGCAAGCTTCTTCCCCTGGGCCAAGGCCTCCAGCGCTTGGCGTTCTTCCTCTTTCAGGCTCGGGAGAAAGGCCCTTAGGGCCTCAAAGTCCTGGGGGAGCTTAGGGGGGCTTGGGGCCTTGCCCTTGCCCTTGGCGGGGCCTGGGGTTTTGGGGGCGGGAAGGAGCTTGGGGTCGTGGGCCGGGCAGCTTGGGTTGATGCAGGCACCCTCTCCCTTTTTCACCAGGGGCCAGCTGCAACTTGGGCAGGTTTGGTCCAGGAGGGGGTAGAAGGAGAGGAAGTCGCAGGTGTTCTCCTCGCACTTGTAGTAGGGCTTGCCCCGCTTGCTCCTCTTTTCCAGTACCCGGCCGCCGCACTTGGGGCAGGTGTGCCCCGTGGGGCGGCCATCGTCCCGGGTGTAGTCGCACGCCGGGTAGCCGGAGCAGGCGATGAAGCTCCCGTAGCGGCCTTCTTTACGCAAGAGGGGTTTGCCGCACTTGGGGCAGGCTTCCCCGATGGGCTCCGCCTCCCGTTTTTCCAGGGGCTCGGTGTAGGTGCACGCCGGGTAGCCGGTGCAGCCCAAGAACTGCCCGTAGCGGCTCACCTTGAGCTCCAGGGGACGGCCGCACCGGGGGCAGGTCTTCTTGGGCACCTGGGCGAGCTCCCCCAAGAAGGGCTCGTAAAACTCCCAGACCACCTGGGGCCAAGGGGCCTTGCCCTCCTCCACCTCGTCCAGGCGGTCTTCCATGCGGGCGGTGAACTCGTAGGCCACCACCTGGGGGAAGCGTTCCTTGAGGTAGTGGGTCACCTCCCGGCCCAGGGGGGTGGGGAGGAGGGTGCGCCCCCTGCGCTCCACGTACCCCCGTTTTTCCAAGGTTTCCAGGGTGGGGGCGTAGGTGGAGGGGCGGCCGATGCCCAGCTCTTCCATGGTCTTCACCAGGCTGGCGTCCGTGTAGCGGGGCGGGGGCTCGGTGAAGCGCTCCTCGGGGGTGATTTCCAAAAGCTTTGCCGGGGCCCCTTCCGGCACCGCGGGCACCGGGGGCTCCTCCTCCTCTTCCTCCTTGCCCCAGGCCTTCAGGTAGCCTTCAAACTTGAGCACCGAGCCCGAGGCGCGGAAGAGGAGGCGGGGGGTTCCTTCCCCCTCGAGGACCACCGCCGTCTGCTCGTAGAGGGCGTCCTTCATCTGGCTCGCCAGAAACCGCCGCCAGATGAGGTCGTAGAGGCGGTACTCCTCCTCGGAGAGGTACGGGCGGACGCTTTCCGGGGTGCGCCTCGGGTCGGTGGGGCGGATGGCCTCGTGGGCGTCCTGCACCCCTTCCTTGCGGTTTTTGTAGAACCTGGGGGCTTCAGGCACGAAGTTCGGCCCAAAGCGTTCGGCGATGACCTCCCGGACTAGGGCCAGGGCCTCGGGGGATACGCGCACCGAGTCCGTGCGCATGTAGGTGATGAGGCCCACGGTGCCCTCGGGGAGGTCCACCCCCTCGTAGAGGCGCTGGGCGATGCGCATGGTCCGGCTTGCGGTGTAGCCTAGGCGGCTGCTTGCGGCTTGCTGGAGGGTGGAGGTGGTGAAGGGGGGGGGAGGAGCCTTGCGCCTTTCCTTCACCTCCACCCGGGCCACCCGGTAGGGGCGCTTCCGGGCCTCCTCCGCCAGGGCCTTGGCCTCGGCCTCCGTCTTGAGGTGGAGCTTTCCCTCCTTCTCCCCTTGCCCCGTCCAAAGGCGCTTTCCGTCCACCTCGTGGAGGAGGGCGGGGAAGGCCTTCCCTTCCGCCTGGAAGAGGCCCTTTAGGAGCCAGTACCCTTCTTTTTGGAAGGCCTCTATTTCCTCCTCGCGCTCCACCACGAGCCTCAGGGCCACGCTCTGCACCCGGCCGGCGGAGAGGGCCCGCTTGCGGAACTCCAGGGAGAGGAGGGGGGAGAGGTTGTAGCCGAGGAGCCGGTCCAAGACCCGGCGGGCCTGCTGGGCGTCCACCAGGTTCTGGTCAATGGGGCGGGGGTTTTCCACCGCCTGGCGCACCACCTTGGGGGTGATCTCGTGGAATTCCACCCGGATGGGCTCCTTGGGGTCGCGGTCCAAAAGCCTCGCCACGTGCCAGCCGATGGCCTCCCCTTCCCGGTCAGGGTCGGTGGCGATGAGGAGGCGCTTGCCTTGGGCCGCCCGCTTGAGCTCCTCCACCACGGCTTTCTTATCCTTCTTCACCTCGTAGGTGGGGGCGAAGCCCCGTTCCACGTCCACCCCCAGCTCCCGCTCGGGGAGGTCGGCCACGTGGCCGCGGCTCGCCCGCACCTCGTAGGCGGGGCCCAGCATCTTCTGGATGCTTTTGGCCTTGGCGGGGGACTCCACCACCACCAAGGTGGTGGCCCCGCCCTTGGCCGGTGCGCTGGTCCCTTGCGTGGGCTTCTTCGGCATCGCCCCCTATTTAGGGGGGTGGGGGCGGGGTTGTCAAGAGCTGGGCCCGCTTTTGCCCTTCAGGTCGGCGCCGGGGTAGCTTCGGGGAAGGAGCTTCCTCTCCCAGGCGGCCCGGGTGAGCTCCTCCCGGAAGTCGGGGTGGGCGACCTCTATGAGGGCCTTGGCCCTTTCCCTTAGGGAGCGGCCGAAAAGCTCGGCGATGCCCCACTCCGTCACCACGTAGTGCACGTCGGCCCGGGTGGTCACCACCCCCGCCCCTGGCCGCAGGTAGGGGACGATGCGGCTATGCCCCTTGGCGGTGGAGGGGAGGGCGATGATGGGCTTGCCTCCTTCGCTCCTCGCCGCTCCCCGGATGAAATCCAGCTGGCCGCCGAAGCCCGAGTAGATGCGCGTGCCGATGGAGTCCGCCACCACCTGGCCCGTGAGGTCCACCTCAATGGCGGAGTTGATGGCCACCATCTTGCGGTTTTGCGCCACCACGAAGGGGTCGTTCACGTAGTCGGCGGGGTGGAGCTCAAAGAGGGGGTTGTCGTGGACGAAGCGGTAAAGCCTTTCCGAGCCCAGGACGAAGGTGCCGATGATTTTGCCCGGGTGGAGGGTCTTCTTGGCCCCAGTGATGAGGCCTTTTTCCAGGGCCTCGAGGACCCCATCGGAGATCATCTCCGTGTGGACCCCGAGATCCCGCCGCCCAGAAAGGCTCGCTAAGACGGCGTCCGGGATGGCCCCGATGCCCATCTGCAGGGTGGCCCCGTCCTCAATGAGGCTCGCCACGTGCTCCCCGATTTTGCGCTCCACCTCGCCGAAGCCCTCCCTTTTCAGCTCGGGCAGGGGCCAGTCCAGCTCCACGATGGCGGTGAGGCGGGACACGTGGACGAAGGTGTCCCCCAGGGTTCTCGGCATCCTAGGGTTCACCATGGCGATGACGATGGGGGCTGCCTCCACCGCCGCCTTGGTGGCGATGACCTCCACCCCCAAGGAGCAGAAGCCGTGCTCGTCCGGCGGGGATACCTGGATGATGGCGGCGTCCAGGGGCAGGATGCGCCTTTTGAAGAGCCAGGGCACCTGGTGGAGCATGATGGGCACGTAGTCCGCCCGGCCCTGGTTCACCGCCTCCCGGTCCGCCGGGCCCACGAAGAGGGAGCGGCGGCGGAAATGCCCCTCCATCTCGGGGCTAGCGAAGGGGTCTTCCCCCATCTGCAGGAGGTGGACGAGCTCCACCCCTTCCAGCTCGTCCTTGCGGGCGGCGAGGGCCTTGAGGAGGGGCGTGGGGGTGGCGGCGTTGCCGGAAACGAAGACCCGCATCCCCGAGCGGATGAGGGTCACGGCGTCCTCGGGGGAGGTGAGCTTCTTGCGGTAGCTCATTCTAGGTGGCCTCCTTTCTGGCCCAGGAGGAGGTAGGCCCCTTGGCGGAGGGCGGGGACCTTGAGGGGGTCGTCCTCCACCTGGCGCAGGAAGGGAAGGAGGGTGGCGGTGAGGGCGTGGCTCGCCGTGCGGGGCACCAGGGCGGGGACGTTGGGCAGGCAGAAGTGGGTGACGCCAAGCTCTTGGTAGATGCCCGGCCGGCTTGTTTCCGCCACGCCCCCTTGGTCAATGGCGAAGTCCAAAAGCACCGAGCCCCGGCGCATGCGGGCGAGGAGCTCCCGGGTGAGGAGCACGGGGGCCCTTTCCCCCGGCACGGCCACCGCCCCCACCAGGACGTCGGCGAAGGCCACGTACCGCTCCAGGCGGCTTTGGGTGATGAGGGCGGTGATGGCCCCAGGGGCCTCCCGGCTCGCCTCCTCCAGGGCGGGAAGCTCCTTGTCCAGGAGGTAGACGGAGGCCCCGGCCCCCAGGAAGGCCCGGGCCGCTGCCCGGCCCAGGGTGCCCGCTCCCAGGATGACCACGTCCGCCGGCGGGATGCCGGGGAGGCCGGAAAGGAGCATCCCCGGGCCCAAGGGGGCCTCGAGGAGCCTCCCCGCAATCTGCGGGGCCATGCGCCCGGCGATCTCGCTCATGGCCTTGAGGATGGGGCGCTTGGCGCCTTCCCCGATGAGCTCGTAGCCGATGGCGCTCAGGCCCTTTTCCGCCATGGCCTCTAGAAGGCCCGTTTCCGCCACCGCCAGGTGCAGGAAGCCCATGAGGGTGGCCCCGGGGCGCAGGAGGGCGATCTCCTCGAGGGTGGGCCGCCCCACCTTGAGCACCACCTCGCCCCGGCCAAAGGCCTCTTCCCGGCTCACCAGCTTGGCCCCCGCCTCCTCGTAGGCCTCGTCCGGGAAGCCCGCCCGTTCCCCGGCCCCCCGCTCCACAAAAACCCGGTGGCCTAGGGCGGAGAGCTCCCGCACCCCTTGGGGGGTAAGGGCCACCCGGCCTTCCCGCACCTCCTCCCCGAGGGGAGGGGGGATTTTTAGGCTTGCCCGTTCCTTGGGTAGGCCAAAGTCCATGCCCGCCTCCTACCCTTGAGCTTACGCCCTTAGGGGGTGGCGGATGTCCCTTGCCTTTCTCATCTCCCCTTACCCTAGGCTTGGGCCGTGGAGGCCTTGGCGGACTGGCTCTTTGTGGTCCTTTGGGTGGCGGGGGTTTTCCTCACCCTCCTTCCCTTCGTACCCGCCACCTTGGTCATCCTCTTCGCCGCCTTTTTGCACGAGCTCTTGGTCGGATTCCGGGAGCTTTCCCTTTGGCTTTGGCTCGGCCTCGGCGTCTTGGCCCTCCTCGCCATGACCCTGGATAACCTGGCGGCCCTCTGGGGCGCCAAGCGCTACGGGGCGGGCCGGGCGGGGCTATGGGGGGCTTTTTTGGGAGGCATCTTGGGCCTTTTCCTGGGGGTGGTGGGGGTCTTGGTCCTTCCCTTCCTCCTGGCCTGGCTTTTTGAGTACCTATCGGGCCGAAAGCCGGAGGAGGCCCTGAGGGCCGCCTGGGGCACCCTGGTGGGCCTCATGGGGGGGTGGTGGCCAAGGTCTTCCTCCACCTGGCCATGGGGCTTTGGGTGATTCGGGCCATCTTCTAGGGGTATGCTTGGGGGCATGGAGCTTGTCTTCGTCACCCGCGAGGGGTGCGGGCTTTGCGAGAAGGCGGAAAGGGCGCTTTGGACCTTAGGGGTGCCCTACGTCCGCCGGGATGTGGACCAAGACCCGGAGCTTTTTCGCCTCTACACCTTCCGGGTACCCGTCTTGCTCCTAGGGGATAGGGTCCTTTTGGAAGGGGCCTTCGGCGAACGGGAGCTAAGCGCCTTGGCGCAGGAACTTTTGGGAAGGTAAGCCGTGGACCCCACCCTGATCCAGATAGGCCCCTTGCGCATCCAGTGGTACGGCTTCCTCCTAACCCTCGCCATCTTTATCGGTTTTGAGCTGGCCAAGCGCCGCCTGAAGGCGTGGGGCCTGGATGCGGAGCGGTTTGAAACCGCGGCCTTTTGGGCGGTGGTGTGGGGCGTGGTGGGGGCAAGGCTCGGCTACGTCCTCACCTCCCCCGGCTATTTCTTACAAAACCCTGTGGAGGTCCTTTACATCTGGCACGGGGGGCTTTCCTTCCACGGGGCGGTTTTGGGCGGGGCCCTGGTTTTCCTCTACTACCACCGGAAGAAGGGCTACCCCCTTTGGCCCTACCTGGACGCCGCCACCCCCGGGGTGGCCTTGGGGATCATCGCCGGGCGGATCGGCAACCTCATGAACGGCTCGGACACCGTGGGCCGCCTCACCTCCTTGCCCATCGGCTTCACCTGGCCGGAGTGGGCCAAGGGGTTTCCCGGGATTTGCCCGGGGATTGACGACATTTCCCAGGTCTACCAGTGCGCCGAGCTCTTAAGGGGCCCGGTCCACCTCACCCAGGTCTACGGGGCCTTGGTGGGGGTCATCCTCCTGCCCCTTACCTTCTACTGGCTTCGGAAAAACCCCTTCCCCGGGTACGCCTTCTGGAACTTTCTCCTTTGGTATAGCGTCCTTCGCTCGGTCTTAGAAGAGCCCTTCCGCCTGAACCCCCTCTGGCTTCCCGTCTACCGCAACGACGAGCTGGGCATCGGCCTTTTCACCGCCACCCAGGTGGTGAGCCTGCCCCTCATCCTCCTTTCCCTCTACATGCTGAGGCGGTTCCGGAGGGCTTCCTCGGGGTAGCATAGCCTTATGCACGCCCACGTGATCCTGGCCGCAGGGCAGGGGACCCGGATGAAGTCCCGTTTGCCCAAGGTCCTGCATCCCCTTTTGGGCAAGCCCATGCTCCTTTACGCCGTGGAGACCGCCATGGCCTTAGGCCCGGAAAGGCTTGTGGTGGTGGTGGGCCACGGGGCGGAGGAGGTGGAGGCGGCCCTGGAAGGCTACCCGGTGGAGACGGTCCGCCAGGAAGCGCAGCTCGGCACCGCCCACGCCCTCTTGCAGGCGGAAGGCCCCCTTAGGGGTTTCCCGGGGCCTTTTTTGGTCACCCAGGGGGACACCCCCCTCCTTTCCCCCGAAACCCTCAAGGCCCTCTTGGCGGGGGTGGCGGAGGGGGCGGGAATGGCCCTCCTCACCGTGGAGCTGGAAAACCCCACGGGCTACGGCCGCATCCTAAGGGAAGGGGAGGAAGTCTTGGCCAATGTGGAGGAGAAGGACGCCTCGCCCGAGGTCCGGGCCATCCGGGAGGTGAACGCCGGGGCCTACGCCTTTGACGGCTTCCTCTTCCAGGCCCTAAAGGAGGTGAGAAACGAAAACGCCGCCCAGGAGTACTACCTGCCCGACCTCATCGCCATCTACCGGAGCCACGGCAAAAGGGTGGTGGCGGTAAAGGGCGTGGCGGAGGAGGCTTTGGGGGTGAACACCCGGGAGGAGCTGGCCCGGGTGGAGGGGGTGCTTCTTGGGCGGCTACGGGCGGAGTGGATGCGCCGGGGGGTGCGCATGCTCCTCCCCGAGACCATCTACCTGGAGCCCACGGTGGAGCTCGCCCCCGACGTGACCCTTTGGCCCGGGGTGGTGCTACGGGGCAACACCCGCATCGGCGAGGGGTGCGAGGTGGGGGCGTATGCCGTCCTCGAGGACACCACCTTGGAACCGGGGGCCAAGGTCCACGCCCACACCGTGGCCCAGGGGGCCCACCTCTTCCCCGGGGCCGATGCCGGCCCCTTCGCCCGCCTCCGCCCGGGGGCGGTGCTCAGGGAGGGCGCCCACGTGGGGAACTTCGTGGAGGTGAAGAGTAGCCTCCTCCAGCCCGGGGTCAAGGCGGGGCACCTCGCCTACCTGGGGGACGCCGAGGTGGGGGAGGGGACCAACGTGGGGGCGGGGGTCATCACCGCCAACTACGACGGCAAGCGCAAGCACAAGACCGTTATCGGCAAGAAGGCCTTCATCGGCTCCAATAGCGTCTTGGTGGCCCCGGTGCGGGTGGGGGATGGGGCCATGGTGGGGGCGGGGAGCGTCATCACCCACGACGTGCCCGAGGACGCCCTGGCCGTGGCCCGGGGGCGGCAGCGGAACCTGGAGGGCTACGCCAAGCGGAAGCGGGAGGAGGGCTAAGGCTTCAGTTCCCTTTCCGGCGGGGTGCTAAACTGGGGGTTATGAACCTGGGCATGCCGGAAATCCTGGTGATCCTGGTGGTGGCCCTCCTCATCTTTGGGCCCAAGAAGCTTCCCGAGCTCGGCCGCTCCTTGGGCCAGAGCATCCGGGAGTTCAAGCGGGGGGCGCAGGAGATCCGCGAGGAGCTGGAAAAGGCGGTGGACGTGAAGGAGGAGGTGAAGCCCAAGGTGGCGGAGCCTGCCCCGGCGGGGGCCTCCCCTGAGGCCAAGGAGGAGCCCAAGGCTTGAAAGAAGCCCCGTTGGTGGAACACCTGGAGGAGCTTAGGGCCCGGCTCCTCTGGTCCCTTTTGTCCTGGGCGGTGGGCACGGGGGTGGCCTGGACCTTCCGGGTGCAGCTTTTGGACTGGCTCAAACGCCCCCTGGACCTGGCGGCCCGGCAAAACGGCATCCAGGTCAACCTCATCGTTTTGGACATCACCGAGCCCTTTTTGGTGTCCTTGAAGGTGGCGGCCTTTGGCGGCCTGGTCCTGGCCCTCCCCTTCATCGTCTACCAGGTCTGGGCCTTCATCGCCCCCGGGCTCTACGAGCACGAGAAGCGCCTGGCGGGGCCCTTCCTCCTGGGGGCGGGGTTTAGCTTCGCCCTGGGGGCCCTTTTCGCCTACTACGGCTTTTTGCCCTTCGCCATCCCCTTCCTCCTGGGCTTCCTGGGGGACGTGGTCACCCCCCAGATCTCCATCGGCCGCTACATGGGCCAGGTGCTCATGATGATGACCGTCATGGGCCTGGTCTTTGAGATGCCGGTGGTGAGCTACCTTTTGGCCCGTTTGGGCCTCCTCACCTCCGCCTTCTTGGCCCGGAACTGGCGGGTGGCCGTGGTCCTCCTCCTCACCCTGGCGGCGGTCATCACCCCCACGGTGGACGTGGTTTCCCTGTCCATCGTCACCCTGCCCCTTCTCGTCCTCTACTGGGTTTCCGTCCTGGTGGCCCGCTTCGCCGAGCGGCAAAGGCCCAAGGAAGAGGCCGCTTGACACCTTAAGGGGCTTTGCCCCATAGAATAGCCCATGGACGAGCGCATCCTGGCCCTGCGCAAAGAGGTGGACCGGGTGAACCGGGAGTTGCTCCGCCTCCTTTCCGAGCGGGGGAGGCTGGTGCAGGAAATCGGCCGCATCCAGACGGAGCTGGGCCTTCCCCACTACGACCCCAAGCGGGAGGAGGAGATGCTTTCCTACCTCACGGCGGAAAACCCCGGCCCCTTCCCCAACGAAACCATCCGCAAGCTCTTTAAGGAGATCTTCCAGGCAAGCCTGGACCTGGAGGAGCGCCAGGACCAGAAGAAGTTCCTTTACTCCAAAAAGCACAAGCCCGAACCCACCAAGGTGCGGGTAAAGGACGTGGTCTTCGGGGAAAGGCCCCTCCTCATCGCCGGGCCCTGCTCCATTGAGTCCGAAACGCAGATGATGGAAACGGCCCGCTTCCTGGCGAGCCGGGGGGTTAGGGTGCTCCGGGGCGGGGCCTTCAAGCCCAGGACGAGCCCCTACGGTTTCCAGGGTTTGGGCCTCGAGGGCCTCAAGCTTGGCCGCAAGGCGGCGGATGCCTTCGGCATGGTCTTCGTCACCGAGGTCATGGACACCCGGGACGTGGAGGTGGTGGCGGAGTACGCCGACATTCTCCAAATCGGGGCCCGCAACATGCAGAACTTCGCCCTTCTCAAGGAGGTGGGCCGCGCGGGGAAGCCCGTCCTCCTCAAGCGGGGGCTTTCTGCCACCATGGAGGAGTGGTTCTACGCCGCCGAGTACATCCTTTCCCAGGGGAACGGGCAGGTGATCCTGGCGGAAAGGGGTATCCGCACCTTTGAGCGCTGGACCCGGAACACCCTGGACCTCTCCGCCGTGGCCTTGGCCAAGCAGGAAACCCACCTCCCCGTCATCGTGGACGTGACCCACGCTGCCGGGCGCACGGACCTCCTCGCCCCCTTGGCCCGGGCCGCCCTTGCCGTGGGGGCGGACGGGGTGCACGTGGAGGTGCACCCCAACCCCAAGGTGGCCCTCTCGGACAACCAACAGCAGATGGACTTCGCCCAGTTTGACCGCTTCCTGGAGGCCATCCAAGGCCTCCTCCTCGAGGGCTGATGGGCCTTTTGGACAACCTCCTCAACGCCTTCCTCAAGGCCACCGACCCGAGGCCCCGCTACACCGAGTCCCGGTGCCTCCTCTACAAGAACAGCGTGGGAGGGTGCGACCGCTGCTACCAGGCCTGTCCCAAGGGGGCGGTGCGCCTGGAGGGGTGGCGGGTGGAGCTGGACGAGGTCTTGTGCACGGGCTGCGGCCTCTGCACGGGGGTCTGCCCCGGCCTCGCCCTGGAGTACCCCTTGGGGGCCATCCAGGAGGCCCTGATCCGGGGGAAGGGGCAGCTTCGGTGCTCCAAGGCGGAGGGGAAGGGGGAGGAGGTCCTCTGCCTGGGCCGGCTCACCCCGGGGCTTCTCGCCGAGGCGGGAAGCCGCTTCGGCCGGGTGGTCCTTGCCCGGGGGGACTGCGCCCGCTGCCCTATCGGGGGGCCTGCGGTGCCCGAGCACCTGGAGGGGATGGCGGAGGAGGCCCGGCGCTACTTCCCCGTGGCGGTGGAGGTGGTGGAGGGGGAGCTTCCCGGGGAGAAGGTGGGGAGGCGGGAGCTTTTCCAGGCCCTTTTGGGAAGCGCCAAGCGCACCGCTGCCGACCTTGTCCCCGAGCTTCCCTTGCCCCAAGGGCCCGAGGAGGAAAAGGGCCTGCCGGCGGAGCTTCGCCTCCGCCGCCTCGCCGCCTCCCGGGCGGAGGCGGTGGCCTGGCCTGGGATCCGGGTGGAGGAGGGGTGCACCCTCTGCCCGGTCTGCACCAACGTCTGCCCCACGGGGGCGGTCTACCGGGTGCGGGAGGGGGAGGAGTACGTCCTAAGGCTTAGGGTGGAGGCCTGCACGGGGTGCGGGGCCTGCGTGGAGAGCTGCCCACCCCAGGTGATCCGCCTCGAGGCCGCCCCCAAGGAGGCCTTGGGAGGGGAGCGGGAGCTTTTCCGGGGCAAACCCCCTTGGTACGACCTTTGAACCGGGTATAATCCCCGCCAAGCTATGGATGCGGACGTGCTGGTGGTGGGCGGGGGGCTTGCCGGTTTGGTGGTGGCCACGGAGGTGGCGGCCAAGGGCAGGCGGGTTTTCCTCCTGGAGCAGGAGCCCTACCTGGGAGGGCAGGCCTACTGGTCCTTCGGGGGGCTTTTCCTGGTGGACTCCCCCGAGCAGCGGCGGCTCGGCATCCGGGACTCGGTGGAGCTCGCCTTCCAAGACTGGTTGGGCGCCGCCGGCTACCACCGGGAGGAGGACTACTTCGGCCAACTTTGGGCCCAGGCCTACCTGGGCTTCGCCGCCGGGGAGAAGCGGGCCTGGCTCGCCTCCTTGGGGGTGCGGTTTTTCCCGGTGGTGGGCTGGGCGGAAAGGGGCGGGGGCCTGGCCACGGGGCACGGCAACTCCGTGCCCCGCTTCCACATCGTCTGGGGCACGGGGCCGGGGCTTCTGGAGCCCTTTCTCCGCCGGGTGGAGGCTTTGTCCGCCGAGGGGCGCCTTCGGGTCTTCCTCCGCCACCGGGTGGAGGAGGTCCTGGTGGAAGGGGGGAGGGCGGTGGGGGTGGCGGGGGTGGTCCTGGAGGAGGACCCCAAGCCTCGAGGGGCGCCCACGAGCCGCAAGCCCCTAAGGGACTTCGCCTTCCGCGCCCAGGCGGTGGTCCTGGCCACGGGGGGGATGGGGGCCAACCTGGACCTGGTGCGCCGCCACTGGCCCGAGCGCATGGGGAAGCCCCCAAAGAGGATGCTCGTCGGCGTGCCCGACCACGTGGACGGCTCGGGCCTCTTCCTGGCCGAGCGGGCGGGGGCGCGCCTGGTCAACCTGGACCGCATGTGGCACTACCCCGAGGGGGTGGAGAACCACTCCCCCATCTGGACGGGCCACGGCATCCGCATCCTTCCCGGGCCCTCGGCCCTCTGGGTGGACGCCACGGGCAAGCGCCTTCCCCCGCCCCTCTTCCCCGGGTTTGACGCCTTGGAAACCCTGCGCCACCTGCGCCACACCGGTTTTGACTGGAGCTGGTTCATCCTGGACCTGCGCACCCTAAAGAAGGAGTTCGCCCTCTCGGGCTCCGAGCAGAACCCGGACCTTACCGGAAGGCGCTGGCTCCAGGTGCTTAAAAACCGCCTCCTGGGCCCCGCCGCCCCCGTGCGGGCCTTTTTGGAGCGGGGGAAGGACTTCCTCGTGGCGGACCACCTTTCAGACCTCCTGCGGAAGATGGATGCCCTGGCCCCTGGGGTTTTGGACCCCGTGCGCCTCGAGGCGGAGATCCGCGCCCGGGACCTGGAGCTCCTAAACCCCTTCGCCAAGGACGGCCAGGTCCTCGCCCTCCACGCCTTCCGCCGCTACCGGGGGGATCGGCTTTTCCGGGTGGCCAAGCCCGCCCCCTTCCTTTCGGGGAAGAGCCCCTTGGTGGCGGTGCGCCTTTGGACGCTTACCCGCAAGACCTTGGGGGGTATCCAGACCGATCTCAAGGGGCGGGCCTTGACACCCAGGGGCGAGCCCCTCCCCGGGCTTTTCGCCGTGGGGGAGGCGGCAGGGTTTGGGGGCGGGGGGTTCCACGGCTCCAAAGCCCTGGAGGGCACTTTCCTGGGGGGGTGCCTCTTCACGGGGCGCCAGACGGCGAAGGCGCTTCTGGAGGGGCTAGAATAGCCCCATGCGGCTTCACCACGTGGGCATCGCCGTGGAGGACCTGGAGGCGGCGAAGGCGCGCTACCTCCTTCTGGGCTACCGGGTGGTGGCGGCAGGGGAGGTCCCCGCCCAAGGGGTGCGGGTGGCCCTCCTGGAGGCCGAGGGAGAAACCCTTTTGGAGCTCCTCGCCCCCTTGGCCCCCGAGACGCCCGTGGGCCGTTTCCTCGCCAAGAGGGGGCCTGGCCTGCACCACCTGGCCTTCGCTACCCGGGACATGGAAGGGGAGCTCTCCCGCCTGAAGGCGGCGGGGGCGAGGCTGGTGGACGAGGTGCCTAGGCCCGGCTTTGGCGGGCACAGGGTGGCCTTCCTCCACCCCTCCTTTGGCCTTGGGGTCCTTTGGGAGCTGGTGGAGGCCTAGTGCGCCCCCTTTTCCTCCTCTTGGCCCTCCTCCACATGGGCCTCCTCTGGTGGCTTTCCGACCAGCCCCAGACCGGGCTTGGGATTCCCCACCCCTGGGACAAGGGGGCCCACTTCCTGGCCTACGCCCTCTTGGGCCTCCTGTTGCGTTTGGGCCTGGGGCGCTTTCCCTTGGCCTTCCTCCTGGGGGCGGCCTACGGGGGGGTGGACGAGTACCACCAAAGCCTGGTTCCCGGCCGGGAGGCCTTCGGCCTGGACCTGGTGGTGGACGCCTTGGGGGCTTTCGTTGGGGCTAAAGCGGGGGATAGATGGGAAGCTCCAAAAACCTCCCGCCCCTAGCGGAAGCGGCCCGCACGATGGCCTCTGCTATGAGCTCGGGGGCGATCCAGCGGCTTGGGTCCGCCTCGGGCATGGCCCGGCGGTTGGCCTCGGTGTCCAGGGTGCCCATGGGGTAGACCACGAGGAAGCGCACCCCCTCCACCTCCCCCTGGAGGGATTTCAGGAGGCTCGCCAGGGCAGTTTTGGCCATGGTGTAGAGGGCCCTGCCGGGACCCGCCCCCGTCCAGGCGGGGCCGGCGGCGATGGCGGCGAAGAAGCCCTCTCCCCGCTTTTCCATGTAGGGGAGGACGGCCCTTAGGAGGTTGTAGGTGGTGCGGAGGTTGAGGTCCAGCATCCAGTCGTAAAGCCCGGGGTCGGCGTCCAGAAAGCGCCCGGCGGCGAAGCCGCCCACGGTGTGCACCGCGCCATAGAGGGGGGCTTCCCGCTCCACGAAGCGGGCCAAGGCCTCGGCCTCCTCGAGGCGGGTGAGGTCGGCCACGAAGGTCCTGGCCCCCACGGCCTGGGCCCTTTCCGCCATGCGCTCAAGCCGGGGGTCGGAGAGGAAGAGCCTCGCCCCCGCCTGGTGCAGGGCGGGGATGAGCGTCCGGGCCAGGGCCCCGCCCGCTCCCGTGACCAAGAAGGCTTTTCCTTGGAGCATGGCCCTATTGTACGGGGAGGAAGGCCAGGCTGCTTGGGGTAAAGCCCAAGGGGGCGCTCCCTTGGGGGAAGGTGGGGAGGGGGTTTGGCTGGAGGTCGTAGACCTCCAAGAAGCTTCCCCGGGCCAGGTAGAGGTAGCCGTCCTGGCCCACGGCGGCAGCGGTGTAGGCGGTGTAAGGGTTCCTCGCCCCCGAGTCCCGGGGGGATAGGACGCGGAAGCCCGTGCCGTAGGCCACCAGGCCCTGCACGGGGTCCAGGGCGAGGCGAATGGGGCCTGGGAAAAGCCCAAGGCTTTGCGAGGCGGGGTTTCCCGCCCCGTTCCAGGCGAGGAAAAGGGTGTCCGTGGCCGTGTAGCCCGCTCCCAAAAGCCTCCCCCCCGGGTCCAGGCGGAGCTCGGTGGGGGTGAGGCTTTGCAGGCTAACCTCTTGGAAGGGCGTGCCCGTGGGGTTATTGGCGGGGCGGAAGCCTAGGGCCCCTTCCGTGAGGTAGGCGAGGAGGTCCACCCCCCCTTGGGGGAAGAGGGCGAGGCGCACCCCGGGGGGAAGCCCGGTGAGGTCGGCCTCTTCCAGGTTGGTCGGGTCGGGTAGTGTGAAGAGGAAGGCCCGGTTGGCGCTCGGGCAGTGGACCAGGGCCCGGTTCGCCCCCAGGCGCAGGTAGCCCCCGGTGCAGTCCACCCCCGTGGGGAGGGGGGCAGCGGTGGGGGGGGCTTGGGGGGCGGCGCTTTCCGTGAAGCCCGCCGTGGGGTAGGCCTCGAGGCGGTCGGGGAAGAGGAGGAAAAGCCTTTGGGAAGCGTTGCTGTAGGCCAGGTCTTGCAGGTCTGGGGTGGTCCAGGTGGCCACGAGGGTGGCCCTTCCCGCCTGCAGTTCCGAGGCCCGGTAGAACCGCACCTCCCCACCTCCCCCCGCCGCCACCAGGGCGGGCAAGGGGGGTTCTTGGCTTCCCGTGCAGGCGGCAAGGGCCAGGACCAAGGGCAAGAGGAGCTTCCTCACGGCAGACCTCCCAAGCGCACGCCTTCCTCGTCCATGAGCACCTCCGCCGCCTGGCCCCCGTAGAGGAAGGCCAGGCGCACCTCGCCCTTGGCGGCGTCCAGGGTATAGCGCAGGGCCCAGCAGCACCGGTCCAGGGTGAGGATGAACTTAGGCCTTAGCGTTTCTCCGGGCAGGTTTTGCGTGAGGAGGGCAGAAAGGTGAAGCTTGGTGTTCTCCCGGCCCAGGAAGGTGAAGGTGGGGCCGAAGGCCCGCAGGGCCAGGGTGTACCCTTCGGGCCTCAAGGGCTGGCGCTGGTAGCTGAGGCTTCCCGAGAGGGAAAGCCCGGGGATGGCCCCTTCCCCGCTTGTGTCCCCCGGCACGGGTCGCCAAAGCTCCACGCCCCCGCTAAAGGTGGCGTCCTTTAGGTAGACCTCCCGGTCCTGCACCTCCGGGAGGTGGAGGTTCGCCCCCAGGCGGAAGCCCGCTTCGGGAAGGGCTTGGGTGAGGGCAAGCCGAAGGTTGGTGCCCTGGGGGCCCTCCTGGAGCCGGCCCGAGAGGAGGAGGTCCAGGAGGGGCCCGGGGGTTACCCCCGTGCGGAAGCCCAGGGCGTAGGCCAGGGCCTCCCGGTCCAGGGTGGCCTGGAGGGAGAGGCTTTGGGGGCCCAGGATGGCCTGGCCCTGGAGGGAGAGGATATCCCGTTGCCAGTCCCGCCGGCCCTGGAGGGTGTAGGCGTTGACGCCTTCCCGGAGGGCGAAGGTGAGGTCGGTGGTGAGGGCCCCTTCCCCGTTAAGGCCGTGGCGGTGGGTGAGGGAGAAGCTTCCCCCCGGAAGGGCGTAGGCCCCTTGGAGGGTGAGGGGGTCAAAGCGGGCCTGGGCGTGGTCGTAGCGGAGGCTCATCCGAAGGGAGAAGGGGTAGGGGGTGAGGCCCGCTTCCCCTTGAGTTTCCAAAGGGCCTTCCCCTTCCAGGCCCCGCTTGTGGTAGAGGCGAAGGGCGTACCCCGCGTCCTGCAGCCTCGCCTCGGCCTCGAGGGGGAGGTACCTATTCCCCTCCAGGTCCCGCCCCCCCTTGAGGCTTAGGGAAAGGGGCCTTTCCTGGAAGCCCAGGGCCAGGGTGGCCTGGTGGCTTCGCCGCTGGGGAAGGACATCAAAGCGGAAAGGGCTTTCCCCCTCCTGGACGCTCCGCCCGTAGGTCCCTTCCAGGCTAAAACCCCCAAGGGCTTGGCGAAGGCTGAAGTTCAGGCTCCAGTCCACCTGCCGCTCGTACTCCCCGTCCGGGTTTTGCGTGGTGTAGTAAAAGCCCCGGAAGCGGCCTTCCGCCCTGAGCGAGCCTCCGGGCCAGGGACTAAGGGCGAGGCTTTCCGAGTGGGTAAAAAGGGCCCTTCCCGCCTCGGCGTAGGGCCCCAGGGCGCGTGCGGAGCGGTTTAGGGGGTTGGTTTCCGCCAGGTAACGGCCCACCGTGAGGCCCGCCTGGAGGCTAAAGGGGCCTTCCCGGAAGGTGGGGGACTGGACCTCCAGCTCGGGGAGGCGTTGCAGGGTGCGGGGGGGTGGGGTGCTTTCGTCGTGGTCCAGGAAGCCCTCGAGCCTTAAGGCGTAGCGGAAGTCCTGGGGGGTAGGGGTGCCGGGAAGGAGGGCTTCCAGGCGGAAGCGGGAAAGCTTCTCCCGGGTGTCGTCCCGCTCCAGGAGGGCCGTGAGGGAAAACCCCTGCCTTTTCAGGGCGTACTCCCCCCGGTACTGGAAGGTGTCCGGGGGGTGTGGAGGAAGAAGTAGCGCTCCTTGGCCTCCCCCACCCCCTGGTGGTCAAAGCCGAAGCCAAACCCCCGCCCCTGGTAGTAGCGGAGCAGGGTGTACCCCAGGCCGAAGGCGGTCACGTAGGGGAGGTCGGCCTTGAAGAAAAACCCCCCCTCGTCCTGGCCCACCTCCAGCCGGGGCCGCCTCTCCGAGAGGTAGAGGAGGAGGACGGGGAGCTCCAAAAGGGGTTCTTCCCGCCAAAGGAGGACCACCCCCCGGGCCACCACTCGGTCCCCCGGATAGAGGACGATCTCCCGGGCGCGGAAGGCGTAGTCCGGCACCTCCTGGCCGCAGGAGGCGCAAGGGGTGGCGTAGCCCCTTTGGAGGAGGATGGCCCCCGCCGCCCGTTGGCAAAGGGGCCCGGTGAGGAGGAGGTCCTTGGCCTCTATGCGCACCGAGAGGGCGTCAAAGCTTTCGTCCTTTAGGTCCACCTGGAGCTCTTCCGCCGCTATGAGGCGGCCCTCCTTGTCCCGGTAGCGCACCTTCCCGGAGAGGTAAAGGAGCCTCCGGGCGCGAAAGTAGGTGACCCGCTCTGCCTCTAAAGCCTCTCCGTTCCGCTCCAGGCGCACGGGGCTTCCCACCAGGACGTAGACCTCCTCCCCCCCTTCCTCCCTCAGCTCCAGCCTTTCCGCCTCCAGGACCTTGAGGACGTTTTCCTCCGCCCAGGCGAAGGAGAGGAGAACGAGGAGCATAAGGGCCCACCTCACCTTCTACCCCCAAGGAAAAGGAGAAGCCCCAAAAGGCCAAAGGCCAGGTTCGGTCCCCAGGCGGCGAGGAGGGGATTTAGGGCGTTTTGCTCCCCCATGATGCGCCCCACGCTCCAGGTGGCGTAGTAGAGGAAGGTGAGGACCGCCACCCCCACAAGCCCGAGGCTCCGGCTCCCCCCGAGGAGGTAGAAGGCGAGCCCCGTGGCGAAGAGGGCGAAGACCATGGAGGCCACGGGCTCGGCGAAGCGGCGGTAGTAGGTGGTGGCCTCGAGGCCCGCCCGCATCCCTTGGGCCCGAAGCCTTTGGACCTCTTGCCTGAGCTCGGCGAGGGTCATGCGGTTCGCCGGGTTCTGCCAGGGCTCAAAGGTGAGGTCTTGGAGCACCAGTTCCCCTTGCCGGAAGCGGGTCAGGGTGCGGGGGCGGTCCCCCTCGTAGGTGAGGCGCTTCCCCTCCTCCACCCTTAGCACCCCCCCTTGGAAGCTTCCCCTTTCCGCCAGGAGCACCTCCTCCCGGGAGACCACCCTGAGCTTCCCAATCCTGTCCCCCGCCACCTCGCCCACGTACACCACCCGCCCCTTGGCGTCCTGGAAGGTGGCCCCGGGGGTGAGGAGGGCGCGGGGCCTTTCCAGGACCTGCCGCCTTAGGAGGTCCTGCCCCTGGGCGAGCGCCCTTGGCACCAGGCTTTCCCCGAGGAGGAAGGTGAAGAGGGCTATCCCGCCGCCCAAAAGCAAAAAGGGCAAGAGCACCCGTTCCCGGCGCACGCCTAAGGCCAGGAGGGCCTTGAGCTCCGAGTCCTCCGCCATGCGGGAAAGGAGGAGCAAAAGGGCGAAGAGGTAGGCCACCGGGGCTCCCCGGGCCACGGCCTCCGGGGTGCGGTAGAGGAGGTAGCGAAGGAGGGTGTAGGGGTCGGCCCCCTTGGCCACCAGGGGGGCCAGGACCTCGTAGACCGCCCCCGCCAGGAAGAGGAGGACAATGAAGAGGAGGCCGAGGCCGAAAAGCCCCAAGGCTTCCCGGAGAAGGTAGCGGTCTAAGGTCTTCACCGTAGCCTCCAGGTGAGGAAAAGGGCCAAGGCCCCGTAGAAGAGGTTGGGCAGGTGGGCCCAAAGGGGGCTCACGTCGTAACGGGCGAGCTGGGCGCTAAAGGTCCAAAGCACGTAGTAACCGAAGATGAGGAGGACCACGGCCAAAAAGGCCCAGGCTGCCTCCCGAAAGGAAAGGCCCAGAGCCGCCGCCACCCAGCCCAAAAAGAGGGCTCCCAGGGCATCCGCCAGGCGGCGGTGCAGGGCGAAGCGGGCCGAAGCCTCCACCTTGCCCCGCTCCCAAAGCTCCCTTAGGGTGGTGGTGTCGTAGGGGTCGCGGGAGCCCAGGCTTTCCTTGGGGCGGAAGCTTGCGGGGAAGGGGAGGGTGCCCTGGAAGGCCCGCACCTCCTCCCCCTCCAGCACGTGGCCCTCGAGGCGCCACCCCGCCCCGTCCCACACGCCTTCTTGGGCGCTATAAACCCGGCCCTTTTCGTCCACCACCCGCACCCCATAAAGCCGGTTTTCCGCCCCTTGCGGGCGGATCTCCTCGGCGTAGTACACCCCAAGGCCCGGAGGGGCGTAAAGCTCCTTGCGCAAGACCCCGCTTAGGGCCCCTTCCCCGTAGAGGAGGCGGGAAAGCTCGGCGTCGTAGGCCTCCAGGGCCCTGGGCCTCACCTCCGCCAGGTTGGCCAGGTTCAAAAGGGCGAGGGCGAGGGAGAGGAGGAGGAGGGGCCGGAGGAGGGCCAAGGGGGGCACCCCCCCGGCGTAGGCCGCCTTGAGCTCCGACCCCCGGATCAGGCGGGATAGCCCCACCAGGAGGGCGAAGACCAGGCCCAAAGGCAAGGCCAGGCTCAGGGTCCAGGGGAGGCGGAAGAGGACGAGGCGGAGGATGTCCGCCGTCCCTGCCCCCGGCTGAGGAGGACCCCCGAGAGGCTGGAGAGGAGGTCAAAGGTGAGGAGGGCGACGAAGAGGAGCACCCCCACCAGGAAGGGAGGGAGCACCTCCCGCAGCACGTAGCGGCCCAACACTGGGCCGAGTATACGGAAAGACCATGAGAAGGGCGAAAGAGGCCTCTAGGGATGGGCGATCACGTGGATCACGGGGAGGCCAAACCGCTCGGCCTGGGTATGCACGTCCAGCCTAAGCCACCGGGATAGCCCCGGGGGCAGGGTGGCGAGGACGATGGCCTGGTAGGTTCCCGGGTGGGCGGCGAGCTCCTCCTCGAGGGCGAGGAGGGGGGAGATGTCCCCCGCCTTGGCCTCGGCGATGGGGATGCCTTGGGCTTCCAGGGCCCTTTTGGCCGCCTCCGCCTCGGCCTCCGCCCGCCGCTTCACCTCCGCCTCCTCGTACACCCAGCCCGGCGGGGGCACGGCGGGCACCAGGAGGGTGAACTGGGCCCCGGGGTCTTGGGCCAGGATTTCCCGGAGCCGGGCCGCCAAAACGGGGCTATTGGCCGTGCGGTGGGCCACCACCAGGTAGCGCATAGCACCTCCTTTGGCCTTAGCCTAGGCCGGGGGCCTTGAAGGCCATGGGGATAAGGGCACATTCTCCTTGGGGAAGAACTTGTGGCCAATTCAAGGAAGCCCTGGGAACCCCGCAGAAACCCCCTTGGGGCGGGGATTTTCTGCATACCACTTTACATATCGGCAAAGCGTGGTATACTAAAGGAGTCAGACGAAGAAGAAAGGCCGCCCGCGGAGGCAGCGGGTTTGTTTTTAGGGGACCAGGGCCACCTTGGTGGCCTGGTGCTCGTGGAAGAGCCGGTAGCCCTCCGGTGCCTCCGCCAGGGGAAGGCGGTGGCTGAAGACGAAGCTTCCCCTTAGCCTCCCTGCCCTTTGCAAGGCCAAGACCTCGCCGATGTAGCGGGGGATGTTGGCCAGGGCGCTCCGGAAGGTGATGCCCCGGCTGAAGGCGGAAAGCCAAGGGTACTCCACCTTCTCTGCCGTGGGCACCCCGAGGCTGGACACGATTCCTCCAGGCCCCGCCAGGCGGAAGGCGAGGCGCAACGCCTCCCCATCCCCGCCCACCGCCTCCACCACCAGGTCGGCCCCTTGGCCCTCCGTGTCCTTGCGCAGGCGGGCCACGGGGTCTTCCGCCTTGGGGTTTAGGGGGAGGCTTCCCAGGGCCTTGGCCTTTTCCAGGCGGCTTTCCTCCGGGTCTATGGCGTAGACCACCCCCGCCCCCAGGGCGTGGGCCACCATCTGGGCCATGAGGCCCACGGGCCCTGAGCCCACCACCGCCACGCTCATCCCCGGCTCCAAGAAGGGCCGCACCCCCCGTAGGCGGTGGCGAGGATGTCCCCCGCCAGGATGGCCTCCTCCGCCGGGAGGTCCCCGATGGGGAAGAGGCTTGTCCGGGCAAAGGGTACCCGCACCCTTTGGGCCTGGGCTCCCTGAAGGTTGCCCAGGGCCAGGCCGAAGCCGTAGACGCCGCCCTTAAGGCAAGCGAAGAAGCGTCCCTTGCGGCAGGCGGCGCAGTCCCCGCAGGCCACCTGGAAGCTTCCCACCACCCTTTCCCCTAGGGCGAAGGGCACCAAAGGCCCCTTTTCCACCACCCGGCCCACGAACTCGTGGCCGAGGACGGTGCCCGGCAGGACCCCGGCGATCTTCCCGTGGTAGATGTGGAGGTCCGAGCCGCAGATGGCGGCGAGCTCCACCTCCACGATGGCGTCGGTTTCCGCCTCCAGCTTGGGCTCCGGGACCTCTTCCACCGCCACCTGGAAGGGTCCCTGGTACACCACCCCTTTCACGCTACCTCCCGGGCCACCTTTACGAGCTCCTGGGCCGCTTGGGCGTAAGGGGCTAGGGCGGCGAGGGAGCCTTTTTTGAGCTCCAAGAACCCCCGCATGAGGGCGGTAAGGGGCTCGAGCCGCCCTTCCAAGACCTCTTGCCAGGTGGCCAGGTCGGCCTCTATGACGAAGTCCGCTTCGGCTTCGCCCTCCACCACCCTCGCCCCCCGGCAGGCCCCGTGCCAGAGGTCCAGGACCACGGCGACCCCCTGGGGCAGGCCCGCCCCTGGGTCGGGGCGGACGCTCAAGGCCAGGCTCCCCTCCCAGGTGGCCGCCGCCTTGCGGTAGGCCTCGCTTTGGGAAAGCTTCTCGCAGTACGCCCTCGCCCAGGCCTCGCTAAAGAGCTCCATGCCCTACCTCCTTTTGCACCGAGTATAACCCTAAAGGCTTAGGCTAGAGGCGTGGTCTACCTCTTGGACCTCTCGGGGGTGTACTGCGAGCCGGTGGAGCCCCGCCTCATCCGGCTATTGGCCGAGGCGGGCGGGGAAAGCCCCTTCTATGTGTCCCAGGCCTTCTACGACCTCCTTCCCCGCCTCAAGGAGGAAGGCCCAGGGGTTTTGGAGAACCTTTTCCCAGGGGCTTCCCGGCTTTACCCCCAGGCCTTTGTCCCCCGGCCCCTGGCTTTCCCCACGCCCTTCTACCTGGTTTCCGACCTGCCCCCTCCGGAGGGGCTTACCGCCTTCTTCCACCCGGACAAGCTAGAGGCCCTGGCCCAGGCGGTGGCGGCCTTGGGGGAGGAGGCCCTCTTCCTGGACGACAACCCCCTCCTCGTGGAGCGGGCCCGCCAAAGGGGCTTTCGGGCGGCGGTCTTCACGGGCGTTCCGGCCACGGGTGCTTGGGGTAGCGGCGCATGAGCTCCCGCCGCACCTCGGGGTAGCGCTTTTCCCAGAAGGACCTGAGGTCCTGGGTGACCTGCACCGGCCGCCGGGCGGGGGAGAGGAGCTCCACCACCACGGGTACCTTTCCCCCAAGGACCCTTGGGGTTTCCTTAAGGCCGAAGGCCTCTTGGATGAGGAGGGAGAGGAGGGGTGGGGCGCCTTCCCGGTACTGGAGGCGCTTCCTTCTCCCGGAAGGGAGGGTGAGGGTTTCGGGGGCGAGGGCCTCGAGGGCCTTCCTCGCCTCCCCTAGGTGGCTTAGGAGGATCTCCTTCCAAGGGAGTTCCCGAAGGTCCTCCACCCGCCGCACCCCTTGCGCCCAAGGGAGGAGCCAGGTGAGGTCCTGGAGGAGGGCTTCTTCCGTGAGCTCGGGCACCTCCACCCCGTGCTCCCGGAGGAAGGCGAGGCGGAGGAGGACCTGCCGGGCCTCCTCGGGAAGGGGTAGGCCTCCCTTGAGGGCCTCCCGCAACGTCTCGGGAGTGGGCGGGCCGGGGTCTATGGGGAGCCTTTCCAGGACCAGGGCCCCAAACCGCTTTTCCAGGTAGCCCCTAAGCCGGCCTTCCTCCCAGCCCCTATGGGCCACCACCTCCGCCCGCTCCTCTAGGTCCTCCGGGGCCAGGGGGGCGTGGAGGAGGATCCTGCCTTTGCCGCCCGATACCTCCGCCCCCACGGCCACCAGGTACGGGGGGCCATCCCCCTCCAGGCCCAGGAGGGGGCCGGTGGCCAGGCGGTACTGCCCGGGGCCTACCCGCATGGCCGCCCGGTCGGGGTAGGCGAAGAGGAGAAGCCGCCCCACCGCCTCCGGAGGGGGAAGGCTTTCCAAGGGCTTGGCGCCGAGCCGCCTTCGCCAAAGGGCCGAGGCCCGCTCCACCCTAAGGAAAGCCCCCCGCCTCTCCTTGCGGGCGAGGAGGAGGGCTTCCAGCTTGGCGAGGAGGTCCCTTTCCCCTTCCAGGGGGTCCCGCTCCTCCAGGAGGGCCATGAGGTCCGCCGCTAGGGGCAAGAGGCCGAGCCCCTCAGCCGCCAGGGCCATCCGGGCCAGGCGGGGGTGGGTGGGGAGAGAGAGCATGGCCTGGCCCAAGGGGGTGGGGCGGCCCTCCCGCACCGCCCCCAGGAGGTGGAGGAGGGCGTGGGCCGCCTCCAGGGCCCCCTTGGGGGGCGGGGTGGGGAGGGGCAGGTCCTCTAGCCGTTCCCCGAAGGCCAAGGCCAGGAGGACCGCCCGGGAAAGGTCCGTCTCCAGGATCTCGGGCCGCTTGGGGGGAAAGGGGCCTTGGGGGTAGAGGCGGTACACCTTCCCCGGGCCGAGCCGCCCGGCCCGCCCCGCCCGCTGTCGGGCGGAATCCTCCGGGATCTGGGCGAGGACCAGGCGGGTGAGCCCCGTCCTCGGGTCAAAGCGGGGCTTCTTGGCCAGGCCTGTGTCCACCACCGCCCGCACCCCGGGCAGGGTGAGGCTCGTTTCCGCCACGTCCGTGGCCAGGACGATCTTCCGGGGCCCGGGCCTGAGGAGGGCCGCCTGCTCCGCCAAGGGAAGCCCCCCGTGAAGGGGAAAGGCGGGGAGGTCCTGGAGGAGTTTTTGCGTCCTCTCTATCGCCCCCTTCCCTGGCAGGAAGACCAGGACGTCCCCTTCCCCTTCCAGGAAGGCTTTCCGGGCGTAGCGGGCCGCCAAGGCCTCCAGGGGGCCTTCCGGCACCCTTTCCAGGTGGAGGATCTCCACGGGGTGGCTTTCCCCCTCCACCGCCAAGGTGGCCCCGGCCAGGGTCCTCTCCAGGTCGGGGTCGGGGGTGGCGGTGAGGAGGGCGAGCTTGAGGTCGGGCCTTAGGGTCTCCTGCACCCTTAGGAGGAGGGCGAGGGCCAGGTCCCCTTCCAGATGGCGCTCGTGGGCCTCGTCCAGGAGGACGGCGGAAACCCCTTCCAGGGTAGGGTCTTCCAGGAGGAGCCGGGTGAGGAGGCCCTCCGTCATGACAAGGAGCCGGGTTTCCGGGCTCTCCTTGGCCTCGAGGCGCACCCGATAGCCCACGGTCTTCCCCAAGGGCTCCCCCAGGTTTTCCGCAAGCCTGGCCGCCACCGCCCGGGCCGCCACCCGCCTGGGCTCAAAGAGGAGGACCCGCCCGGGTAGGGCCTCCAGAAGCCTCAAGGGGAAGAGGGTGCTCTTGCCCGCCCCGGGGTAGGCCTTGAGGAGAAGGCGGCCCGCCTGGAGCAGCAGGGCCACCGCCTCGTCCAGCCAGGCCATCTAGATGTCCAGCTCGGCGTAGCGGGCGTGCTCCTCAATGAAGTCCCGCCGGGGGGCCACGTCCTGGCCCATGAGCTTCTCAAAGAGCTCGCTGGCCTCCAGGGCGTCTTGGAGCTCCACCCGCTTGAGAACCCGCTTTTCCGGGTTCATGGTGGTTTCCCAAAGCTGCTCGGGGTTCATCTCCCCTAGGCCCTTGAAGCGTTGCACCTCGTAGCTCTTGCCCTCTAGCTCCTTGAGGCGCTCCGCGAGTTCCTCGTCGGAGTAGAGGTACTCCACCTTCTTCCCCACCTGGAGGCGGTAAAGGGGTGGCTGGGCAATGTAGACGTGGCCCCGCTCAATGAGGGGGCGCATGTAGCGGTAGAAGAAGGTGAGGAGGAGGGTGCGGATGTGGCTCCCGTCCACGTCGGCGTCGGTCATGATGATGATCTTGTGGTAGCGGAGGCCCTCCAGGTCAAAGTGGGCCTCGTCCCCCGTGCCCCCAATCCCCGCCCCGATGGCCGCCACCATGGCCCGCACTTCGGCGTTCTTTAGGGCCTTGGAAAGCCCCGCCTTCTCCACGTTGAGGATTTTCCCCCTAAGGGGCAGGATGGCTTGGAAGCGCCGGTCCCGGCCCTGCTTGGCGCTTCCCCCGGCGGAGTCCCCCTCCACGATGAAAAGCTCCGCCTCCTCGGGGTTTTCCGTCTGGCAGTCGGCGAGTTTCCCCGGGAGGTCGTCCGACTCCAAGGGGTTTTGCCGGCGCACCAGTTCCCGGGCCTTCCGGGCCGCCTCCCGGGCTTGGGCCGCCCGCAGGGCCTTCTCGTAAAGGGTTTTGGCGATGCGGGGGTTTTCCTCTAGGAGCTCCAGAAGCTTCTCGTAGACCACCTGGTTTACGGCGCTCCCCGCCTCGGGGTTTAAGAGCTTCCCCTTGGTCTGCCCTTCAAACTGGGGCTGGGGGAGCTTCACGCTCACCACGGCGTAGAGGCCTTCCAGGAGGTCGTCCCCCGTGGGCTGGGGGCCTTTGTCCTTGTTGAGGCCGGCTTTTTTGGCGTACTGGTTTAGCGCCCGGCTGTAGGCGGACTTGAAGGCGGTGAGGTGGGTGCCCCCGTCCCGGGTGGGGATCATGTTGGCGTAGGTGAGGATTTCCGCCGTGTAGCCCTTGGTGTGGATGAGGCCCACCTCCACCTCCACCTCGCCTTCCTGGCCCCGGATGAGGAAGGGCTTCTCGTAGAGGAGTTCCTCCCCTTCCGCCAAGGCTTTGGCGAAGGAGCCCACGCCCCCCTTGTCCAAGAAGACCTCCTCCTTGCCGTGCTGGAGGTCTTTGAAGACGAGCTTAAGCCCCGCCACCAAATAGCTCACCTCCCGGAGGCGGGACCGGATTTTGCTCGGGTCAAAGGCGAGGGAGCCGAAGATCTCGGGGTCGGGCTTAAAGGTAACCCGCGTTCCCGTCCTGCCCTTGGGGGCCTCGCCCACCACCTGGAGGGGCTCGGTCACCTCGCCCCGGCTGAAGGCGATGCGGTAGTGCAGGCCGTTCCGGAAGACCTCCACCACGGTCCACTCGGAAAGGGCGTTCACCACGCTCGCCCCCACCCCGTGGAGGCCGCCCGAGACCTTGTAGGCCCCGCTTTCAAACTTCCCCCCGGAGTGCAAGGTGGTGTAGATGACCTCCACGGCGGGCTTCCCCTCCTCGGGCATGAGGTCCACGGGGATGCCCCGGCCGTTGTCCTCCACGGTGAGGGAGCCGTCGGGGTTCAGGGTGGTGACGATCTCCGTGGCGTAGCCCGCCAGGGCCTCGTCCACGGCGTTGTCCAGGATTTCCTTAAAGAGGTGGTGGTACCCCTCCACCCCCGTGCCGCCGATGTACATGGCGGGGCGGTGGCGCACCCCTTCTAGCCCTTTGAGCACCTTAATGGCGGAAGCGTCGTAGCTCACCCCTCCAGTATACCACACCTAGCGGGTCGGGATTTTTCCCTTGCGCATGGGCAGGACTGCGGCCTTGGGTCGGGGACTTTTGCGGAAAAAATCCAATACATTTTCCCTTTCCCCGGTATGATGCTGCCATGCCGGTCTGGGTCTTCCTCCACGCCCTTTTGGGCCTCCTTTTGCTGGTGGCGGTGCCCGCCTTGGCCCTGGTGGGGCTACTGGGGTTTTTCCGCCCCCTGCCTTCCCGCTTTTATGCGGCGCTCCGGGGGGTGGCCTGGGTGGCCATCCTCCAGGTGGTCCTGGGCTTTGGCCTTTTCCTCCTCGGCTTGAGGCCCAAGGAGGGGCTTCACCTCCTCTATGGCCTCCTGCTGGCGGCGGGGCTCCACTACCTGGGGGGCCTCGAGCCCGGGGGGTGGTTCCACCGAAGCCTCAAGGACCCCCCCAAGCGGCCCGAGGTCTTCGTGGCCCTGGGGCTCCTTTTCGCCGTGGGGCTCATGCTTCGGGTGTATTTCACGGGGCGCTAGAGGAGGTGGGGCGGCACGGGGAGCCTCTCCAGCATGGGCCGGGTGAGGTGGGGGACCACCTCCCGGTAAAGCCCCCGGTAGTAGGCTTGGACCTCGGGGCCATTCAGGTAGTCCACGAGGCCATCCAGGTCCACCCTTACCCCCTCTTTGGGCACCAGGTGGAACTCCTCCCGCCAGGGATAGGCCCGCTCGTCCAAGGCCGCCACCACCCGGTAGTGGCGGGTGTGGCCCACCACCAGGTGGGGAAAGGCGTAGAAGGGCTTGAGGAGAGGGGCGGCTTCCCTGGGGAAGTAGAGGCCGGAATGGGGGGTTTCGTAGTCCACCCTCCCAGGCAGGAGGTTCCGTCCGGTGAGGACGGGCACCAGCCCGGGCCCCGGCTCGAGGCGGGTTAAGGGGTGGGCCTTGATCTCTGGGCTTCGGGCGGCAAAGTGGAGGTGGAAGAGCCTTCCCAAAGGCAGGCCTTCCTTTTCCAGGGCCAGGGCCTCGGGGTGGGGGAAGCGCACCATCTCCCCGTGCCAGAAGGGGTCTTCGAGGAGAAGGGCAGGCGGTTTCCCCGCGGTGAGGCCTTCGGCGTCGTAAAGCGCAAAGCCCCTTCCCCCCTTGCGGAAGCGGAGGACCGTGGCCCGCACCTTGAGTCCGGGGAAGGCCCGTCCCAGGTAGAAGACCTCCAAGGCGCCCTCCTCGGCTAGGAAGCGGCGAAGCTTTTGAAACTCTTCCAGGACCAGCCACCCTGCCGGCACCACGTAAACCAGGCTTCCACCCTCCTTGAGGAGGCGCACGCCCTGTTCGAGGAAAGCCCCATAGAGGTTGTACCGCCCCCGCCACGTGGCGAAGCGCTTCCGGTAGAGGCGACGGAGTTCTGGGGCAAGGCGCGCGCCTGCCCCCAGGGCGCCGTAAGGGGGGTTTCCCAGGATAAGGTCAAAGCCCCCCTCGGCTTCCCAAAGGAGGAAATCAGCCACGAAACCTTCCGCCCAAGGGGGAAGGTCCAGGGCACTTGGGTCAATCTCCACCCCATAGAAGCGGTAGCCCGTGCCGTGGGCCTCCCGGAAGGCCCTGAGAAAGGGAGCATGGGCGCAGGCGGGCTCCAAAACCTTCCCCCCTAGGGGGGCTTCGGCCAGGCCCACCATGAAGTCCACCAGGGCCTTCGGGGTGGGCACCTGGCCCAGGGTGCGGGGAGAGGCCATGGCCTAGCGAATGACCCCGAGCTTCCGCCCCACCTTGGCGTAGGCCTCGAGGGCCTTGTCCAGCATCTCCCGGGTGTGGGCGGCGGTGACGATGTTGCGGATCCTGGCCTTTCCCCGGGGCACCGTGGGGAAGCCGATGCCCACGGCGAAGACCCCTTCCTCCAGGAGGAGGCGGCTTGCCTCAAAGGCCAGGGGAGCCTCCCCGAAGAGCACGGGGGTGATGGGGGTCTGGCTTCCCAGGGTGTCGTAGCCCAGCCGGGCGAGCTCCGCTTTGAAGTAATGGGTGTTCGCCCAAAGCCTTTCCACCCGCTCGGGCTCCTTCTCAATGAGCTCCAAGGCCCCGAGGAGGGCCCCCACCACCGCCGGGGGGTGGCTCGTGGAGAAGAGGAAGGGCCTGGCCTTGTTGATGAGGAGTTCCTTGAGTTCCAAGGCACCGGCGGCGTACCCCCCCACCACGGCCCAGGCCTTGGAGAGGGTGGCCACCTGGACCACGTCGGGGTCCTGGTGGAAGCCGAAGTGGTGCACGGTGCCCTTGCCCTTCTCCCCCAGGACCCCGGAGCCGTGGGCGTCGTCCACGTAGACCACCGCCCCGTACTTCTTGGCCAGGGGCACGATGCGGTCTAGGGGAGCGATGTCCCCGTCCATGGAGAAGACCCCGTCGGTGACGATGAGCTTGAGGCCCTCGGTGTCGTGGGTCTTTAGGAGTTCCTCCAGGTGGTCCACGTTGGCGTGGCGGTAGACGAGGCGGGTGGCCTTGGTGAGGCGTAGGCCATCAATGATGGAGGCGTGGTTGAGCTCGTCGGAGAAGACCAGGTCCCCTTCCTGGAGCAAAGCCCCTAGGACCCCCTGGTTGGCGGTGAAGCCGGACTGGAGGACCAAGGCGCTTTCCGTCCCCTTGAAGCGGGCGAGGGCCTCTTCCAGTTCCACGTGGTAGGTGAAGGTGCCGGCGATGGTGCGCACCGCCCCGCTTCCCGCTCCCCATCGCTCCAGGTACTGCTTGGCCTTTTCCTTGAGGTAGGGGTGGTTGGCGAAGCCCAGGTAGTTGTTGGAGGCCAGGTTGACCACCTCTTTCCCCTCCACCCGGGTCACGGGCTCCTGGGGGGCCTCGAGGACCTTGGGGCGGATGTAAAGCCCCTCGCGCTTTAGCCGCTCCAGCTCGCTTTGCACCCTGGCACGCAAGGAAAGGCTCATGCCCCTATCTAACCCCTTGGGTTTCGCCTTTGTCCAGGCCTTGGGCTTTTTTTCACCTTCTTCTGACCCAAAGGGGCTACCCTGAGGGAGGGGGTGGTAGCGGTTCCATGCGGGGCTACCTGCAGGCGGAAACCGAGGCGGAGCGCTTAGAGCGCCGGGCTAGGCTTCTGGAGCTCCTGGACCGCTTTAGGGGGGAGCCTTCGGAGCTATTGCCCTTCCACCAGGCCCTGGCCCTGAGGCCCAAGGGGGAGCACCACCTGGGCCTAAAGGCCATTGAGGTGGACAAGGTGGTGGGCTCGGTGGACCGCTACGAGGACTTTGACCGCCGCTTCCTGCCCAGGACCCCCCATACCCTGGAGCGGTGGAAGCGGCTTAGGGCCTTGCAGCTGGAGGGGCACGAGTTTCCCCCCATAGAGGTCTACCAGGTGGGGGAGGCCTACTTCGTCAAGGATGGCAACCACCGGGTGGCCCTGGCCAAGGCCACGGGGCAGAAGTACATAGACGCCTACGTGATCGCCCTAGACGTCCCCGTGCCCGTGGAGGCCAAGGACACCCTGAAGGACCTGATCCTCAAGGCGGAGTACGCCCACTTCCTGGAGAAGACCCGGCTCAAGGAGCTGGTGCCTGAGGCGGAAGACATTCTCTTTTCTACCCTGGGCCGCTACGATATCCTCCTGGACCACATCGCCACCCGGCGGTACTTCAAGGGCCTCGAGGAGGGTCGGGAGGTCTCCTGGGAAGAAGCGGTGGTGGACTGGTACCAGAACCTCTATAAGCCCACCCTAGAGGCTATCCGGAAGCTTGGGCTTCTGGCGGAGTTCCCCGGGCGTACCGAGGCGGACCTTTACCTCTGGATCATGGACCACCGCTACTTCCTGGCCCAGGAGCTCGGGGCGGAGCTTTCCCCCGAGGAGGCGGCGCGGAGTTACGAGGCCCGCTTTGGGCCATGGTGGAAGCGGAGGGGAAGCGGGTTAAAGGCTTGGTTTAGGTCTTGGGGGAGCAGGCGCTAGGTTTCTCCTCTTTCTCTGTAAACGAAGTGCATTTGCACTTGACTCTGCCTATTTTGGACACTTAACCTTGAGAAGGGCACTTGGAGATCGTCTAGGTGCCTAGGAAGCGAGGTGAACCCTATGAGAAGAGGTTTTGCCCTGCTTGGTACGGTTCTCTTGGCAGCCCTGACGGCGTGTGCTCCTAGTGTGACCACCAGGGCCTCCTCGGGCTTGGAGGGGGAAAATCCCTACGCCAACTACACGGGGCCTCGGGCTAAGGCGGTGGTGGCCAACTTTATCTGCGCCTCTGCCCAGTGCCCTTCAGGCGCAGGGGCAGGTATCTCGGAGCTCTTGATGACCGCCCTGATCAACACCAACCACTTCATCGTCTATGACCGTTCCGTTCTGGCCCAAATCCAGCAAGAGGCGTACCTAGGAGGCAAACCCCTGAACCTTCAAGGCGCTGAGCTGTTGGTAGTGGGCTCTATTACCGCTTTTGAGCCGGATGCGGGCGGTACCCGTGGGGGTGGCGGAGGGATTTTGGGGGGTCTCCTGGGGGCCTTCGGTGCAGGTCAAAAGCGTTCCTACGTAGCCGTGGATATGCGCATTGTGGACGCTCAAAGCGGGGCTATAGTTTCCGCTTTCCGTGTGGAGGGTGAGGCTACGGATGTGGATTATGGGGGGGTGCTAGGTGTCTTGGTCCCAGGCGCTGCCTTTGGGGGTGGGCTTAAGCAGTACGAGAAGACCCCCATGGGCAAAGCGTTAGCGGTGATGGTCTCCAACGCTGTCAAGGAGATTATTAACCGCACTCCCAGGAGTTACTTCAAATATGCTCCGGATGGTAAGCCTTACCAGCAGCCTTAAGGGCTTGCTCTTACTCTTGTTTTTTGCGGTTCTGGAGGTGGCTCTAGGCCAGGGGCCTAAGACCCTTATTCTCGTGAGCCAAGGGGAGTATTGGTGGGACGAGGAGGCAGGCCTTTACGAGGCGGCCTTGCGGGAGGAGCTTCTCCGGGCGGGGTTTCGGGTGTTGGATGCTGCGCAGGTGCAAAAGGTGGCGGACCGGCAGCTCCTCACCCGCCTGGTGCAAGGAGATGCTTTGGCGGCTATTACCCTGGCCACGAACTTCAAGGCTGATGCCTTGGTGGTGAGTCGTGTCTTCACTTCCCGGGTCCTGGCTTCCCGCACCAACGTGGCCACTTTCTACACTTACAAGGCTACGGGGGATGTTCGGCTGGTGATGGCCAGCACAGGCCAAGTGGTGGGTAGCTGGAGTCCCTCCCAAACGGGGACGGGCACCTCGGAGCGGGAAGCGGCCTTTGCCGCCTTGCGCAACTTGGGTAAGGAAGTGGGACAAGCGCTCCGCAAGCAGGATTTTGCTGCTGCGGGGACTAATCCTGTGGTGCGGCTTACCGTAACCGGCCTGAAGAGCTTCACGGATGCTTCCGTGCTTTTAAGGGAGCTTTCTTCCCAGAAGGGTGTGATCTCGGCGGAGCGGAAGAGCTTCGCCAACGGTGTCCTCGAGGCCGAGGTGGTCTTCCAAGGACCCGTGGATGAGCTCGCTGCCCTCTTGGAGGGGCTACGCCTCCTCCCCTTGGAGGTAACCGAGGTAAGTGGGTTCGCCATAGAGGCCCGGGTGCGCTGACCCTTCGGGTTTTGGGCAAGGGCAGGGGTTTCCCTGCCCTTGCTTTGGTTGGGGTTTACCGTTACCCTGTATACAGGATGCACACTGTGGGCTTCCGCCGACCCAACCAGGTGCGCGAGGCGGTCTACGGCCACCTCAAAGACCTCCTCCTCTCCGGGCGCTTTGCCCCTGGGGAAAGGCTTTCCGAGCCCCTTTTGGCCCAGGAGCTCGGGGTGTCCCGCACCCCGGTGCGGGAGGCCCTGATGCGCCTGGCCGAGGAAGGGCTTGTGGAGCTCGTTCCGGGTAAGGGGGCGAGGGTCAAGGCCTTCACCCCGGAGGAGGTGGAGGAGGTCTATGGGGTGCGGGCCCTTTTGGAAGGGGAGGCGGCGCGGGAGGCGGCGCTACGGGCCACGCCTTGGGAGGTTGCCGAACTGGAGGTCCGCCTTAGGGCCATTGACGAGGCGCCCCAAGAGGACTACCCCGGGCAGATGCGCCGGGATTTGGAGTTCCACCGGGCCTTGGTGCGCCTTTCCGGAAACCGTACCCTTTACCGCCTTTACGAGGACCTCCTGGCCACGCTAGCCCTGGCCCGGAGCGCCCTCCCCACCCTTTCCCAGGACGAGGCCACAAGGCGGGAACACTGGGCCATCGTGGAAGCCCTCCGCGCCCGGGATCCGGAAAGGGCCAAGCGGGCGGTGGAGGCCCACGTGTACCGCTTCCGCGACCTGGTGGTGGCGAAGCTTCGGAAAGGAGGGGTATGAACCTGGACCTCGTCTATCGGCAGGCGGTGCTCTCCGTGGCGGGAAACCCCCGGGTGGAGGCCCTCATCAAGGGGCGGGCGAGGAGCCTGGTGCGCCGGTATGTGGCGGGGGAGACCCTGGAGGAGGCGCTGAGGGCGGCGGAGGCCCTCGAGGCCCAAGGGGTCCACGCCATCCTGGACCTCTTGGGCGAGATGGTGCGCTCGGAGGAGGAGGCCCGGGCCTTCCAGGAGGGGATTCTGGTCCTGGTCCGGGCCCTTGCCGAAAAGCCCTGGCCCAAGTACGTCTCCGTCAAGCCCACGCAGCTCGGCCTGGACCTTTCGGAGGGCCTCGCCCTGGAGCTTTTGAGGGGCATCCTGCGGGAAGCGGAGCCCAAAGGGGTCTTCGTCCGCTTGGACATGGAGGACTCCCCCCGGGTGGAGGCCACCTTGCGCCTCTACAAGGCCTTGAGGGAGGAGGGGTTTAGCGGGGTGGGGGTTGTGCTCCAAAGCTACCTTTTCCGCACGGAGAAGGACCTCCTGGACCTCCTCCCCTACCGGCCCAACCTGCGCCTCGTCAAGGGGGCCTACCGGGAGCCTAAGGAGGTGGCCTTCCAGGACAAGCGCCTCATTGACGCCGAGTACCTGCACCTGGGGAAGCTCGCCCTAAGGGAAGGGCTTTACGTGGCCTTCGCCACCCACGACCCCCGGCTCATCGCCGAGGTGAAGCGCTACACCGAGGCCTTCGGCATCCCCAAGACCGCCTTTGAGTTCCAGCTCCTCTACGGGGTGCGTCCGGAAGCCCAGCGGCGCCTGGCCCAGGAGGGCTACACCGTGCGGGCTTATGTGCCCTACGGGAAGGACTGGTACCCCTACCTAAGCCGGCGCATCGCCGAAAGGCCGGAGAACCTCTTGTTGGTGCTAAGGAGCCTCTTGGGAGGCTAAGGGAGGAAGCCATGACGGTGGAACCTTTTCGCAACCAGCCCATAGAGACCTTCCAGTCCGAGGAAGCGAGGCGGGAGATGAAGGAGGCCCTAAGGCGGGTCCGGGCCGAGTTCGGCCGCCACTGGGGCCTCTACATAGACGGGGCCTGGGTGGACACCCCGGCGAAGATCCTCTCCCTAAACCCCTCGGCCCCGAGGGAGGTGGTGGGGAGCACGGCCAAGGCGGGGCGGGCGGAGGCGGAGGCCGCCCTCGAGGCCGCCTGGCGGGCCTTCCGCACCTGGAAGGACTGGCCCCAGGAGGACCGGAGCCGCCTCCTCCTCAAGGCTGCCGCCCTCATGAAAAGGCGCAGGCGGGAGCTAGAGGCCACCTTGGTCTACGAGATCGGCAAGAACTGGGTGGAGGCCAGCGCCGAGGTGGCGGAGGCCATTGACTTCCTGGAGTACTACGCCCGCCAGGCCCTCAAGTACAAGTACCCCTCGGTGGAGGTGGTGCCCTACCCTGGGGAGGACAACGAGAGCTTCTACATCCCCTTGGGGGCCGGGGTGGTCATCGCCCCCTGGAACTTTCCCATCGCCATCTTCACCGGGATGATCGCCGGGCCCGTGGTGGTGGGGAACACCGTGGTGGCCAAGCCCGCCGAGGACACCGTGGTCATCGCCGCCAAGGTCTTTGAAATCTTCCACGAGGCGGGCTTCCCCCCCGGGGTGGTGAACTTCCTGCCCGGGGAGGGGAAGGAGGTGGGGGCCTACCTGGTGGAGCACCCCAGGACCCGGTTCATCAACTTTACGGGGAGCCTCGAGGTGGGGCTTTGGATCCACGAGGCGGCGGCCAAGCTGGCCCCTGGGCAGCGGTGGATCAAGCGGGTCTTCCTGGAGCTCGGCGGCAAGGACGCCATCCTCGTGGACGAGACCGCCGACCTGGAGGCGGCCACGGAGGGCATCTTGGTTTCCGCCTACGGCTTCCAGGGGCAGAAGTGCTCGGCGGCAAGCCGCCTCATCGTCACGGAGAAGGCCTTTGAGCCCCTCATGGAGCGGGTTCTGGCGCGGGCGAGCCGGTTGGTGGTGGGCCCGGCGGAGGAGAACCCCGACCTCGGCCCCGTGGCCTCCAAGGCCCAGGAGGAGAAAATCCTCTCCTACATTGAAATCGGCAAGGGGGAAGGCAGGCTCGTCCTTGGGGGCAAGCGCCTGGAGGGGGAGGGCTACTTCATCGCCCCCACGGTCTTCACCGAGGTGCCTCCCAAGGCGAGGATCGCCCAGGAGGAGATCTTCGGCCCGGTGCTCTCCGTGATCCGGGTAAAGGACTTCGCCGAGGCCCTGGAGGTGGCGAACGATACCGTCTACGGCCTCACGGGCGGGGTCTATTCCCGCAAGCGCGAGCACCTGGAATGGGCCAGGCGGGAGTTCCACGTGGGCAACCTCTACTTCAACCGCAAGATCACGGGGGCCCTGGTGGGGGTGCAGCCCTTTGGCGGCTTCAACCTCTCGGGCACGGACACCAAGGCCGGGGGGCCCGACTACCTCCTCCACTTCCTCCAGATGAAGACGGTGGCCGAGCGCTTCTAGCCCCCTAGACCCCAAGGGGGCCTTTGGGCTATCCTTGGGGCATGGCCCTTTCCTCCGCCCTCTGGTGGCCCGGCTAGGCCCCGGGGCGGAGGCGGTCTTTCCCCCGGGGTATACCCGGGGGGCTTTTTGTAGGAGGTGGGATGGAGACCATAAGGCCCTTTCGCAAAACCCTGCTCGCCGACCTGGAGACCCCCGTGACCGCCTACCTCAAGCTTGCCGAGAAGGCCCCGGTGAGCTTCCTCCTGGAGTCCGTGGAGCGGGGGCGGCAAAGCCGCTTCTCCATCGTGGGGGTAGGGGCGAGGCGCACCTTCCGCCTGAAGGAAGGGGTCTTTACCGTGAACGGAAACCCCCTGCCCACCCAAGACCCCTTGCGCACCCTCTACGAGGCGGTGCACGCCCCCCTGGAGCGCCACCCGGACCTTCCCCCCTTCTTCGGGGGGTGGTGGGGTACGCCGCTTACGACCTCATCCGCTACTACGAGCGCCTCCCCGCCCTGAAGCCCGACGATTTGGGCCTACCCGACCTCCTCTTCGTGGAGCCCGAGGTGGTGGCGGTCTTTGACCACCTGAAAAACCTCCTGCACCTGGTGGCCCCGGGGGTGGACCCCGAGGAGGCGGAGGCCCGCCTGGCCTGGGCCGAGCGGCGGCTCAAGGGGCCCTTGCCCGGGGTGCCGGGGGAGAGGCCCGGGGGGCGGGCCCGGTTCCAGGCGGACATGGCGGAGGCGGCGTACCTCAAGGCGGTGGGGCGGGCCCTGGAGTACATCCGGGCCGGGGATATCTTCCAGGTGGTCCTCTCCCTAAGGCTTTCCTCCCCCCTCACCGTCCACCCCTTCGCCCTCTACCGGGCCTTGAGGAGCGTGAACCCGAGCCCCTACATGGGCTATCTGGACCTGGGGGAGGTCATTTTGGTCTCCGCCAGCCCCGAAAGCCTCCTGCGCTCCGATGGGCGCAAGGTGGTGACCCGGCCCATCGCCGGCACCCGGCCCCGGGGGAAGGACGAGGAGGAGGACCGGAGGCTTGCGGAGGAGCTTCTAAGGGACGAGAAGGAGCGGGCGGAGCACGTGATGCTCTTGGACCTTTCCCGGAACGACATCGGCCGGGTGGCGGCCTTCGGCAGCGTGCGGGTGGTGGAGCCTTTGCACGTGGAGTACTACTCCCACGTGATGCACCTGGTGTCCACGGTGGAAGGGGTCTTGGCGGAGGGGAAGACCCCCTTGGACGCCTTGGCCAGCGTCCTCCCCATGGGCACGGTTTCCGGGGCCCCCAAGATCAGGGCCATGGAGATCATTGAGGAGCTGGAGCCCCACCGCCGGGGGCCCTATGGGGGGAGCTTCGGCTATCTGGCCTACGATGGGGCCCTGGACGTGGCCCTCACCTTGCGCACCTTCGTCATCGCCCACGGGCAGATGCACGTGCAGGCGGGGGCGGGGATCGTGGCGGATTCCGTGCCGGAAAGGGAGTACCAGGAGTGCCTGAACAAGGCCAAGGCGCTCCTCAAGGCGGTGGAGATGGCGGAGGAGGGACTTTAGATGCGGGTCTTGGTGGTGGACAACTACGATAGCTTCACCTACAACCTGGTGCAGTACCTGGGGGAGCTTGGGGCGAGCCCCGTGGTCTGGCGGAACGACCAGTTCGCCCTCGAGGACGTGGAGGCCCTGGACCCCGACCGCATCCTGATTAGCCCCGGGCCCTGTACCCCCTTGGAGGCGGGGCTTTCCCTACCCCTCATCGCCCGCTACGCCCCCCGCTACCCCATCCTCGGGGTCTGCCTGGGCCACCAGGCCATCGGCATGGCCTTCGGGGGGAAGGTGGTGCCGGCCCCCGTGCTCATGCACGGGAAGGTGAGCGAGATCCACCACGACGGCACCGGGGTCTTCCGGGGGCTCCCAAGCCCCTTCCCCGCCACCCGCTACCACTCCCTGGTGGTGGTGGAGGTGCCGGAGGAGCTCAGGGTGAACGCCTGGGTGGAGGAGGCGGGGGGGCGCACGGTGATGGGCTTCCGGCACCGGGCCTACCCCACCCACGGGGTGCAGTTCCACCCGGAAAGCTACCTCACCGAGGCGGGTAAACTCATCCTCAAGAACTTTTTGGAGGACCCATGGAGGTAGTGCGGAAGGCGCTTTTGGGCGAGGTTTTGGCGGAGGAGGAGGCTTACCGCCTCATGCAGGCCCTGATGCGGGGGGAGGTTTCCCCGGTGCGGGCGGCGGGGGTGCTCACCGCCATGGCCCTAAGGGGGGAAAGGCCCCACGAGATCGCCGCCATGGCCCGGGCCATGCGGGAGGCGGCGAGGCCCTTGCAGGTGGACAGGCGCCCCCTTTTGGACATCGTGGGCACCGGGGGGGACCATAAGGGGCTCCTAAACCTCTCCACCCTGGCCGCCCTGGTGGCGGCGGCGGGGGGGGTGGCGGTGGCCAAGCACGGGAACCGGGCGGCGAGCTCCCAAGCGGGCAGCGCCGACCTCCTGGAAGCCTTGGGGGTGGACCTGGAGGCCCCGCCCGAAAGGGTGGGGGAGGCCATAGAGGCCTTGGGCTTCGGCTTCCTCTTCGCCCGGGTCTTCCACCCCGCCATGCGCCACGTGGCCCCGGTGCGGGCGGAGCTTGGCATCCGCACCGTCTTCAACCTTTTGGGCCCCCTCACCAACCCCGCCGGGGCGGACGCCTACGTCCTCGGGGTCTATAGCGAAAGGTGGCTTTCCCCCATGGCCGAGGCCCTGGAGCGGCTTGGGGCCAGGGGGCTTGTGGTCCACGGGGAGGGGGCGGACGAGCTCGTCCTCGGGGAGAACCGGGTGGCGGAGGTGGGGAAGGGGGTTTACACCCTCACCCCGGAGGCGGTGGGCCTGGAGCGGGCCCCCCTCGAGGCCCTCAAGGGGGGCACCCCCCAGGAGAACGCCGAGCGGGCCCGGCGCCTCCTGAAAGGGGAGGAGAAAGGCCCCGCCGCCCAGGCGGTGGCCCTGGCGGCGGGGGCGGGGCTCTATGCGGCGGGGGCGGTGGCTAGCCTCGAGGCGGGCGTGCGCCGGGCCCAGGAGGTCCTGGCGAGCGGCGAGGCCTACCTCCTCCTGGAGCGGTACGTGGCCTTCCTCAAGGCCTAGACCCAGCTCACCGCCCCGAAGGTGTCCTCCCGGCGGGGGCTCGTGGAGAAGAGGACCACGGGCACCCCCGTGTGCTCCTCAATGAGCTCCAGGTAGCGGAGGAGGCTTCCCGGGAGGTCCTCCCGGCCCTTTACCCCCGAAAGCTCCCCCCAGCCCGGAAGCTCCAGGTAGCGCACCGCCTCGGGCCTCGCCTCCCCGGGGCGGGCCCCATCCAGGTACTCCACCGCCACCTTCACCCGCTCCAAGCCGGAGAGCACGTCCAGCTTGGTGAGGGCCAGGCCGTCAAAGCCGTTCACCTCGCAGGCGTACCTCAGGGCCACCAGGTCCAGCCAGCCCACCCGGCGGGGCCTGCCCGTGGTGGTGCCGTACTCCCCGCCCTTCTCCCGCAGGTGGTGGGCCAGCGCCCCGTGGATCTCGGTGGGAAAGGGGCCTTCCCCCACCCGGGTGGCGTAGGCCTTGGCCACCCCGTAGACCTTGGTGATGGCCTTGTGGGGAAGCCCGGTGCCCACCAGGATACCCCCCACCGTGGGGTGGGAGCTCGTCACGTAGGGGTAGGTGCCGTAGTTCAGGTCCAAGAGGGTGGCCTGGGCCCCTTCAAAGAGGAGGCGCTTGCCCTTGCGCCAAGCCTCCCGGAGAAGGGCCCCGGTGTCGGCGATGTAGGGCTTGAGGATCTCCCGCATGCGGCGCAGGTCGGCCAGGGCCTTCTCCTCCGTGTCCCAGCCTGCCTCCCTCGTGGAGTTGGGCTTCTCGTAGAGGAGGCGGCGCACCCTTTCCCTCAGGACCTCCTCGTCCAGAAGGTCTCCCGCCCGGATCCCCACCCGCCTGGCCCGGTCGGAGTAGGCGGGGCCGATGCCCCGGCCCGTGGTGCCCACGAAGTTGTGGCGGCTTTCCACGTACTTGTGGTGGGGTAGGACCAGGTGGGCCCTTTCCGAGACCAGGACCTTGGGGTCAAACCCCTCTTTCCGCAGGCCTTCCAGCTCTTCCTGGAAGCGGAAGGGGTCTATGACCATCCCGTCCCCCAGGACGTTCACCGCATGGGGGTGGATGACCCCCGAGGGCAGGAGGTTGAGCTTGAAGACCCGGCCCTCCGCCACCACGGTGTGCCCGGCGTTGGCCCCGCCCTGGTAGCGGACCACGTAGTCCGCCTCCTGGGCCAAGGCGTCCACCACCTTGCCCTTGCCCTCGTCCCCCCACTGCGCCCCGATGATGGCGATCCCCGGCATCCCCTTAAGCTTACGATGCCCCCTCCAAAAGGGCCATCTCTTCCGGGGTGAGGGAGATCCTTAAGGCCATGGCGTTTTGCTGGGCCTGGTGGGCGTTTTTGGCCCCGGGGATGGGGAGGGCCCCTTTCTCCATCAGGTAGCGGAGGGCGATGGCGGCGGGGCTTGTGCCCTTGGCCTCGGCAAGCCCCTGGAGCACGGGAAGAAGGCGGCGCACCCAGTCCAGGAAGGGGCGGTACTTGCTCCCCCGGTAGCCCTTTGGGGGATGGTCGGGGTCCAGCTTGCCCGTAAGCCAGCCCATGGCCAGGGGGCTATAGGCCATGAGGGCGATGCCCTCCCGCCGGAGGGCGGGCAGGTGGGCCTCCCAGTCCCGTTGGAGGAGGTTTAGCTCCACCTGGTTGGCCCAAAGGGGCACCCGGTGGCGCTCCAAGACCCCCTTCACCGCCTCCAGCTGGGCTACGGAGCAGTTGGCCACCCCTACCCCCCGGGCGAGGCCCCGCTCGTGGGCCTCCGCCAGGGCCTCGGCCCAAACCCTGAGGGGCACGGGGGGCCAGGGCCAGTGGAGGAGGTAGAGGTCCACCGCTTCCACCCCAAGCCGCTCCAAGCTCCCCTTAAGCGCCTTGAGGAGGCTTTTCCTTGAAAGGCGCCAGGGGTAGGGGAAGAACTTGGTGACGAGAAAGGGCCTTTCCCCCGTCTCGGCCATGAAGCGGCCCAAGAGCCTTTCCGAAAGGCCGAACCCGTAGAACTCGGCGGTGTCAAAAAGGCGAAGGCCCGCCCGGAGGCTTTCCCGGAAGGCCTCCCTAAGCTCGGCCTCCCCATAGGCCTTGCCGTAGCCCCAGAAAAGCCGGTCCCCCCAGGCCCAGGTGCCCACGCCCATGGGGTGTTGCCAAAGCGGGTTCATGCCAGACGGAAGGGGTTGAAGTCCGTGTCCCTATCGTAAGCGTCCAGCCCCTCGGCCCGCTTGAGGAAGCCCACCACGCCGTAGGTGACCGGAAGCATCAGGGCCTCCACCCCCACCTTGAAGGCGTAGTTGGAGAGGAAGACGGTGAGGAGCACCTCGTTGGGGAGGACGCCGTAGAAGGCCACGAGGAGGAAGAGCCCCGTGTCCAGCCCTTGGCCCACCAGGGTGGAGCTCAGGGCCCTTAGCCAAAAGAAGCGCCCCTCCGTGCGCACCTTGAGCCTGGCCAGGACGTAGGCGTTGGCGAACTCCCCGGCGAAATAGGCGAGGAGGCTTCCCAGGACGATCCTGGGGGTGAGGCCGAGGAGGAGGCCAAAGGCCTCGCCATACCGGCGGCTTTCCCCATCCTCTGGGGTGGGGAGGGCGGCCACCCCTTGGAAGGTGAGGGTGGCGAGGACCAGGGCGAAGAACCCGATCCAGATAACCCGCCGGCTTTTGCGGTAGCCGTAGACCTCCGTGAGGACGTCCCCGAAGATGTAGGCCAAGGGGAAGAGCAGTGTCCCCCCGTCAAAGGTGAAGGGACCCAGGACCACGAGCTTGGTGGAGGCCACGTTGGAGACGAGGAGCACCGTGGCGAAAAGGGCGGTGATGAGGTCCAGGTACCTCATTCCTCCTCCGGGCGGATGGACGTGATGAAGGGCAGGTTCCGGTCAAACTGGGCCCTATCCAGGCCGTAGCCGTAGACGTAGGCGTCCTCAATCTCAAAGCCCAGGTAGTGGATGGGGACCTCCACCTGGCGGCGGGAGGGCTTGGAGAGGAGGGCGGCCACGCGGACGGAGTTGGGCTTGCGGGCCTCGAGGTAGTCCAGGAGATAGGAAAGGGTAAGCCCCGTGTCCACGATGTCCTCCACCACGATGACATCCCGGCCGTGAATGGGCAGCCTCAGGTCCTTGATGAGCTCCACCTCCCCGCTAGAGCGGTAGGCGTTGCCGTAGGAGCTGATGGAGATGAAGTCCAGGGTGAGGGGGAGGGGAATGGCCCGCACCAGGTCGGCCATGAAGATGAAGGCCCCGTTGAGCACGCAGATGAGGTGGGGGGTCTTCCCCTGGTAGTCCTGGGCGATCTGGGCCCCTAGCTCCTTGACCCGCCGCTCTATGGCCTCGGCGCTGATCTGCACGGGTCCGTTCCCCGGCGCAAACATGCCCCTTATTCTAGCCCCACCTGGCGCAACAGGGCCTTCTCCTCCTCCGGGGAAAGCCTCCGCCACCTTCCCGGGGGCAGGTCCCCGAGCCGGATGGGCCCCACCTGCACCCTTAAAAGCCGCCGCACCGGGTACCCCACGGCCTTGAGCATCCTGCGCACCTCCCGTTTCCGCCCTTCCCCTAGGGTGAGGAGGGCGCCGCCGGGAGCGGGGCGGCAGGCGAGGGCCTGGGCGGGGCCGTCCTCCAAAAGGACCCCCTTTAGGAGCCTCCGGCAGACGGCCTCCGGCAAGGTGCCCCTTTCGGTCCAGACCCGGTAAACCTTCACCACCCTGTAGCGGGGATGGGTGAGGCGGAAGGTGAGTTCGCCGTCGTTGGTCAAGAGGAGAAGCCCCTCGGAGTCCCGGTCCAGGCGGCCCACGGGGTGGAGGCCGGGGATGTCCGGCAGGAGCTCGTACACGGTCTTTGCCGCATGGGGATCAAAGCGGGTGGTGGTGTAGCCCTTGGGCTTGTGGAGGGCGAGGACCACCCGCTCGGGCAGGGCCACCCGCTGGCCCGCCACCTCCACGAGGTCCTGGGGCCCCACCTTCTGCCCCAGCCGGGCCACCTCCCCGTTCACCCGGACGAGGCCTTGCTGGATCAGGGCCTCCGCCTTCCGGCGGCTCGCCACCCCGGCCCGGGCGAGAAAGACCTGTAACCGCATCATGGGAACTGGGGTTCCCGCTTCTCCTTAAGGGCCCTGAGACCCTCCTCCAGCTCCTCGCCGGAAAAGCCCAAAAACTCCAAGGCCAGGGAGAGCTCAAAGTGGGGGAGGAAGGTGCGAAGCCAGTGGTTGAGAGCGCGCTTGGTGTGGCCCAAGGCTTCCTTGGGCCCCTTGGCCAGGCGCTCCGCCACCTCCAGGGCCCGCCCGTAGACCGCCTCGTCCTCCACCGCCAGGGCCACGAGGCCAAGCCTTTCCGCCTCCTCCCCGGTGAGGGGCTCGTGGAGGAAGAGGTGGTACTTGGCCTTGGCCAGGCCCACCAAAAGGGGCCAGAGGAGCACCGCATGGTCCCCCGCCGCCACCCCAAGGCGGAGGTGGCCGTCCAGCAGGCGGGCCTTCTTGCCCACCACGGCGATGTCCGCCGAAAGGGCCAGGGCGAGCCCCGCCCCCACCGCCACCTTCTCCACCGCCGCCACCACGGGCCTGGGGAAGTTGAGGGGCCCCAGGACCAGGTCCCTCGCCTCCTCCAAGACCCGCATCAGGGCCTTGCGGGAAGCGCGCATCTCCTCTATGAGGGCAAAGGAGCCCCCGGCGGAGAAGACGCCCCCTTCCCCCCTGAGGAGGACGGCGCGGAGGTGGGGGAGGGCCTCGAGGTCCCGCCACACCTGGGAGAGGGCCCGGTGGAGGGGGGGGTCCATGGCGTTGAGCTTCTCCCCCTGGAAGGAGATCTCCAGGACCCCCGGCCTGGGCCAGGCGAAGCGCAAGGAGGGGTAGCGCTCGGCTAGATCCATACGTCCATTCTTCCCGCCCCCTTCCGGTGATACAATCCCCTAGGCATGGCCCTCTACGCGGTGGACAAGCCCCTCCACCTCACCTCGCACGATGCGGTGGAGGAGGCGAGAAAGCGCCTCGGCACCCGCCGGGTGGGGCACACCGGCACCCTGGACCCCTTGGCCACGGGGCTTTTGCTCCTCGTTTCCGAGGAGAGCACCAAACTGGTGCCCTTCCTCTCCGGGGAGGACAAGGAGTACATCGCCTGGGTGTCCTTTGGGGCCACCACGCCCACCTTGGATGCGGAAGGCCCCGTGAGCGAGGAGGCCCCGGTGCGGTTTGACCGCAAGGACCTGGAAAGCGTCCTCCCCTCCTTCTTGGCCCTGAGGGAGCAGGTGCCGCCCCTCTACTCCGCCATCAAGGTGGGGGGCAAGCGGGCCTACGAGGCGGCCCGGGAGGGGAAACCCCTGGAGCTCGGCCCAAGGCCGGTGCGCTACGTGGAGCTGGAGCTCCTCGCCTTTGACCCAAAGCCCATTCCCCACCCCATCGCCCCTTCGGCCAAGGGGTGGCGGCTTGCGGAAAAGGGCGGGCGCAAGGTGGAGCTCCCCAAGCCCCTCGGGGACTACCCCACCGCGGTCATCCGCCTGGTGGTGGGCCCGGGCACCTACGTGCGGGCCTTCGCCCGGGACCTAGGGGAAAAGCTCAGGACCAAGGCCTTCCTTTCGGGGCTCGTGCGCACCCGCATCGGCAAGGTGGGCCTGGAGCGGGCGGTGCGGCTTTCGGAGCTTTCCCCGGAAAAGGCCATCCCCGAGGTGGATGTCCTGCCCTTTCCCGTGGTGGAGCTTTCCCACACCGAGGCCAGGCGGGTCTTGGAAGGGGTGCCCCTTCCCATTCCCGCCCTGGGCTACGTGACCCTGGTAGACTCCCGCAGGCGGCTTTTGGCCATCGCAGAGGGCGACGGCTTCAAGCTGAAGATCCGACGGGTGTTCGTAAAGGAGGCGTGAGATGATCATCGGCGTACCCAAGGAGATCAAGACCCTGGAGAACCGCGTGGCCCTGACCCCGGGCGGGGTGGAGAGCTTGGTGAAGCGGGGGCATACCGTTTGGGTGGAGCGGGGGGCGGGGGTAGGCTCGGGCCTATCCGACGCCGAGTACGAGCGGGCCGGGGCCCAGCTGGTAAGCCGGGAGGAAGCCTGGAAGGCGGAGATGGTGGTGAAGGTGAAAGAACCCCTGCCCGAGGAGTACCCCTTTTTGCGGGATGGGCTCATCCTCTTCACCTACCTGCACCTGGCGGCGGACCGCACCCTCACCGAGGCCATGCTCCGAAGCGGGGTCACGGGCATCGCCTATGAAACGGTGCAGCTTCCCGATGGCTCCTTGCCCCTTCTCGTTCCCATGAGCGAGGTGGCGGGGCGCATGGCGCCCCAGGTGGGGGCGCAGTTCCTGGAGAAGCCCCACGGGGGGCGGGGGGTGCTTTTGGGCGGGGTGCCCGGGGTGGCCCCGGCCAGCGTGGTCATCCTGGGGGGCGGTACCGTGGGCACCAACGCCGCCAAGATCGCCTTGGGGATGGGGGCCCAGGTGACCATCCTGGACGTGAACCACAAGCGCCTCCAGTACCTGGACGACGTGTTTGGCGGCCGGGTGGTGACCCTCACCGCCACCGAGGCCAACATCAAGAAGAGCATCCAGCACGCCGACCTCCTCATCGGGGCCGTCCTGGTGCCGGGGGCCAAGGCGCCCAAGCTGGTGACCCGGGACATGCTCCCCCTCATGAAGGAGGGCTCGGTCATCGTGGACGTGGCCGTGGACCAGGGGGGGTGCGTGGAGACCATCCACCCCACCACCCACGCCGAGCCCACCTATGTGGTGGACGGGGTGGTGCACTACGGGGTGGCCAACATGCCGGGGGCGGTGCCCCGTACCTCCACCTTCGCCCTCACCAACCAAACCCTGCCCTATGTGCTCAAGTTGGCGGAGAAGGGCTTGGAGGCCCTCTTGGAAGACGGGGCCCTCTTGAAGGGGCTCAACACCCATAAGGGCCTCCTCACCCACCCAGGGGTGGCGGAGGCCTTTGGCCTTCCCTACACGCCTCCCGAGGAGGCCTTAAGGAGGTAGCGTGCAAGGGCGTGTGACGGTGACGGAAACCGCCTTGGCTTCCTTGTTGGCCTTGGCGGCCCACGAGGTGCCGGGGGTGGTGGGCATGGCCCCGGCGGGCCTTAAGGAACAGGTGGTGCGCATCCTGGGGCGGCAGGAGGCGAGCGAGGGGGTGGTGGTCCGCCCGGACCCCACGAACCCGGGCAAGTACGCCGCCGACTTCTACGTGGTGGTCGCCTTGGGGGCCCGCATCCCCACGGTGGTGGAGTCCTTGGCGGAGCGGGTGGCCTTCGCCGCCAAGCACCTGGCAGGGGTGGAGCTTTCCCAGGTGCGGGTGCACGTGGTGGGGGTGGGGCGTGCGTAACTGGGCCCCAGGCGAGCTGGCCGAGGCCTTCCGCTACGCCACGGACTGGTTCCGGGTGTACGTGGAAGAGCTCAACGCCCTCAACGTTTACCCGGTGCCGGATGGGGATACGGGCACCAACATGCACCTCACCCTGCAGTCCGCCCGGCGGGAGTTGGACCTGGCCGACACCTCCAAGATGGCCGAGGTGGCCCGGGCCATCGCCTACGGGAGCCTCTTGGGGGCCCGGGGGAATAGCGGGGTTATCCTTTCCCAGATCCTGAAGGGCTTCGCCGAGGCCCTTCGCAAAAAGGAGGCCCTGGACCCCCCCACCCTGGTGGAAGCCCTGCGCCTGGGGGCGGAAACGGGCTACAAGGCGGTGATGAAGCCCGTGGAGGGCACCATCCTCACCGTGGCCCGGGCGGCGGGGGAGGGGGCGAAGGGGGATACCCTCGAGGCCGTCCTCACCTCCGCCCTGGAGGCGGCCCGGGAGGCCTTGGCCCGCACCCCGGAGCTCCTTCCCGTGCTCAAGCAGGCGGGGGTGGTGGACGCCGGGGGGGCGGGGTACGTGCGCTTTTTGGAGGGCATTCAAGGCTATGCCCTGAAGCTTCCCCTTCCCGAGCCCCCCAAGGTGGAGCGCTACGCCCAGACCGCCTTCGCCACCGAGGAGTTCGGCTATTGCACGGAGTTCCTCATGGAAGGGGTGGAGGTGCCCATTGAGAGGATCCGGGAGGCGGTGGCGCCCTTTGGGGATTCCCTCCTGGTGGTGGGGGCGGAAGGCTACGTGAAGGGGCACATCCACACCGACGACCCCGATGGCCTTCTCGCCGCCGTGGCCCGCTTTGGCCGCATGGTGCGGACCAAGGTGGAGGACATGCGCGAGCAGCACACGGAGATCCTGGCCATGGCCGGGGCTTCCGAGGTACCCCCGCCCCCCACGGGCCTGGTGGCCGTGGCCCTGGGGCACGGGGTGGCCCGGGTATTCCGCAGCCTGGGGGCGCGGGTGGTGGCGGGGGGGCAGACGCAAAACCCCAGCGTGGAGGACCTCCTTTCCGCCATCCGAAGCGTGCCTAGCCCCAAGGTCATCCTCCTGCCCAACAACCCCAACGTCTTCCTGGCGGCGGAGGAGGCGGCCAGGCTGGCCCGGGAGGCGGGCAAGGAGGTCTACGTCCTAAAAACCCGCACCCTGGGCCAGGGCCTGGCGGCGGCGGTGCGCTACCTCCCCGAGGCGGAGCCGGAGGAGCTCCTTCCCGAGATGGAGGAGGCGGCCAAGGGGGCGGTGACCCTCGATGTCACCTGGGCCAGCCGGGATGCGGAGGTGGATGGGCTTAAGGTCCTGAAGGACAAGCCCATCGGCCTTTTGGACGGGAAGCTCGTCCTGGTGGGGGAAACGCCGGAGGAGGTTTTAGAGGGCCTTGTGCGCCTGGCCAAGGAGGGGAAGGAGGTCCTCACCCTCTTCCTCGGCCCCAACACCCCCATGGAGAAGGCGGAGGAGGTGGCGGGCCGCTTCCCCGAGCTTGCCGTGGAGATCCTGCCGGGGGGGCCGGACCTCTACGCCTACCTGGGGGTCTTGGAGTAGCTAAAGGAATCCCTAAGCCATCCCCCTTTCCCTAGGGTTATCCTGAGGGGAAAGGGGGTTTTATGGGGCGCCTAGGTTTGGGACTTGACTTCTCTTGTTGCTGGCTTTGGCCGGGTGTGGCCTCGAGGCCGCACCCCCGGTGAGCGGGGACCTCCCGGTGGGAGGCTTCGCCATCGCCGACCTCCCCCCCGCCCAGGAAAGCGGGGGCCAGCTGAGGCCCGGGGTGAAGGTGTACCGCATCGCCCCTTCCGCCACCCAGGCCGTGCAGATAGCGGCGGTTTCCGCCACCTTGCAACTGAGCGGCCGGCTCCGCCTCGTCCTCTTGGACGCCCGGGGCGTGGTCCAAGCGGTGAGCGTGGCCCGGAACTGGTTCGCCGCCTACCCCGAGCTTACCCCCCTGGCCCTCCGACCCCAGATCACCCTGGACCCCGGCTACCGCCTGAACTTTAAGGGCGAGGGGGGGCAGGTCTACTACCTCCGGGTGGAGAACTACGCCCTAAGCGAGGACCGGGTGACCCTCTACGCCGAGGCCTTCACCCCCAACCCCGAAGGGCAAGGAGAGGCCTTCCTTTCGGGGACGAAAACGGGGGCCATAGAGTTTGTGGGCGAGTTTGACCTTTACAACGTAGCCTCGGCCTCGGCCACGGACTACTTGCGCTTCACCTATACGGGCCCCCTGGACCTGGTGGCCCTGCTCTATAACAGCCGGGAGGACCTCTACCCCCGGGTCCTGGACCCGGTGGCGAACTGCGCCCCCGTGTCCCCGGCCACGCTTTTGGAGGTGCGGGACCGGGGCTTGGTGCGGGCGGGGTTTAACGAGGAGGGAAGCGGGCGGTACACCCTCACCCTCTCCGGCACCCCCTGCCCGTAGCCCCTTTGAGGAGGATGAGGCTAAGCTAAAGAGTCCTTAGTGTTTTCTAATCAACCCCCGCCAGAAGTTGTCCCTATCTGGCGGGATTTTTAAAATATTAAAACGAATCTAAAAGGCTCAGCGCCCTACTCCATGAGGGAAAGCCCTCATGGTTCTCAGAGACCTCCTGGCTTTGTCCGCATACTTGGGGGCGCTATGCGGGGTTTAGCCACGGCGCTCCTCTTGGCCCTCGCCATTGCGGGGGGCTTCGCCCAGGAGGCGAAAAGGGTCCTGGTTCTCCAGGCCACGGCCTACACTTCCAGCGTCCGGGAAACCGACGCCACACCTTTTGTGACCGCCACGGGGATGCGCACCCGGCTTGGGGTTTTGGCGGTGAGCCGGGACCTCCTCAAGGTGCTTCCCTACGGGACCAAGGTGCGCCTTCGCGACCTAGGGAGCGTGTACGGGAGGGGAAAGGGCCAGTTTGACTACCTCTTCCAAGGCCGCATCTTCGTGGTGGCGGACGTGATGCACCCTAGGATGCGGGAAAAGGTGGACGTCTGGCTCCCCGACCGGGCCACGGCGGTGCGCTTTGGCCGCCGCTTGGTGGAGCTGGTGGTGGTGGAGTACCCTAGGCGCTAGGTATCCTGGCGTCGTGCGCTTCGCCCTCTTCCTCGCCTGGGCCCACCTAAAGCGAAGACCGCTTCAGACCGCCTTGGCCCTTTTAGGGGTGGGGGTGGGGGTGGCGGTGCTCCTCGCCGCCCTTTCCCTCACCAACGGTTTCGTGAGCGGCCTGGTCCGGGCCACGCTCAAGGCCTATCCCCACCTGGTCCTCTTTAGCCTTGGGGCGGAGCTTCCACCCCTCCCCCTCCACCCCGAGGTGGAGCACGCTGCGCCCTTCGCCGCCACCAAGGCCCTCCTCACCCGCCCGGCGGAAGGGGCCCGGGGGCCCGGGGTGGACTTTGCCACCCTGGTGGGCCTGGGGGAAGGGGGAGAGGCCCTCTACCCCGAGCTCGGCCTGAGCCTGGAGCCCGGGGGCATCTACCTGGGCTCGGCCCTGATGCAGTCCTTGGGGGCGGTGGTGGGGGACCGGATCTATGCCCTCTCCGCTACCCAGGAGCGGGTGGCGCTTCGGGTCTTGGGGTCCTTTCGCACGGGGAACTACCTTCTGGACGCCGGTTACGCCTTCGTGGACCTGAAGGCTGTGGAAAAGCTTTCGGGCCTAAAAGCCCAGGGCTACCAGGTGCGGCTGAAGGACCCCTGGCGGGCCAAGGAGGTGGGGCTCGCCCTGGCGGGTACCCGCTTCTTCCCCCAGGCCTGGCAGGACACCCAGCGCACCCTCTTGGAGCAACTCTCCCTCCAAAAGCGGGTCTTGGGCATCCTGGTCTTCCTCATCGTGGCCGTGGCTGCCCTGGGGGTGGCGAACCTCCTGGTGCTCAAGGTGGTGGAGAAGACCCCAGAGATCGCCCTCCTCCGGGCCATGGGCGCCTCCAGGACCACCGTGGGCTTGGTGTTCGCCCTCGAGGGGGTCTTTTTGGGGGCGGGGGGCGTTCTCCTGGGCAACCTTCTCGGCTACCTCCTTTGCCTCTACCTGGCCCTTCGGCCTTTGGACCTCCCGGGGGAGCTCTACTTCCTCACCCATTTGCCGGTGGAGATGCGCCTTTCGGACTTCTTGGTGGTGAGTGGGGCAAGCCTTCTCGCCACCTTCCTCTCCTCCCTCCTTCCCCTTTTCCGTGCCCTCCGGGTCCAACCCGGGGTGGTCCTGCGGTAGTTGCGCAAGCGGGGCTTGTATCCTAAACTCTTCTGGGCGGGCCGGTGTAGCTCAGCGGTAGAGCAACCGCCTCGTAAGCGGTAGGCCGCCGGTTCAAATCCGGCCACCGGCTCCAAAAGCCCCCGCCTGCGGGCGGGGGTCTTTTTTGGAGGACTTTACCCACATCTCCGTTTCGTGGTAAATCTCCCCTTGCGGGCGCAGCCCGTATCTGGTACCGGGGGTGATCCATGGACATGCTCAAGGTGGCCGAGGCCAGGCTCCAGGAGTTCACGGGCCGTTTTGCGAGCGTTTTCCCCCGATAAGCGCCTCCACCGACGGTTTGAAGAGGTGGTGCGGGGCGCCTTGGCCGCAGGCTCAGCCCGGGTGAGCGAGATGGTGGCCTCGCTCCCTTCTCCCCTCCAGAACCGCTTCCACCAGGCCAAAGCCCTTTACCGCTTCCTGTCCAACCCACGGGTGGAGGCAGAAGCCCTCCTTGACCGGGTCTATCAGGAGAGCGCGACTGCCCTGGAGGGTGAGGAGGTTCTGGTCCTCCTGGACCTGAGCCCGGTGGCCAAGCCCTATGCCCGGGCCCTGGAGGGGATAGCCCGGGTGGGGAAGGATAGGCGGCCCGGGTACGAGCTCCTCACCGCCCTGGGGTTGGACCCCGCGGGGCGGCTGGCCCTGGGGTACGCCCACCTGGTGGCCTACGGGGAGAGGGGGTTTGCCAGCCTGCCCAAGGAGGTGGAGGGAGCCATTGAGGCGGCCCGGGAGCGATTGGGGGGCGTGGGCAGGAGGCTGGTGTATGTGGCGGACCGGGGGTTTGACGACCGGAAGGTGTTTGGGCAGGTGCTGGCCCTGGGGGAGGAGTTCGTGGTGCGGGTCTACCGGGACCGGAAGCTTGGGGAGGGGGGTTCTCTGGCGAAGGTGGCTTCTTCCCTGGCCCTTCCCTGTGGGGAGGAGGTGGAGCTGAGGGTAGGGGGCAGGTACCAGCGGGTGCGGCTCCACTTCGGATGGAGGGAGGTGGAGGTGGAGGGGAGGCGGCTCCACCTGGTGGTCTGCCGGGTGCCAGCCCTGGGGCGGCGTGGGGAGTGGTGGCTACTGACCAGCTTGCCGGTGAGGGGGAGGGAGGAGGCGGCGCAGGTGGTGGAGGCGTACCGCAGGCGGTGGGAGGTGGAGCGGTTCTTCCGGCTTTTGAAGACGGGGCTGGGGCTTGAGACCTTCCAGGTGCGGGGGCTTGCCCGGATCCGGAAGGTGGTGGCGGTTTTGCTGGGGCTGGCGGTGTTCCTTTGGGAAGTTGAGCGGTTGGGGGATCCGTTCAAGGGGTTTCTTTTGCAGCTCGGGGGCAAGCTGGGGCTGCCCAGCGAGAGGGATGGTCCGTACCTGCTCCTGAGGGGCCTGGTTCGCCTGCTCAACTATGAAGTCACCCAAGAACTCTTGAAGCAGGCTAAGGGAGGGCGAGGAAGGAGTTTTGGGTAAAGCCCTGTTTTTTGCGCTTGCCAAAAGGGCTAGAGCCGTGTACACTAGGCAAGTTGAGGGCCCTCAGGGCCAGCCCCTGGTCCTGAGGGTGGTGCCCTGTGCGGGCTAAACCGGGAATCTTCCCGGGTGGATCTTGAGAACATGGGGGCAAGTCCAAGAAGAAGGGAGTGGTGGCACTGCCGACGATCAACCAGCTGGTCAGAAAGGGCCGCGAGAAGGTCCAAAAGAAGAGCAAGGTTCCGGCCTTGAAGGGCTCGCCCTTCCGCCGGGGGGTGTGCACGGTGGTGCGCACGGTCACCCCCAAGAAGCCCAACTCCGCCTTGCGGAAGGTGGCCAAGGTGCGCCTCACCTCGGGGTACGAGGTCACTGCCTACATCCCCGGCGAGGGGCACAACCTCCAGGAGCACTCCGTGGTCCTTATCCGGGGCGGCCGTGTGAAGGACCTTCCGGGTGTGCGCTACCACATCGTCCGTGGGGTCTACGATACCCAGGGCGTGAAGGACCGGAAGAAGAGCCGCTCCAAGTACGGGACCAAGAGGCCCAAGGAGACGAAGGGCGCGGCCCCGGCCAAGAAGAAGTAGGTGAGCTATGGCGCGGAGAAGAAGAGCAGAGGTACGCCAACTCCAGCCCGACCTGGTCTACGGGGATGTGGTGGTGTCGGCCTTCATCAACAAGATCATGCGGGACGGGAAGAAGAACCTGGCCGCCCGCATCTTCTACGAGGCTTGCCGCATCATCCAGGAAAAGACCGGGCAGGAGCCTTTGAAGATCTTTAAGCAGGCGGTGGAGAACGTAAAGCCCCGCATGGAGGTGCGTTCCCGCCGTGTGGGTGGGGCCAACTACCAGGTGCCCATGGAGGTGTCCCCCCGCAGGCAGCAGTCCTTGGCCCTGCGCTGGCTGGTGCAGGCGGCCAACCAGCGCCCCGAGCGCGGCGCTGCGGTGCGCATCGCCCACGAGCTCATGGACGCCGCCGAGGGCAAGGGCGGGGCGGTCAAGAAAAAGGAGGACGTGGAGCGCATGGCCGAGGCCAACCGCGCCTACGCCCATTACCGGTGGTAAGCCATGGCGGTTAAGGTAGCGTACGACCTAAAAAGGCTCCGCAACATCGGCATCGCCGCGCACATTGACGCCGGCAAGACCACCACCACCGAGCGCATCCTCTACTACACCGGCAAGATCCACAAGATCGGCGAGGTGCACGAGGGCGCGGCCACCATGGACTTCATGGAGCAGGAGCGGGAGCGGGGCATCACCATCACCGCCGCCGTGACTACCTGCTTCTGGAAGGACCACCGCATCAACATCATTGATACCCCCGGGCACGTGGACTTCACCATTGAGGTGGAGCGCTCCATGCGGGTGCTGGACGGGGCCATCGTGGTCTTTGACTCCAGCCAAGGGGTGGAGCCCCAGTCGGAGACCGTCTGGCGCCAGGCGGAGAAGTACAAGGTGCCCCGCATCGCCTTTGCCAACAAGATGGACAAGACGGGGGCGGACCTGTGGCTGGTGATCCGCACCATGGAGGAGCGCCTGGGGGCGCGCCCGGTGGTGATGCAACTTCCCATCGGCCGGGAGGACACCTTCTCGGGGATTATTGACGTGCTCCGGATGAAGGCCTACACCTACGGCAACGACCTGGGCACGGACATCCGGGAGATCCCCATCCCCGAGGAGTACCAGGACCAGGCCCGGGAGTACCACGAGAAGCTCATTGAGGTCGCCGCCGACTTTGACGAGAACATCATGCTCAAGTACCTCGAGGGCGAAGAGCCCACGGAGGAAGAGCTGGTGGCGGCCATCCGCAAGGGCACCATTGACATCAAGATCACCCCGGTGTTCCTGGGCTCGGCCCTGAAGAACAAGGGTGTCCAGCTCCTCCTGGATGCCGTGGTGGATTACCTGCCCTCCCCCTTGGACATCCCCCCCATCCGGGGCACCACGCCGGAGGGGGAGGAGGTGGAGATCCACCCCGACCCCGATGGCCCCCTGGCGGCCCTGGCCTTCAAGATCATGGCCGACCCCTACGTGGGCCGCCTCACCTTCATCCGCGTCTACTCCGGCACCATCACCTCGGGCTCCTACGTGTACAACACCACCAAGGGGCGCAAGGAGCGGGTGGCCCGGCTCCTTAGGATGCACGCCAACCACCGGGAAGAGGTGGAGGAGCTCAAGGCCGGGGACCTGGGGGCGGTGGTGGGCCTGAAGGAAACCATCACCGGGGATACCCTGGTGGGCGAGGATGCCCCCCGGGTGGTCCTGGAGTCCATTGAGGTCCCGGAGCCGGTCATAGACGTGGCCATTGAGCCCAAGACCAAGGCGGACCAGGACAAGCTTTCCCAGGCCCTGGCCCGCCTGGCGGAGGAAGACCCCACCTTCCGCGTGTCCACCCACCCCGAGACCGGCCAGACCATCATCTCCGGGATGGGAGAGCTCCACCTGGAGATCATCGTGGACCGGCTCAAGCGGGAGTTTAAGGTGGACGCCAACGTGGGCAAGCCCCAGGTGGCCTACCGGGAGACCATCACCCGCCCCGTGGACGTGGAGGGCAAGTTCATCCGCCAGACCGGTGGCCGTGGCCAGTACGGCCACGTGAAGATCAAGGCCGAGCCCCTGCCCCGGGGTTCCGGCTTTGAGTTCGTCAACGCCATCGTGGGCGGCGTGATCCCCAAGGAGTACATCCCCGCCGTGCAGAAGGGCATTGAGGAGGCCATGCAGTCGGGTCCCCTCATCGGCTTCCCCGTGGTGGACGTCAAGGTAACCCTCTACGACGGCTCCTACCACGAGGTGGACTCCTCGGAAATGGCCTTCAAGATCGCCGGCTCCATGGCCATCAAGGAGGCGGTGCAGAAGGGGGACCCGGTGATCCTCGAGCCCATCATGCGGGTGGAGGTCACCACGCCCGAGGAGTACATGGGGGACGTCATCGGCGACCTGAACTCCCGCCGGGGCCAGATCCTGGGGATGGAGCCCCGGGGCAACGCCCAGGTGATCCGGGCCTACGTGCCCCTGGCGGAGATGTTCGGCTACGCCACCGATCTAAGGTCCAAGACCCAAGGCAGGGGCTCCTTCGTCATGTTCTTCGATCACTACCAGGAGGTCCCCAAGCAGGTGCAGGAGAAGCTCATCAAGGGGCAGTAAGGACGCTTTAGGGGTGGGCCTTAGGGCCCACCCGTGTTTGCCGAAAGGAGAACGAAGATGGCCAAGGGCGAGTTTGTACGGACGAAGCCTCACGTGAACGTGGGGACGATTGGGCACGTGGACCACGGGAAGACGACGTTGACGGCGGCGTTGACGTATGTGGCGGCGGCGGAGAACCCGAATGTAGAGGTGAAGGACTACGGGGAGATTGACAAGGCGCCGGAGGAGCGTGCGCGGGGGATTACGATCAACACGGCGCATGTGGAGTACGAGACGGCGAAGCGGCACTATTCGCACGTGGACTGCCCGGGTCATGCGGACTACATCAAGAACATGATCACGGGTGCGGCGCAGATGGACGGGGCGATTTTGGTGGTATCGGCGGCGGACGGGCCGATGCCGCAGACGCGGGAGCACATTTTGCTGGCGCGTCAGGTGGGGGTTCCGTACATTGTGGTGTTCATGAACAAGGTGGACATGGTGGACGATCCCGAGCTGTTGGACTTGGTGGAGATGGAGGTTCGGGATCTGCTGAACCAGTACGAGTTTCCTGGGGATGAGGTGCCGGTGATTCGCGGGAGCGCGTTGTTGGCGTTGGAGCAGATGCACCGGAATCCTCAGACGAAGCGAGGGGAGAACGAGTGGGTGGATCGGATTTGGGCGTTGTTGGATGCGATTGACGAGTACATTCCGACGCCGGAGCGGGACGTGGACAAGCCGTTCTTGATGCCGGTGGAGGATGTGTTTACGATTACTGGGCGTGGTACGGTAGCGACGGGACGAATTGAGCGGGGTAAGGTGAAGGTTGGGGACGAGGTGGAGATTGTGGGGTTGTCTCCGGAGACGCGTCGGACGGTGGTGACTGGGGTGGAGATGCACCGGAAGACGCTGCAGGAGGGGATAGCTGGGGACAATGTGGGGTTGTTGTTGCGGGGTGTAAGCCGGGAGGAGGTGGAGCGGGGGCAGGTGTTGGCGAAGCCTGGGAGCATTACGCCGCACACGAAGTTTGAGGCCTCCGTGTACGTGTTGAAGAAGGAGGAGGGTGGGCGGCACACGGGTTTTTTCACGGGGTACCGTCCGCAGTTTTACTTTCGGACGACGGATGTGACGGGAGTGGTGGAGTTGCCCCCGGGTGTGGAGATGGTGATGCCTGGGGACAATGTGACGTTTACGGTGGAGCTGATCAAGCCGGTGGCGTTGGAGGAGGGTTTGCGGTTTGCCATCCGTGAGGGTGGGCGGACCGTGGGCGCCGGCGTGGTCACCAAAATCCTGGAGTGAGGTGAGGCATGCCCAAGATCCGCATCAAGCTTCGGGGCTTTGACCACAAGACCCTGGACGCCTCGGCCCAGAAGATCGTGGAGGCCGCGCGGCGCTCGGGGGCGCAGGTCTCGGGCCCCGTACCTTTGCCTACCCGGGTGCGGCGCTTCACCGTGATCCGGGGTCCTTTCAAGCACAAGGACTCCCGGGAGCACTTTGAGCTCCGCACCCACAACCGCCTGGTGGACATCCTGAACCCCAACCGCAAGACCATTGAGAGCCTCATGAACCTGGACCTGCCCACCGGCGTGGAGATTGAGATCAAGACCGTGGGAGGTGGCAAGTGAAGGGCATCCTGGGCACGAAGGTGGGCATGACCCGGATCTACAAGGACGACCGGGCCGTTCCCGTCACCGTGATCCTGGCCGGGCCCTGCCCCGTGGTGCAGCGGCGTACCCCGGAGAAGGACGGGTACCTGGCGGTGCAGCTGGGGTTCCTGCCCCAGAAGCCCAAGCGGGTGAACCGGCCCATGAAGGGCCACTTCGCCAAGGCAGGGGTGGCCCCGGTGCGGATCCTCAAGGAGATCCGGGGCTTTAACCCCGAGGGCGACGTGGTGACGGTGGAGATCTTCAAGCCGGGGGAGCGGGTGGACGTCACCGGCACCTCCAAGGGTCGGGGCACCGCCGGCGTGATGAAGCGCTGGAACTTCGCCGGTGGGCCGGACTCCCACGGTGCCCACAAGATCCACCGCCACCCGGGCTCCATCGGTAACCGTAAGACCCCGGGCCGGGTGTACAAGGGCAAGCGCATGGCCGGCCACTACGGCGCCGAGCGGGTCACGGTGATGAACCTCGAGGTGGTGGACGTCATCCCCGAGGAGAACCTCCTCTTGGTCAAGGGCGCGGTGCCAGGGCCCAACGGCGGTCTCCTGGTGGTGCGCGAGACCAAGAAGGTGGCCAAGTGAAGGCAGGTAAGGAGGACATGGTGTACCAGATCCCTGTGCTCTCCTCTTCCGGCAAGCGGGAGCTTGCCGCCGACCTCCCCGCCGAGGTCAACCCCCACCTTCTCTGGGAGGTGGTGCGCTGGCAACTGGCGAGCCGCCGCCGGGGCACCGCCAGCACCAAGACCCGGGGCGAGGTGGCCTACTCCAGCCGCAAGATTTACCCCCAGAAGCACACGGGCCGCGCCCGCCACGGGGACATCGGTGCCCCCATCTTCGTGGGCGGCGGTACTGTCTTCGGGCCCAAGCCCCGCGACTACGGCTACACCCTGCCCAAGAAGGTGAGGAAGGCGGGGCTAGCCATGGCCGTGGCCGACCGGGCCCGGGAGGGGAAGCTCCTTTTGGTGGAGGACTTCGCCGGGGTCAACGGCAAGACCAAGGAGTTCCTGGCCTGGGCTAAGGCGGCGGGCTTGGACGGCTCGGAAACCGTGCTCTTGGTGGCGGAAAGCGAACCGGTGCGCCGCGCCGCCCGCAACCTGCCCTGGGTGGTCACCCTGGCCCCTGAGGGGCTCAACGTGTACGACATCCTGCGCACCGAGCGGCTTGTCATGGACCTGAAGGCCTGGGAAGCCTTCCAGGCCCGTTTGGGAGGTGAGGCGTGAAAACCGCTTACGACATCATCCTCGCCCCCGTCCTCTCGGAGAAGGCCTACGCTGGCTTCGCCGAGGGCAAGTACACCTTCTGGGTTCACCCTAAGGCCACCAAGACCGAGATCAAGAACGCGGTGGAGGAGGCCTTCAAGGTGAAGGTGGTGGGGGTCAACACCCTTCGGGTGCGGGGCAAGAAGAAGCGCCTGGGCCGTTATTTGGGCAAGCGCCCCGACCGCAAAAAGGCCATCGTCCAGGTGGCTTCCGGGCAGAAGATTGAGGCCTTGGAGGGCCTCATCTAGACCTGGCCGGGTGGGGTGCCCGGCCCCGATCCGGCAAGGAGGATAGAGAATGGCAGTCAAGAAGTTCAAACCCTACACGCCGAGCCGCCGTTTCATGACGGTGGCGGACTTCTCCGAGATCACCAAGACCGAGCCGGAGAAGTCCTTGGTCAAGCCCCTGAAGAAGACCGGGGGGCGCAACAACCAGGGGCGCATCACCGTGCGCTTCCGGGGCGGCGGCCACAAGCGGCTTTACCGCATCGTGGACTTCAAGCGCTGGGACAAGGCGGGCATCCCCGCCAAGGTGGCGGCCATTGAGTACGACCCCAACCGCTCCGCCCGCATCGCCCTCCTCCACTACGCCGACGGGGAGAAGCGCTACATCATCGCCCCCGAGGGCCTACAGGTGGGCCAGCAGGTGGTGGCGGGCCCCGATGCCCCCATCCAGGTGGGCAACGCCCTCCCCTTGCGCTTCATCCCCGTGGGCACCGTGGTCCACGCCGTGGAGCTGGAGCCCAAGAAGGGGGCCAAGCTGGCCCGCTCCGCCGGCACCAGCACCCAGATCCAGGGCCGGGAAGGGGACTACGTGATCCTGCGCCTCCCTTCCGGGGAGCTGCGCAAGGTGCACGGCGAGTGCTACGCCACCATCGGGGCCGTGGGCAACGCTGACCACAAGAACATCGTTCTGGGCAAGGCGGGGCGCACCCGGTGGCTTGGGCGTAAGCCCCACGTGCGCGGCGCCGCCATGAACCCCGTGGACCACCCCCACGGCGGTGGTGAGGGCCGGGCGCCCAGGGGCCGTCCGCCCGCTTCCCCCTGGGGTTGGCAGACCAAGGGCCTTAAGACCCGGAACCGGCGCAAGCCTTCCAGCCGTTTCATCCTGGCCCGGCGCAAGAAGTGAGGTGAGCCATGCCGCGTAGCTTGAAGAAGGGCGTTTTCGTAGACGACCACCTCCTGGAGAAGGTCCTGGAGCTAAACGCCAAGGGGGAGAAGCGGCTCATCAAAACCTGGAGCCGCCGCTCCACCATCGTTCCCGAGATGGTGGGGCACACCATCGCGGTCTACAACGGCAAGCAGCACGTGCCCGTCTACATCACCGAGAACATGGTGGGGCACAAGCTGGGTGAGTTCGCACCCACCCGCACCTACCGGGGGCACGGCAAAGAGGCCAAGGCCACCAAGAAGAAGTAGCCATGGAAGCGAAAGCCATTGCCCGTTACGTGCGCATCGCCCCCAGGAAGGTCCGGCTCGTGGTGGACCTGATCCGGGGGAAGAGCCTCGAGGAGGCCCGCGCCATCCTGCGCTACACCCACAAGCGGGGGGCCTACCACGTGGCCAAGGTGCTGGAGTCCGCCGCCGCCAACGCGGTGAACAACCACGACATGCTGGAGGATCGGCTTTACGTGAAGGCGGCCTTCGTGGACGAGGGGCCCGCCTTGAAGCGGGTGCTTCCCCGGGCCCGGGGCCGGGCGGACATCATGAAGAAGAAGACCAGCCACATCACGGTGATCTTGGGGGAGAAGCATGGGAAATAAAATCCACCCCATCGGGTTCCGGCTCGGCATCACCCGGGACTGGGAGTCCCGCTGGTATGCGGGGAAGAAGCAGTACCGCCACCTCCTCTGGGAGGACCAGAAGATCCGCGAGGTCCTCACCAAGGAGCTCTACCCGGCGGGGCTTGCCCGCATTGACATTGAGCGGGCGGCGGACAACGTGGCGGTGACCGTGCACGTGGCCAAGCCCGGCGTGGTCATCGGCCGGGGCGGGGAGAAGATCAAGGTCCTGCGGGAAACCCTATCCAAGATGACGGGGAAGAACGTGGCCTTGAACGTCCAGGAGATCCACAACCCCAACCTCTCCGCTCCCCTGGTGGCCCAGCGGGTGGCGGAGCAGATTGAGCGCCGCTTCGCCGTGCGCCGGGCCATCAAGCAGGCGGTGCAGCGGGTCATGGAATCCGGGGCCAAGGGGGCCAAGGTCATCGTCTCCGGGCGCATCGGGGGGGCGGAGCAGGCCCGCACCGAGTGGGCCGCCGAGGGCCGGGTGCCCCTTCACACCCTGCGTGCTAACATAGACTACGGCTTCGCTTTGGCCCGCACCACCTACGGGGTGCTGGGGGTCAAGGCGTACGTCTTCTTGGGCGAGGTGATCGGCGGCCAGAAGGCCAAGGCCCGGGCCGAAGGCCCCAAGGGCGAGGAGAAGCCCCGCCGCCGCCGCCCCGCCGTGCGGGTGAAAAAGGAGGAGTAGGCCATGCTGATGCCCAGGCGCATGAAGTACCGGAAGCAACACCGGGGCCGCATGAAGGGGGCCACGAAGGGGGGCGATTACGTGGCCTTCGGGGACTACGGCCTGGTGGCCCTCGAGCCCGCCTGGATCACCTCCCAGCAGATTGAGGCGGCCCGTGTGGCCATGGTGCGCCACTTCCGCCGCGGGGGGAAGATCTTCATCCGCATCTTCCCCGACAAGCCCTACACCAAGAAGCCCTTGGAGGTGCGGATGGGTAAGGGTAAGGGCAACGTGGAGGGGTACGTGGCGGTGGTGAAGCCGGGCCGGGTGATGTTTGAGGTGGCGGGGGTGAACGAGGAGCAGGCCCTGGAGGCCTTGCGCATCGCCGGCCACAAGCTTCCCATCAAGACCAAGATCGTGCGGAGGGACGCCTACGATGAAGCTCAGTGAGGTGAAGAAGGAGCTGGAGGAGGCCCGCAAGCTCTCCCCGGCGGAGCTGGAGAAGCTCATCCGGAAGAAGAAGCAGGAGCTGATGGAGCTCCGCTTCCAAGCCTCCATCGGCCAGCTTTCCCAGAACCATAGGATCCGGGAAACCCGCAAGTCCATTGCCCGGCTCCTCACGGTGCTGAACGAGAAGAGGAGGGCCAATGCCTAAGAAGGTGCTGACCGGGGTGGTGGTGAGCGACAAGATGCAAAAGACCGTCACGGTCTTGGTGGAGCGCCAGTTCCCCCACCCCCTCTACGGCAAGGTGATCAAGCGCTCCAAGAAGTACCTGGCCCACGACCCCGAGGAGCGGTACAAGGTGGGGGACGTGGTGGAGATCGTGGAGGCCCGCCCCATCTCCAAGCGCAAGCGCTTTAAGGTACTGCGGCTTCTGGAAAGCGGGCGGCTTGACCTGGTGGAAAGGTACGAGGTCCGCCGCCAAAACTACGCCAGCCTTTCCAAGCGGGGAGGTAAGGCATGATCCAGCCCCAGACCTATCTGGAGGTGGCCGACAACACCGGGGCCCGCAAGATCATGTGCATCCGCGTCCTCAAGGGCTCCAACGCCAAGTACGCCACCGTGGGGGACATCATCGTGGCCAGCGTCAAGGAGGCCATCCCCCGCGGGGCGGTGAAGGAAGGGGATGTGGTGAAGGCGGTGGTGGTGCGCACCAAGAAGGAGGTGAAGCGGCCCGACGGTTCGGCCATCCGTTTTGACGACAACGCCGCCGTCATCATCAACAACCAGCTGGAGCCCCGCGGCACCCGGGTCTTCGGCCCCGTGGCGAGGGAACTCCGCGAGAAGGGCTTCATGAAGATCGTTTCCCTGGCGCCGGAGGTGCTCTGATGCAGACCAAGGTGCACGTGAAGAAGGGGGACACCGTGCTGGTGGCCTCCGGCAAGTACAAAGGCCGCGTGGGCAAGGTGAAGGCGGTGTTACCCAAGCGCCAGGCGGTGATCGTGGAAGGGGTGAACATCGTCAAGAAGGCGGTGCGGGTGAGCCCGCAGCACCCCCAGGGCGGGTTCGTGGAGCAGGAGGCCCCCTTGCACGCCTCCAAGGTGCGCCCCATCTGCCCCGCCTGCGGCAAGCCCACCCGGGTGCGCAAGAAGCTCCTGGAAGACGGGCGGAAGATCCGGGCCTGCGCCAAGTGCGGCGGGTCCTTGGACGTGGAGGAGTAGCATGCCTCTGGACGTTGCCCTGAAGAAGAAGTACTACGAGGAGGTCCGGCCCGAGCTCATCCGCCGCTTCGGCTACCAGAACATCTGGGAGGTTCCCAGGCTGGTGAAGGTGGTGGTTAACCAGGGCCTGGGCGAGGCCAAGGAGGACGCCCGCATCCTGGAGAAGGCCTCCAAGGAGCTCGCCCTTATCACCGGCCAGAAGCCGGCGGTGACCCGGGCGAAGAAGTCCATCTCCAACTTCAAGCTCCGCAAGGGCATGCCCATCGGCCTTCGGGTGACGCTGCGGGGGGACCGCATGTGGATCTTCCTGGAAAAGCTCCTCAACGTGGCCCTGCCCCGCATCCGCGACTTCCGGGGCGTGAACCCGGCAAGCTTTGACGGCCGGGGCAACTACAACCTGGGCCTCAAGGAGCAGCTCATCTTCCCCGAGGTCACCTACGATATGGTGGACGCCCTTAGGGGGATGGACATCGCGGTGGTCACCACCGCCAGGACCGACGAGGAGGCCAAGGCCCTTTTGGAGCTCTTGGGTTTTCCCTTCCGCAAGTGAGGCGAGCATGGCGAGAAAAGCGCTGATTGAGAAGGCCAAGCGGACCCCTAAGTTCAAGGTGCGGGCCTACACCCGGTGCGTGCGGTGCGGGAGGGCCAGGAGCGTCTACCGCTACTTCGGTCTTTGCCGGCTCTGCCTGCGGGAGCTGGCCCACAAGGGGCAGCTTCCTGGGGTGAAGAAGGCCAGCTGGTAGGCCGTGGCCGGTCGGGGGGGTTCCCTCGAGACCGCATGGCTTGGGAGTGAGGTAAAAGGAGAGAGGAAATGCTGACGGACCCCATTGCCGACATGCTGACCCGGATACGCAACGCCACCCGGGTCTACAAGGAGAGCACCGAGGTGCCCGCCTCCCGCTTTAAGGAGGAAATCCTCAAGATCTTGGCGCGGGAGGGTTTCATCAAGGGGTACGAGCGGGTGGAGGTGGACGGCAAGCCCGTGTTGCGCATCCACCTGAAGTACGGTCCCAGGCGTCCCGGGCTTGACCCCCGTCCCGAACAGGTCATCAAGCACATCCGGCGCATCAGCCGCCCGGGGCGGCGGGTCTACGTGGGGGTGAAGGAGATCCCCCGGGTGCGCCGGGGTCTGGGGATTGCCATCCTGTCCACGCCCAAAGGGGTGCTCACCGACCGGGAGGCCCGCAAGCTGGGCGTGGGCGGCGAGCTCATCTGCGAGGTGTGGTGATGTCTAGGATTGGCCGGCTTCCCATTCCCCTGCCCAAGGGGGTCAGCGTGGAGGTGGCCCCGGGCCTGGTCAAGGTCAAGGGCCCCAAGGGCGAGCTTTCCGTGGCCATCTCCCCCGAGATGCGGGTGGTGGTGGAGGAGGGTGTGGTCCGGGTGGAGCGCCCTTCGGACGAGCGCCGCCACAGGAGCCTTCACGGCCTCACCCGCACCCTCATCGCCAATGCGGTGAAGGGGGTGTCCGAGGGGTACGCCAAGGAGCTCCTCATCAAGGGCATCGGTTACCGGGCACGGCTTGTGGGCCGGGCCGTGGAGCTTTCCGTGGGCTACAGCCACCCCGTGGTGGTGGAGCCCCCGGAGGGGATCACCCTCGAGGTGCCCGAGCCAACCAAGATCCGGGTGGTGGGCATTGACAAGCAGCGGGTGGGCCAGGTGGCCGCCGACATCCGGGCCATCAAGAAGCCCAGCGCCTACCACGAAAAGGGCATCTACTACGCGGGCGAGCCCGTCCGCCTTAAGCCCGGCAAGGCCGGGGCCAAGAAGTAGGGGGGATTATGGCACGGCTTACCGCATACGAGCGCCGCAAATTCCGGGTGCGCAACCGCATCAAGCGCACGGGCCGGCTACGCCTTTCCGTCTTCCGCAGCCTCAACCACATCTACGCCCAGATCATTGACGACGAGAAAGGGGAAACCCTGGTGGCCGAATCCAGCCTGGCCCTGAAGCTCAAGGGCAACAAGACCGAGGTGGCCCGGCAGGTGGGGCGCGCCTTGGCGGAAAAGGCTTTGGCCAAGGGCATCAAGCAGGTGGCCTTTGACCGGGGCCCCTACAAGTACCATGGCCGGGTGAAGGCCCTGGCCGAGGGGGCCCGGGAGGGCGGTTTGGAGTTCTAGAGGAGGGACCATGCCCGAGACCGACTTTGAGGAGAAGATGATCCTGGTGCGGCGCACCGCCAAGACCTACCAGGGCGGCCGCCGCTTCCGCTTCGGCGCCTTGGTGGTGGTGGGTGACCGGCAGGGCCGGGTGGGCCTGGGCCTGGGCAAGGCCAAGGAGGTGCCCTTGGCGGTGCAAAAGGCCGGGTACTACGCCCGCCGCAACATGGTGGAGGTGCCCATTCAAAACGGCACCATTCCCCACGAGATTGAGGTGGAGTACGGGGCTTCCAAGATCCTCTTGAAGCCCGCTGCTCCCGGGACCGGGGTAATCGCTGGGGCGGTGCCCCGGGCCATTCTGGAACTTGCGGGCATCACCGACATCCTCACCAAGGAGCTCGGGAGCCGCAACCCCATCAACATTGCCTACGCCACCATGGAAGCCCTCCGGCAACTCCAGACCCGGGAGGACGTGAAGCGTCTCCGGAAGGGCGGGGAGGAGTGATGGGCAAGCTCAAGGTTAAGCTGGTGAAAAGCCCCATCGGCTACCCCAAGGACCAGAAGGCCGCCCTGAAGGCCTTGGGGCTCACCAAGTTGCAGAAGGAGAAGGTGCTGGAGGACATCCCGGCCATCCGGGGCAACGTGGCCAAGGTGGCCCACCTTCTCCGGGTGGAGGTGCTGGAATGAAGCTCACCGACCTAAAGCCCAATCCTGGGGCCAACAAGAAGCGCAAGCGGGTAGGGCGGGGGCCGGGCTCCGGCCACGGCAAGACCGCTACCCGGGGCCACAAGGGCCAGAAGTCCCGCTCGGGCGGCCTCAAGGACCCCCGCCGCTTTGAGGGCGGCCGCTCCACCACCCTGATGCGCCTGCCCAAGCGGGGCATGCAGGGCCAGGTGCCGGGCGAGATCAAGCGCCCCAAGTACCAGGGGGTGAACCTCAAGGACCTGGCCCGCTTTGAAGGGGAGGTTACCCCTGAACTCCTGGTGCAGGCGGGCCTCTTGAAGAAGGGCTACCGGCTCAAGGTGCTAGGGGAGGGGGAGGCCAAGCCCCTCAAGGTAGTGGCCCACGCCTTCTCCAAAAGCGCCCTGGAAAAGCTGAGGGCCGCAGGCGGGGAAGCGGTCCTCTTGGAGGCCTAAGATGCTGAAGGCCTTCCGGAGCGCCCTCCAGATTCCCGAGCTTCGCCAGCGCATTCTCTTCACCCTCCTCGTCCTGGCCGCCTACCGCTTGGGGGCCTTCATCCCTACCCCGGGGGTGGACCTGGACAAGATCCAGGAGTTTTTGCGCACCACCCAAGGAGGGGTTTTCGGGATCATCAACCTCTTCTCGGGCGGCAACTTTGAGCGTTTCTCCATCTTCGCCCTGGGCATCATGCCCTACATCACCGCCGCCATCATCATGCAGCTTCTCGTCAACGTGGTGCCGGCGCTGGAGAAGCTTTCCAAGGAGGGGGAGGAGGGCCGCCGCATCATCAACCAGTACACCCGCATCGGCGGCATCGCTCTGGGGGCCTTCCAGGGCTTCTTCTTGGCCACGGCCTTTTTGGGGGCGGAGGGGGGTAGGTTCCTCCTTCCCGGCTGGTCCCCGGGCCCCTTCTTCTGGCTGGTGGTGGTGGTCACCCAGGTGGCGGGCATCGCCCTCCTCCTCTGGATGGCGGAGCGCATCACGGAGTACGGCATCGGGAACGGCACCAGCATGATCATCTTTGCCGGCATCGTGGTGGAATGGTTGCCCCAGCTGGTGCGCACCGCCGGGCTGATCCGCACGGGGGAGGTGAACCTGGTGGCCTTCCTCTTCTTCCTGGCCTTCATCGTCCTGGCCTTCGCTGGGATGGTGGCGGTGCAGCAGGCGGAGCGCCGCATCCCCGTGCAGTACGCCCGTAAGGTGGTGGGGCGCAGGGTTTACGGGGGCCAGGCCACCTACATCCCTATCAAGCTGAACGCCGCTGGGGTGATCCCCATCGTCTTCGCCGCCGCCATCCTACAAATCCCCATCTTCCTCGCCGCGCCCTTCCAGGATAACCCCGTACTCCAGGCCATCGCCAACTTCTTTAACCCCACCCACCTTTCCGGGCTTCTCCTCGAGGTGGTCCTCATCGTCCTCTTCACCTACGTGTACACCGCCGTGCAGTTTGACCCCAAGCGCATCGCCGAAAGCCTCAGGGAGTACGGGGGGTTCATCCCCGGCATCCGCCCCGGGGAGCCCACGGTGAAGTTCCTGGAGCACATCGTCTCCCGCCTCACCCTCTGGGGGGCGCTTTTCTTGGGCCTCGTGGCGGCCTTGCCCCAGATCATCCAGAACCTCACCGGGGTGAAGAGCATCGCCTTTTCGGGGATCGGCCTCTTGATCGTGGTGGGGGTAGCCCTGGATACCCTTAGGCAGATTGAAAGCCAGCTGATGCTCAGGAACTACGAGGGGTTCTTGTCCAAGGGCCGGATCCGCGGCCGCACGCGCTAGGAGGGAGAATGGGGGAAGCGGTGATCTTCTTGGGGCCGCCGGGGGCGGGGAAGGGCACCCAGGCGGCGAGGCTTGCAGCGGAGCTGGGCTTTAAGAAGCTTTCCACGGGGGACATCCTGCGGGACCACGTGGCCCGGGGCACCCCCTTGGGCCAGCAGGTGAAGCCCATCATGGACCGGGGGGACCTGGTGCCCGATGACCTCATCCTGGCCCTGATCCGCGAGGAGCTTGCCGACCGGGTGATCCTGGACGGCTTTCCCCGCACCTTGCCCCAGGCGGAGGCCCTGGGCCGCCTCCTGGAGGAGACGGGGACCCGGCTCCTTGGGGTGGTGCTGGTGGAGGTGCCCGAGGCGGAGCTGGTCCGGCGCATGCTCAAGCGGGCCGAGCTGGAGGGCCGCTCCGACGACAACGAGGAGACCATAAGGCGCCGCCTCGAGGTCTACCGGGAGAAGACCGAGCCCCTCATCCACTACTATGAGAAGACGGGTGCCCTGAAGCGGGTGGACGGCCTGGGCACGCCCGATGAGGTCTACGCCCGCATCCGGGCCGCCTTGGGAATCTGATGGCCATTAAGCTCAAAAGCCCCTGGGAGATTGAGCGCATGCGGGAGGCGGGCGCCCTCCTCACCGAGGTGGTGGAGGAGGTGGCCCGCCACGTGGAGCCGGGGATCACCACCAAGGAGCTGGACCGGATTGCCCACGAGGCTATCCTTAAGCGCAAGGCCAAGCCGGCCTTCCTGGGGCTCTACGGCTTCCCCGCCACGCTTTGCACCTCGGTGAACGAGGTGGTGGTCCACGGCATCCCCTCGGAGGAACCCCTGAAGGAGGGGGATATCCTTTCCGTGGACGTGGGCCTCATCTACGGGGGCTTCGCCGCCGACATGGCCCGCACCTTCCCCGTGGGCAGGGTTTCCCCGGAGGCGGAAAGGCTCATCCAGGACACAGAGGCCGCCTTCTGGGAGGGGATGAAGTACCTCAAGCCGGGCTTCCGCATCGGGGACGTGGCCCACGCCGTGCAGACCTTCTTGGAAAGCCGCGGCTACGGGGTGGTGCGGGAGTTCGTGGGGCACGGGGTGGGCCGGGAGATCCACGAGGACCCCCAGCTTCCCAACTTTGGCAAGCCGGGCACGGGGCCCAAGATCCGCCCCGGCATGACCTTGGCCCTAGAGCCCATGGTCACCTTGCGCCCGGCACGTGTGGTAATATTGGAAGATGGCTGGACGGCGAGCGCCGGTCAAGGCAACCTCGCCGCCCACTACGAGAACACCGTCTTGGTGACGGAGGAGGGCCCGGAGCTCCTCACCGGGGTACCCCTGGTGCGGGCGCGGTAGGAGGGGTATGGCGAAGGAGAAGGACACCATTCGGGCGGAAGGCGTGATCACCGAGGCTTTGCCCAACGCCACCTTTCGGGTGAAGCTGGACTCGGGACCGGAGATCCTGGCCTATATCTCCGGCAAGATGCGCATGCACTATATCCGCATCCTGCCGGGGGACCGGGTGGTGGTGGAGATTACCCCCTACGACCCCACGCGGGGCCGCATCGTCTACAGAAAGTAGGAGGCGCGATGAAGGTACGGGCATCGGTCAAGAGGATGTGCGAAAAGTGCAAGGTGGTGCGCCGGCACGGGCGGGTATACGTGATTTGCGAAAACCCCAAGCACAAGCAGCGGCAGGGTTAGGTAAGGAGGCAACGTGGCGAGGATTGCAGGCGTAGAGATTCCCAGGAACAAGCGGGTGGACGTGGCCCTCACCTACATCTACGGCATCGGGCCGGCCCGGGCCAAGGAGGCGTTGGAGAAGACGGGCATCAACCCGGCCACCCGGGTCAAGGACCTCACCGAGGCCGAGGTGGTGCGCCTCCGCGAGTACGTGGAGAACACCTGGAAGCTGGAAGGCGAGCTCCGGGCGGAGGTGGCCGCCAACATCAAGCGGCTCATGGACATCGGGTGCTACCGGGGGCTTCGGCACCGTAGGGGCCTTCCCGTGCGCGGCCAACGTACCCGTACCAACGCCCGCACCCGTAAAGGTCCCCGCAAGACCGTGGCGGGCAAGAAGAAGGCTCCGAGGAAGTAGCCTAAGGCGCTTCTAGGGCCAGAGGATACTCCGATAGAGGGAGAGTATGGCCAAGAAAACCACCAAGAAGAAGGTCAAACGGCAGGTGGCCAGTGGGAAGGCGTACATCCACGCCTCCTACAACAACACCATCGTCACCATCACCGACCCGGACGGCAACCCCATCACCTGGTCCTCGGGCGGGGTCATCGGCTACAAGGGGAGCCGCAAAGGCACCCCGTACGCGGCCCAGCTTGCGGCCATGGACGCCGCCAAGAAGGCCATGGCTTACGGCATGCAGAGCGTGGACGTGATCGTGCGGGGTACGGGGGCGGGCCGGGAGCAGGCCATCCGCGCCCTGCAGGCCTCTGGCCTTCAGGTGAAGTCCATCGTGGACGACACCCCCGTGCCCCACAACGGCTGCCGGCCCAAGAAGAAGTTCCGTAAAGCCTCGTAGGGAGTGAGAGAAGATGGGTCGTTACATTGGACCAGTTTGCCGTCTTTGCCGCCGGGAAGGAGTCAAGCTGTACCTCAAGGGGGAGCGGTGCTACAGCCCCAAGTGCGCCATGGAGCGCCGGCCCTACCCCCCGGGCCAGCACGGGCAGAAGCGGGCCCGCCGCCCTTCCGACTACGCGGTGCGCCTTAGGGAGAAGCAGAAGCTCCGCCGCATCTACGGGATCTCCGAGACCCAGTTCCGCAACCTCTTTGAGGAGGCGAGCCGCAAGAAGGGGGTGACGGGTACGGTCTTCCTGGGGCTCCTGGAGTCCCGGCTGGACAACGTGGTCTACCGTCTGGGCTTTGCCGCAAGCCGCCGCCAGGCCCGGCAGATGGTGCGCCACGGCCACATCACCGTGAACGGGCGCCGGGTGGACCTCCCTGCCTACCGGGTGAAGCCGGGGGACGAGATCGCCATCGCCGAGGGGAGCAAGAACCTGGCCTTCATCCGGGAGAACCTCGAGGCCATGAAGGGCCGCAAGGTGGGGCCCTGGCTCTCCCTGGACGTGGAGAACATGAAGGGCAAGTTCCTCAGGCTCCCCGACCGGGAGGACCTGGCCCTGCCCGTGAACGAGCAGCTGGTGATTGAGTTCTACTCCAGGTGAGAAACCGGGGCCTGTCCTGTACAGGCCCCCATTGCCCCTTTAGAGGAGGCCTATGTTAGAGAGCAAGCTGAAAGCCCCGGTCTTCACGGTGCGCACCCAGGGGCGGGAGTACGGGGAGTTCGTCCTGGAGCCCCTGGAGCGGGGGTTTGGCGTCACCTTGGGCAACCCCTTGCGGCGCATCCTCCTTTCCTCCATTCCCGGGACCGCGGTCACCAGCGTCTACATTGAGGACGTCCTGCACGAGTTCTCCACCATCCCCGGGGTTAAGGAGGACGTGGTGGAGATTGTCCTGAATCTGAAGGAGCTGGTGGTCCGCTTCCTGGACCCCAAGATGCAGACCACCACCCTCGTCCTTAGGGCCGAGGGCCCCAAGGTGGTCACCGCCCGGGACTTCACCCCCTCCAGCGACGTGGAGATCCTGAACCCCGACCTTCCCATCGCCACCCTCGAGGCGGGCGGGAAGCTCTACATGGAGGTCCGGGTGGACCGCGGGGTGGGGTATGTTCCCGCCGAGCGCCACGGCATCAAGGACCGCATCAACGCCATTCCCGTGGACGCTATCTTTTCCCCCGTGCGCCGCGTGGCCTTCCAGGTGGAGGACACCCGCTTGGGCCAGCGCACGGATTTGGACAAGCTCACCCTGCGCATCTGGACCGACGGCTCCGTGACCCCCTTGGAGGCCTTGAACCAGGCGGTGGAGATCCTCAAAGAGCACCTCTCCTACTTCACCAACCCCCAGGCCACCGCCTTGCCCACCCCCGAGCCTGCCCCGGAGCGGGTGGAGAGGGAGGAGGACCTGGACCTGCCCCTAGAGGAGCTTGGGCTTTCCACCCGGGTTTTGCACAGCCTCAAGGAGGAGGGGATTGAGTCCGTGCGGGCCCTTTTGGCCCTCAACCTCAAGGACCTTCGCAATATCCCCGGCATTGGGGAGAGGAGCCTGGAGGAGATCCGCGAGGCCCTGGCCAAGCGGGGCTTCGCCTTGAAGGAGTGAGACCATGCGCCACCTGAAGTCTGGAAGGAAGCTAAACCGCCACTCTTCCCACCGCCTGGCCCTTTACCGCAACCAGGCGAAAAGCCTCCTGACCCATGGCCGCATCACCACCACCCTGCCCAAGGCCAAGGAGATTACCGGCTTCGTGGACCACCTGATCCACCTGGCCAAGCGGGGGGACCTGCACGCCCGTAGGCTCGTGCTTCGGGATCTGCAGGACGTGAAGCTGGTGCGTAAGCTCTTTGACGAGATCGCCCCCAAGTACCAAAACCGCCCCGGGGGGTATACCCGGGTTCTGAAGCTGGCGGAGCGCCGCCGGGGGGACGGGGCGCCCTTGGCCCTGGTGGAGCTGGTGGAGTAAGGGGAAGGAGCCCATGGGGGGCGGCCGCGCCCCCTAAGCTTTCTCTTCCCCCTTGGCGGAGAGAAGCCGCAAAAGCTGATCCTCTAGCTCCCCTATGTAAGCAGCCAGGGTGTTCCCGTGCTTCTCCAGGGTTTCGGCGATGCGGGCCTCGAGGGCCCGTATTTCCTCCCTTTCCGCCTCCGCCAGGCGGGCGAACTCCGCCTCGAGGTAGCGCCGAAGCTCGGTGTAGCGGCTCTGCTCGGCGTCTTCGGCGAGCTTCTTGTAGTGGAGGAGCTCCCGGGCATAGCGGCGCACCTCCAAAAGCGCAGCGGTTTCCAGGCCGATGGTGAAGAGGAGGTAGAGAAGGGAGACTACCCCCAACGCCACCACCAAGACGAGGCCCAAGGGGGCTTCCACCCGGGTGAGGCCTAAGGACAAGGGGACGGTCCGGGTGATCTCCCCCCAGTTGAGCCAGGCGAAGAGGGCGAGGAGGAGGAGGAAAAGGAGGGCGAAGAGGGTACGTGCGCTCATAAGACCTCCATAAAGCACCTGGGGGATTATACTCCCTTGCCATGGGCTACCTCTTTTTGCTCCTCGCCGCTTTCTTGTGGGGCCTCATCGGCCCGGTGAGCCGCCTGGCCTTCCAGGAGGGGCTTCCCCCTTTGCTGGTGGCCTTCTACCGCGCCGTCATCGCCTGGGCCTTCTTCGCCCTCCACGCCAGGCTTCTGGGGCAGGTAGGGGTGGCGAGGCGGGACCTTCCTATTCTGCTCCTTTTTGGCCTGGTGGGCGTTTCCCTCTTCTATGGGTCCTACCAGCTTGCGGTGGGGTATGGGGGGGCGGCCCTGGCCTCCGTCCTCCTCTACACCGCCCCCGCCTGGGTAGCCCTGCTCTCCGTCTGGGTGCTCAGGGAGCCCCTGGACCGGACCGGGGGCTTCGCCGTGGCCCTCACCCTCCTCGGGGTGGGGCTCATGGGCCTGGGTGGGGGGAGCGAGGTGCGGGCAGGGCCTTTAGCCCTTTTCTTCGGCCTCCTTTCCGGCTTCACCTACGCCCTTTACTACATCTTCGGCAAGCTCTACCTACCCCGCTACGCCACCCCCACCCTTTTCCTGTACGCCCTGCCCGTGGGGGCCTTGGGGCTTCTGCCCTTCGTGGACTTCGTCTCCCTAAGCCCCAAGGCCCTTCTCGCCCTCCTCTTTTTGGGAAGCTTTTCCACCTATGGGGCTTACCTGGCCTACTACGCTGGGCTCAAGCGCCTCCCCGCCACCCGGGCCAGCGTGGTGGCCACCCTCGAGCCCGTGGTGGCGAACCTTTTCGCCTTTCTCCTTTTTGGTGAGGTCCTTTCCCCATTGGGCTACCTGGGGGCGCTTTTGGTCCTTGGGGCGGTCCTCCTCACGGTGCGGCGGTAAACTCTTCGCCATGAAGCGTTTCCAAGCCTTGGCGCTCCTCCTGGGCCTGGCCCTGGCCCAGGCCCACGATCCCCAAGACCCCGCCCAGTTTTCCCGCCTGCCCGAGGGGTATTCCGTCCGCTTCCAAGCCCCGGCGGAGGAGGTGCGGGAGGCATGGGTGCTCCAGGGGGAGCGGACCTTCCCCATGGCGCGCCAACTGGTGTATGGGGGTAAGGAGGTCTGGCGGGGGCTCGTCCCGGAGGCCACACCCTATGCCCTCCGGGTGCGGGGGAAGGCGGGGGAGAAGGTCTTGGGCCCCTTCCGCCCGCCCCAGCGCCCCTTCGCCGCCCTGGCCTGGGTGGGGGAGCGGGGAGGCTACCAGGTGTTTCCCGACCGCTTCCAAAATGGCGACCCCAACAACAATGCCCTGGCCCTAGAGGACGACGAGTACCGCTACAACCAGGTCTGGTCCCAAAGGGGTGGGCCCTTGCCCCACCTTTCCGCCTGGCAGGACCCACCAAGCCCCCTGCACTGCTGCCACCAGTACTACGGGGGGGACCTAAAGGGCCTTTGGGAGCGGCTCCCCTACCTGGCGGACCTGGGGGTGGGGCTTCTTTACCTCAACCCCCTTTTCCGCTCGGGGAGCGCCCACGGGTACGACACCCACGACTACTTCCAGGTGGCCCCCCGCCTGGGGGACGAGGCCTGGCTGCGCCAGGTTTTGGACCGGGCCCACGCCCTGGGGATCCGGGTCCTCTTTGACTTCGTGCCCAACCACACGGGGTTAGGGTTCTTCGCCTTTCAGGACGTGGTGAAGCGGTGCCCCGCCTCCCCTTACTGGAACTGGTACTTCGTGCGCCGCTACCCCTTTGCCCCGGGGGACGCCTCCGCCTACGAGGCCTGGTGGGGTGTGGGGAGCCTCCCCAAGCTGAACACCGGCAATCCCCAGGTCCGGGCCTACCTCCTTGGGGTGGCGGAGCACTGGGTGCGCTTTGGCTTTGACGGGGTGCGGGTGGACGTACCCGAGGACCTCCTCGAGGCCAAGGGCTTTTTCCGGGACCTGAAAGGCCGCCTGCGGGCCATCAACCCTGAGGCCTACCTGGTGGGGGAGATCTGGCGCCGAGCGCCGGACTGGGTAGGGGCGGAGGCCTTTGACAGCCTGATGAACTACGCCATCGGCCGGGACATCGTCCTGCGCTATGCGCAAGGCCTTCACCCGGCCCTTTTCGGCGGGCCTAGGGCGCTTAGCCTCCTGGCGGAAACCTACGCCCTTTACCCGGAGGCGACCGCCGCCATGGGCTTTAACCTCATCAGCTCCCACGACACCTCCCGCCTCCTTTCCGACCTGGGAGGGAATGCCGCCAAGGCCCGCCTAGCCTGGGCCCTCCTCTTCGCCTTGCCCGGGGTGCCGGTGGTGTGGCAGGGGGAGGAGTGCGGGCTTTTGGGGGAGAAGGAGCCTTTGGACCTCCAGCGCCACCCCATCCCCTGGGGCTCGTGCGATGCGGGCTTTCGCGCCTACCTCCAAGGGCTTTACCGCCTCAAGGCGCAAGAGCCCGCCCTAAGGGGAAGCTTGTTCGCCACCTATCTGGCGGAAGGAGGCCTCCTTTCCTTCTTCCGGGGGGAGGGGGAGGAAAGGGTGCTTCTCGCCTTCAACAACCAGGCCGCTTCCGCCTCCTTGCCCTTGCCCCAGGGGACCTGGCGCGACCTCCTCACGGGGGAAACCTTCCAGGGACAGGCGGAGGTGCCGGGGTTAGGGGCCCGCTACCTCAAGAAGGCCTCCAGGTAGGGCTGCCAGTCCTCGGGGATCTCGCGCATCTCGGCCAAAAAAAGGGGCGCCTTGGGCGCCCGGGGGGGTTTCAGGAGGCGCATGCCCGCCTCCTCCGGGGTGCGGTCCCCTTTCTTGAGGTTGCAGCTCCGGCAGGCGGCCACCAGGTTTTCCCAGGTGCGTTGCCCCCCCCGGCTTTTGGGCACCACGTGGTCCACGGTGAGGTCGCTCCCCTGGCGGCCGCAGTACTGGCAGGTGTAGCGGTCCCGCCTGAGGATGTTGCGGCGGTTTAGCGGGGTGCGGCCATGGCCCCGGCGCACCATGCGCTTCAGGCGGATCACGCTGGGTACGGGGATGCGGGTGGAGGGGGTGTGGAGGTAGCGCCCGCTTTCCGAAACCATCTCCGCTCCCCCGGAGAGGACGAGGAGCACGCTCCGCTTGATGCTGGCCAGGCCCAAGACCTCGTAGGCGGCGTTGAGCACCAGGACCTTGGGGGCATCCAGGTCCAAGGGCCTCGAGGTGGGGGCGTCCACGCCCTAAGGATAGCAAAGCCTTGCGCCCCTTTGCTTGGGCGTGTGCTATGCTAAGGGCAAAGACGGGTTTGGAGGCCCCTATGAAGAGACACATTCCCAAAGTCCTGTCCCTCCTCCTGGGGTTGGGCCTGGCGTGGGCAGGGCCTTCCTTGGAGGAGGCGGAGAGCCTTTTGAAAGCGGGGGATTACGCCCGGGCGGTTTTGGCCTACGAGGAGATCCTGGCCCAGGACTATGGCCGCCTCGAGGCCCACCTGGGCTTAGGCGTGGCCCTCGCCAAGGCGGGGCGGCTGGAGGAGGCCCGCTTCGCCTTTTCCCAGATGACCCAGGTTTTCCCCGACCGCTACGAAGGGCACTTCAACCTGGGCCAGGTCTACCTGCGCCTGGGCAAGCCCAAGGAGGCGGCGGAGGCCTTTTCCAAGGCGGTGGAGCTCAACCCCACGGAGGAGGCGTATCTGGGCCTCGCCGGAGCCCTGAGCCAGGCGGGACAGGCCAGGGAGGCGGCGGAGGCCCTCAGGCGGGGCCTCACCCCCGAGCGCTCGTCCGCTTACCGCCTGGCCCTGGCCCAGGCCCTCTACGCCGCCGGGGCCAGGGCGGAGGCGGTGCCCGTGCTCTATGGGCTCGTGAACCGGGAGCCTGGCCTGGCTGAAGCCTGGGACCTCCTCGCCCGCATCCTGGCGGAGGAAGGGCTTAAGGAAAGGGCCCTAAGGGAGCTGGACCGGGCCCTTAAGGCGGTTTCGGGCAAGGATCGGGCCAAACTCCTCCTGCGCCAAGCCCTTCTTTCCCCAAACCCCGAGCCCCTTTTGCGGGAAGCCTACGCGTTGGACCCTGGCCTCTGGCAGGCGGCGTACCTTCTTGGGCAAAGGCGCCTGGAGGCGGGGGATGCCCGGGGGGCTTTGGGCTTTCTCCAGGCGGCCTACCGGGTAAGCCCCGAGCCCGAGGTGGCCCTGGCCCTGGCTGCGGCCCACCTGCGTTTGGGGAATGCGCAGAACGCCTACCGCTACGCCGAGGAAGCGGGCCCTCCCGGGGCTTTCCTCAAGGCCCAGGCGGCGGTGGCCTTGGGGCGGAAGGCGGAGGCCTTAGGGCTTTTGGAGGGGCTGGCCTCCCCAGAGGCCCAGACCCTTAGGGGGGCGCTCCTTTTGGAGGCGGGCCGGGCCGAGGAGGCGGTGGCCCTCCTCCGGCCCCTTTACGAGGCCTCGCGCAACCCGGAGGTGGGGGTGAACCTGGCGGCGGGGCTCATCGCCTTGGGCCGCCTGGGGGAGGCGGAGCTCCTCCTTAGGGAGGTGCTCCAACGCGCCCCCAGGCAGGCTGCCGCCTGGTACAACCTGGGCCTTGCCCTGAAGGGCCTGGGGCGGGAGGGCGAGGCGGAGAGGGCCTTGCGCCAGGCGGCAAGCCTTGGGTCGAAGGAGGCCCAGGCCCTTCTGCGGAGGTAGGATGCGCTGGCTTAGGGAAAACTGGCTAGACCTTTTCATCTTTCTCCTCATCGCCCTGGTGGCGGCGGGGATTGTCCTTTACCTTACGGGCATTAACCCCTTTGCCCGCCCCGCTTCCCCAGGGGTGGCCGCACCTCCCGCCCCGGCGCCTGCGGTGGCGCCTACCCCCGCCCCGCCTTCTTCCCCCCCGCCTTCCTCTGCCTCTCCTGAGCCCGTGGTCACCGTGATCCCCCTCCCCAAGGCGCCCGAGGCTCCGGCAGAGGAAAGAGCTACCGAAGAGAGACTGAGCGGGGAAGAAAGGGCTAGGGCGGCTTCGCCGGCGCCTAGCCCCACGGGGGTTTACCGGGTGGTGGTGGGGGCCTTTGCCAACCCGGAGAACGCCCTAAGGCTCAAGCGGGAGCTGGAGGCCAGGGGGTACCCGGCCCGCCTCGAGGCCGCGGGGAGCCTTACCCGGGTGGTGGTGGGGCCCTACGCCACGGAGGGAGAGGCTTCCCGGGTGGCCCAGGCCTTGGCCGCCTACGGGGCGCGGGTCTACCGGGGCCAGGGGGCGCTTCCCCCCGCTGAAGGCCAGGTTTACCTCCAGGTGGGGGCCTTCCAAAAGGAGGAAAACGCCTTGGCCCTGGCGGGCAAGCTTAAGGAGATGGGGCTACCGGTGGTCCTGGTGAAGGACGGGATGTACCGGGTGCGGGTGGGCCCGGTGGCGGAAGGGGAGAAGGAGGCCTTGAAGGCGAAGGTGGAGGCCTTGGGCCTGATGGCCTTGGAGGTGCGATGAAGGTTCCGAGCGCCGCCATAATCCGCTTGGTCACGTACCTGCGCATCCTGGAGGAGCTGGAGGCCAAGGGGGTTCACCGCACGAGCTCGGAGCAACTGGCCGAACTCGCCCAGGTGACGGCCTTCCAGGTGCGCAAGGACCTCTCCTATTTCGGCTCCTACGGCACCCGGGGCGTGGGGTATACGGTTCCGGTGCTCAAGCGGGAACTGCGGCACATCCTGGGCTTGAACCGCCGCTGGGGGCTTTGCATCGTGGGCATGGGCCGCTTGGGAAGCGCTCTCGCCGACTATCCGGGCTTCGGGGAGAGCTTTGAGCTTAGGGGCTTTTTTGACGTGGACCCCGAGAAGGTGGGGCGGCCTGTGGGCAAGGGGGTGGTGGAGCACATAGACCGGCTCCCCGAGCGGGTGCCTGGGCGCATAGAGATCGCCCTCCTCACCGTGCCCCGGGAGGCGGCCCAGGAGGCGGCCGACCGCCTGGTGGCGGCCGGCATCAAGGGCATCCTCAACTTTGCCCCCGCTGTCCTCGAGGTGCCCAAGGAGGTGGCGGTGGAGAACGTGGACTTCCTAGCGGGGCTTTCCCGGCTGACCTTCTCTATACTAAACCCTAAGTGGCGAGAGGAGATGATGGGGTGACCACCTACACCTAGCGTTACGATATCTTTCTCTACGCGCCGCCGGGCTCCGGGGTAGGGAGCGTGATCCTCCTGGACGCCTCGGATAACCCCTTGGATGCCCCCTTCCTCATCCCCCAGGCTTGCCTGCCCTCCAGCGCGGATCCTTGCGGTCCTTATGTGCGCACCTACCAGAAAAAGGCTTCCACTCCCCTTCTGCCGGTGCAAGCGGTAAAGTACCGCACGGTTTCCGCCAACGGGCAGTCCAAGGTGGTGCCCTTGCCGGCCCCGATAGAGCTCTACTGAAGGGGTAGTACGGAGGGGTTGGGCGGTTGGGGCTATACTGGGGGGCGTGACGGTCCACGAGGCCCTCGAGGCCCCTCTCCTGCGCTTTGAGGAAGCCCTGTCCGAGCTGGTTCGGTCCGAAGTCCTCTTCATCCGCCTCATCCACCAGGACCTGGTGACCGCTGGGGGCAAGCGCATCCGCCCCCGGCTCGTCTTTTTGGCCTCGGGGGCCTTGGGCGGGGCGCCTTATGACCTGGAGCTCGCCCTGGCCGTGGAGCTCCTCCACTCCGCCACCCTCCTCCACGACGACCTCATTGACGACGCCGAGACCCGCCGGGGCAAGGAGGCCGCCTTCCGCAAGTACGGCAACGCCGTCTCCGTGCTTTCCGGGGACTTCCTCCTTTCAAGGCTCCTCTTCGTCATCGCCAAAACGGGGCGCATGGAGCTGGTGGAGCGCTTCGCCGAGGTGGCCAAGACGTTGTCCGAAGGGGAGGTGCTCCAGTTCCAGGTGGCGGCCCTGGAGGACTACTCCCTGGAGAACTACGAGCGGATCATCACCGCCAAGACCGCCGTCCTCATGGCCCTTTGCACCGAGGGGCCGGCCCTTTTGAAGGGCGAGGCGGAGGAGGTGCGGGAGGCCCTCCGCCGCTTCGGCCTCCTCTATGGCCAGGCTTTCCAGATGCGGGACGACTACCTGGACCTCATGGGTACCCCGGAGACATTGGGTAAGCCCGTGGGGGGGGACGTGCGGGAGGGGAAGGCCACCCTCATCACCCTTCTCCTCATGGAGCGCTTCCCTGAGGTGCGGGAGATCTTAAGGCGCAAGGGGCGCGAAGCGGGGGACCTGGAGCGGCTCAGGGCCTTGGCCCAAGAGAGCGGGGTGGCCAAGGAAGTGGAAGAAAGGATTCGCCAGCGGGCCGAGGCGGCGGCCAGGGCCCTCCTTCCCTTGCCGGATAGCCCCTACAAGGAGGCCCTGAAAGCCCTGGCCCTCAAGGAGGCCAAGCGGCTTTCCTAAGGGGCATTTAGTCCTAAAGGGGCGGGGTATAATCCCCCCAGGTGATGCTATGAGCCTGCCCGCATACCGCCCTCCCGAGGACCCCGGCCTCTGGGAGGCTTTTTTGGAGCGGCTAGAAAAGACCTTAAAGGTGGCGGCCATCCACCCCACCACGGTGGAGTACCTGGCCCACCCCAAGCGGCTCGTCACGGTTTCCCTGCCTGTGGTAATGGATGACGGCAAGGTGCGGGTGTTCCAGGGCTACCGGGTGGTGCACGACATCGCCCGGGGGCCCGCCAAAGGAGGGGTGCGCCTCCACCCCAAGGTGACCCTGGGCCAGACCGCCGGCCTGGCCGCCTGGATGACCCTGAAGGCGGCGGTCTACGACCTGCCCTTTGGCGGGGCGGCGGGAGGGGTGGCGGTGGACCCCAAGCTCCTCTCCCCGAGGGAGCTTGAGCGCCTGGTGCGCCGCTACACCGCCGAGCTCGTCACCCTCATCGGCCCGGACATGGACATCCTGGGGCCCGACGTGGGCACCGACCAACAGGTGATGGCCTGGATCATGGACACCTACTCCATGACCGTGGGCTCCACCGTGCCCGGGGTGGTGACGGGGAAACCCCACGCCTTGGGGGGCACCGAGGGGCGGGACGACGCCGCCGGGCTTGGGGTGGCCCTGGTCTTGGCGGAGCTCGCCAAGAGGCGGGGCTTACCCCTAAAGGGGGCCAAGGTGGCGGTCCAGGGCTTCGGCCAGGTGGGGGGGAGCTTCGCCCTCCACGCCGAGCGTTTGGGCCTGAGGGTGGTGGCGGTTTCCACGAGCCGGGGGGCCCTTTACCGGGAGGAGGGGCTTCCCGTGGCCGAGCTCCTGGCTCACCACGAGGCCACGGGGGAGCTCCCCGAGTACAACCTTGACCCCAAGGAGCTCCTGGCCCTTCCCGTGGACTACCTGGTCCTGGCCGCTTTGGAAGGGGCCTTGGACGGGGAAGGGGCCAAGGGGGTAAGGGCCCAGGTGGTCCTGGAAGCGGCCAACTTTGGCCTTACTCCGGAGGCTGAGGCCTACCTCCTGGGCAAGGGGGTTTTGGTGGTGCCCGACCTCCTCACCGGGGGCGGGGGGCTTTTGGCCAGCTACCTGGAGTGGGTGCAGGACCTGAACATGTTCTTCTGGACGGCGGAGGAAGTGCAGGCGAGCTTTGCCAAGAGCGTGGCCAAGGCCGTGGGCGAGGTGTGCGCCAAGGCCGAGGCCTTGGGCGCGGATTTGCGCACGGGGGCCATGGCCCTCGCCCTGGAGCGGGTGAACGAGGCCACGCGGCTTCGCGGCGTGTATCCCTAAAGAGGCGGCGTATGAAGAGCGAACCCCTTTCCTACCTAGGCAAAGACGGCGGTCCTTGGGAGATTTTTACCGAGCAGGTGGACCGGGTGGTCCCCTACCTGGGGCGCTACGCCCCCTTGGCGGAAAGCCTCAAGCGGCCCAAGCGGGTCCTGATCGTGGACGTGCCCATCCACCTGGACGACGGCACCGTGGCCCACTTTGAGGGTTACCGCGTTCACCACAACACCGCCCGCGGTCCCGCCAAGGGCGGGGTGCGCTACCACCCCGAGGTTACCCTCTCCGAGGTCATGGCCTTGGCGGCCTGGATGACCATCAAGAACGCCGCCGTGGGCCTGCCCTACGGCGGGGGCAAAGGGGGTATCCGGGTGGACCCCAAGAAGCTTTCCCCCCACGAGTTAGAGCGCCTTACCCGCCGCTACACCTCGGAAATCGGCATCCTCCTGGGCCCGGACCGGGACATCCCGGCCCCCGACGTGAACACCGGGGAGCGGGAGATGGCCTGGATGATGGACACCTTCTCCATGAACGTGGGCCGCACCGTGCCCGGGGTGGTGACGGGGAAGCCCATCGCCCTAGGGGGCTCCTTGGGGCGGCGGGACGCCACGGGCCGGGGGGTTTTCGTCACCGCGGCGGCGGCGGCGGAAAAGATTGGGCTTGCCATTGAAGGGAGCCGGGTTACGTTGCAGGGCTTTGGCAACGTGGGGAACGCCGCCGCCCGCATCTTCCATGACCACGGGGCCCGGATCATCGCCGTGCAGGACCACACGGGGACCATCTACAACGAGGCGGGGATTGACCCTTACGACCTCCTCCGCCACGTGGGGGAGTACGGGGGGGTGCGGGGCTACCCCAAGGCGGAGCCCCTGCCCAACCCGGAGTTCTGGGCGGTGCCCACGGACTTCCTCATCCCCGCCGCCTTGGAGAAGCAGATCACCGAGCACAACGCCTGGCGCATCCAGGCCAAGATCGTCGCCGAGGGGGCCAACGGCCCCACCACCCCCGCCGCGGACGACATCCTGCAGGAAAAGGGCGTCCTGGTGGTGCCGGACGTGATCGCCAACGCCGGGGGGGTCACGGTGAGCTACTTTGAGTGGGTGCAGGACTTCAACTCCTACTTCTGGACGGAGGAGGAGATTAACCAAAGGCTGGAAAGGGTCCTACGGAGCGCCTTTGAGGCGGTGTGGCAGGTGAGCCAGGAGAAGCGGATCCCCTTGCGCACCGCCGCCTACGTGGTGGCCGCCACGAGGGTCCTCGAGGCCCGGGCCCTACGGGGGCTTTACCCCTAATGCGCTAGGCTATCCCTTGTGGACTGGCCCCGCTATGGCCGCGTGACCCTGAAGCCCTTTGGCGCGGGGCTCACCGAGGCAGAGTGGAAGGGCCTCTACGAGACCTTCCGCGACCCCGAGGTGGCGGAGTGGAACGGCTCTAGCCCCTTGCGCACCCCCTTTTGGCTCTTCAAGCGCTTTGTCCAGGCGGAGATGCGGCGGAAGGACCGCCTGGCCTTCGCCATCCTGGACGAGAAGGGGGAGTACCTGGGTACCCTGGAGCTTTACGACCTCACCCCGGAAGAGGCCACCTTGGGCATCCTCATCGGCAAAAAGGAGCGCTGGGGCCAAGGCTACGGCACGGAGGCGGTGCGGGCGGCCTTGGCCTACGCCTTTGACGTCCTGGGCCTTAGGCGGGTGAAGCTCCGCACCTATGCCCACAACCTCCGGGCCCGGCGGGCTTTTCAGAAGGCGGGCTTCCGCGAGGTGGGCTTAGGTCCCGGGCCCCAAGGCAAGGAGGACGTGTACATGGAGGTGCGCCGTGAGGATTTTGGCCCCGAGGCTTAGGGAAGAGGTCTTCGCCCTCCTGCCCGAGGGGGTGGAGGTGCGCTTTCTGGACGAGGCTTGGCCGGAGGCGGCGGACTTCTTTATCCCCCCCTTTGGCCAGGAGGCCTTGGTGCGGAAGGTGTTGGCGGAGGTGGAGGTCAAGGTGGTCCAGACCCTTTCCGCCGGGGTGGACTGGGTCCTCCCCATGGTCCCCGAAGGCGTGGTGCTCTGCGACGGCTCGGGCATCCACGACGTCCCCGTGGCGGAGTGGGTGGCGATGGCCCTCCTCGCCCTCCTCAAGGACCTGCCGGGCTTCCTGGAGGCGCAGAGGGAAGGGCGCTGGGCCCCCAAGCGGCTTCAGGACCTGGAGGGCAAGGCCATCCTCCTCCTGGGCTACGGGGCCATTGGCCGGGCGGTGGCGGAAAGGCTTAGGCCCTTTGGGGTGGAACTCCTCCCCGTGGCCCGCCACGCCCGCCCTGGGGTCTACACTCCCCAGGACCTCCCGCATCTTCTGCCCCAGGCGGATGCCGTGGTGGTTCTGCTTCCCCTTACCCCCGAAACCCGGGGGCTGGTGGACCGGGATTTTCTTTCCTGGATGAAGCCGGGAGCCCTTTTGGTGAATGCTGGCCGGGGGCCAGTGGTGGACACAGAAGCCCTCCTCGAGGCGCTACGGGAGGGAAAGGTTCGGGCGGCCTTGGATGTCACTGACCCTGAGCCTCTGCCTTCCGACCATCCTCTTTGGCAGGCTCCTGGAGTCCTCATCACCCCGCATGTGGCTGGGCTTTCCCAGGGTTTCCACCGCCGGGCGGCCCGGTTTTTGGCGGAGCAGGTGGGGCGATACCTCCGGGGTGAGCCCCTTAGGAACGTGGTTTTGGAGGGATACTGATGAAGTTGGTCCTTCACGGGGACCTTAGGCGGTTTGGAGAAGTCCTCGAGGTGGAGGCCAAGACGCCCAAGGAAGCCCTGGAGAAGCTGGGCATTCCCCTGGAGGAGGCCTGGCTTCTGGCGGTGGGTGGAAGGATGGTGGAGCCCCACGAGGAAGTGGAGGGCCCCCTCGAGGTCTACCCCCCCATCGCCGGGGGTGGTATACTGGAAGTCCTGCCCTAAAGGCAGGGGGCGCGAACAAGGGGGGAGCCGCCCGACGCCCACCCCGCGTAGAAAGGAGAAGGATGGAGAAGAAAGAACTCCTCTCTACGCCCGTGGTTCCCATAGACATCAAGGCCTTTGACGCTGGGCCCATCCTCGAGGCCATGGGCAAGACTGCCTTCCAGGCCCGGAACCTCTACCGGGCGGCGGAGATCTACCTCAGGATGCTGGAGGACGACGCCGGCGTCATCCTCACCCTGGCGGGGAGCCTGGTTTCCGCGGGCCAGGGCCTCATCATCCACGACCTCATCCGGAAGGGCCTGGTGGACGTTATCGTGGCCACCGGGGCCAACATTGTGGACCAGGACTTCTTTGAGGCCTTGGGCCACCGCCACTACCAGGGAGACCCCAAGGCTGACGATGAAGCCCTTAGGCAGCTTTGGATCGACCGCATCTACGACACCTACATCGACGAGGAGGAGCTCCGCCACACGGACTACACCATCGCCGAGATCGCCGATTCCCTGGAGCCTAGGCCCTACTCCAGCCGGGAGTTCATCTGGCACATGGGCCGCTACCTGGCGGAAAGGGGCCTGGGGGAGAAGAGCATCGTCCGGGCTGCTTACGAGGAGGGGGTGCCCATCTTCGTGCCTGCCTTCTCCGACTCCTCCGCAGGCTTCGGCCTGGTCTACCACCAGGTGAAAAACCCCAAGGCCCACGTGACCATTGACTCCGTGGCGGATTTCCGCGAGCTCACGGAGATCAAGCTCAAGGCGGGGACCACGGGGCTCGTGATGCTCGGGGGCGGGGTGCCCAAGAACTTCGCCCAGGACATCGTGGTGGCGGCGGAGGTCTTGGGCCACCCGGTGGAGATGCACAAGTACGCCATCCAGATCACCGTGGCCGATGAGCGGGATGGGGGGCTTTCCGGCTCCACCCTTTCCGAGGCGCAAAGCTGGGGCAAGGTGGACGCCGCCCTTTCCCAGATGGTCTTCGCCGAGGCCACCCTGGCCTTCCCCCTCCTCGCCTCCTACGTCTACCACCGGGCCCCCATGCGGGCCAAGCGGCGCTACGCCGACCTCTTCCGGCGGGAAGTGCCCGCTTAGGCCTTGGGCGCCCCCAGGGGGGTGGCTTTACCACCCCCCTGCCTTTTTGGTACACTCCCGGCAAATGCCCGACGAGCTAAGGCTCTACCTCAAGGAGCGTTTTGCCGTTCAGGGGCCCGTTTCCCCGGGGCGCTTTGAGGCGGAACTGGCCAAGCGCATGGGAAGCCCGGCCCGGCGGGAGCCCCTCCTCAAGGCCTGGCGGGCTTACCTGGCGGGCGGGGGAAGGGAGGCGGTGCGAAGTTTCTACCGGGAGGTGCTCAAGGTGCCCAAGGGGGAGGCCCTGGTCTACGGCATGCACCTCCCCTTTTTGGAGTTTTACGCCAAGGAGGTGCCTTCCCGGGTGGAGGGGCGGGTCCTGGAGGTGGGGGCCTTCACCGGGGCCCTGGTGGGGTACCTGCAAAGGAAGCGGCCCGAGCTTTCCTGGCACGCCCTGGACGGGGTGGAGGAGGCGGTGGCCCTGGGCAGGAAGCGGGTGCCCGAGGTGGCGTGGCACCTGGGCTGGGCCGAGGAGGTGGACCTTCCCCCCTTTGACACCCTGCTTCTCCTCTCCGTCTTCCCCGAGGGGCTCGTGGACCAGGACCTGGAAAGCCGCCTGGAGCCCGAGGCCTTTTGGAAGCGCTTCTCTTTCTTTGAGCGCCTGCCCCTTTTCGCCCGGCTCCTGAAGCCCGGGGGGCTTCTCGTCTACGGCCACGGCCCCTTCCTCGGGAAAAGCCCCGAGGGGGTGGAGGAGGGCCTGAGGCGGTTTGGCTTCCAGGCGGTGGAGCGGGTGGGGGAGGGGGAGTACTTCCTGGTCCTCGCCCGCAGGCCCGAGGTCTTGGAGGCGGTGTGGGCCGAGGAGGCCTTGGAGGAGGCGCCTAACTTGGAGCCCGTGGCGGTCTTGGCGGAGGGGCCGGACCTGGGGCGGGTGCGGGCCCTCCTGGAGGCGGGGCAGTACGCCGAGGTGCTCGCCCTCCTGCCCGAAGGGGGGGAAGGGGAGGCAGCCTACCTCCGGGGGAAGGCGCTTTTCGCCCTTTCCCGCTTCGCCGAGGCGGAGGAGGCCTTGAGGCGGGCCCTTTCCGAGGAGGCGGAGGACCTCAGGGCCTTGGTGCTGGTGGAGCTTGGGGAGTACGCCCGGGCCCAGGGGCGCCTCGAGGCCCTGGCGGTGCGGGGTGGGCGGTACCGCCTGGCCTTGGGGCGGGTCTACCTGGCCCAGGGGCGGTACGCCGACGCCTTAAGGCAGTTCGTGGAGTCGGGGCTGCCCGAGGCGGAGCTTTACGTGCGGGAAGCTTTGGAGCGCATCGCCGAGCGCATGCGCCGCTTCGCCCGGGAGGGGGAGTGGGCGGAGGTGAGCCGTAGGGCGGAGTTCGTGGAGGACCTCTCCCCAAGCCTCCTCACCCGGGAGATGCTCCGGCTGGGCCTAAAGGCGGCCCTTCTCCAGGGGCTTTTCGCCCGGGCGGAGCGGTACGCCCGCCGGCTTGCTGACCTGGACGAGGCGGAGGGTTTTTTGGGCCTGGCCTTGGCCGCCTTGCGCCTGCGCACGCCCCTGGACTACCGGGGGGAGGACCTTAAGGGGGTGGAGCCCTACCTCACCGAGGCCTTGGCCCGGGCGGAGATCCCCGAGGCCCTGCTCCTCCTTGGGATTCTGCGCAAGCGGGAAGGGCGCCACCGCGAAGCCCTGTACCTCCTGGAGCGGGCGGCCCAGCACGGGGAAGGGGAGGTGGCGGGGCTTGCCTACCACCACCTGGCGGAGGTAAAGCGGGCCCTGGGGCGCCCCTTGAAGGAGGTTTTGGGCGACCACAAGAGGGCCCACGCCCTAAAGGCCTATCCTGCCCCCTACCTCTTCCGCCTGGCCCAGGAGGCCCTAAGGGGGGGGGAGGAGGTCGTGGCCCGGGAGCTCCTTTCCCGGGCCCGGGATGCGGGCCTCGGCGAGGTGGCGGAGGAGGACCTCAAGGGGCTTCTTTCCCTCTTGGAGCGGCTGGAAGGTCCTTGGGCGGCCTTCCACGTCCTCTACCAGGCCCTAGGCCGCACCCCCGAGCCGCCTTTGGAGCTCCTCGCCCTGGCCTACCGCCTTTCCCGCTCCTTCCGGGAAAGCCCGGAGGCGGAGGCGGTGCGGGGGCAGTACCTGGCGGCCCTCTACGCCTCGGGGCAGGCGGCGGAGGCGGAGGCCCTTTTGCGGGCAGAGCTTGCGCAAAACCCCCAGGCCCTGGAGGTCCTCTTTGACCTGGCGGAGCACCATGAGGCCCAGGGGAGCTGGCGGCAGGCGGCGGAGTACTGGCAGAAGGCCCTGGAGGTGGCCCTTTACCGGGAGAAGGACCAGGAGCTTGCCCGGGAGCTTCTCCGGAACCTCCTTTTCCTAAGGCCCCACGACGAGAGCCTCCTCCTCTACCTGGAGGAGCTTAAGGCCGTGGCCCGGGGGCTTAAGGCCCTGGGGGAGGAGGCCAAGCCTCCGGCGGAAACCCCCGAGGAGCTTCTGGAAGAGGCCCTGCCCCGCTTCCACGGGGAGCACCTCCTGGTGGTGGGGGGCCACACCCAGCTCCGGAGCCGCCTCGTTCCCTTCCTGGAGGCCCGGGGCCTTAAGGTGGATTGGTTTGATGCGGACAGCGCTGGCGTGGGCAAGGAGGCCCTGAGGCGTATCCTGAACCGCCTGGAGAAGGCCCATGGCCTGATGATCGTTTCCAGCTATGTGGGCCACGACTTCGCCGAGCCCGTGCGCCTCGAGGCGGAGCGCCTGGGGGTTCCGGTCTACGTGATCCCGGGGCGGGCCCGGGGGGCCACGGGGTTTTTAAGAGCCCTCAAGGCCTTCGCCCCCGAGCTCTTCAAACGAGCCCTCAAGGGGGTACAGTAGGGTTCATGGAGGCGCCGGTTCTGAAGCTGGGCTACTCCCCCTGCCCCAACGACACCTTCATCTTCTACGCCCTCACCCATGGCCTTGTGGAAAGCCCCCTTCCGGTGGAGGCGGTTTTGGAGGACGTGGAAACCCTGAACCGCTGGGCTTTGGAGGGGAGGCTACCCCTGACCAAGCTCTCCTATGCCGCCTATGGGAGGGTGCGGGACCGGTATGTGGCCCTGAGGAGCGGAGGAGCCTTGGGAAGAGGGGTGGGCCCTTTGGTGGTGGCCAAAAAGCCCTTGAGGAGCCTGAAGGGAGCCCGGGTGGCCATTCCCGGGCGGAACACCACGGCTTTTTTGCTCCTCTTCCTGTACGCGGAAGGGTTTGAGCCGGTGGAGGTGCGCTACGACCGGATCATGCCCCTGGTGGCCCAAGGGGAGGTGGAGGCAGGCCTCATCATCCACGAAAGCCGTTTCACCTACCCGGAGTACGGCCTGGTCAGGGTCCTGGACCTGGGGGAGTGGTGGGAGGGGGAAACGGGCCTGCCCCTTCCCTTGGGGGCCATCCTGGCCCGGCGGGATCTGGGGAAGGAGCTCATCCAGGCCCTGGACGAGGCGGTGCGGCGGAGCCTGGAATACGCCTTTGCCCATCTCGAGGAAACCCTTCCCTACCTGAAAGCCCATGCCCAGGAGCTTTCGGAGGAGGTGATCTGGGCCCATGTGCGCACCTATGTGAACGGGTTCAGCCAGGACGTGGGGGAGGAAGGGGAAAAAGCGGTGAAACGGCTCTTCGCTGAGGCCGAGGCCCGGGGGCTTATCCCTTCCTCCGAAGCCCCCCTCTTTTTGTAAACTCGGGGCATGTTCCAGGAGCTTTCCCTCGAGGCCCGGCGGGAGGTGGCCAGGGTGTTCCAGCCCAAGAGGGTCTTGCGGGGTACCCCCCTCTACGCTCTGGGGGACCGGGCGGAGGGGGTGTACCTGGTGCGGGAAGGGCTTGTCTGGCTGGAGGGACCCCGCTCGGCGGAAGGGGAGCCCGCCACCTTGGGGGTGGTGGGGCCTGGGGGGCTTTTTGGGGAGGAGGCCTTGGTGGGGGGAGGAAGGCGCACTTCGGGGGCCACCGCCCTTACCTACGCCGAACTCCTTTTCGCCAAGGTGGAGGAGCTCGGTTCCGTAAGGCGCTATCCGGAGGTGGAGGCCTTTTTTTTAAGGGCCCTCTACCGGAGGCTTAAGGGGGCGGAGGAGGCCCTTTGGGCGGCCCGCCACCTCTCCGTGGCCCAGCGCCTGGCCCGCCTTCTCCTTACCCTGGCCCAGGAAGGGGAGGTGGCCCTTTCCCACCAGGACCTGGCCCACATGGTGGGGGCTACCCGGGAAACCGTGACCAAGCTCCTGGGGGAGTGGGCCCTAAAGGGCTTTGTGGACCTGGGCTACCGGCGGGTGGAGCTCCGGGACCCGGAGGCCCTTGCCCGCTTGGCCGAGGCGCTATAGGCTTTAAAGCTATGGAAACCGCCCTCTTGGCCCGCCTCCTGGGCTTGCCCCAAGGGGAAGAGGCCCTTAAGGCGCGCCTTGGCCGGGCGGGCCACCCGGGGCTTGCCGAGGCCCTAAAGGCTTATTTGAAGCGCCTAGGGGCGCCCCAGGAAGCCTTGGCCGCCTTGGAAGGCCTTGCCCGGGGGGCGGTGGTGGCGGGGCAGCAGGCGGGGCTTTTGGGGGGGCCAGCCCTCGTCTTCTACAAGGCCCACACCGCCTTGCGCCTGGCCGAGGGGGTGGGGGGGGCTGGGGTCTTCTGGGTGGCCTCCCAGGACCACGACGTGGAGGAGGTGCGCCACCTGCACCTCCTTGTGGGCGAGGAGGTGCGCACCCTTTCCCTCCCCCTGCCTCCCTTGCCCGCCGGGCGCATCCCCCTGGCCCCTTACTTGGAGGACCTAAAGGCCTTCCTTGGGCCTTGGGCCAGGGACGCACGGGTGGCCTATGCCCTGGAGGGGAAGACCTTGGCCGAGTTCTTCGCCCGCACCCTCCTCGCCTTCTTGGGCCCAAGGGGCCTCATCCCCTTTGACCCCATGGCGGAGGAGCTCGCCCCTCTTTTCCTGGGGGCCCTGGAGCGGGAGCTTGCCGACCCCTTAGCCAGCGCCCAGGCCATCAACGAGGAGGCGGAGAGGATCCGGGCCCTGGGGGGAAAGCCCCCTCTAAGGCGGAAGCCCGGGGCCACCAACCTCTTCCTGGAAACCGATGCCCGCCGCCTCCTCTTCTACGAAGGCGGGGCCTTTACCGATGGGGTGCGGCGCTACACGGCCAGGGAGCTTTGGGAAGTGGCACGGCAAGACCCCACCCGCCTCACCCCCGCCGCCGGGCTTAGGCCCGTCTTCCAGGACCTCGTCCTCCCCACGGCGGGGTTTGTGGTGGGGCCCAACGAGTTCCGCTACGTGGCGGAGCTCTCCCGGGTCTACGCCCTCCATGGCCTCCCCGTACCCGCCCTTTTCCTGAGGCTCCAGGCGGTGGCGCTGGAACCCCCCATCCGGCGCATCCTGGAGAACTACCGCCTTTCCCCCTGGGCCTTGGTGGAGAGGGGGGAGGAGGCCTTCTTGGGGGCGGTGCGGGGCGTTTGGGAGGGTTACCGCTCCTTGGAGGAGGAGCTTCGGGGGCTTCTCGCCCGCTTGGAGGCGTGGGAGGCCCAGGCCAGGGATTTGGAACCCACCTTAGAGCGTCCCTTCCGCCGCTTCCGGGTGCGGCTTGCAGGGGAGGGGGAGAGGCTTTTGCGCAAGCTCCTGAGGGCCCGCATGGGGAGGGATGCGGTCCTTATGGGCCATCTTGAGCGGCTTAAGCGCCACCTCCTGCCCCTGGGCCAGCCCCAGGAGCGGGTCTACCCCTTCGCCATGTACGCCCTGCGGCACCCGGAGGCCCTGGACCGGCTGCAGGAGGCTCCGTCCCAGGGCAAGGCCACCCTGGTCTTGGGGTAGGATAGGGGAGAAAGGCTATGGCGCGGTTTGGCCCCTTTATCCTCCTTCTTTTCCTGCCCCTTCTCGCCCTCCCCCCCGCATGGGGGCAGGGGAAAGACCTCCTCCTCCGGGTGCTCCTCCAGGAGGTCCCCCAGGGCCAAGGGGTGCGCCTAAGCCTCCCTTCCGGGGAGGTGCGCGCCATCGCCACGGGGGAGGGGGTGGTTTTGGGGGGGCGCCTCCAGCCCTCCTTTGACCTGGACGTGCCCTACTTCGCCCTCGAGGGCCGCCCCTACCGGGGTGGGGTGCGGCTCCTCGCCCAGGGGGGGAAGCTCCTGGTGGTCAACCTCGTCCTCCTGGAGGACTACCTCCTCGGCGTATTGCCCGGGGAGATGCCCGAGGGCTTCCCCCCGGAGGCCTTGAAGGCCCAGGCGGTCCTGGCCCGCACCTTCGCCGTGAACCGCCTGAACCCCAAGGCCCCTTATGACCTCTGCGCCAGCGAGCTCTGCCAGGTCTACCTGGGTTTCGCCGCCGAAAAGCCCAGGTACGCCCAGGCGGTGGCCGCCACCCGGGGCCAGGTCCTGAGCTTTGGGGGTAAGGCCATCTCCGCCCTTTACCACGCCGACTCTGGGGGCATGACCGCGGGGAGCGAGGAGGTGTTCCAGGTGGCCCTCCCCTACCTCCGCCCCCGGCCCGATCCCTACGCCAGGGGTCCCAAGAGCGCCTGGCGGGTGGCGGTACCCAAGGAAAGGGCGGAGAAGGCCCTTCGGTCCTTGGGCTACACCCCGAGGGGGGAGGAGGCCCCCCAGGTGCTGGAGCGTACCCCCTCGGGCCGGGCCTGGCGGGTGCGCCTTCTGGGGGTGGAGGTCCAGGGGCCCGAGGCGGGGCGGCTTCTCCGCCTCATGGGCTTGCCCTCGGCCCTGGCCGAGTTCCAGGGCTTTGAGGCGGTGGGCCGGGGGGCGGGGCACGGGGTGGGGCTTTCCCAGTGGGGGGCCAAGGGGATGGCGGAGGCGGGCTTTGACCACCGGGAGATCCTGGGCCATTACTTCCCCGGCACCTTCCTCTCCGAGCTCCTCCTGGCCGGGGTGCCCTAGGTGCTCCTCGCCACACCCCTAGGCCCCCTTTGGCTTGCCCTCTCCCCCTTGGGGGTGGTGCGCCTCGAGCCCGCCCTCTTCCCCCGGGGGCCGGAGGCGCAAGGCCCCCTGGCGGAGCGGGTGAGGGAAGCCCTCGCCGCCTATTTCGCCGGGGGGCGCCCGGATTTTCTGGACATCCCCCTGGACTACACCGGCCTCTCCCCGTCCCGGGTGCGCCTTTACGAGCGGGTGCGCCGCATCCCCTACGGGAAGACCACGAGCTACGGGGCGCTCGCCCGGGAGCTGGGGCTTTCCCCCCGGGCGGTGGGGGCGGCGCTCAGGGCTACTCCCTTCTTCCTCCTGGTGCCCGCCCACCGGGTCATCCACCAGGACGGGCGGCTTGGGGGCTTCGCCGGGCAGGAGGGGCTAAAGCTTTGGCTCCTCCGCTTTGAGGGGGCCCTTTAGATCTCGGCCCAGACCGCCACGGAAAAGGGGGGAAGCTCGGGGCCGCAAAGCCGGCCCCCCTTGGGAACGCAGAGGGCCCCCGAGAGGAGGTCCACCGCCTGGGCCCCCCGGGGTAGGGCCCCGTGCAGGGGGATGTCCTGGGGGAAGGGCCTGGGGGTGGCGTTCACCACCACCAGGTAGGGCCCCCGGGTGAAGGCCAGGTGCCCGTCCACGGCGTAAACCCTGCCGTAGGGGGCGGTGCGGAGCCCGGGGTGCTCCTTGCGCAGGTGGGCCAGCCGCCGCACGGTTTCCCAAAGCTCCTTCCGCCACCTCTCCTCGGCCCACACCATGCCCCCCCGGTTGTCCGGGTCCAGCCCCCCCTCCATGCCCACCTCCTCCCCGTAGTAGACCGTGGGGCTTCCCGGCAGGAGGAAGAGGAGGGAGAGGGCGAGCCTGGCCCGCTCCAGGCTTCCCCTGAGGAGGGTGAGGAGGCGGGGGGTGTCGTGGGAGGTGAGGAGGTTCATCTGGGCCCGCACCACCTCTGGGCGGTAGCGGGCGAAGAGGTTTTCCAAGCGGTGGCTAAAGGCCAGGGCCTGGAGGGGTTCTATCCGGCCGAAGCCGCACCTTCCCGCCAGCTCCTGGTCCAGCGCCTCTCCTCCCACGAAGCCCAGGACGGCCCGGGCCAAGGGGTAGTTCATGGTGGCGTCAAACATGTCCCCCTGGAGCCAAAAATCCGCCTCCTCCCAGATCTCCCCCACGATGTAGGCCTCGGGGTTCGCCCCCTTGACCCGCCTGCGGAAGGCCCGCCAGAACTCGGGGTCTGGGATCTCGTTGGGTACGTCCAGCCGCCAACCGTCGGCCCCGAAGCGGATCCAGTGCTCGGCCACGGCGAGGAGATACTCCCGCACCGCCGGGGTTTCCACCTTGAGCTTGGGAAGCTCGGGGTTGCCCCACCAGGCCTCGTAGTTGGGGTGGGGGCTATAGGCGTGGAGGGGAAACCCCTTGACGTGGTACCAGTCCCGGTAGGGGCTCTGCTCCCCGTTTTCCAGAAGGTGCTGGAAGGCGAAGAAGCCCCGTCCCGTGTGGTTGAAGACCCCGTCCAGGATGACCCGGATCCCGTGGGCGTGGGCCACCTCCAGGAGATGGCGAAAGGCGGCGTTCCCGCCCAGGAGGGGGTCCACCTGGAAGTAGTCCACCGTGTGGTAGCGGTGGTTGGCGGTGGAGGCGAAGATGGGGTTGAGGTAGAGGGCCTCCACCCCGAGCTCCGCCAGGTAGGGGATTTTCTCGGCTACCCCCCAGAGCGTCCCCCCCTTGAAGCCCCTTAAGGTGGGCGGGGCTTCCCAAGGCTCCAAGGGGCCTGCGGGGGCGGGCTTGCCGGGCGGTCCTGCCCGGAAGAAGCGGTCGGGGAAGATCTGATAGAAGAAGGCACCCTCGTACCAGGCCACGGGCCCAAGTGTACCATGGGTGAAAGGTGCCCATGTCACAAAAATCCTTGCCCCTAGCCTAGGCCTTTTGGTATCCTCCCGGGGTGAAGGCCATGCGGGGCCGCCTTTTTGTCATGACCGGGGCCAGCGGGGTGGGGAAGGGGACGGTGCGGGCCAAGGTGCTGGAGCGCACCCGCCTTTTCTACTCCATCTCCATGACCACCCGCTCCCCAAGGCCGGGGGAGCGGCATGGGGTGGACTACTACTTCGTGGACCGATCTACCTTTGAGGCCCTTCGGAAAGAGGATGGCTTTTTGGAGTACGCCGAGTACGTGGGCCACCTCTACGGCACCCCCAGGGCCCCGGTGGAGCGGGCCCTGGCCCGGGGGGAGGACGTCCTCTTGGAGATTGAGGTGCAGGGGGCCTTGCAGGTACGGGAGAAGGTGCCGGAAGCGGTCCTGATCTTCCTCCTCCCCCCTTCCCTCTCCGAGCTCAAGCGCCGCCTGGTCTACCGGGGGAAGGATAGCCCGGAGAAGATTGCGAAGCGCTTGGCGCAGGCGGAGTGGGAGATCCAAAACGCCCACCTCTTTGACTACGTGGTGGTGAACGATGTGCTGGAGGAGGCGGTGGCGGACTTTTTGGCCATCCTCACCGCCGAAAGGCGGCGTACCCCCCGGATGGCCTGGGCCCTTGAGAAGGCTTTGGAGCGGGACCCCGATTTGGAAAGCGAACTGGACGAGATTTTAAGGAGGGACTATGGCGGAACCGGGCATTGACAAGCTTCTCGGCATGGTGGATTCCAAGTACCGGCTCACCGTGGTGGTGGCCAAGCGGGCGCAGCAGCTTTTGCGCCACCGCTTCAAGAACACGGTGTTGGAGCCGGAGGAAAGGCCTAAGATGCGGACCCTCGAGGGCCTCTTTGACGACCCCAACCCCGTGACCTGGGCCATGAAGGAGCTCCACACCGGCCGGCTGGTCTTCGGGGAGAACCTGGTTCCCGAGGACCGGCTGCAGAAGGAGATGGAAAAGCTTTACCCCGTGGAAGAGGAGGGCTAGGTGGCCCGGGTCCTGGTGGCGGCGAGCGGGGGGGTGGCGGCCATCAAGGTGCCCCACCTCCTCCGCCTCCTCCGCCAGGCGGGGCACGAGGTGCGGGTCCTCGCCACCCCCCGGGCCTTGGCCTTCGTCACCCCCCTTTCCCTGGCGGTGGCCGCCGGGGGGGAGGTGGCCACGGAGGAGGCTTGGTTTCAGCCGCACGGCCGGGCCCTCCACATAGAGCTCGCCCGCTGGGCCGAGGTGGTCCTGGTGGCCCCCGCCACCGCCGATGCCCTGGCCAAGGCCGCCTTGGGCCTGGCGGACGACCTCCTTTCCGCCACCCTCCTCGCCGGGGCCAAGCGGGTGGCCTGGGCCCCGGCCATGAACGAGGCCATGTGGCTCGCTCCCCAGACCCAGGGCCATGTGGAGCGGCTCAAGGCCTTGGGCCACGCCTTCTTCGGCCCCGCCCATGGCCCCCTTGCCGCCGTGGGGGAAGGGGAGGGGTGGGGGCGGATGTTGGAGCCCGAGGAGCTTCTAGAACGTTTGGAAGCCTTCCTCACGCCCAAGGACCTGGAGGGCCTTAAGCTCATCGTTTCCGCCGGGCCCACCCGGGAGTATCTGGACCCCGTGCGCTTCCTCTCCAACCCCTCCTCGGGGCGCATGGGTTACGCCGTGGCCGAGGCGGCCCGGGATAGGGGGGCGGAGGTGGTCTTGGTGGCGGGCCCCACCTCCCTCCCAGACCCTTGGGGGGTCCAGGTGGTGCGGGTGGAAAGCGCCTTGGAGATGCGGGAGGCCATCCTGGCCCAGTACCCTTGGGCCGAGGCGGTGGTCATGGCGGCGGCGGTGGCCGATTACCGCCCCGAAACCACCCTGGCCGACAAGGAGCCCAAGGTGGAGGCGGAACGAATCCTCCGCCTGGTGCCCAACCCCGACATCCTCAAGGAGTTGGGGGAAAAGAAGGGGGATAGGGTTTTGGTGGGCTTCGCCATGGAGACCCGGGAGGGTTTGGAGAGGGCCCGGGGGAAGCTTGTGCGCAAGAACCTGGACCTCATCGTCCTCAACTGGGTGAACCGGGAAGGGGTGGGGTTTGGGAGCCTGGAAAACGAGGTGGTCCTCCTCCTAAGGGATGGGCGGGTGTTGGAGCTTCCCCGGATGCCCAAGCGCCAGGTGGCCCACCGTATACTGGATTTCGTCAAGGAGTTTTGGAAAGCCTAACGGGGTGAATATGCGCAGCAAGGCCGAGCGGCACCGCGCTATCCAGGAGATCGTGAGCCGGGAGGAGATCGGCACCCAGAAGGAGTTGGTGGAGCGCTTACGGCAGCTGGGCTTTGAGGTGACCCAGGCCACGGTGAGCCGGGACATCGCCGAACTCCGCCTGGCCCGCATCGCTTTGGGCAAGGGACGGCACAAGTACGCCCTGCCCTCGGTGGAGCTTCCCGAGGACGTATACGAGGAACTCAAACGGCAGTTTGGCCTTTTCGTCAAGGACGTGGACCGGGGTGGGAACATCCTGGTGGTGAAAACCGCCGAGGGGCACGCCTCGGGGATCGCCCTCCTCCTAGACCGCCTAAAGCGGGACGAGATCGTGGGCACCCTGGCGGGTGAGGACACCATCCTGGTGGTGGCCCGCACGGAGGGGGAGGCCAAGGCCTTGGAGGAGGAGCTAGGGGAACTCCTCTTGGCGGGCAGGGCCCTCAAGGGAGGGGCGTAGCGCCCAAGGTTCCAGGTGGTTGAACTTTTCCTTAAGTCCTTCCTCACCCTTTTCGTGGTCATGGACCCGGTGGGGCTGGTCCCCGTCTTCCTGGCCTTGGCGGGGGACCGCCCCCCGAAAAAGCAGGCCCAGATTGCCGCCAGGGCGGTGCTGGTGGCGGGAGGGCTTCTCGTGGCCTTTTTCTTTTTCGGAAGGGGGCTTTTGGACCACCTGGGGATTAGCCTCGAGGCCCTCCGCATCGCCGGGGGCATCCTCCTTTTCCGCATCGCCACCGAAATGGTCTTCGCCCACCACGAGCGGGAAACCGAGGAGGAGAAGGACGAGGCCCTGGTCCGGGCGGACATCTCCGTCTTCCCCTTGGCCATCCCCCTCATCGCCGGGCCTGGGGCCTTGGCCAGCGTCCTCATCCTGGGCGGGGAGGCCCGGGGGGTGGTGGGGGGGTGGGCGGTGGTCCTCTTTAGCGCTTTTCTGGTGCTCCTTTTGGCCTACCTCTTTTTGCGGGCCGCTTCGGGGATACGCCGGGCCCTGGGGCGCACGGGGGTGAACGTGGTGACCCGGGTGCTCGGCCTTTTGCTCGCCGCCCTGGCGGTGCAGTACGTGGCCGACGGGGTCAAGGGCCTCCTTTAGCCCGGTACATGCGTCGGTCCGCTTCCCGCAAAAGCGTCTCCAGGTCCTCTCCTTCCACCTCCACCCCGCCCGCCGCCACCCCGTAGGGGAGGCTCTGCCTCAGGCGGGCGATGAGGGCGGGGATTTCCCCCTGGGAAAGGCCCAGATGGAGGCTCACGAACTCGTCCCCCCCCACCCGGAAGGCCAGGTCCCGGCGGCGGGAGAGGTTTTTCAGGGCCTGGGCCAGGGCCTTAAGGGCCTGGTCCCCGGCGGCGTGCCCTTCCCGGTCGTTTAGGGCTTTGAGGCCGTTGAGGTCCCAGTAGATGAGGGCCAAGGGCTCCCCTAGGGCCTGGGCCTCGGCGAGGAGCTTGGGGAAGGTGTCTTCCAAAGCCCGGCGGTTTCCTAAGCCCGTGAGGGGGTCGGTGCGGGCTGCCATTTCCAGCGCCTGGCGCTCCTTCAAGGCCTTGAGGAGGAGGGCGGCTTCCAGGGCAAAGGCTTGGGCTAGCTCCAGGGAGAGCGGACTAAAGGCCTCGGGGTTGCGGAAATTGTCCAGGTTCATGGCCGCCAGCACCTCGCCCTCCAAGACGATGGGCAGGCCTAGGGTGGCCTGGATTTCCAAGAGGCGGCCGTGCTCAAAAAAGGCGGGCCGGGCCTCCACGGTGCTCAGGCTGGACAGGTGGCGGATCTCGGGCCCTTTTAGCACCCGGGGGCGGCCCTTGAGCCAGTTGTCCACCCCAAGCCCGTACCAGGCGAGCTCCTCCTCCAAGGAGGTGCGGGCACCCAGGAGGGCTTCGGAGAAACCCTCCTGGGCTACCAGGTAGAAATACCCCCCTTCCCGAAGCAGGATGCTCCCCGCCTCCGCCCCAGGCACCGCGGCCACCGCCTCCCGGATGAGGTCCTGGAGAAGCCCCTCCGGTTCCTCGTGCTGCAAAAGCCCGCGCAAGACCTTAAGAAGCCCCTTGTAGGCCCGGGCCTGCACCGAGAGGTCCGTGGTTTCCACGAGAAGGAGGTAAGTGCCCGTGGGGGACGGGAGGCGGGCTACCTGGTAGGTCCTATCCCCATGGACCAGGGTGTCCCCTTCGGGGAAGGGTAGGCCCTGAGCCAGGGCGTTTCGCTCCACGCCGCCTTCGTGCAGGTGGAAGACCGGGTAGGGGGCCTCCATGGGGTTCATGGCGCCTCCAGGAGGAGCCTTGCGTGGGAAAGGGCAGCCTCGGTGTACTGGCCCGAGAGGAGGCGGGCGAGCTCCCGCACCCTCCCTTCCCCCTCCAGCACCTCCACCCGCACCTCCCCCTCTTCCTTGACCACCTTAAGGTGGCGGTGGGCCCGGGCGGCCACCTGGGGCAGGTGGGTCACCACCAGGACCTGGCGCTTCTCCCCCAGGCGGGCGAGGCGCTCGGCGAGCTTCCAGGCGGTTTCCCCGCCCACCCCGGTGTCCATCTCGTCAAAGACCACGGTGGGGGCCTCGGCCCCCGTGAGGAGGGCGAGGGAGAGGGCGATGCGGGAAAGCTCCCCCCCGCTGGCGGCGGAGAGGGGGGAGAGGGGCAGGCGGGGATGGGCGGCAAAGCGAAAGGCCACCTCCTCCAGGCCGAAGGGCCCGGGCTCGGGCAAGGGGGTGAGGACCACCTGGAAGCGGGCCTGGGGGAGGCCCAAGGCGGCGAGTTCCTCCTCCATGGCACGGGCGAGCTTCTTGGCTGCCCCTTGCCGGGCCTGGCTTAGCTCTGTCCCTCGCTGGAGGAGCGCTTCTTCCGCCTTGAGGAGGTCCTTGCGCACCTCTAAAAGGCGTTCCTCACCCCCTTCCAGGGCGGCAAGCTCCGCCTCGGCCCGTTCCCCGTGGGCCAGGACCTCTTCCAGGGTAGGACCATACTTGCGCTTTAAGCGCTCTAGGAGGGCCAGGCGTTCCTCCAGCTGGGCCAGGCGGCCAGGGTCGGCCTCGAGGCCCTCCAGGTACCCCTCTAGCTCCCGCACCACCGCCTCCGCTCCCTCCAAGGCGGCCTCCAGGTCCTTGGCCAGGGCTTCCAGGGTGGGGTCGTACCGCCCCCCTTGGCGAAGCTCCCGCACGGCACTCTCCCAAGGGGAAAGCCCCTCTTCGGTGAGGAGCGCATAGGCCCGGCCCGCCCGTTCCCTAAGGGTTTCCAGATGCCGCAGGCGCCGGGCTTCCTCCTCCAGTTCCCGGTCCTCCCCGGGACGGGGCCGGGCCTCCCGGATTTCCCGCAGTTGGAAGCGCAGGAGGTCTTCCCGCTCGCCCTTGGCCCTAAGGGCTTCCTCCAGGGCCTCTTTTTCCTGGAGGAGGGCCTGGTGGCGGGCATAGGCTTCCCGGTAGGCCTGGAGGTATCCGGGAGACAAGAGGGCGTCCAGGATTTCCCGCTGGCGCTTGGGGGAAAGCAGGGACAGGGCGGCGTGCTGGGCGTGCAGGGAAAGCCAGCGCTCGGCTTCCTCTTGGAGCTCCCTTAGGCTCACCACCTCCCCGTCTATGCGGGGCGTGGAGCGGGCCCCCACCCTTCGGGAAAGGACCCGCTCCCCTTCTCCCTGGAAGAAGGCGGTGACGAGGAGGCTATCCCCATAGGGCCCGATAAGCCCCTCGGCCCGCTCCCCCAAAAGGAGGGCCAAGGCGTCCACCAAGAGGCTTTTGCCCGCCCCCGTCTCCCCGGTGAGGACGTTGAGGCCGGGGGCAAGCTCCAGGGCGGCCTCGCGGATGGCGGCGAGGTTTTTCACCTCGAGGCGGAGTAGCATCCTCAACCCATTGTAAGCCCCCCCTAGGGGTGCTTGACAGGCAGGAGGGGACCTGGTAGATTCAATGTTGCGCCGGTTGAACCGGCGGGGGATCTTGAAAGCGCGGGAATAGGGCACAGCAAGCGAACCCAAACGCCCTAGTGGCGTTTTTTCTTTGGAGAGTTTGATCCTGGCTCAGGGTGAACGCTGGCGGCGTGCCTAAGACATGCAAGTCGGGCGGGCCATGGGGTTTTACTCCGTGGTCAGCGGCGGACGGGTGAGTAACGCGTGGGTGACCTACCCGGAAGTGTGGGACAACCCGGGGAAACTCGGGCTAATCCCGCATGTGGTCATGTCCTGTGGGGCATGATTAAAGGGCGAGAGTCCGCTTCCGGATGGGCCCGCGTCCCATCAGCTAGTTGGTGGGGTAAAGGCCCACCAAGGCGACGACGGGTAGCCGGTCTGAGAGGATGGCCGGCCACAGGGGCACTGAGACACGGGCCCCACTCCTACGGGAGGCAGCAGTTAGGAATCTTCCGCAATGGGCGCAAGCCTGACGGAGCGACGCCGCTTGGAGGAGGAAGCCCTTCGGGGTGTAAACTCCTGAACTGGGGACGAAAGCCCCGATGAGGGGGATGACGGTACCCAGGTAATAGCGCCGGCCAACTCCGTGCCAGCAGCCGCGGTAATACGGAGGGCGCGAGCGTTACCCGGATTTACTGGGCGTAAAGGGCGTGTAGGCGGCTTGGGGCGTCCCATGTGAAAGACCACGGCTCAACCGTGGGGGAGCGTGGGATACGCTCAGGCTAGACGGCGGGAGGGGGTGGTGGAATTCCCGGAGTAGCGGTGAAATGCGCAGATACCGGGAGGAACGCCGATAGCGAAGGCAGCCACCTGGCTCGTTCGTGACGCTGAGGCGCGAAAGCGTGGGGAGCAAACCGGATTAGATACCCGGGTAGTCCACGCCCTAAACGATGCGCGCTAGGTCTCTGGGTTTTCTGGGGGCCGAAGCCAACGCGTTAAGCGCGCCGCCTGGGGAGTACGGCCGCAAGGCTGAAACTCAAAGGAATTGACGGGGGCCCGCACAAGCGGTGGAGCATGTGGTTTAATTCGAAGCAACGCGAAGAACCTTACCAGGCCTTGACATGCTAGGGAACCTGCCTGAAAGGGTGGGGTGCCCCGCGAGGGGAGCCCTAGCACAGGTGCTGCATGGCCGTCGTCAGCTCGTGTCGTGAGATGTTGGGTTAAGTCCCGCAACGAGCGCAACCCCTGCCGTTAGTTGCCAGCGGGTTAAGCCGGGCACTCTAACGGGACTGCCTGCGAAAGCAGGAGGAAGGCGGGGACGACGTCTGGTCATCATGGCCCTTACGGCCTGGGCGACACACGTGCTACAATGCCCACTACAGAGCGAGGCGACCTGGCGACAGGGAGCGAATCGCGGAAAGGTGGGCGTAGTTCGGATTGGGGTCTGCAACCCGACCCCATGAAGCCGGAATCGCTAGTAATCGCGGATCAGCCATGCCGCGGTGAATACGTTCCCGGGCCTTGTACACACCGCCCGTCACGCCATGGGAGCGGGTTCTACCCGAAGTCGCCGGGAGCCTTAGGGCAGGCGCCGAGGGTAGGGCCCGTGACTGGGGCGAAGTCGTAACAAGGTAGCTGTACCGGAAGGTGCGGCTGGATCACCTCCTTTCTAAGGAGCAACCAAGCCCATTCCCGCGCTTTCAAGCCCCTGCACAACCGGCGCAAGAAACCCCCCGTTAGGGGGGTTTTCCTTTTGGGGCCCCTCCCACACGGGAGGGGCCTTGGGCTTTAGAAACCGCGAACGTTCAGGAAGGGTTCGGGGTGGGGATGGCCGGAGGTGTTGCTCCAGGTGTGGGTGCTCTCGGCGTTTTGCAAGAGGGTTCCCTTTACCTGCTCTGGGGTGTAGCTGGGGTAGCGGGAAAGGACCAAAGCGGCAGCGCCCGCCACGTGCGGCGTGGCCATGGAGGTCCCGCTAAGGGTGTTGTAGGCGCTGGTGGAGGTATGCCACGTGGAAAGGATGGAAACGCCCGGCGCCGCCAGGTCCACATCGGGGCCGTAGTTGGACCAGGAGGGCCAGTCGTTTTGGCTATTGGTGGCGCTCACGGTGATGACCTCGTCGTAGGCGGCGGGGGTGTGGTTGGCGGCGTTGTCCCCCTCGTTGCCGGCGGCCACCACCACGGTAATCCGGTAATCGCAGACCGCCTTTTGAATGGCGTTGTGGAAGGCGTCCTTGGAGCGGATGGCGGGGCAGTAGAGGCCGTCTTGGTCATCGGTGCCGCTACCCCCTAGGCTCATGTTCACCACCTTGGGCTTGCCCCCGTTGTTGTGGGCGATGGCCCAGTTGAGGCCTTGGACGATGCCGCTGATGGAACCCGAGCCGGAGCCCGAAAGCACCTTCACGGCCCAAAGTTCGGCGGCGGGGGCCACGCTGAGCACCCCCGCGGCGTTGTTCACCGCCGCGATGGTGCCCGCCACGTGGGTGCCGTGGCCGTTGTCGTCGTCGTAAGCGGCCCGGCAACGTCCCCGGCACTTCACCACGGCGTAGCCGCCCTTGAGGTTGGTGAGGTCCTCGTGGCCCACCTTGATGCCGGTGTCCAATACGTAAACGGAGACGTTGGCGCCTTTGGCGGTGGTGGTGGGGGCGCCGATCCGCTCCACGCCCCAAGGCACGGTCTGGCCGTAGGCGCGTACCTCCCGGTCGGGGGTGAGGGCGTAGACCCGGGGGTCTTGGGCCAGGCGGCGGGCCCGGGCCTCGGGGAGGTTGCGGAGAATGAAGGCGCTTAGGGCCTCGAGGTGGTCCTCCGCCGGGATGGCGAGGCCGTGGTCCCCTCGCCGAGGCCTTGGGGCGCCAGGCTCCCTTGTTGCTGGCAGGCGGCGAGCGCCAATAGGCCTAAACCCAGGAGGCCGATGCGAGCCTTCATACACCCTCCTCGTAGGTACGCCCCCTACGCTAAGGGCCCAAGGGCGGGACGTCAAGACCTATAGTGGGAAGCATGGACTTCCTCTCGGCCCTAGAGCGCCCTCCTTTGGTCCTGGGCGTGGACCCAAGGCCGGAGCTGCACGGGCCCAAGCCCCTTGTCCACCTGCGCCGCTACGCCCTGGAGCTCTTTGAGGCCCTGGCGGAAAGCCTGGCGGCGGTGAAGTTCCAGCTGGCCTTCTTTGAGGCCTTGGGCCCTGAGGGGATGGCGCTCCTTTTTGAGCTCGCCAGCGCCGCCCGGGTCATGGGCCTGCCCGTCCTCTTTGACGGGAAGCGGGGGGATATCGGCTCCACGGCGGAGGCCTACGCCGAGGCGTACCTAGACCGCTTTCCGGGTAGCGCCCTCACCGTAAACCCCTACCTGGGCCTGGACGCCCTTGCCCCCTTTTTCCGGGCGGCTATGCGGAGCGGGGGTGCGGTGTTTGTTCTCGTGAAAACCTCCAATCCGGGCTCGGGCTTTCTCCAGGACCTTGCCGTGGAGGGTAGGCCCCTTTACCTTCACCTGGCGGAGGCTTTGGCCCGGGAAGGGGAGGCCTTGCGGGAAGGCCCTTGGAGCCGGGTGGGGATGGTGGTGGGGGCCACCTACCCTGAGGCCGTGAGGGCGGTGCGGGACGTGGCGCCCCACGCCCCCTTGCTCCTCCCCGGGGTGGGGGCCCAGGGGGGAAGCCCCCTAAAGGGGAAAGGCCTCCTCCTGGCCGCAAGCCGGGCCCTCTTTTACCCCGGGGGAAGGCCGGACCTGGAAGGGGCCCAGGAGGCGGCCAAAGGGCTCCTTTCCGCTTTGGTAGAGTAGGGGGGATGGAGGTCCTGGACCTTTACCGGAGGACAGGGGCCCTTTTGGAAGGGCACTTCCTCCTGCGCTCAGGGGTACACTCCCCCCTTTTCCTCCAGTCGGCGGCCCTCCTCCAGCATCCCCTTTACGCCGAGGCGGTGGGGGAGGCCTTGGGAAAGACCTTTGAGGACGAGAAGGTGGACTTCGTCATCGGCCCTGCCATGGGGGGGGTGATCCTCGCCTTCGTGGTGGCGCGGGCCTTGGGGGCCCGGGCCCTTTTCGCCGAGAAGGACGGCCAAGGGGGGATGACCATCCGCAAGGGGCTTACCCTGAATCCAGGGGAGCGCTTTCTAGCGGTGGAGGACGTGGTGACCACGGGGGAGAGCGTGCGGAAGGCCATCCGGGCGGCGGAGGCCCGGGGGGCGGTGTGCGTGGGGGTGGGGGCCATCGTGGACCGAAGCGGCGGCCAGGCGGCCTTTGGCGTTCCCTTCCGCGCCCTAGCCCGCCTCCAGGTGCCCCAGTACCCCCCCGAGGCCTGCCCCCTGTGCCGGGAGGGCGTTCCTTTGGAGGAGGTCTAGGTGGCCCGCTTCCTTGCCCTTTGGCTTTTCCTTTCCTTGGCCTGGGCCAGGACGGAGGTGGCCCAGGAGGCAGTGGCCGCCTGGCTTGAGGGGAAGCTTTCCCCGAGGCTGGAGGAGGTCCTCCGCGCTCCCCCTGAAGAAGCGCCCAAGCTCCTTGAGCGCTATGCCCTCTTCCCCCCTCCCCCCAAGGGACTTTCCGTGAACCGGGAAAGCCCGAAGGTGGAGGGCAACCGGGTCCTCTTCCCCGCCGCCCTGGGGGAGGAGGTGGGGGAGGTGGTGGTGGTCTTGGAGGGGGAGGAGGTGCGGCGGATCTACTTCCGCCCGGAGGGCCTCGCCTTGCCCGCCTACCTCCTCACCCCCGTGGCGGGGTGGGGGTTTTTGCTCCTGAGCCTCTTTTGGGGCTTCCTCCTCCGGCAACCCTCCCCCTTCCGCGCCTGGTTCCTGGAGGCCTTGGCCCTCCTTAGGGAGCATAGGGGGCTTTACCTTTTCACCAACCTCTTCCTCTATGGGCTTTTCGCCCTGGGAAGCCTCCTGGCCTACGGGATGCCCGAGCTGGCCCGGGCGGTGCAGGTCCTCTTCGGGGGGCCCTCGAGGCCATCGGCCTAGAGGGGGCCATGGGGAAGGGGGTCTTGGTCCTGGCCGGGGTGATCTTCCACTGGAATTTCAGCCAGGGCCTCTTCCTCACGGGGTTCATCCCCGCCCTCTTTCTCGGCCTGCCCGTTCTCCTCCTCAACGCCCTCCGCTACTTCGCCTTCGGCTTCGCCCTATCCCCGGCCGTCCTTGGGCCCACCTTCCTCCCCCACCTGCCCACCCTCCTTTTGGAGCTCCAGGCCTACATCCTGGTGACCTTCGGCGGGCTTTACCTCCTCGCCAAAACCGCCCGGGGGGAAGGCTACCGGCGGGGGCTTAGGGGGCTCCTCCTGAGCTTCTACCTGGGGGCCTTCTTCCTCCTCCTCGCCGCCTGGTACGAGGCCTGGGAGGTGAGCGTCCTCCTATGAAGGTGGCCATCCTGGGTGCCGGGGCCTGGGGCACGGCCCTGGGGGTCCTTCTGGCCAGCAAGGGCATCCCCACGGCCCTCCTCGCCCGGAGGCGGGAACACGCCGAGGCCCTCCGGGCGCAAAGGGAGAACAAGGACTACCTGCCGGGGGTGGCCCTGCCCGCCTACCTCTACCCCACCCACGACCCGGAGGAGGCCCTCTCGGGGGCGGAGTTCGCCGTGGTGGCCCTTCCCTCCAAGGCCCTGGATACCCTAAAGGACCTTCCCCGGGCTCCCTGGTACCTCTCCGCCACCAAGGGGCTTTTCTTCCGGGAAGGGGCCCTCCTCACCCCAAGCCAATGGGTGGCCGCCCTCACGGACCGGCCCGTGGCCGCCCTTTCGGGGCCCAACCACGCGGAGGAGGTGGCCCGCTTCCTGCCCACGGCCAGCGTGGTGGCGGGGCCCGAGGCCCTGGCCCGGCGGGCGCAGGAGGTCTTCCATAGCCCCACCTTCCGCGTCTACACCAGTGCCGACCTCCGGGGGGTGGAGCTTTGCGGGGGCCTCAAGAACGTGCTCGCCCTGGCGGCGGGGATGGTGGACGGGCTGAGGCTTGGGGACAACGCCAAGGCCGCCCTCCTCACCCGGGGCCTTAGGGAGATGGTGCGCTTCGGCACCGCCCAGGGAGGGGAGGAGGCCACCTTTTATGGCCTTGCGGGCCTGGGGGACCTCCTCGCCACCGCCTATAGCCTCCACTCCCGCAACCGGGGGGCGGGGGAACGGTTGGTGCGGGGGGAGGCCCTGGAGCGCCTCGAGGACCGGGGGGTGGTGGAGGGGCTCTACGCCGTGAAGGCCCTCATGGCCTGGCGCCAAAGGGCGGGGGTGGAACTCCCCATCGCCGAGGCGGTCTACCGGGTGGCCTACGAGGGGCTAGACCCCTTGAAGGCCCTTTCCGAGCTCATGTCCCGGGAGCCCAAGGCGGAAGGCTAGAAGATTTCCGCCAGGAAACCCAAGAGGGCCGTGCGGAAGGCCTTGGGGTTTTCCAGGTTGGCCAGGTGCCCGGCCTCGGGCAGGATGAGGGCCCGGGCATCGGGGAGGGCTTTGGCCAGGCGCTTGGCCTCCTCTACTGGGGTGAGCGCATCCTCCTCCCCCACCAGGACCAGGGCGGGGCGGCGCATTCCGGGGAGGAGGGGCGTGGAGTCGGGCCTTTCCGCCAGGGCCTTCAGGCTTTCCGCCACCGCCTCGGGGATGGCCTGGAGGATCAGCTCCCGGGCCCTCGCCGCCACCTCGGGCTTCTCCGCTTGGGTGGTACGGCCCAGGTGGCTTGGGAGGAGGGCTTCGGGCAGGAAGCCCACCCCCTCCGCCAGCACCCGCTCCCTTAAGGCGTAACGGTTCCGCTTGGCCTCCTCGGTGTCGGGCCCGGAGCGGGTATCCGCCAGGACAAAGCCCAGGAAGCGCTCGGGGGCCTTCCGCCACAGCTCAAAGATGAGGTAGCCCCCCATGGAAAGCCCCACGAAGACCGCCTCCTCCAGCCCCGCCTCGTCCATCTCCTTTAGGACCTTCTCTGCCGCCTGGGGGAGGTTTAGGCCCAGGTAATGGGGGGCGAGGACGGGAAGCCGCCCCCGGAAGTGGGCCACCTCCCCCTCCCACATCTTGGGGTTGTAGGGGAAGGCGTGGAGGAAAACCAGGCCCCTCATGGCCTTCAGCTTATCCCGAAGCCTCCGCGGGCTCCCCTTCTAGCCCCAAGGCCTTGAGCCGGGCCACCAGGGCGGGGTCCTCCACCACCACGAAGTTCTCCTTGCCCCGGGACTCCGCCCTAAGCTTCCCTTCCCGGGCCGCCTCCTTCCAAGCCTCCATGAGGTCGGGGTGTTGGAGGAGAAGGGGCGTCACCTTGTGGGCGGGGTAGCGCCTCACCGCAGGGCCTCCTCGAGGGCGTGCCAGGCCAGGGTGGCGCACTTCACCCGGGCCGGGAGCTTGGCCACCCCCTGGAGGGCCAGGAGGTCTCCCAGGGCGGGGTCGGGCGGGGCCCCCTCCACCACCATGGCCTGGAACTTCCGGGAAAGCTCCAGGGCCTCCGCCACCTTCTTCCCCTTCACCGCCTCCGTCATCATGGAGGCGCTGGCGGTGCTGATGGCGCACCCCTGGCCCTGGAAGCGGATGTCGGCGATGGTGTCCCCCTCCAGCAGGACCATCACCTCCACCTGGTCCCCGCAGGAAGGGTTCATCCCCCCCGCCCGCCTGCTGGCCTGGGGCAGGACCCCGAAGTTCTTGGGGTGCTGGTAGTGCTTCAGGATGGTTTCCCGATAAAGCTCGTCAAGGACGCTCATTGACCCTACTTTACTCCGCCTCCCCCTCCTCCAAAAGGGGAAGGCGTACCCGGAAGACCGTGCGCCCAGGCCGGCTTTCCACGGAGATCTCTCCCCCGTGGGCCTTGGCGATGGCCTGGGCGATGGCTAGGCCCAACCCTACCCCTCCCCCAGGCCCCCGGGCGAAGCGCTGGAAAAGCCGGGGGAGGAGGTCCTCGGGGATGCCGGGCCCTGTGTCCTCCACCTCCAAAAGGGCCAGGCCCCCATCCCGCCGAAGGCGCACCCATACCCCCTCCTTCCCGGCGGCCCGTACCCCGTTGGCGAGGAGGTTCCTGAGCATCTGCAGGAGGCGGTCGGGGTCCCCGAGGACCTCGGCGCCTTCCCCTTGGAAGGCCACCCCGTACTCCTGCGCCGCCTCCTTGGCCAAGGCCTCCAGGTCCACGATGTGCAGGTTAAGGCTCCAGCCCGCCTCTCCCCGGGCCAGGGCCAGGAGGTCCTCCACCAGGCGGCGCATCCTTTCCGCCGTGGCCCTGGCCGTCCTTAGGGCTTCCTCGTCCTGAGGGTTTCGGGAAAGGCGGTCCAGGTGGCCGAGGAGGACCGTGAGGGGGGTTCTGAGCTCGTGGCTCGCCTCGGCCAAAAACGCCCTCTCCCTTTCCTTGGCCTCCTTTAGGGCCTCCAGAAGGCCATTCACCGCCTTTACCATGCGGCCGAACTCGTCTTGGGGGAGGGTGAGGGGTACGGGCTCCAGGCGCTCTGGGTTCCTTCGGGCGATCTCCCGGGCCGCCTCCTCCAGGGGGCGGGCCGCCAGGCGCGCCGTCAGGTAGACCAGGCCCACCCCGACGGGAAAAAGGAGGAAGAAAGCCTCCACCAGGGAACGCCTGAGGGCGGCCAGGGCCAGGTCAATGGGGGCCGTGTCCTGGGTGAGGACCAGGAGGCCCAAGGGGGTACGCGCCCAGGCGGCGGCGAAGCCTTCCCGGAAGGTGACCCGGGGGGTTTCCCCCGCACCCCGAAGCGCCTCCGGCTCCAGGCGGTGTTCCGGCCGGGTGAGGAGAAGGGGTTCCCCGTCCTCCGCGTAGAGGTGCAGGTACACGCCTCCCGTGGCGATCAGGCTTCCCGAAAGTCCCTTTTGGTAGGCTTCCGCTGCTTTTCTGGCGTCCTCGAGGAGGCCGCGCTCCAGGTGGCCCCTTAGGGCCCGCTCCACCCCCCGGCCCGCCAGGTAGAGGGCCCCCACCAGGAAGAGGAGCCATAGGAGGCTAAAGGAGAGGAAAAGGCGCAGGCGGAAGGAAAGGGGAGGCATGGGGTATTAGGCTTCCTCGTCCCCTTTGCCCGGGCGCACGGCGTAGCCGAGGCCCCGCACCGTGCGCAGGTAGCCGTAGGCCCCCACCTCCCGGAGCTTGGCCCGGAGGTTGGCCACGTGCACGTCCAGCACGTTGGACTCCCGGCCCAAGGGGCGGCCCCAGATCTTCTCCTCAATCTCCTCCCGGGGGAAGACCCTTCCTGGGCGGTGCATGAGGAGGTGGAGGAGGTCAAACTCCTTGGGGGATAGCCGCACCTCGGTCTCCCCGAAGAAGACCTGGCGCCGTTTGGGGTAAAGCGCAAGCCGGCCCACGGCGAGGACCTCGCTCCCCCCCTTATGGCGGAGCTGCACCTGGATGCGGGCAAGGAGCTCGGCGGGGTGGAAGGGCTTCACCAGGTAGTCGTCCGCTCCCTCGGAAAGGAGGCCCACCTTGCGCTCCACGGCGTCCTGGGCGGTGAGGACCAGGATGGGGGTGTCGTCCGTGGCGCGGATGCGCCGGGCCACCTCCGCCCCGTCCAGGTCAGGAAGGCCCAGATCCAAGACCACCAGGTCGGGCTTTTTCTCCCGGTGGCGCACCAGGCCCTCCATGCCGCTTTTGGCCCACTCCACCTGGAAGCCCGCCTCTTTGAGCTCCAGCTCCACCAGCCGGGCCACCTCGGGGTCGTCCTCAATGAGCAGGATGCGCTTCATGGCCAAAGCCTTTCCGGGGGGGTGAGGCCGTATACCTCCTTGAGGAGCCTGAGGAGGCTCACCCTTTCCCTTTCCGCAAGGAGAAGGACATCCCCCCGCTCCGCCACGCCCAAGAAGGCCCTGGGCTTCTCGCCGGGGAGGGCGAGGAGGAGCTGCACCTCCTGCCCGGGCCTGGGGGGCACGGGGGAGGAGAGGGGAAGCAGGCGCCTGCCCTCCACCCGCCAAGCCCCGTGGAGGGTACGCAGGTCCTGGGAGAGGAGCCTAAGCTCGGTCCCCGGGGGCAGGGCGGGGCCCAGGAGGGGGGGCAAAGCGGCCAGGGCCGCACCGAGGAGGAGAAGCCAAGCCCAAAGGCGCATCTTCCCCCATTTTAGGGAGAGGGCTCCGCCCTTTGTGGGAGGGAGGTTAAGGGGCCTGAAGGTTTTTCGGGCAGGAGGAAGCCAGCGGAAACCACGTACTTGAGGGCGTCCTCCACGCTGATCTCCAAGGGGATCACCTCCTCCGTGGGCACCAGGATCACCATGCCGCTGGCGGGCACGGGGCTGGTGGGCACGAGGACGGCGGTGTACCCCTCGGGCAAGGGGGGCAGGCGGCTTCCCACGGGCTGGACCACGAAGCACAGGGTGTATAGCCCCCGCCTGGGGTACTCAATGACCGCCGCCCGGCTGAACTTCACCTCCTTCTGCCCGAAGAGGGTGTGGGCGATCTGCTGCACCGCCTTGTAGATGTCCCGCACCAGGGGGATGAGGAGGAGGGAGCGTTCCAGGGAAACGATGAGGCGCCGGCCCAGGTAGTGTTCCGCCAGGGTGCCCACCAGGTAGATGAGCAGTGCGGCTAAGAAAAGGCCCACGAAGGGGAGGGCCGGCTGGTACGCCCGGGGCACCTCGAGGTTCAGGAGGTGGAGAAACCCCTGGATGTAGCCCCCCGAGTAGGTGTAGACCCAGCCCAGGAAGTAGAGGGTGACGAGGAGGGGCAAAAGGGTGACGAGCCCCGTGAGAAAACGTTGGCGGAGGCGCATGGCTACCAGTTTACGAAAAAGGCCCCCCGGGCTTGGGGGCCCCGGGGGACCGGAGGCGCTAGCGGCCCTCTCCCCGGCTTTGGGCGAGCTCCTTTAGCCCCTTCACGTCCTTCAGGAGGATCTTGCCGTAGCCCGAGCGGATGTACCCCTCCCGCACGAGCTCCCCGATGACCTTGGTCACCGTCTCCCGCACGCTCCCCACGGCGGCGGCCAGCTCGTCGTGGGTGGCCCGGAGGACCAGGCCCTCTTCCTCCTCCCGGGCCAAGGGGGTTTCGGCGAGCTCTAGAAGGGCCGCCGCCATACGGTTTTTGAGCCTTTGCGTGGCCAGGCGCTCAATGCGGCGGTAAGACTCGGAAAGGGCCTGGGCCAGGTGGGCCACCAGGTCCAAGAGCTCCTCGGGCCTGGGCTCCTTGGGCAGGGCCTCCACCGCCACCTCGGTGACCGCCTCGGCGAAGTAGGTGCGCTCGGTCCCCGAGAGGGCCTCTTCCCCGAAGTACCCCCCCGGGCGCACCAGGCGCAGGGTGAGGGCGTTCCCCTCCTCGTCCACCGCCTCGAGGCGCACGAGGCCCTCGAGGACCCGGTAGACCCGGTCCCTGGGCCCCGGCACCCCGGGGTAGAGGATGACCTCGCCGGGCTTGAAGCTGAGGGTTTCGCGGGTCTGGGTCATGGCTGCCTCCTTAGCCCCAGGCTAGCACGCCCCAGGGGATTTTGTAAACCTTTAGGTTGCAAAAATCCCTTAGCCCTGCCCTAGGGGGCGCTTTCGCGCCCCGGGAGGGATCTTTTCCGTGGATATTTCCCCTGCCCCATGGCCTCCCCCACCCAGCATGCCCAGAAGGGAGCCCTTTCCCCCACCGCCCTTAGCCTCTACCCCCCGCCCCTCCTCCCGGTCATCCAGGGAAAGAGGGCTCCGGGGCGGATCCTCCCCACGGCCCGAGCCCCTCGAGGTCCCTCAGGTCCACTGGAGGGCCCAAAGCCCGCTTGCGGTTCTTGAAGAACCGAAACCCCGCCCCCCAAAGGCCAAGGCCTACCCTCCCATGGCCAAAAACCGGGCCCCCTTCGGTCCAGGGCCCGGAGGAAGTCCAACCCGTCCGGGGTCACCCGGTGTTCGCCCGAAGCCAGGCCAGGTAGGGCCCGTGCCCTTCCGCGATGGGCAGGGCGATGATCTCGGGCACTGTGTAGGGGTGGAGGGAAAGCACCCGCTCCTTGAGCTTGGGAAAGGCGAAGGTGGTGGTCTTGACGATGAGGAGGAGTTCCCGGTCCTCCACCACCTCCCCTTGCCAGCGGTAGATGGAGGTGAGGCCGGGGACGATGTTCACGCAGGCGGCCAGGCCCTCCTCCACCAGGGTGCGGGCCAAGGCCCTCCCCACCTCCTCCGTGGGCACGGTGATGAGGACCACCTCTTCCATCTACTTCTCCTCCTCCACGGCGAAGGCGCTCGCCACCTCGTCGTCCTCGGGCAGGTTCATCACCTTGACCCCAGCGGTGGGGCGGGAGTACTGGGGGATCTCCTTCACCGGGGTGCGGATGGCCAGGCCCTTCTTGGAGAGGACCAGGAGGTCTTCCGTGCCCCGCACCTTGAGAAGGGCGGAAAGCCGCCCGGTGCGCACGCTCACCCCGTAGGTGATGACCCCCACCCCGCCCCGGCCCTGGAGGGGGTACTCGGCGAGGGGCGTGCGCTTGCCATAGCCCCGGGTGCTCACCGCCAGGAGGTCCACCATCTCCCCGGGCTTCACCGTGACCAAGGAAACCACCCGGTCCCCGGGTTTTTTAAAGCGGATTCCGGTGACGCCTTGGCTGTCCCGGCCCGTGGCCCGCACCTCCTCCAGGGGGAAGCGGATGGCCTGGCCCGCCTCCGTGGCCAGGATGGCCTCATCCTCGGGGTCGGAGAGGGCCACGCCGATGAGCCGGTCCCCTTCCTGGAGCCTTAGGGCGATGAGGCCCGCTGTGCCCAGGTTCTGGTACTCCCGTAGGGCGGTGCGCTTCACCAGGCCCCGCTCGGTGGCGAAGACCAAAAAGCCCTCCCCGTCCAGGCCCCGCACGGAAAGGAGGGCGGCCACTTCCTCCTCTTCCGCCAGGGGCAGGAGGGTTTTCACGTGCACCCCCCGGGCCTGGCGGCCGAGTTCGGGCAGGTCGTAGACCTTGAGGCGGTAGACGCGGCCCCGGTTGGTGAAGAGGAGGAGGTCGTCGTGGGCCCCGGCCACGAAGACCTGGGTGGCCTCGTCCTCCTCCTTGGTCTTGCCCGCCACCAGGCCCTTGCCGCCCCGCCCCTGGGCCCGGTAGGCCTCCAAGGGGAGGCGCTTGAGGAAGCCCTGGGCGGTGAGGGTGATGACCATGGGCTCGTCCTCAATGAGGTCCTCGGGGTTGAAGCTCTCCTCAAACTCGGTGATGAGGGTGCGGCGGGCGTCCCCGTACTTCTCTTTGATGCGGAGGAGGTCCTGTTTCACCTCGCCCCAAAGCCGGGTTTCGTCCTCGAGGATGGCCTTGAGCCGGGCGATCTCCTCCATGAGCCCCCGGTACTCCTCTAGAAGCTTTTCCCGTTCCAGGGCCACCAGGCGCTGGAGGCGCATGTCCAGGATGGCCTGGGCCTGGACCTCGGTGAGGCCGAAGCGCTCCATGAGGGCGGCGCGGGCCTTCTGGGCGTCCTCCGAGGCCCGGATGAGGGCGATGACCTCGTCAATGTGGTCCAGGGCGATGAGAAGGCCTTCCAGGACGTGGGCCCGCTCCTCCGCTTTCTTCAGCTCAAAGAGGCTTTTCCGCCTCAGGACCTCCTTGCGGTGGTCCAGGTAGTGGCGCATGAGGTCCAGGAGGGAGAGGACCTTGGGCTCCCCTTGGACGATGGCGAGGAGGTTCACGGTGAAGGAGGTCTGCAAGGCGGTGTGCTTGTAGAGCTGGTTGAGGACCACCTGGGGGTTCGCTCCCCGTTTGAGCTCAATGGCGATCCTCAGGCCCTGGCGGTCGGACTCGTCCCGGAGGGCCACGATATCCTCCAGCTTCTTGGCCTTGACCAGGGCGGCGATCTGGGCGATGAGGCTCGCCTTGTTCACCTGGTAGGGGATTTCCGTGACCACCAGCATGGGCCTCTGCCCCTTTTCCTCCACCCGCACCTTGGCCCGGATTTTGAGGCTTCCCCGGCCGGTGGCGTAGGCCTCCTTGATGCCCTTCTTGGAAAGCTTTCCCCCTGTGGGGAAGTCGGGGCCGGGGAGGTGGCGCATCACCTCCTCGAGGGTGATTTCCGGGTTGTCAATCAGGGCCACGAGGGCGTCCACCACCTCGGAAAGGTTGTGGGGGGGGAGGCTGGTGGCCATGCCCACGGCGATGCCGCTCGCCCCGTTCACCAGGAGGTTGGGAATGGCGGCGGGCAGGACCTCGGGCTCCTTGAGGGAACCATCGTAGTTGGGGCGGAAGTCCACCGTTTCCTTGTCAATCTCCGCGAGCATCTCCGCCCCGAGGTGGGAGAGCCGGGCCTCGGTGTAGCGCTGGGCGGCCGGAGGGTCCCCGTCAATGGAGCCGAAGTTGCCCTGGCCGTCCATGAGGGGGTAGCGCAGGTTCCAGGGCTGGGCGAGGCGCACCAAAGCCTCGTAGATGGCCGCGTCCCCGTGGGGGTGGTACTTACCCATGACCTCGCCCACGATCTTGGCGCTTTTCACGTGTTTGCGCGTGGGCAAAACCCCTTCTTGGTAAGCGCCGAAGAGGATGCGCCGCTGGACCGGCTTGAGCCCGTCCCGCACGTCGGGCAGGGCCCGGTCCACGATGACGGACATGGCGTAGTTGATGAAGCTTTGCTTGAGCTCCTCGGTGATTTCTACAGGCAGGACCTGGGACATAGCGCTCCTAAGGCGTATTGACGCCAAGCCTCATTATAGCAGGGTTTTCCCGGGCCCGCATGCCTTCTTATATGGAAAGTCACTGAAAAAGTCCCCTTTCCTGAGCGTGGTCCCGCGCGTTGACCCCAAGCCTTCCCCCGGGCAGAATGGGAAGGATGCGCGCCGCCTTCCGCACCCTGGGGTGCAAGGTCAACCAGGTGGAGACAGAAGCCCTTTTGGGCTTCCTAAAGGTCTTGGAGCCCGAGGTGGTGCCCCTGGAGGCGGGGGCTGACCTCGTGGTCATCAACACCTGCGCCGTGACCACCACCGCCGAGGCGGACGCCCGCAAGGAGGTCCGCCGGGCGCGGCGGGCGAACCCCAGCGCCTTCATCGTGGTCACCGGGTGCTACGCCGAACTGGCCCCAGAAGCGGTCCGGGAGCTTGGGGCCGATGCCGTGGTGCCCAACAGCCGCAAGGCCGAGCTCCCCAAGGTGATCCTGGAGCACTTTGGCCTCCCTTCCGACCCCATCACCACCCCGCCCAACGAGTTCTGGGGGGCGGGGGAGCGGGGGCTTTTGAATAGCCGGGTCCGGGCCTTCTTGAAGGTGCAGGACGGCTGCCAGGTGGGGTGCGCCTACTGCATCATCCCGAGGCTTCGGGGCAAGGAGCGCCACCGGGACCACCGGGACGCCTTGGCCGAGGCGGAGGCCCTTTTGCGGATGGGCATACGGGAGATCGTCCTCACCGGGGTGCGGCTTGGGAGTTACCGGGGGCACCCCAGGGGCATCGCCGGGCTCGTGGAGGACCTCTACCACCTGGGGGCTAAGGTGCGGCTTTCCTCCATAGAGCCCGAGGACACGGGGGAGGACCTCCTCCGGGTCATAGCCCGCTACGCCCCAGAGGTGCGGCCCCACCTGCACCTTTCCCTGCAGACGGGTTCGGACCGGCTCCTTAGGCTCATGGGCCGCCGCTACGATAAGGCCTACTACCAGAACCTGGTGCAAAGGGCCTACGAGCTCATCCCGGGTTTCGCCCTCACCACCGACGTCATCGCCGGGCTTCCCACGGAGACGGAGGAGGAGCACCAGGAAACCCTGGCCTTCCTGGAGGAGCTTCGGCCCACCCGGGTCCACGCCTTCACCTACACCCCCCGCCCCAAGACCCGGGCCGCCTCCATGCCCCAGGTGCCCCCGGAGGTGCGCAAGCGCCGCACCAAGGAACTCATCGCCCTGGCCCAACGCCTAGCGGAGGAACGCCTAAGGCCCAAGATGGGCGAAACGGTGGAGGTCCTGGTGGAGCGCCTCCAAGGGGGGTACGCCCTGGGCCACACCCCCGACTACTACGAGGCCCGCCTGCAGGGCCAGGCCCGGCCTGGAGAGACGGTCCTGGCCCGGATAGAGGGGGTGGAGGGGTACACCCTCTTGGGCCGGGTGGTGGGGGTCAAGGAGGAGGCCCGCCTGGAGCTTCCTCTAAGGTAGACTTTTCCCATGGACTGCGTGTTTTGCCGCATCGTCCGGGGAGAGCTTCCCTCGCGCAAGGTTTACGAGGACGAGGGCTTCGTGGCCTTCCACGATATCCGGCCGAAGGCGCCCGTGCACGTCCTGGTGGTGCCCAAGGAACACGTGGAGAAGCTTTCGGACTACCCCGATACCGAAGAGGGGGAGAGGAAGCTCGGGGCCCTTTTCCGTACCGCCAACCGGGTAGCGCGGCTTCTCGGGCTTCCTGGCTACAAGCTCCAGGTGCACGTGGGGGAGAAGGGCGGCCAGGAGGTCTTCCACGTCCACGTGCACGTCATGGGGAGCCCCGGCTAAACCGGTCCAGTACCCGGCCTTCGGGGTCTAGGGCATAGCCCCGGAGGGCGGTTTCCGTGGCCTCCAGGAAGAAGGCGTGGTGGGCCACGTGAAGGGCCCGGCTGAAGGGCAGGGGAGGCCGGGTGGGGTAGAGCCTTGCCCCCCCTCCCCCCAGGACCAGGTGGGTGGTGGGGCCCACCTCGAGGCGCTCGTAGTGGTGGTCGTGCCCAGCGAGGACCAAGGCCACCCCATGGCGCCTTAGGAGGGGTTCCAGGAGGCTTCGCAGGAGGGGGCTTCCCCCGTGGAGCCCCGAGGAATAGAGGGGGCGGTGGAGGACGAGGATGCGCCAGGGGGCGGTGGCGCGGGCCAAGGCCTCGTTGAGCCAGGCCCTTTGGGCCGGGAGGTCGGCCTCGCTGTAGAGGACGAAGAAGGCCACGGGCCCTAACTGGAATAGGTAGGAAGGCTTTTCCAAGCGGAAACGTCTGAGCTGCGCCGCCAGGGCGGGGGCGTCGTGGTTGCCGAAGGCGGGGTACAGGGGCACCGCCGGTAGGTCCTGGATAAACCGCTCCACCACCTGGCCCCTGGGGTAAAAGTTGTCCCCCACGGTGAGGAGGGCCATAAGGGGGGTTTGGGCGTGGGCTTTACGCAAAAGGGCCGCCACCTGGGCCCTTCCCGGGGTGTCGGTGCCCCAGTCGCCCAGGACCGCTACCCGCACCCCTTGGGCCAGGGCCGGGAGGAAGAAGAGAAGGATTAGGAGCGCCCGGAACACGGGCTAGGCTTCTGCCGCCCCGTGGGGCTTGAGGCTCGCCTCCTCCACCCCTGCCTTTTCCACCACCTCCTCCGCCACCAAAATGGGGGCTCCCGCCCGGAGGGCCAGGGCCATGGCGTCGGAGGGGCGGGCGTCCACCTCCAGCTCAATCCCCCGGTGTTCCAGGATGAGCCGGGCGTAGAAGGTGCCGTCCTTTAGGTCGGTGATCTCCACCCGTTTGAGTTTCCCCTGGAGCATTTCCATTACGGAGAGGAGGAGGTCTGGGGTGAGGGGGCGGGGGGGCTTTTCCCCCTGCAGGGCCACCACGATGTGGTGGGCCTCGAGGGGGCCGATGACAATGGGAAGGAGCTTGTCATTCTCCGTCCTGAGCAGGACCACCACGCTCCCGTTCTGGGGGTCCACGCCCAGGGTTTCAATCTTGGCGTTCAGCATACTTTGAGTATAGACTGGCGGCGTGAGGACCTACCCTGTGGAGATCGCCGGGGTTAAGCGGGAGCTTCCCATCGTCCAGGTGGGCCCGGACGTGGCCGTGGCCCTTCTCAACCTTTTGGGGGATACCGAGCTCACCGAGGCCGCCGCCGAGGAGTTGGCCAAGCGCCTTCCTCCGGAGGTGGAAACCCTGGTTACCCCCGAGGTCAAGGCGGTGCCCTTGGCCCACGCCCTTTCGCGCATCACGGGCAAGCCCTACGTGGTGGCCCGCAAGACGGAAAAGCCCTACATGATCAACCCCATAAGCCGCCAGGTGCTCTCCATCACCACGGGCAAACCCCAGCTGTTGGTCCTGGATGGGGCGGATGTGCCCTTGATCCGCGGGCGGAAGGTGGCCATCGTGGACGATGTGGTCTCCACGGGCTCCACGCTTTCCGGCCTCAGGGAGCTCATTGAGAGCGTGGGGGGGCAGGTGGTGGCGGTCCTGGCGGTCTTTACCGAGGGCACGCCCAGGCAGGACGTCATCGCCTTGGGCCACCTACCCCTTTTTAAGCCGGAATAGGAGGGCTTTATGGAAACCTATCCCATTAGCATCGGCGGCGTGACCCGGCACGTGCCCCTGATAGAGCCCTTGCCGGGGCGGCGTATCCCCTTGGTGGAGTTTTTGGGGGACCCGGAACTGGTGCGGGCCGCCGCCTTGGCCCTAAAGCCTTTGGTGCCCCAGGAAACCGAGGTGTTCTTCACCACGGAGACGAGCCCCATTCCCCTCACCCACGTGCTGGCGGAGGAGATGGGCCTCCCCTACGTGGTGGCCCGCCGCCGCCGCCGTCCCTACATGGAAGACCCCATTATCCAAGAGGTGCAAACCCTCACCCTGGGGGTCGGGGAGGTGCTTTGGCTGGACCGCCGCTTTGCGGAAAAGCTCTTGAACCAGAAGGTAACCCTCATCTCCGATGTGGTCGCTAGCGGCGAAACCATGCGGGCCATGGAGCGCATGGTCCAAAGGGCCGGGGGGCGGGTGGTGGGGCGCTTAGCCGCCTTCCGCCAGGGAGGCCCGGTCTTGGACGTGGTTACCGTGGCGGAACTACCCGTTCTCTAAAGCGTAGGGAGAAGGAGCCTGGACAGGTTCCAGGCCCTTGGGTATTTTGACCCGAGGGTAGCTATGAAGCGAATCTGGGTTTGGGCCTTTTTTGGTTTGGGACTGGCCTTAGCCGGTTTTTCCGATCTGCCGGCGGGACCGGTGGCCGAGAGGGTGGAACGTGTGGTTCAGGCGGGGTGGATGCAGGGGTATCCGGATGGCACCTTCCGGGGCACGGAACCCGTGAACCGCTACCAGTTGGTGGCCACGTTGGGAAGGGCGCTTAAGGACCTGGGGGTGGAACCCAAGCAGGCGGCCTTCAAGGACGTCCCTCAAGGGCACTGGGCTATGGAAGGGTTGGCTTTGGCGGCGGCTTGGGAATTGGTTTCCGGATACCCCGATGGAACCTTCCGGGGCCAGGAGGAGCTGAACCGGGCTGCCTTGGCGGTGGTTCTGGCGAAGATGCTGGACCGCTTAGGGGTAACCAAGGAGGCCCCCTTGCCTTGGGATGTGCCCCAAGATCACTGGGCCGCTGCCGCCGTGTGCCGCGTGCTGGGAGCAGGCCTGATGAGCCTCAATCCGGACGATTCCTTTGGTTTGGCCGCAAAGGTCAATCGCTACCAACTGGCGCTGGCCTTGGCCAGGTTGCAACCTTTGGTGGAGGCCAAGAAGCCTGCTCCCGTTCCTCCCACCCCCTCCGTGGCCCCGCAATCCCCCTCTTTCTCTTTGGCCTCTCAAGAAACTTTGGACGTGGCTGCCCGCTGGGTTGGTGCTGGGGGGAAGAAGGTGGTGGCGTTGGGGGAGAGGGTTCTCCTTTGGGAGGCCGGGAGGGTTCAGGACCTTGGGCCAAACGAGAGTCTCCAAGCGGCAATCCCTCCCTGGAAGCTGAAGGGTGGGGTGCTGGAGGATGGGAAAGCCCGCTATGTCCCCTTAGGGACCAAAGGGGGAAAGGAGGTGCTACCCCCGGTGTTCCAGCGCCTTAGGGAGGGGCACCTGAGCCTGGATCCCATGGGGGCCTACCTTTTGGTGGTTCCTTCTATCCCGCTTTGCGACTGCCCGAGCCGGGTGGTGCGGTTTGCCCTTCTGCTAACCAATCCAGTGGGACTGTATGCGGAATACGTCTACCTTTTAGACCAGCCGGGTAACCGGGTGGTGGGGGTGGCATGGCCGGATTCCAAGAGCCTTATCGTGCTGGAGGAGGGCAAAACGCATACCCTGCTCTACCGCGTGAACCTAGGGGCTGGGGAAGACATCGCCTTTAGCGTTTGGGACGAGGGGGGCCTCGAGGAGCGCAACCCCCTGCCTGTGCGGCCTGTGGGCAAAGTGCTGTTGGCTGAGCTTCCTGTGGTGTCGGTTTGGGGATTGGGTTTTGAGGGACCGGAGCGCCTCTTGACTACCCGTGAGGGCAAGCTCGTGCACGTTCAGCTATCCACCACGCTTTGGTGAGGCACGTACACCGCCGCCCGGAGGCCCAGCTTCTGGGCGGTTTCCACGTTCTCGGGGTCGTCGTCCAGGTAGAGGGTTTCCTCGGGGGAGAGGCCGAGGCCGTTTAGCGCTAGGAGAAAGGCCTTCGGGTCCGGTTTGGCGACACCCATGGCGCAGGAGGCGAAGAAGCCATCGATGTAGCCGTCTAAGCCATGGTAGACGAGGCTTTCCTTAAGGCTTGGCAGGGTGTTGGAAAGCACCCCCACCTTAAGCCCCTGCGCCTTGAGGTGCTGAAGGAGGGCCTCGGCGCCCGGCGCTTTGCGCATGAAGTGGTAGTAGCGAAGGCCCTGGAGCCGCTCTGGCGGCAGGCGAAGTTCCTTAGCAGCCTTTTGGGTTAGCGTTGCAAAAAAGCGGGCTTCCTCGGCAAGGGTTCGCACCTTGAGCGCTCGCACCGCCTGTAAGATCTTCCCCATGGCCTGCGCGAGCACCGCTAGGGCCTTTTCCAGGCCAGCCCCATGGGTGGAAAGCTCCAGCGCCTTTTTGTAAAGGGATTCCTCGTCCAGCAGGAGGAGGACCCCGTCCCGGTCCAGCAAGGCCCCGCGCATGGGCTGAGTCTAGCACCCCTCCTTCTAAAGGCCGGGTCAGATGACCCGCCAAACCCCTTTTTCCGTGGCCAGGTACTCCACGGGCCTGTCCCAAGGGTCTCTGGGGAGGCGGGGAAGGAGGAGGGCTTCTGGCACCACGCCGAGCCGGGTAGCCCTTACCTGGGGGAGAAAGCGGTCGTAGTACCCCTTTCCGTGCCCCAGGCGAAAGCCCTCTCGGTCAAAGGCGAGCCCGGGGACCACCACCAGGTCCAACACCTTTGGGTCCACGGGAGGCGTGGTGGGCTCCCAAAGGCCAAAGGGGCCTGGGGCTAGGGGGCCCAAAGGGTGCACGGAAAGCCCCTCTCCCGCCACCTTAGGCAGGTAGTAGCGGGCAGGGTGCTTTTCCGTTAGCGGCAGGAGGTCCAGCTCGTGGGGCAGGGGGTGGTAGAGGAGGATATCCCCAAACCCTCTTTCCGAAAGCCAGGGGAGGAGCCGGGCCACCAGCTGCTCCGAGAGGGTGTGGCGGTCCAGGGTCTTCCACACGCGCAGGGCCCAGCGGCGCAGGGTGGGCTTGTCCACGGGGGGAGGGTACCATCCTGGCCCCTTGACACTCAAGGTGCATGAGTGTCAAAATGCCCCCTAGGAGGGTAGGGTATGCCGGTCTACGTCTACAAAGGCCTGGAAACGGGGAAGTACTACGAGTTTGAGCAGGGCTTCCACGACGAACCCCTGAAGACCCACCCCGAAACCGGGGAGCCCCTGAAGCGGGTCATCACCCCGCCCGCCATCATCTTCAAGGGCTCGGGGTGGCACGTGAAGGACTACGCCAAGAAGGACGCCTCCTCCAAATCGGAAGACGCCAAGGAGTAGGGGAGGTGTGCCTTGGCCCCGGGCTGGGCCCGGGGCCTTATGCTTTTTTCATGCTGAACCTAGCAGCGCTTGCGCTCCTTTTGTTGGGCCTTGGCGTGCTCCTTACCCCAAGGCGGCGGTTGGGGCTCCCCTTGGTGGTGGGGGGGGTCCTTCTCTTCCTGCTGGCCAACAGCTTCGTGGTGGTTCCGGCGGGGCATGTGGGCGTGGTCTTTAACATCCTGCGGGGGGTGCAGGAGAGGCCGCTTTACGAGGGCATCCACTTCGTGATCCCCGGGTTGCAACAGGTGATCCTCTACGATACCCGGGTGAAGGAGGTTACGCTCTCCGCGCCCCATGAGGGGGAAAGGCGGGCCGACACTTCCATTCGGGCTCGCTCCAAGGAGGGGTTGGAGATCGGCGTGGACGTGACCGTGCAGTACCGGGTACTCAAGGACCGGGCGCCCAGGTTGCACCAGGAGGTGGGGCCGGCCTACCTGGAAACCCTCATCGTACCCCAGGTGCGCTCCAAGGTGCGGGATGCCGTGGGCCAGTTTAACGCCGCCGAACTCATCAGTACCCAACGCACCGCCTTGGAAACCTCGGTGGTGCAGGGCCTCGAGGAAACCCTCCGCCAGTACCACATTGAGCTCATCTCCGTCCTTTTGCGGGAGATCCGCATCCCCGAGGCGGTGGCCAAGGTCATAGAGGAAAAGCAGACCGCCGAGCAACAGGTGCAGATTGAGATTAACCGCCGGAAACAGGCGGAGATCGCCGCCGAGCGCCGGGTGATTGAGGCCCGGGGCGAGCGGGACGCCGCCATCCTGCGGGCGGAGGGCGAGGCCAAGGCCATCGCCCTTCGGGGCCAGGCGCTCAAGAACGCTCCCGAGGTGGTCCAGCTCACCTTCGCCGAGAAGCTCGCCCCTGGGGTACAGACCATCTTTGTCCCCAGCACCGGGAACTTCCTCTTGGACCTCAGGGGCCTCCAGGGGGGTGCCAAGCCCTAGCGCAGCACCCGGTCCCCTGGGGCGAGCTCTACGAGCCCTTCCCGCACCTCCAAGATTCCCCGGTAAGCGGTGCCGGGGGCGTAGGTTTCCCCCGGGCGGAGCCGCGCCACCTTAAGCACCCGCCCTTCCCCATCCAAAAAGGCCACCACCACGGCGAAGCGGTAGCCCTCCGTGGAGAAAGGGGCATCGGTGGCCGTGGGGAAGAGATAAAGGAGAGCCTCTAGCGCTTCCCGCCTTATGCCCAGGCCCAGGTTCCAGGCCTCGGGCGTGCGGGCGAGGCGGGCTTTGAGGGTATACCGCCCCGTGGGCGTTTCCACCACTACTTGGGTGGGTGGGGGCGGGGTTTGGAAACGGCGGGCTGCCAGGAGGTAGCCCAAAAAGGAGAAGACCGAAAGGGCGATGAGGAGGGCAAAGGCTACCAGGGGGAAAAGGGGGTTTCGTTCCACGCTATCTCGGCCAAAGCTTTAGGGCTTCGCCCCCTACCCTGGCCCCGGGGGTGAGGCCCCGCCGGGCGAACCAACCCCGGTTCACCTCGAGGGCCCCCTGGTACACCACCCCGGGGTAGTAGACGGGGCAGGGGTCGGCCTTACAGGGCTCCATGTCCAGGATGCGCAGGATAACCCCCTGGCGGTCAAAAAAGGCGATGGAGAGGGGGATGAGGGTGTTTTTCATCCAAAACCCCCCCGCCGTGGGGGCGGGGAAGAGGAAGACCATGCCCTCGTCCTCCCCCAAGGCCTTGCGGAACATGAGGCCCTGGGCCTGGCGCTCGGGGGTGTCGGCCACCTCCACCCGTAGGGGGTAGCGCTTGCCGCCACCTTCCACGTAAAGGGTGCTTTTGGGAAAGGAAACCCCTTGGGCCAAGGCGAAGAGGCCGAGCAGGAAAAGGGCCAAGGGGCGCATGGGCCCATTATGGCAGAAGGGGAAGGAGGTGGCGCTGGATTTCCGCCTGGAGGGCCTCTATGGGCCTTGTGGCGTCCAGGACCACGAAGCGCTCGGGCTCGGCTTCCGCAAGGCGCAGGTACCCCTCCCGTACCCGCCCGAAGAAGGCAAGCCCAAGGCCTTCCAGGCGGTCGGGGTCTTTCACCCGCTTGAGGGCTTCTTCGGGGGGAAGGTCCAGAAGGAAGGTGCGGTGGGGCTTAAGGCCCAAGGTGGCTCCCTTGGCCACCTCCAGGAGCCAAGGGAGGGGAAGCCCCCGGCCGTAGCCCTGGTAGGCCAGGCTGGAGTCCAGGTAGCGGTCGGAGATCACCCAAAGCCCCTCCTGGAGGGCCGGGAGGATCACCTTGCGCACGTGTTCCGACCGGTCGGCGCTGAAGAGGAGGTATTCCGCCTCTGGGGAAAGGGCTTTCCCATGGAGGAGGACCTCCCGCACCTCGGGCAGCCCCCCGCCCGGCTCCCGGGTAAGGCGCACCCCAATGCCCCTCCCCTCCAGGAAGGCGGCCAGCAGTCTGGCCTGGGTGGACTTGCCCGCCCCGTCCAGGCCCTCCAAGGTGAGGAAAACCCCAGCCATCTAGAGCCCCGTGGGGTGGTCCAGGAAGACCCAGGGGAGGCCGAAGCGCTCTTCCAGGTGGGCCGCCAAGGCCTTTACCCCGAAGACTTCCGTGTCGTAGTGGCCGGCGTAGATGACGTTGAGCCCCCGCTCAAAGGTTTCGTGGAAGGCGCTGTGCTTGGGTTCCCCGGTGATGAAGAGCTCCGCCTCCACCCGGCCCACCAGGCCCGCCGCGCCTCCGGAGACGATGACCACCTCCTGCACCTGGTCCCGCCCTCCTTGGTGCACCAAGGGCTGCATGCCCGTAAGCTGCCCGAGCATGTCCGCCACCTGGACCAAGGGGGTGGGGAGGGGGAAGCGGCCCCTAACGCCCACGTCGTAGGGCTCCAGGTCCACCAGGCCCAGGGCCCGGGCCAGGACGAAGTTGTTCCCCACCTCGGGGTGGGCGTCCAGGGGGAGGTGGGCGGCGTAGAGGTTGATGCCGCCCCGGAAAAGGAGTTCCAGGCGCCTTTTGTGGTGCCCCCGGATGGGGAAAGGCTTGCCCCAGAAGAGGCCGTGGTGCACCAGGAGGAAGTCCACCCCCTCCTCCAGGGCTTTCTGGAAGGTGGCCTCCGCCGCGTCCACCGCCGCGCCCACCTTGTGCACCGCCTCCTTGCCCTCCACCTGGAGGCCGTTGAGGGAGGGGTCCTGGGGGAAGGCCGCCAGGTTCAGGTAGCGGTCCAGGTAGCGCACGAGCTCGTCCCGGTCCATGGACCCTAGCTTACCGGAAGCCCCCCCTGGGCGGATGGCTGACCGGTCAGTATCATGGGGGCGTGGAACCCGAAGCCCTTTTTAAGCTCCGTTTCCTCACCGGCCTCACGGAAGGCCCCGAGGGGCTTCCCCTTTTCGTCCTCACGGACATCCTCGAGGGGGACCCGCCCCGCTACCGCTCCCGCCTGGCCCTTTTTGATGGGGCTTTGCGCCTTCTGACCCAGGAGGAGGCCAAGAGGCCCCGGTATGCCGACCCCTATGTGTACTTTTTGCGCCGCGTGGGGGAGGGGGACGAGCTCTTCCGCCTGGACCTGCGGGGAGGCGAGGCGGAAAGGCTCACGGAAACCCCAGGGGTCTTGGACTACGCCGTGGGCCCCTCGGGGGAGGTGGCCTTCCTGGCCCTGAAGGAAGCCCCCAGACCCGGAAGCCCCCGGCGTTTTGAGGGTTGGCCCTTCAAGTTTGACGGCCGGGGCCTTCTGCCCGAAGGGAACGTGGCCCTGTACCTGCTAAAGGATGGGGAGAAGCGGCTTCTTCTGGACCGCTACCCACCCCCCAAGGAGATGGCCTTCGCCCCGGAGGGCCTTTACCTGGTCATGCCGGAGGACGCCAAGGCCCAGGCGGCGTGGCGGGATACCCTTTTTCTTCTGGGGGAAGGGGACCTAAAGAGGGTTTACGGGGGCCATGGCCCCATCTTCGGCCTGGAGTGGAGCCCAGAAGGGCTTTTCTTCCTGGGCCACGCCTTTGAGCGGGGTGGGGGGACGGAGGCGCGGCTTTACCACCTGAAGGGGGGCGAGGCCCGGGTCCTCTTCACGGGAAGCCTGCAAAACTCCATCAACAGCGACCTCCGCTTTGGCGCCCACTTCCAGGGGCCCAGGTGGGGTGGGGACGGGGTCTATGTGGTGCGCACGGAAGAAGGGGTGGCCCGGCTTTACCGGGTGGGCCTGGATGGCGAGGCGGAGGCCCTGCCCGCCTCGGGCAGCGTCCTTTCCTTCGCCCGCACCTCCCGGGGGCTATTCCTCCTCACGGAGGGCTTCACCCACCCCGCCCGCCTGGAAGGCCCCTTGGGCACCTACGACCCCAACGCGGGGGTCCTCTCCCTGGCCGAGCCCGTGCCCACCGCCTGGGAGAGCCCGGAGGGGCACCGGGTGCCGGGGTGGGTGCTCCTGCCCGAGGGGGAAGGCCCGCACCCCGTCATCCTCTACATCCACGGGGGGCCCCACACCGCCTTCGGGGCCGCTCCCATGCTGGAGCTCCAGCTTTTCCGGGCCCACGGCTACGCCGTGGCCTTCTGCAACCCTCGAGGCTCCACGGGCTACGGCCAGGAGTACGCCCTTTTAGAGGGGGCTTGGGGCGAGCGGGACGAAAGGGACCTCTTGGGCTTTTTGGACCACGTGCTCGCCCGCTTTCCCTTGGACCCGGGCCGGGTGGGGGTGGCGGGCGGGAGCTACGGGGGCTATATGGTGAACTGGCTCACCGCCCGCCATCCCGAGCGCTTCAAGGCGGCGGTCACCGACCGGAGCATCTGCAACTGGCTGAGCTTCTTCGGCAGCAGCGATATCGGCCCCCGCTTCACCTACCTGGAACTTTTCGCCAAACCGTGGGAGCGCCCCGAGGTCCTTTGGGAGAAAAGCCCCCTAAGGCTTGTCCACCGGGTGAAGACCCCCACCCTGGTGGTCCATTCCGAGGCGGACCACCGGTGCCCCATAGACCAAGGGGAAACCTGGTACACGGCCCTCTTTCACCTCGAGGTGAAGGCGCGGTTTTTCCGGGTGCCCGAGGAAGGGCATGAACTCTCCCGCTCCGGCCGGCCTGACCGCAGGCTAGCGCGGCTTCGGGCCTACCTGGACTGGTGGCGGGAAAACCTTTAGGGCTGGGCCCTTGCCCAGCCCTTTTGGCGTCTTTCCTAGGCCTGGTTTTCCGCCACCGGCTCGGGGATGGGGCCGAAGGTTTCCTCGTAGCGGGCCACGTTCTCCGCCAGGCTCCGCAAGAGGGCCTTGGCGTGCCCCGGGCTCGTGATGATCCGGCTCACCACCATGGCCCCGCCCTGGGGCTGGAGGAGGGCGAAGTCTAGGATGAACTCGTTCTTGGTGTGGGCGATGAGGGCCAGGTTGGTGTAGCGGCCCAGGGCGGTGTCCTTGTCAATTTGGATGTCCAGCTTCAGCTCGCTCATGCCAGTGCCTCCTGGATTTTGGGAAGGGCCCGTTTCAGGGCGAGCCGCACCCGGCCTAGGCTTTTGGCCCCGTCCAGGAAGAGGAGGAGGTGGTGGCCGGGAAGCGGCACGAGAAGCAAAGCCCCCTCCGGGTACTCTACCATGACCTCCTCCACCCTCTCTTGGCCCAGGGTTTGGGCCAAGGCCTTGGCGGTGCCCAAAACGGTGGCGGAGCGGGCGGCGAGGAGGCTGGCTTCGGGGGCGCTTTCCTCCCGCACCTCCTCCACCACGAACCCGTCCTCGCTCAGGAGGGCCGCCACCCGCACCCCCCGGGTTTCCTTAAGCTCCTTGAGGACCTCCAGCATCCCTTACCTCCTAAAGGCTTTGCACCTTGAGGGCGATGCGGGAAAGCTCCTGCCCTATGGCCTTGCGGTCCATGCCCCGCTCCAGCACCGCCCCCAGGATGTACTCGCCCACCCGCAGGGCCAGCACCTCGTGGGTATCGGTGGCCAGGGTGAAGCGGCGCACCTCCCCGGAAAGGGCCTCCGCCAAGGGGGTCATGTGGCGCACCAAGGAGGCAAGCTCCGCCGCCAGGACCTCGGCGGGGGGGGCGCCCCGGCCCAAGGCCTCAATGACCAGGCCGTCCAGCCCGGTGAGCACCGCCCGCTTTACCCCCAAAGGGGCCAGGCTTTCTAGGTAGGCCATCCCACCACCTCCCAAAGCTTCTCCGCTGCCTTGGCGGCCTCCACCCGGGCCCGGCCTAGGTTGGCCGAGGGCTCCATGAGGAGGAGCAGGAAGAGGTCCTCCCGGGCCTTGGGGGCACGCGCCATCCGGGCATAGCCTACCACGGGATGCCCGCCTATCCAGAGCTCTTCCACCCGGGAAGCGCCCAGGCTTGCGGCGTAGGTGGTTCGCGCTTGGCGGAGGAGGGCGGCGTGCTCGGCGATGGCCGCCTCGAGGTCCACCCGCTTCCGCCTCGCCCCCTCCACCAGAAGCCCGTCCAGGGTGCCGACCCCTGCGGCGAAGGCGCCTTCTACGCGGTCCAGCAGGCGTTGCAGAATCTCCTCCATGCTAAAGGGGCTTCCTCCCCTCCAAAGCCCGGCCCAGGGTCACCTCGTCCACGTACTCCAGGCTTCCGCCCACGGGGAGCCCGTAGGCGAGCCGGGTGGCCTTGATTCCCCGGCGCCTGAGCTCCTCCGCCAGGTAAAGGGCCGTGGCCTCCCCCTCCACGGTCATGGAGGTGGCGAGGACCACCTCCTTCACCCCGGGGAGGCGGGGCCAAAGGCTTTCCAGGTTGAGCTCCTTGGGGCCGATGCCCTCCAAGGGGTTGAGCGCCCCTCCCAGAACGTGGTAGACCCCGGTAAACTCCCCGCTCCGCTCTAAGGCATAGAGGTCCGCCACGGTCTCCACCACGGCGAGGAGGGTGCGGTCGCGGCCCTCGTCCTGGCAGATGGGGCAGAGCTCCCCTTCCGCCAGGTTGCCGCACACCCGGCAGACCCCCAGGGCCCGGGTGGCCTCCAGGGCCTCCCGAAGCCCTTCCGCCTCCTCCCGGTGGAAGGCCAGGTGGAGGGCGAGCTTCTGGGCCGTCTTAGGGCCAATGCCGGGGAGGCGGGAGAGGGCCCGGGCGAGCTTGAGGAGGCTTTCGGGGTACCGCATCTAAAAGAGCTTCCCCAGCATCTGGCCCACGCCCCCAAGCTCCCGGGCCATTTCCCTTTCGGAAAGCTCGTGGGCTTTTTTCTGGGCATCCTGGATGGCCACGAGGAGGAGGTCTTCCAGGCCCTCGAGGTCGTCCTGGAAGGCGGTGAGCACCTCGGGCTTGAGGCGCACGGCCAGGATCTTGCCGTGCCCGTTGGCCTCCACCTCCACCAGGCCCTGGGCCGTGCCCACCACGGTCATGGTTTCCAGGCGCTCTTGGATCTCCGCCGCCTTCTTCTGGGCCCTTTGCGCTTCCTTGAGGAGCTTTTGTAGGTTCATCGTCCCTCCCCTATGAGTATAGTGGAAGGCATGGAGCGCCCAAGAAGGCTGCGTTCCCCCCTCCTGCGCCCCTTGGTGGCCGAGGTGGAGCTTTCCCCCCGGCACCTCATCCTTCCCCTTTTCGTGAAGAGGGAAGGGGAAAGGGAAGAGGTTTCCTCCATGCCTGGGGTCTACCGCCACCCCATAAAGGACCTACCCCGCCTGGGGGAGGAGGCCCTGAGGGCAGGGCTTGGCGGGGTCATCCTCTTTGGGGTTCTCCCCGAGGGGGAGAAGGACCCCCTAGGCCACGGGGCCTACGCCGAGGAGGGGGTGGTGCAGCGGGCCATCCGCCTCCTTAAGCGGGAACTCCCCGAGCTCCTGGTCATCGCCGACACCTGCCTTTGCGAGTACACAAGCCACGGCCACTGCGGGGTGGTGCGGGAAGGGCCTTGGGGGTTTTACGTGGATAACGACGCCACCCTGGAGCTTTTGGCCAAGACCGCCCTCTCCCAGGCCCAGGCGGGGGCGGACGTGGTGGCCCCGAGCGCCATGATGGACGGCCAGGTGCGGGCCATCCGGAAGGCCCTGGACGAGGGGGGTTTCCCCCACGTGCCCATCCTCTCCTATGCGGTGAAGTACGCCTCCGCCTTCTACGGGCCCTTTCGGGAGGCGGCGGCGAGCGCCCCGGAGTTTGGCGACCGCTCGGGCTACCAGATGGACCCCAAGGCGGGGCTTTGGGACGCCCTAAGGGAGGCGGGCCTGGACGACCAGGAAGGGGCGGACCTCCTCATGGTGAAGCCGGCCCTGCCTTACCTGGACGTGCTCGCCGCCCTGAAGGGGCGCCTGGCGAAGCCCCTTTTCGCCTACCAGGTCTCCGGGGAGTACGCCATGCTCAAACTCGCCGCCCTCAAGGGGTACCTGGACGAGAGGCGGGCGGTCTTGGAAACCCTTTACGCCATCCGCCGGGCAGGGGCCCAGGGCATCCTCACCTACGCCGCCCTCGAGGCCGCCCGTTGGCTTAAAGAGGGCTAAAGGTCCCAGATTTTGGCGGGGGCGAGCTCCACCAGGTTCCCCTCGGGGTCGCGGGTATAAAGGCTTTTCCCCTTGGGCCACTCCGCCCAAAAGACGGGAAAGCCCAGGGCCTTCAGCTTCGCTTCCCACAGGGGAAGCTCTTCCTCCGCCACCCGGAAGGCCACGTGGACGCTCCCCCGGGCCCCGTGGGGGGGAAGGAGGGGGTCCTTCTCCGTGTGCTCGGGGTTGAACACCAAAAACACCCCCCGCCCGGCGCGGAAGAAGGCGTGGCGGGGGGGCTTGTACTGGAAGCAGGGCAGGCCCAAGACCCCCTCGTAAAAGGCCCGCGCCTTTTCCAGGTCCCGGGCGTAGACCGCGGTTTCCAGGACCTCCACTACTTGAGCCGGGCGATGAGTTCGGCCACGGGGATGGCCTCGAGGGTGGTGGTCTTCACGCTCCCCCGGGAGGCCAGGTGGAGCATGGCCCGGGCCACGCTGGCGGCGTCCTCCGCCTCCACGATGTTCACGAAGTCATAGGGGCCCAGCACGGCGTACTGGGCCACCACCTTCACCCCGAAGTCCCGCTCCAACTCCTGGTTCACCTCCTTGATGCGCTCAGGGTTTTTCACCAGGGTTTCCGCCCCGTCGTCCGTGAGGGTGCTGAGCACGATAAAGGTGGGCATGGCTTGCCTCCTTGCCCTAAGTGTACCAAAGCCTTCCGCCGCCGCTCACTCCCACTCTATGGTGGCGGGGGGCTTGGAGGTGATGTCGTAGACCACCCGGCCCACCTCGGGGACCCGCCGGGTGATGCGCCGGGCCACCTCGTCCAGAAACTCCAAGGGAAGCCTGGCCCAGTCGGCGGTCATGAAGTCCTCCGTGGTCACGGCCCTGAGGGCCAGGACGTAACCGTACTTCCGCTCGTCCCCCGCCACCCCCACGCTCCTTAAGGGGGTGAGGACGGCCAGGGCCTGGGCCACCTGCGGGTAAAGCCCCCATTCCTTGAGGAGGCTTGTGAAGAGGTCGTCTGCCCGCCTTAGGATCTCCAGGCGCTCCTCGGTCACCTCCCCCAGGATGCGCACGGCAAGCCCCGGTCCCGGGAAGGGGTGGCGCAGGCGGAGGGGGTCGGGCAGGCCTAGGAGGAGGGCCAGTTCCCGCACCTCGTCCTTGAAGAGGAGGCGGAAAGGCTCTAGGAGGGCGAATTCCAAGTCCTCCGGTAGCCCCCCCACGTTGTGGTGGCTCTTGATCTTGGCCGCCCCGTGTCCCCCTGCCGACTCAATCACGTCGGGGTAGAGGGTGCCTTGGGCCAGGAAGCGGAAGGGCCCCCTTTCCCGGGCCACCTCCGAGAAGACCGCCACGAACTCCCGGCCGATGATCTTCCGCTTCTCCTCGGGGTCTTCCACACCCTTGAGCGCCCGAAGGAAGCGCTCCTTGGCCTCCACCACCAGGAGGTTCACCCCAAGGGCCCTTAAGGCCCCTTCCACCTCCTCCCGCTCCCCCAGGCGCAAAAGCCCGTGGTCCACGAAGACCGCCAGGTGGTCCACCCCGGCCTTGGCCAGGAGGAGGGCCAGGGTGCTGGAGTCCACCCCCCCGGAGACCGCCAGGAGGACCCGCTCCTTCCCCACCCGCTCCCGCACCTCTTGGAGGAGGCTTTCCAGCACGTGCTCTGGGGTCCAATCGCGGGGAACGCCGGCTATCTCCAGGAAGTTCTCCAGTATCTGCATCCCCTTGGGGGTGTGGGCCACCTCGGGGTGGAACTGCACGGCGAAGGTCCTGCCGTCCGGCCCCTCCATGGCCGCCACGGGGTTTTCCTCGGTGGCGGCGGAAACCCGCCAACCGGGGGGAAGCTCGGTGACGGCGTCTTGGTGGCTCATCCAGACCTGGACCTCTCCCGAAAGCCCCCGGAAGAGGGGGCCCTCGTAGCGGGTGAGGAGGGCCTTGCCGTACTCCGCCCGGCCCGCGCGCTCCACCTTGCCCCCGAGCTCCTGGGCGAGGAGCTGCATCCCATAGCAGATGCCCAAGGTGGGGAGGCCTAGCTCCAGGAGGCGGGGGTCGGGGCGGGGGGCCTCGGGGTCAAAGACGCTCTTGGGGCCGCCGGAGAGGATGAGGGCTTTGGGCTGGTGCTTGAGCACCTCCTCCAAGGGGGTGGTCCCCGGGAGGATGAGGGAGAAGGCCCGGAGTTCCCGGAGCCTCCGGGCGATGAGCCTTGTGTACTGGGAGCCGAAGTCCAGGACCAGGACCACGGCCCCAGTCTACTATGCCTCCAGGTGGAGCCTTACCTGGTGCAGGAGCTCGGCGGGGTTTTGCACGGGGTACTCCAGCCGCTCGAGGATCTCCTCCGCCGGCCTATCCAGGATGCGCAAGCCCCGGAGCCTTTCCAAGAGCGTTTCCTTGTTCACGGGGAAGTCCAGGCCCTTCACAGCCTTGAGCACCAGGACGGCCCAAGGGATCCCCATCATCTCCACAAAGCGCTCCAGGAAGTAGCCGAGCACCCGGGGTTCCTCCTGGCCTTGGCGGATGGCTCGGTAAGCGGCTTTGGCCAGCCCCCCCGCCACGTGGGTGCGAAGGCCTTCCCCTTCCGCCATCTCCGTCACCTTCTTGAGGGCGGTTTCCGGGTCGGCGCGGAGGATCTGGCGCACCGCCGCAGTGGAAAGGCCCAGTTCCTTGGCGATGGCCTCGTCGCTCCACATGGCCTCCTGGGCCAAGACCACGGCGTAGGCGGCGGTCATGAGGCTTGCCGCCCAGGTGAGGCGCCTCTTTTCCGCCATGGCCCTGGGCCCGCCCAGCAGGTCAATCACCTTGAGGAAGACCCGAAGCACGGTGGCTTCTAGCTCCTTGGGGTTGGGCGACCGAGGAGGGAGTATCATAGGTTCCTACTTTCTGCCATTATAGCAATCTATATGTGTCTTGCCAAGTTAGTTTCCTAGGGGTGGCCCCACCTCCAAGAGCCCTTCTGGACGTATGTGAAGGTAGTGGGTCCGGGTGTCGTGGCCCGAGAGGCGGCACCCGTCTATCCGCAGGAAGCGCACCACCTCCCCCAAGGGCACCCGGTAGAGCTTGGCCTGGGCGGGGTTCATCACCAGGAGCTTGGCCAGGACCACGGTGGCGTCCAAGATGTGGCTCACCGCATAGCCGCCGGCGGCCTCGGCGGAAAGCTCTTCGTGGCCGGAGCGTTTCTGACTGACCATGACGGCGGTGAGGTCGTGGCGTTTGCTGAAGGCGTACACCTGCCGCACCACCTGCCGGGCGGCGATCTCCTTGGCCTCGTAAAGCCCGGTGAGGGAGTCCACCACCAGGTGGCGGGCGTTTTGGGCAAGGCCTTCCTCGAGGGTGGCGAAAAGGGCCTGGAGGTCCTCGCGAAGGGCGGTATAGGTGGCGGCATCGGCGATGAGCACGTTCTCCAGGACCTTTTCCTTAAGCCCCATGGCCCTGGCCCGGAGCTTCAAGCCCTGAACCAAGAGAGGGGCTGGGGTTTCCGTGGTGACGAAGAGCACGGCCTCGCCCCGTTCCGCCTGTTTAAGGGCGAACTGTTCGGCCAAAAGGCTCTTCCCCGTGTCGGAAACCCCGGTGACGTGCACCGCCGCCCCTTGGGGAAAGCCCCCTAGGGGTTTGGGTTTGAGGGTGGTGGGGTCTAGGGTGAAGAAAAGCTCGTCCAGGCCCTTTACCCCCGTGGGCACCCCTTTGAGCGGGGGGGCTTTGGCGGCAAGCTCCGAGGCGCTTTGCAGTTTGGGCTTCTGCATGCCCTCATTTTCCCCCGAGATGGTGTGTAATGAGGGCATGGCCGAGGTGGAGAGCTTCGCCCTGGACCACACCAAGGTCCAGGCTCCTTATGTGCGCCTAGCGGGCAGGAAGCCCTTGGCAGGCGGGGTGGTGGAGAAGTACGACCTGCGGTTCGCTCAGCCCAACCGGGAAACCATTCCCACCGCCAGCCTCCACACCCTGGAGCACCTCCTGGCCGGGTACCTGCGGGACCACCTGGAAGGGGTCATTGACCTTTCCCCCATGGGGTGCCGGACGGGGTTTTACCTGGTGGCGGAAGGCCCCTTGGACGAGGAGCGGGTCTTGGTGGCCTTGGAGAGGGCCCTGCGCGACGTCTTGCTCCACCAGGGGCCCATTCCCGGGGCGAGCTTTAGGGAGTGCGGCAACTACCGGGACCACGACCTGGAAGGGGCTAAGGCTTGGGCGGAAAGGGTCCTGAAGGCGGGGCTTCGGGTGCAGCCCACGGTTCCCTTGGAGGGGCGGTGACGGCCTTCTTCGCCGCCGAGCCCGAGGAGGCGGGGGCCATCCGGGAGGCCCTGGGGGCGGGGGTGCTCCTGGAAGCCCCCTTTCCCCTTTACCGGGGCGAGGGGGTTTTGGTGGCGGAAACGGGCGTGGGCAAGGTGGCGGCGGCCATGGCCGTGGCCCACGTTCTCACCCGCTTCGCTCCCAAGGAGAGCTTCTTCCTGGGGGTGGCGGGGGCCTTGGACCCCGGGCTTAGGGCCCTGGACCTCCTTTTGGCGGAGCGGGCGGTGCAGTGGGACGTGGACCTCACCCCCTTTGGCCGGGCCCCGGGGGAGACCGCCCTGGGGGTGCGCTTTTTCCCCTCGGACCCCCACCTTTTAGAGCGGGCGGAAGGGGCGGCCTTGGCCCTGGGCCTGCCCTCGAGGCGGGGGGTGGTGGCTACGGGGGACCGGTTTCTGGCGGACCGGAAGGAGGCGGAAAGGCTTCGCGCCCTCCACGGGGCCCACGCCGTGGAGATGGAAGGGGCGGCTGCCCTCATGGTGGCCTACCGGTTCCGCCACCCCATGGCCTTGGTGCGGGCGGTGACGGACGGGGCGGGGGAGGGGGCGGAAGGGGACTTCCAGGCCTTTTTGCGGGAGGCCTCGAGGCGGCTCGGCCTCCTGGCCCGGGCCCTCGTATACTAAGAGGGGGGTTCCAATGCAAATCCGCCTCTTCACGGGTAACGCCCACCCGGGCTTGGCCCAAAGGATCGCCGAGGCCCTAGGCGTGCCTTTGGGCAAGGCCCTGGTGGACCGCTTCCCCGACGGGGAGATCCGGGTGCGGCTATTGGAGAGCGTCCGGGGGGACGACGTCTACCTCATCCAACCCACCTGTCCCCCGGTGAACGAGCACCTCATGGAACTCCTCCTCCTGGCGGACGCCGCAAGGCGGAGCTCCGCCGGCCGCATCAACGCCGTCATCCCCTACTTCGGCTACGCCCGCCAGGACAAGCAGACGGAGGGCCGCGAGCCCGTGAGCGCCAAGCTGGTGGCGGGGCTTTTGGAGCGGGTGGGGGTCCACCGGATCATCGCCATAGACCTCCACGCCCCCCAGATCCAGGGCTTCTTTGACATCCCCGTGGACCACCTTTCCGCCGTGCGCCTCTTCGCCCGCTACCTCCAGGAAAGGGGCTATGCGGAAAACGCCGTGGTGGTCTCTCCCGACGCCGGCCGGGCGGAGGAGGCCAGGCGGCTCGCTGAACGGCTTGGGCTACCCCTGGCCATGCTGGCCAAGCGCCGCCACGGGCCCAAGGAGACCTCCGTCACCTACGTCATCGGGGACGTGCAGGGGAAAAGGCCCCTCATCATAGACGACATCGTCTCCACGGGCGGGACCATAAGGCGGGGGGTGGAGGCGCTTCTCCAGGCGGGGGCCTTGCCCGAGGTGGTGGTCATGGCCACCCACCCCGTCCTGGTGGGGGAGGCCCGGGAAAACCTGGCCCACCCCGCCATCCGGGAGGTGGTCTTCACCGACACCATCCCCCTAAAGGACGGCGGCTACACCGTGCTTTCCACCGCCGAGCTCCTCGCCCAGGCCATCCGCCACGTGCACACCAACCAGTCGGTGAGTGCCCTCATCTAGGGGGATGTGGTAAGCTTTCCTTTGTGCGCCCCTTGGGGGGGCAGGGTTTTGCGTGCGAGGAGGAGCCATGGAGTACCGCCTAAAGGCCTATTACCGGGAGGGGGAGAAGCCCGCCGCCCTAAGGCGTGCGGGGAAGCTCCCCGGGGTCATGTACAACAAGAGCCTGAACCAGAAGGTCTACGTGGAGCTGGGGGAGTTTGACAAGGTCTTCCGTCAGGCCTCCATCCACCATGTGATTGTCCTGGAACTCCCTGACGGCAAGGAGCTCCCCACCTTGGTGCGCCAGGTGAACCTGGACAAGCGCCGCCGCCGTCCGGAACACGTGGACTTCTACGTGCTTTCCGACGAGCCCGTGGAGATGTATGTGCCCCTGCGCTTCGTGGGCACGCCCCAGGGGGTGCGGGAGGGCGGGGTGCTCCAGGAGGTGCACCGGGACATCCTGGTGCGGGTTTCTCCCCGCAACATCCCCGAGTACATTGAGGTGGACGTTTCCGGCCTCGGCATCGGGGATAGCCTCCACGCCGCCGATCTGAAGCTGCCCGAAGGGGTAAAACTCGCCATCTCCCCCGAGGAGACCATCGCCGCCGTGGTGCCCCCGGAGGACGTGGAACGCTTGGCGGCCGAGGCGGCGGAGGCCCCCGCCGAGCCCGAGGTCATCAAGAAGGGCAAGAAGGAGGAGGAGGCCTAGCCTCCCCCTTGGGGGCGGGGGGCTTGGGCTCCCCGCTTTCTTTTAGGGCCATGTTCTTGGTGGTGGGGCAAGGCAACCCCGGGGAGCGCTACGCCCATACCCGGCACAACGTGGGCTTCATGGTCTTGGACCGGCTGGGGTTTCCCTTTCGCAAGAAGGGGGAGGCCCTTTTGGCGGAGGCGGAGGTGGGGGGGCAGAAGGGCTTTTTCCTGAAGCCCCTCACCTACTACAACCTCACGGGCCAGGCGGTGGCCCCCTTGGCCCGCTTTTACAAAATCCCTCCCGAGCGCATCCTGGTGGTCCACGACGAGATGGACCTCCCCTTGGGCCGCCTGCGCCTAAAGGCGGGGGGAAGCCCTGCGGGAAACCGGGGGGTGGCCTCCATCGCCGAGGCCCTGGGTACCTTGGCCTTCCACCGCTTAAGGGTGGGTATCGGCAAGCCCCCTGCCAAGGAGCTAGGAGCGGCCTACGTGCTTTCCCCCTTCGCTCCCGAGGAGCTCCCCCTTTTGGAAAGGGTATTGGAGGCGGCCAAGGAGGCGGTGCTCTGCTGGGTGGAGCGGGGGCTTCTCCCCTGCGCCGACCGCTACAACGGCCTGGACCTGCGGGAAAACCGCTAAGCTTGGGGTATGGCCGAGCCCACCGTTTTGCTCCTCGCCGGGGGCCAAAGCCCCGAGCACGAGGTTTCCCTGCTTTCCGCCGAGGGCGTCCTTCGCCACATGCCCTTTCCCACGGAGCTTGCGGTCATCGCCAAGGATGGGCGCTGGCTTTTGGGGGAAGAGGCGGAGGCGGCCCTTAAGGCTGGGGTAGCCCCTTTGGGCCGCCTCCCCTTCCCGCCTTCCCTAGACTGGGACCGGTACCAGGTGGTCTTTCCCCTCCTCCACGGCCGCTTTGGGGAGGACGGGACGGTGCAGGGCTTTTTGGAGCTCTTGGGCAAGCCCTATGTGGGGGCGGGGGTGGCGGCGAGTGCCCTTTGTATGGACAAGGACCTCTCCAAGCGGGTCCTGGCCCAGGCGGGCATTCCCGTGGTTCCCTGGGTGGCCCTTTACCGGGGGGAGAGGCCTTTTATTCCCTTTGAACCGCCCTTTTTCGTGAAACCCGCCAACACCGGCTCCAGCATCGGCATCACCCGGGTGGAGGACTACGCCCACCTGGAAGCGGCCTTGGCGGAGGCCTTCCGCCATGATGTCAAGGCGGTGGTGGAAAAGGCCCTGGAAGGGGTGCGGGAGCTGGAGGTGGGCGTTTTGGGGAACATCCTGGGTGAGGCGAGCCCCGTGGGCGAGGTGCGCTACCAGGCCCCCTTTTACGACTACGAGACCAAGTACACCCCGGGCCGGGCGGAGCTTTTGATTCCAGCGCCCATAGACCCGGGTACCCAAGAGACCGTGCAGGAGCTGGCCCTAAAGGCCTACCGCCTCCTCGGGATCCGGGGCATGGCCCGGGTGGACTTCTTCCTGGCGGATGGGGAGCTTTACCTGAACGAGGTGAACACCATTCCCGGCTTCACCCCCACCAGCATGTATCCCCGGCTCTTTGCGGCGGGCGGGCTGCCCTACCCCGAGCTCCTCAGGCGGCTGGTGGAGCTGGCGTTGGCGTAGGCCTGGGCCCCCTTTCCTGTAAGCTGAGGGCATAAGGAAAGGGGGTGTTTGTGGAATTTTTGGAGCGGCTCGGCCTAAAGGGGCGGCGGGTTCTCCTTTTGCACCACGATGACCTGGGGCTAACCCACGCCCAGAACGCTGCCTTTTTCGCCCTGGGCCTGCCCACGGGGAGCGTCATGGTCCCGGGGGCCTGGGCCTCCCAGGTGCGGGGTGTGGACCTAGGGGTTCACCTCACCCTCACCAGCGAGTGGGCCGCACCCCGCCTCCGCCCCCTGACGGGAGGGGAGAGCCTTAAGGACGAGGGCGGCTACTTTCCGGCCACCCTCGAGGACCTCTGGCGGCGGGCCCGGGCAGAGGAGGTGGAAAAAGAGCTTCGGGCGCAGATTGAAGCGGCCAAGAGACTCTTTTCCCCCACCCACCTGGATAGCCACCAAGGGGCGGTGCTCCGGCCCGACCTGGCGGAGATCTACCTGCGCCTGGCCGAGGCGTATGGCCTGGTGCCCTTGGTGCCGGATGGCCTGGAGGGTTTGGGGGTACCTGAGGCCTTCCTTCCCGAGCTGGAGCGGCTTTTGGTGGAAGCCCCCTACCCCAAGGTGCGCTTCCTGGACCCCTACGGCGGCCCGCCCGAGGAGCGGCTTGGCTTTTACCTGAACCTGGCCCACCTGCCTCCCGGGCTTTACTACCTGGTCCACCACAGCGCCCTTCCCACCCCCGAAGGCCGGGCCCTCCCCGACTGGCCTAGCCGGGAGGCGGACTATTTCGCCCTTTCCCACCCCGAGGTGCGGCGGGTCCTGGCGGAGTTTCATCCCCTGACCTGGAAAGCGGTGCGGGAGGCCTTATGAAGCCTTGGCGCTACGCAGCGGGACAGCTTGGCCTTACCCTGGTTTCCGAGAGCTTCGGCACCTATTTGGCCTTCTTTTACCTGGAGCGGCTTGGGCTTTCCGCCGCCTTCTACGCCCTGGCCCGGGGGGTGTACGCCCTTTGGGACGCCCTCAATGACCCCCTCTTTGGCCACCTTTCCGATAGGACCAAGACCCCCTGGGGCCGGCGGCGTCCTTGGCTTTGGGTGGGCGTTCCCCTCTTCCTGTTGGCCTACCTCCTGGTCTTTTGGGTGCCGGACTGGGCCAAAAGCCCCGGCGTGCTCCCCTACTACTTCGCCTTGGCCATCTTCCTCTATGAAACCCTAGCCACCGTGGTTTGGACCAACTACGGGGCGCTTTTCCCCGAGGTGTTTCGGGGCTTGGGCGAGCGGGCCCAGGCCGCCGCCTGGAAGCGCGGGACGGAGCTTTTCGGCCTCATCTTCGGTATCGCCCTCGCTCCCGTGGTCTACGCCCAGGTGGGCTTTGGGGGGATGGCCCTCCTCTTTGCCCTCCTGGCCGCGATCGCCTTTACTCTTTTCCTGAGGGGTGTGGAGGAAGACCCGAAGGCGGGGAGTTCCCTCGGGCTTTGGGCCTCGTTCCGCCTGGTTCTGGGGAATCGGGCCTTCTGGGTGGCGGCCTTGGTGGGCCTCCTCTTTGAGTTCGGGCGCACGGTGATCCAGACGGGGATGGCCTTTTACGCCAAGCACAGCCTGGGCCTGCCCGAGGCGGCCACCAGCCTCCTCTTCGCCGCCGTCTTCCTGGTGGCCTTGCCCTCGGTCTTCCTTTGGGGCGTAATGGCTAGGCGGCTAGGGGGGAAGCGGGCCTGGCGGCTCGCCCATTTGGTCATGGGGTTGGCCGCCCTGTTCCTTTTCCTGCCCCAGGGGTTAGGGTCGGCCCTCCTGGTGGGGGCCCTGGTGGGGGTGGGCTTCGCCGGGGTGCGGGTCACGGGGGAGGTGGTCATGGCCAAGGTGATTGACCTGGACGCCGAGCGCACCGGCACCCGGCGGGAAGGGGCCTACTACAGCCTGGTGGGCCTTCTGGGGCGGGCCTCGGGGGCCTTGGTGGGCCTGGCCTTCGCCCTCCTGGGCCCCCTTTTCGGCTACGTGAGCGGGGAGAACCCGGGGCCGAACCCGGGTCTGGCGTTCCGGTTTTTGGTTTCCGTGATCCCAGGGGTGGCTATCCTCCTCGCCTACCTTCTCGCTGCCCTTTTTCCCCACGAGGTGCGGGAATGAGGCTAAAAAGCGCCCTTTTCTTGGCCCACCCTGCGGGCGAACCGGAAGCGCTGCCCGAAGAAGGCTGGCGGGAGGTGGCCCTGCCCCACCAGTGGACCCTCGAGGGCCTGGAGGCGGAGGTGGGCTGGTACCGCCTTACCCTACCCGAGGGGGGTCCACGGAGGTTTCTGCGTTCCTTGGGCGACTACTACCAGGAGGCCTGGCTGGAAGGCCGCTTCTTGGGGCGGCACGAGGGCTACTTTTTCCCCTGGCTTTTGGAGCTTCCCCCGGGGAAGGAGCTCTACCTGCGGGTTTCCGCCCCCAAAGAGCCCTTAGGCCAGTGGCCCCGCTTTAAGCGGCAGATCAAGGGGGTTTTGGGCCAGCACGACTGCCGGCCTGGGGGGGTTAGCCCACGGGGGCAGGAGCGGGGCACGGGGGGGCTATGGGGTGGGGTGGAGGTGGTGTTCCGGGAGGAGGTGGCCCTCCTCCACCTCACCCACCGGCTTCACCCCAGGCCCGGGGGGTGGCGGCTCCTGGTGCGGCTTCTTCTGGATGCCCCGAGGCCTTTTGCGGAGCGGGTTTTGCTCCGCCTTTCCCCGGAGAACTTCCCCGGGGAGGCGTGGACCCAAGAGGTGGGCCTGCGGGGGGATGCGGGGCGGGGGTACCGGGAGGTGGTGTGGGACCTGCCGGAGATGCCCCTTTGGGAGGTGTGGGAGCGGGGCTTTCCCCACCTTTTTCGCCTCGAGGCCGAACTGGCCCAGGCCCGGGTTTCCGCACCCTTGGGTTTCCGCACCGTGGCTTGGGATGAGGAGGGCTGGCTCCTCTTGAACGGGAGGCGCCTTTTCCTGCGGGGCACCAACCACATCCCCACCCAGTGGCTTGCCGCCTACTCCCAGGCCTTGGCGGAGAAGGACGTGGCCCTGTTGAAGGAAGCAGGGCTCAATGCGGTTCGCGTCCACGCCCACCTCACCCATCCGGTCTTTTACGAGGTGTGTGACCGGGAAGGGGTTTTGGTCTGGCAGGACTTTCCCTTGCAGTGGGGCTATGCCCCGGACGAGGCCTTCGCCGAGGAGGCGGTGCGCCAGGTGCGGGCCATGGTGGAACACTACGGGGCGCATCCTTCCATCTACCTTTGGTGTGCCCAAAACGAGCCCACCCATAACCGCCACGCCTTGGGACCCCTTTTGGCGGCGGAGCTTCGGGCCCAGGACCCAAGCCGCTTGGTGAAGGAGGCCTCCGATTTCCGGGAGCACCCTTACCCCGGGTGGTACTGGGGGCACTTTAGGGACTTCTTGGCCCTGCCAGGGGCCCCGTTGCCCTCGGAGTTTGGAGCCCAGGCCCTTCCCCGGGCGGAGCTGTTGCGCCGGGTCTTGGGGGAGGCTGCCTGGCCTCCCAAGTGGGAGGTGTGGGCGTACCACAACTTCCAGCCCCACGAAACCTTCCGGGTGGCGGGGGTGGAGATGGGGACATCTTTGGAAAGTTTTGTGGAGAACTCCCAGGCTTACCAAGCCCGGCTCCTTTCCTTCGCCATCCACGTCTACCGCCGGGCCAAGGGAAAGGTGGTGGGCTACTTCCAGTTCCTCTTCGCCGAGCCTTGGGAGGGGATTACCTGGGCGGTCTTGGACGTGGAGCGCATCCCCAAGAAGGGATTTCACGCCCTAAAGGAGGCGAGTAGCCCCGTTCTCCTTTCCCTGGTGCCCTACCGGGAGCGGCTAGAGGTGGGCGGCGTGCCGTTGTGGGAGGCGTGGCTGGTGAACGACCTGGAGCGCCCTTTAACCCTGCGGGTGGCCCTGGCCCTGGAGGGCCCGGTGGCTTTGCCCCTTTGGGAGGGCGAGGTGGCGGTGGCGGGGGGAGAGGTGCGGCGGTTTTTCAGCCTGGGGGAGCTTTGGGAAAGCCCCTGGGAAGCGCAAGAGCGCCTCATGAGGGTGGCCGAAGCCCTGCGCAGGCTTCCTCCAGGGAGGTACCGCCTGGTGGGGGAGGCCTGGGAGGGGGAAAGGCTTTGGTCGCGGCAGGTGGTGGAACTGGTCTACTTGGAACCCTTGGTGCCGCCTGGAGAGGCTTGGTAGGGCTAGGCGATTTCCACCTGTAGCCCGGCTTGGCGAAGGCTTTCCAAGGTTTCCTTTCCTGCTTTGCGGTCTGTGATGAGGGCGGTGGCGGCCTCGAGGGGAGCGATGCGCGCGGCAGCCACTTGGAGGAGCTTGGAGTGGTCCGCCAGAAAGTACACTTCCCTCGCAGCCCGCACCATGGCCTTCTTTACCTCTGCTTCCTCCAGGTTGGTGTTGGTGAAGCCCCGCTCGGGGTGGACGCCGTTGCACCCCAGAAAGGCTTTGTCGGCGTTCAATTCTTCCAAGAGCAGGGTGCCGAATGGGTTGACAAGGGAATGTTGTAGGGGTCTGAGCCTTCCTCCGGTGACGATGACCGTGATGCCTGGATGACTCTCCAGAAGCAGGGCGATGTTGAGGGCGCTTGTGATGACCACCACGTCCCGCAGGTTGGGGGAAAGGGCCTTGGCCATTTCCGTGGTGGTGGACCCTACGTCCAGGAGGATGACGTCCCCGTCTTTTACCAGGCTTGCCGCCTTTTTGCCAATGGCTTCCTTTTCCCGGGCGTGAAGGGTCCGGGTGATCTCTAGGGGAAGCTCGGCACGGCGGGCTTCCCAGAGGACCGCTCCGCCCCGAAGCCGCCTAAGACGGCCGCTTCGCTCCAGGGCGTCCAGGTCCGCCCGGACGGTAACCTGGGAAACTCCTAAAAGCTTGGCCAGCTCCGCCACGCGTACCTGCCCCTTTTCCTTGAGAAGGTCTAGGATCTTCGCCCGACGGGCTTCGGCCTCGAGGGTGGGCATAGGCATATTTTGGCAAATTTCGTTAGCTTACGTAGTATATTTGAAGGTCACACTTGACAAAAAAACGTAGCCAATAGTAGGGTAAGAACACCCCCCCTAGGGGTGAAAAGGAGGTGCCATGAGGGCAAGGTTAGTGGCGTTGGCGACCCTTTTGGGGTTGGCTCTAGCGCAGAACCCTTCGTTGCGGGGCGAGATCACCGTATGGAGCTGGGACATTGCCGCCAAAGCCTTGGAGGCTACCATTCCGAGCTTCAACAAGCTTTACCCCAACGTGAAGGTGAGGGTAGTGGACCTGGGCAACCAGCAGGTTTTTGACCGGGGTCTGGCGGGGTGTGCCGCTGGCGGGGTGGATCTGCCCGACGTTTATTCCGTGGAGAACAACGAGGCCGAGGTGTTCTGGAGCCGTTTCCCTAACTGCTTTGCGGACCTGGCTGGGCTCGGCGCGGCTGCCTTGCGGAGGGATTTTCCGGAGTTCAAGTGGACCGAGCTCACCGTGGGGAATCGGATCTACGCCATCCCCTGGGATTCCGGGCCAGTGGTCATCTTCTATCGCCGGGATCTTTACCAGCAAGCAGGGATTGATCCCAACAGGATAGAGACGTGGGATGACTTCCTTGCGGCCGGTAGGCGGATGCTCCAGGCCACGGGAGGCCGGGTGAAGATGGGCACCATTGCCAACGGCCAGGACGACGAGTGGTTCCGCATGTTGGCCAACCAGAACGGTTGCTTCTACTTCAACAACCAGGGCAACGCCGTCACGGTGAATCAGCCGGGATGCGTGCGCGCTTTGGATACCATCAAGAAGCTTGTGGACGCAGGGGTAGTGGCCTTTGGGGGCTGGAACGAGCAAATCCAGTACATCAAGGCCGGAACCGTGGCCAGTGCCATGTTCGGTGGTTGGTACGAAGGAACCATCCGCACGAACGCTCCCGATCAGAGCGGAAAGTGGGGCGTTTACCTGATGCCGGCTGCCACCAAGGGTGGGGTGCGGGCAGCCAACCTGGGCGGTTCTGCGTTAGCCATTCCCGCATCCAGCCGGAATAAAGAGGCAGCGTGGGCGTTTGTCAGGCACGCTTTGGCCACCACAGAGGGCCAGATAACCATGCTCAGGGAGTACGGTCTGGTTCCTTCCTACCTTCCAGCGTTGAACGATCCTTACGTTAAGCAACCCCAGCCCTACTGGGGCAACCAACCCATCTGGCAATCAATCTTAGGGACCCTTGGAAAAATCCCACCGGCGCGGGGTACGCAGTACTTCCAGGAAGCGCGGCAGATCATGACCGCCATCCAGGCGGACTTCCTGGCGGGGAAGTACAGGACGGCTAAGGAGGCTTTGGACGAGGCGGCCAGGCAGATTAGCCGGGCCACGGGACTGCCCATCGCCCGATAGGGGCCGAACGGGGGCTATGGCCTCGGGCCATGGCCCCCTTTTCTAAGCCATGAGGATCGCCCCCTTTCTTTTTCTGACCCCTTATGCCCTTCTCTTTGCGGTTTTCTGGGCTTGGCCCATCGCTTACTCCTTGTATCTCTCCTTTTTGAACACCCGGGTTTATCCTTGGCGCCTCGAGGTGGGTGTCAACTGGGGGCGTCTCCTGCAAGACCCCTTCTTCTGGACCGCCCTCAAGAACACCCTCTTCATCCTTCTCGTACAAGTGCCTTTGATGCTGGCCTTAGCCCTTCTTCTCGCCTTGGCCTTGAACTCAGCCCTCTTGCGTGCCAAGGGTTTCTTCCGCTTTGCCTTTTTCGCCCCTGTGGTGGTGGGGGCGGTGGCGTATTCTGCGGTTTTTCGCCTCCTTTTCAACACGGAGTTTGGAGCGGTGAACGCCCTTCTCCGGACGTTAGGGCATCCAGGGTATGACTGGCTCTATGCCCCCGGGCCGGCCATGGCTGTGATTATCATTGCCCTGACCTGGCGTTGGACAGGGTACAACGCCATTATCCTCTTGGCGGGGTTACAGAGCATTCCTAAGGAACTCTACGAGGCGGCTGCGCTGGATGGGGCGGGTCCTTGGCAGAGGTTTTGGCACGTGACCCTACCTGGCATACGGCCGGTCCTTCTCTTTGCCCTGGTCCTTTCCATCATCGGCACCCTTCAGCTTTTCACTGAGCCTTTCCTCATCACAGGCGGGGGGCCTGGCAACGCCACCATGACCTTGGGCGTGTACCTGTACCAGCAGGGCTTTCGGAGCTTTAACTTCGGCTACGCTTCGGCCATCGCTTACACGGTGGCCCTCTTGGCGGCGCTTTTCTCCTTTTTGCAGATGCGCCTATGGAGGGAGCGATGAGCAAGCAGCGTTTTTGGCTCGCCTTGGTCCTCCACGTTGGGCTTTTGCCCTTAGCCCTTTTGTGGCTGGCGCCGCTGTGGCTCATGGTGGTGTTTGCTACCCATCCCGAAGAGGAGATCTTTCGTATACCCACGCCGCTCCTTCCGGGAGGGGCCTTCGGGCAGAACTTGGCCAACCTGCAGGCAGATACCAATTTCCTGCGGGCGCTTTTAAACAGTGTGGTGGTGTCTGGGCTTTACACCCTAGGGGGACTTTTGCTTAGTGCCATGGCGGGGTATGCCCTTGCCGTGTACCAATTCCGGTTTAAAGCCCTGGTGTTCTCCTTTATCGTGGCCACGCTCACCATTCCCTACTTTGTGGTGGTCATTCCCCAATACATCTTGGTGGCCAGGGACCTGAAGCTCACTAACACCTTCTGGGGCGTTATCCTGCCCTTTTTGGCCAACGCTTTGGGGGTTTTTTACATGCGCCAGGTTTTCCTTTCCCTTCCTTCTTCCCTCCTGGACGCCGCCCGCGTGGATGGGGCGGGGGAGGTGCGCATCTTCTTCCAGATCGCCTTGCCCCTGGTGCGCCCTGCCTTGGCGGCGCTGGCCCTCATCCTTTTCCTAAATGCCTGGAACGATTACCTTTGGCCCCTTCTGGTGCTTTCGCAAAAGGAGATGTATACCGCCCCGGTGGCCTTGGGTACGCTCATCGGGCTTACCCGAGTTTCCTGGGGAGGCATCATGGTGGGTTCGGCCTTGATGACGGTACCCTTTTTGTTGCTTTTCCTCTTTTTACAGCGTTATTTCGTGGCGGGCATAACCGCGGGTGCGGTAAAGGAGTAAGGCTATGCTAGGTGTTTGCTACTACCCCGAACACTGGCCTAGGGAGCGTTGGTCTGAAGATGCTAGGCGGATGCGCGAGCTTGGGCTTGCCTACGTGCGGGTGGGGGAGTTTGCCTGGGCCCTTTTGGAGCCGGAGCCTGGCCGTCTGGACTGGGCCTGGCTGGACGAGGCGGTGGCGGTCTTGGCCCAGGCGGGACTAAAGGTGGTCCTGGGCACGCCCACGGCCACGCCGCCCAAGTGGCTGGTGGACCGTTACCCCGAGATCCTGCCTGTGGACAGGGAGGGGCGTAGGCGCCGCTTTGGAGGGAGGCGCCACTACTGCTTCAGTAGCCCCGTTTACCACGAGGAAACGCGCCGCATCGTCACGCTTTTAGGAGAACGCTACGGTAAGCACCCCGCAGTGGCGGGATTTCAAACGGACAACGAGTACGGCTGCCACGGCACGGTGCGCTGCTACTGCGAGCGCTGCCAAGATGCCTTCAGGAAGTGGCTTGAGGAGCGCTACGGGAGCATAGATGTCCTCAACGAGGCCTGGGGGACCGTTTTTTGGAGCCAACGCTACCGTACCTTCCAAGAGGTAGAACTCCCTAATCTCACCGTGGCTGAGGCCAACCCGAGTCACCTTCTGGACTACTATCGTTTTGCCTCGGAGCAGGTACGGCGTTACAACCGCCTCCAGGTGGAAATCCTTCGGGCGCACGCCCCGGGTAAGTTCGTCACGCACAATTTCATGGGTTTCTTCACGGACCTAAATCCTTTCCCCTTGGGAGAGGACTTGGACTTTGCGAGTTGGGACAGCTATCCCTTGGGCTTCACCGACCTCATGCCCCTTCCGGAGGAGGAAAAGCTTCGCTACGCCCGGACGGGCCACCCGGACGTGGCGGCTTTCCATCACGACCTTTACCGCGCGGTGGGACGGGGACGGTTTTGGGTGATGGAGCAGCAACCGGGCCCGGTGAACTGGGCACCCCACAACCCCAATCCCGCTCCGGGCATGGTGCGCCTTTGGACCTGGGAGGCTTTGGCGCACGGGGCGGAGGTGGTTTCCTACTTCCGGTGGCGGCAGGTGCCCTTTGCCCAAGAACAGATGCACGCCGGTTTGCACCGGCCGGACTATGCCCCAGATGCGGCTTTCTTTGAGGTGCAACGGGTGGTGGAGGAGCTGGGCGCGCTTTCCTTACCCCCTCCCGGGCAGGCCCCTGTGGCCTTGGTCTATGATCCCGAAGCCCCTTGGGTTTACGAGGTCCAGCCCCATGGGGCTGAGTGGAACTACCTGGCCTTGGTGTTTCTCTTCTACAGCGTAGCCAGGCGGCTCGGATTGGACGTGGATATCGTTCCACCGGGGGCTGCTTTGCAGGGGTACCGGCTGGTGTTGGTGCCGAGCCTGCCCATTGTGCGGGAGAAGGCTCTGAATGCCTTTAGGGAAGCCGATGGTATCGTGCTTTTTGGTCCAAGGAGTGGCAGTAAAAACGAGAACTTCCATATTCCTCAAGGGCTCCCTCCAGGGCCTTTGCAGGCCTTGCTTCCGCTGAAGGTGGTGCGGGTGGAAAGCTTGCCGCCGGGTTTGCGGGAAGAGGTAGAGGGACCTTGGGGCCGGTTTTCTTCGGGCCTGTGGCGGGAGTGGGTGGAAACGGATCTAAGCCCCCTGTTGCGTTTTGCGGATGGTTTAGGGGCTTTGTTCCGGGCGGGCCGCTACCTGTACCTTGCTGCTTGGCCTAGCCCGGAGCTCCTTGGTGCTCTGTTGGTAGGCTTGGCCCAGGAAGGAGGGCTTTCGCCAAAGCCCTTGCCCTCAGGGCTCCGCTTGCGGTGGAGGGGCCACTTGGTTTTTGCCTTTAACTATGGCCCCGAAGAGGTGGTTCTTCCCGTTCCTTCGGGGGTGCGCTTCCGCTTGGGAGGCCCTAGGCTTTCCCCGTACGAGGTGGCGGTTTGGGAGGAGGGTTAAGGGATGCGGGTAAAGGTGGGGAGCCTCGAGGTGGCCCTGGAAGCGGAGGAGGTGAAAGCGGCCCCAGGTGGGCTGTACCTCAAGGGCAGGGAGGTACGGGTTTATCCCCCTTTTCGGGGAGAGGCGTTCTTCCGGCACGGTTGGCAAAGCTGGAGCCTGGCTTCCTGGGTTTCGCTTTCCCAGCCGCCGGTTCCTCTTCTTCCTCCAGAACGCCAGCCCCAGGCCGATGACCCTTTCCTGCTTCGTGCCTCAGAGTGGTGGGGCAGTGGGCTCGGCGCCCTGCGCGGCCCCGAGGGCCGGGTGCTCCTGCTGGGTGCCTTGGGAGTAGGGGCCCGGGTCCTGGGCCGGCCGGATTTGCTCCTGGGCCGGATGGAGGGGGAAGAGGGTGGGTGGTTCGTGGCTTGGGGTTCTGAAGAAGAGGTGTTTCCCGCCTACGCCCGCCTCCTGCCTCGCCGCCTTTTGGGAAAGCCGCCTAGGGTCTGGTGCTCTTGGTACGCTTTTTATACGAACATAAGCGAGGTGCGCCTCCTTCAGGTTCTGGAAGAGGTGGCCAGCTATCCCTTTGAGGTCTTTCAGGTAGACGATGGTTGGCAGAGAGCTCTGGGCGACTGGGAGGCTAATGAGCGCTTTCCCCATGGCATGGCCTATCTGGCGGAGCGAATCCGGGCAAAGGGTCTGCGGCCGGGGCTTTGGCTTGCCCCTTTCTTGGTAACGGCGGATAGCCCCATTGTTCACGCCCGCCCAGAATGGCTCCTCCGGGACCGGGAGGGGCGGCCGCTTCCTGCGGGCTTCAACTGGGGGAAGCCCCTTTTGGCTTTGGATGCGGGGAAGGAAGAGGTTCTTGCCTGGGTGGAGGGCCTCATCCGGAAGGTGTGCTCCTGGGGTTATGACTACTTAAAGCTAGACTTCCTCTATGCAGCATCCCTTCCCGGGGCGGAGGGTGAGGGGCGGTATCGTGTGGCTATGGAGCGGATACGCCAGGCAGCGGGGGATGCCTACCTCCTCTTCTGTGGGGCTCCGGTTTTGGCCTCTTTGGGGTTGGCGGATGGGCTTAGGGTAGGTCCCGATGTGGCCCCCTACTGGGACAACGAGGACCGCTCCACCTGGCTCGGCGACCCCACGGGGCCCGGGCTCAGAAACGCCCTGCGCACCACCTTGCACCGGCTTTGGCTTCGGGAAAACGTTCAAGTGGATCCCGATGTGGTTTTCTTCCGCACCCGTTTTAACCTACTTTCCCCAGAGACCATGCGGCTGCAAGAGGTTTTGGCGCGTTATACCGGTTTTAAGGCCACCTCGGACCCCCCCTCTTGGCTTCTGCCGGAAGAGGAGGTGCGCTTGCGGGGTTTTTTGACCGAAGAGGGAGGAGTGGAGCGGCTCGGTCCCTACCGCTTCCGCTTCGGGGAGGAGGTTCTGGACTATGCCCCCCTTCTTTAAACGCCACCACCGCAAAGGGGACGGAAGGGAGCTCATCCTCTACGGCCTAAGCCCCTTGGAGGAGGCGCCCTTGCCGGAGGGGGAGGAGGCCTTCCACGCCGCCCCCCACCTCCGCTACCACCCCTTGCGGGGGGAGTGGGTGGTCTACGCCGCCCACCGCCAGGAGCGCACCTTCCTTCCCCCGAAGGAGCACTGCCCCCTTTGCCCAAGCCGGGAAGGGGCCTTCCCCACGGAGATCCCCTTTACCCGCTTCCAGGTGGCGGTCTTTGAGAACCGCTTCCCCGCCCTGGTTGCCAGCCCACCCCCTCCCCCCGCTGGCCTCCCCGTGCCCGCGGAGGCCGCCCGGGGCCGGTGCGAGGTGGTGGTCTACACGCCCCTCCACACGGGAAGCCTCGCCACCCTTTCCGAAGAGGAGAGGCTTCTTTTGGCCTGGGTGTGGCGGGAGCGGTACCAGGCCCTCTATAGCCTCCCGGGGGTGCGCTTCGTCATGCCCTTTGAGAACCGGGGGGAGGCGGTAGGGGTGACCCTGCACCACCCCCACGGGCAGATCTACGCCTATCCCTTTGTGCCCCCCATCTTGGAGCGGGAAAGCGCCGCCTTCCGCGAGCGGCCCGTGCTTCAGGAGCTTTTTCCCCGCCTCGAGGCCTACTGGATAGACCAGGAGGAAGGCTTCCTGGCCTTCGTTCCCCCCTTCGCCCGCTACCCCTATGAAGTTTGGCTTGCTCCCTGGGAGCGCCACCCGGGGCCCTGGACCTTTTCCGACGAGGAGATGGCGGCCTTCGCCCGGCTTCTGGGCCGGGTGGTGGCCCGGTACGATGCCCTTTTTGGCGAACCCTTTCCCTACGTGATGGCCTTCCACGCCGCCCCTTTGGGGGAGGAGCGCACCTTCCACTTCCACGTGGAGTTCTACCCCCCCAAGCGCACGCAGGACAAGCTCAAGTTCCTGGCGGGGACGGAACTTGGGGCGGGCACCTTCGTGGTGGACGCCCTGCCCGAGGAAACGGCGAAGCGGCTTAGGGAGGTTTTATGAAATACCTTTTAGCCCTAGACCAAGGCACCACGTCCAGCTGGGCCATTCTCTTCACCCTGGAGGGGGAGGTGGTGGCCGTGGCGCAGCGGGCCTTTGCCCAGCACTACCCCGAGCCAGGCTTGGTGGAGCACGATCCTTGGGAGATCTGGGAGAGCCAGCTTTGGGCGGCCAAGGAGGCCCTGCGCCGGGCGGGGGTGGGGCCGGAGGCGGTGCTGGCCCTGGGCATCGCCAACCAGCGGGAGACCACCCTGGTGTGGGAGAGGGATACGGGGCGGCCCCTCCACCCCGCCATCGTCTGGCAGGACCGCAGGACCGCTTCCCTTTGCGAGGCCCTGCGGGAGCGGGGGTTGGAGGGGCTTTTCCGGGCGCGCACGGGGCTCCTGCTGGACCCCTACTTCTCCGCCACCAAGCTCCTTTGGCTTTTGGAGCGCGTGCCTGGGCTAAGGGAGCGTGCGGAGAGGGGAGAGGTGTGCTTCGGCACCGTGGACACCTGGCTCCTTTGGAACCTCACGGGGGGCAGGGTCCACGCCACCGACCCCACCAACGCCAGCCGCACCCTCCTCTTCCACCTGGAAACCCTGACCTGGGACGAGGAACTCCTCCGCGTGCTAGGTATCCCGAAGGCCCTCCTCCCCGAGGTGCGGCCCTCGGACGGGGACTTTGGCGAGACCCTGCCCGGGCTTTTGGGGGCCCCTATTCCCATCCGAGGGGTCCTGGGGGACCAGCAGGCGGCCCTTCTGGGGCAGGCGGCCTTGGGGGCGGGGGAGGGGAAGTGCACCTACGGCACGGGGGCGTTCCTCCTCCTAAACACGGGGGAGCGGCCCGTCTGGGCGGAGGGGGGCCTCCTCACCACCTTGGCCTGGCACCTGGAGGGCAAGGCGGCCTACGCCCTGGAGGGAAGCGTCTTCGTGGCGGGGGCGGCGGTGGGGTGGCTTAGGGAGGTGGGCCTCCTTGGGGAAAGCCACGAGGTGGAGAGCCTAGCCCGGCAGGTGGAGGATGCGGGCGGGGTCTACTTCGTCCCCGCCTTCACGGGGCTTGGGGCCCCCCACTGGGACCCCTACGCCCGGGGGGCCATCCTGGGGCTTACCCGGGGGACAACCCGGGCCCACCTGGCCCGGGCGGCCCTGGAGGGGGTGGCCTTCTCCGTGGGGGAGGTGGCCTGGGCCATGGCGGGGGCGGCGGGGCTAGGGCTCAAGGCCCTGAAGGCGGACGGGGGCATGGCGCAGAACGACCTTTTCCTGGAGATCCAGGCGGACCTTCTGGGGGTGCCGGTGCTGAGGCCAAGGGTCACGGAGACCACCGCCCTGGGGGCGGCGTGGGCGGCGGGGATCGGGGCGGGGGCGCTTTCCCTGGGGGACCTTCCCGCCCTTTGGCGGGAAGAGGCCCGGTTCCTGCCCCGGATGCCGGAGGCGAGGCGGGAGGCCCTTTACCGGGGCTGGCGTCGGGCGGTGGAACGGGCCAAGGGCTGGGTCCAGGAGGGGTAGATGGCCGACCGGGAAGCCCTGTGGGAACGGCTGAAGGAGCCCTGGGACCTCCTCGTCCTAGGGGGAGGGGCCACGGGGGCGGGGGTCCTGTGGGAGGCGACCCTAAGGGGGCTCAAGGCGGCCTTGGTGGAGGCCAGGGACTTCGCCTCGGGGACCAGCAGCCGCTCCACCAAACTCCTCCATGGGGGGGTGCGCTACCTGGAGCTGGCCCTGAGGCGCCTGGACCGGAGGCAACTCCGCCTGGTGATGGACGCCCTCCGGGAACGCAAGGTGGTTATGGACCTGGCCCCCCACCTGGCCTACCCCCTCCCCCTCCTCACCCCCCTTTTCCGGCCCCTGGAGCTCCCCTACTACGGGACGGGCCTCCTCCTCTACGACCTCCTCTCGGGGCAAAGGCGCCTTGGGCCCACCCGCTACCTCCCCCCGAGGGGGGTGGCGGAACTTTTCCCCGATCTACCCCCCACCCTGGGGGGCATCCTCTACTGGGACGGCCAGTTCCAGGACCACCGCCTGGTCCTGGCCCTCCTCCTCTCCGCCCTAAGGCGAGGGGCCCTGGCCCTGAACCACGCCGAGGCCCACGCCTTTCTCCTGAAAGGGGGCAGGGTGGTGGGGGCGGTGGTGCGGGACCACCTCACGGGAAGGGAGGTGGAGGTCCACGCCAAGGCGGTGGTGAACGCCACGGGCCCCTTCACCGACGCTACCCGCCGCCTCCTGGACCCCCACCTGCCCCCCCTCCTCACCCCCTCCAGCGGGGCCCACCTGGTCCTGGACTACCCGCTCAGGACGGGCCTCCTCCTCCCCAGGACCCGGGACGGCCGCGTTCTCTTCCTCCTGCCCTACCGGGGAAAGGCCCTCTTGGGCACCACCGACCGGCCCGCCGAGGCCAGCTTCTGCCCCTTGCCCAAGGAGGAGGAGGTGGCCTACCTCCTGGAGGAGGTGAGGCCTTACCTGGGGGACCTCTCCCCCCATATCCGGGCGGTCTGGAGCGGCCTTAGGCCCCTGGTGGGGCGGGGGGAGACGCGGCTTTTGGTGCGGGACCACCTCATCGCCGAGGAAAGGGGGCTTTACACCCTCACGGGGGGCAAGTGGACCACCTTCCGCCTCATGGCCCAGGACCTCGTGGACCGCTTGGACCGGGACCTGGGCCTCGGGCTTCCCCCCTCCCCCTCCCACGCCACCCCCCTCCTGGGGGCTGGCCCCAAGCCCCCCTTGGACCTCCCCGAGGGGGTGGCGGAACACCTCTACCGCACCTACGGCAGGGAGGCGCAGGCGGTGGCGGCCCTGGGGGATAGGCCCCTCCTGCCCGGGCGCCCTTACCTGGAGGGGGAGGTGGTCTACGCCGTGCGGGAGGAGCTTGCCCAGAAGCCCCTGGACGTGCTCGCCCGGCGGATGGGCCTGGCCCTTTTGGACCAGGAGGCGGCGCGGGAGGCCCTGCCCCGGGTGGTGGCCCTCATGGCCCCCCTCCTGGGCTGGGACGAGGGGAGGGCCCGGGCGGAGCTGGAGGAGGCCCGGGCCGCCTTGCCCGGGCTTTGCTAAGCCTCCTCCGCCCTCTGCACCGCCTGCGTTTCCCGCAGGATGGCCCGCACCCTTTCCCCGGGGATGGTTTCCTCCCGGAGGAGCTCTTCCGCCAGGCGGTGCATGGCCTCGGCGTGGGCCAGGAGGACCTCGCGGGCCCGGGCGTAGGCCTCGTCCAGGATTTTGCGGATGTCCTGGTCAATGAGGCGGGCGGTCTCCTCGGAGTGGTCTTTCTTCTTGGCGATCTCCTCGCCCAGGAAGATGGGGCCGGAGTCCGAGCCCCAGGCGATGTTCTTGAAGTGCTCCCCCATGCCCCAGTCCAGGACCATGCGCTTGGCGATCTGGGTGGCCCGCTTGAAGTCGTCCTGGGCCCCGGTGGTCACGGTGCCGGTGAAAAGCTCCTCCGCCACCCGGCCCGCCATGAGGACGGAAAGCTCGTCCATGAGGTGCTCCCGGGAGACCAGGACCCGCTCTTCCGGCTTGCTCCACCGGGCCCCCAGGGCCATGCCCCGGGGGACGATGGACACCTTTTCCGTCTTGTCGGCGTGGGGCAGCACCTCGCCCACCACGGCGTGGCCCGCCTCGTGGTAGGCCACGGCCCGCTTCTCCTCGGGGGAAAGCTTGAGGGCGGGGCGTTCCAGGCCCAGGACGATCTTGTCCAGGGCCTTGAGGAAGTGTTCCTTGCGGATTTTCTTTTCCCCGTCCCGGGCGGCGAGGAGGGCCGCCTCGTTCACCAGGTTCTTGAGGTCGGCCCCGGAGAAGCCCGGGGTGAGGTGGGCGAGCTCCAGGGCGTCCACGTCCTCGGCGATGGGCTTGCCCCGCATGTGCACCAGGAGGATGTCCTTCCTCTCCTCCAAGGAGGGAAGGCCCACCACCACCTGGCGGTCAAAGCGCCCGGGGCGGAGGAGGGCGGGGTCTAGGATGTCGGGGCGGTTGGTGGCGGCGAGGACGATGACGGAGGTGTCCTTCTCAAAACCGTCCATCTCGGAAAGGATTTGGTTCAGGGTCTGCTCCCTTTCGTCGTGGCCGCCCCCGATGCCCGCTCCCCGTTTGCGGCCGATGGAGTCCAGCTCGTCAATGAAGATGATGCTGGGGGCGTTGCGGCGGGCGTCCTCAAAGAGGCTCCGCACCCGGCTCGCCCCCACCCCCACGAACATCTCCATGAACTCGCTGGCGGAGACGGAGAAGAAGGGCACCCCCGCCTCCCCCGCCACCGCCCGGGCCAGAAGGGTCTTGCCCGTGCCCGGGGGGCCCACCAGGAGGACGCCTTTGGGGATCTCCGCCCCTAGCTCTAGGTACTTCTTGGGGTTTTTGAGGAAGTCCACCACCTCCATGAGCTCGCGCTTGGCCTCCTCGTGCCCGGCCACGTCCTTGAAGGTGGTGTTCACCTTCCGCTCCTTGCCGTAGAGCTTGGCCCGGCTTTGGCCGAACTGCATCACCTGGCCCGCCCCCCCTTGGGCCCGCATGAAGAAGAACCAGAAGAAGAGGATAAGGAGGAGGGTGGGTCCCACGTAGAGGAGGAGTTGCGGCCAGAAGGAGGGCGCTTTGGTGACCACCCGGACCCCGTTTTCCTCCAGGAAGCGCAAGAGCTCGGGGTCCGCCACCTGGGCGGGGGGCAGGGGCACCTGGAAGCGGCGGGCCACCTGGGTGCCTCCTTGGGGGGTGGGGAAGCGCTCGGGTTCTTTGAGTGTGCCCAGGAGGCGGGTTTCCTCCAGGGTGACCTCGGCCACCTTGCCCTGGCGCACCAGTTCCCGGAAGCCGGTGTAGGAGAGGGTGGGGGCGGGGGGGCCGGTGAAGGCGGTGTAGGCCAGGTAGCCTAAGAGGAGCAGAAAGATTAGGGTGAAGGGGTTCAAGCGTTGCGGCAACATCTACCTCCCTTGCCCTATGGTAGCGCCTTACCGGGTGAGAGGACTGAAGGCTGTGGTATCCTCTAGCGGCGATGAGGGGGGTCCTCGAGGCCCTGCACCAGGGGGACTACGACACCGCCATAGAGCGCCTTACCCGCAAGGCCCTCTTCGGCTCCAAGGAGGAGGCCCGGGAGGCCCTCCTGCTCCTCGCCGAGGTGCATAGCCTCTATGGGGAGGAGGGGCTGGAGCGGGCCCACCAGGCCCTGGAGGAGGCCTATGAGCTTGGGGGGTTGGAGTTTAACCCCCTCTACCGGGCCCTCTTGGCGGAGCTTTTGGCCCTGGAGGGCCGAAGCGAGCGGGAAGTCCTTCCCCTTCTCCTCCCCACGGGGGATCCCCGGGCCCTCTACCACCAGGCCCAGGCCCTCTTTTACCTAGGCCGCTTTGAGGAGGTTCTTGGGACGCTTAAGGAGGGGCTTCCCGCCTTTTTGGCCTGGCGGGCGGAGGCCCTTAAGGGGAGGGCTTTGGAGCGGCTTGGCCGCCACCGGGAGGCGGCCATGGCCTACGAGCGGGGGGCGGAGCTCGCCCTGGGGCTTGAGCGCTACTGGCTCCTCCTGGACGCCGCCGCCATGTGGGTGGAGGCGGGGGAGGGGGAAAGGGCCCTCCTCGCCTTGGAGGAAGCGAGGGAGGAGGTGGGGGAGATGGAAGGCGCCGAAGACGCCGCCACCCGCCACTACCTCCTGGCCCGGGCCCATCTCCTCCTGGAAAACCCCAACCGCGCCCTCGAGGAGGTGCAGGAGGCCCTGAGGAGGGAGGAGGAAAGCGGCCACAAGGCCTACGGCACCCCTCTCCTCCTCGGCCAGGCCCTCCTGCGCCTAGGCCGCTACCCGGAGGCCATGGCCGCCTTTCAGGAGGCCCTGGCGAGGGCCCAAGGGGAGGAGCGCCCCTATGTCCTCCACGAGATGGGGGTGGCGGCCTTGGACCAGGGGGCCTACCTGGAGGCGGAGGAGTACCTCCGGCGCTTGGTGGAAGAGGAGGGCTACCCTTACCGGGCCCAGGCCCTGGCGGACCTGGCGGAGGCCCTTTACCGCCAAGGGCGTTACCAGGAGGCGGAAAGCGTGGCCAAGGAGGCCATGGCCCAGGGGGCGGAGGCGGCGGGGGAGCTCATCCTGGGCCACGTGGCCTACGACCTCATGCACCTGGAGGAGGCCTTGGCCCACTACCGCAAGGCGGCGGAGCTTTCCGAGGAGGGAAGCCGGGAGTGGGTGGGGGCCCAGGAGATGGTGGTGGATACCCTGGCCCAGTTGGGCTACCGCTCCCCCGAGGAGATCCTGGCCCGCGCCGAGGCGGTGCTTCCCCATGTCCACCCTGCCGACGAGTGGCACCAGGCCCTCCTCGCCTACCGGGAGCGGGCGGAGGCCATCCTGCGCCAGGGCAGGCGGCCCAACTAGCCCCGCCGCAGGGGGCTTAGGGCCTTAAGCACCTCCTGGGCCCGAAGGGGCTTGGGCAGGTGGAGGACCCTTAGGGGGCGGAAGAGGAGGCCTGGGGGCGTTTCGCTCACCAGGTACAAGGAGGCCAGTTTCCCTTCGGGGTGGGCCCGGATTTTGCGGACCCACTCCAGGGCTTTCTCCCCTTGCAGGATGACGCCCTTGGGCCTTTCCTTGAGGAGCCTCAGGGCCATCTCCAGGTCCTTGGCCAGGAGGACGCGGAAGCGGTGGGCCTCGAGGAGGTACAAAAGGAGCCTCCGCACCACCCCGCTCTCCGAAAGGATGAGGACCAAGGGGTCCTCCGCCAGGAGGGTGGAGGGGCGGACCAGGCCCCGGCTTTTGAGCTCAAAGAGGAGGTGGTACACCGCTTCTTCCGGCAGGCCCGAAAGGAGGGCCACGCTCCGCGCCCGGCGCACCCCGTCCAGGTGCTCCAACACCGCCCAGGCCTCGGGGGAAAGGGGGTGGCGGGTGGGGTCTTCCACCAGGTGGAGCACCTCGTCCGGGTCCACCTGGCCCCGGCGCCACTCGTCCAGGCGCCTCGCCGCCTCCATGAGGGCGGCGTCCGTGTCCAGGGTGTGGGGCAGGGCCACCTGGCTCCCCTCCGTGAGGGGTTCGGCCAAGATCTCCCCCTCCCTTTCCCCCAGGAGGGTGGCCAAGGCCTCCAGGACCTGGGCCTCCAGGGCCTCCCGTAGCTCCTCCTCCCCGATGAGGCCAAGCTCCAGGGCCAAGGCCCCTAAGGGGGTGCCGGGGTTCTCCCGGCCCTGGCGCTCCACCAGGGCCTGCACCTCCTCCAGGCTCAGGTGGCCGAGGCGCACCAGGTACTCCCCCAGGTGGGGCCCGGGCTCCGTGCGGGCGTAGAGGATGCGCCCGCCTAGGAGGTGGACCCGGCCATAGATGCGCCCCTGGAAGGCCACCACGGCGCTTTTCCGCTGGGCGGCGAGGGCCTTTAGGAGCTCGCCCAGGTCCAGTTCCTCCAAGGTGGCCCGGATCATGCTAGAGAAGGGGTTCCGCCGGCGGCGGAAAGCCCAGGTGGCGGTAGGCCCTTTCCGTGGCCACCCGCCCCCTGGGGGTGCGCTTGAGGAGGCCCTGCTGGATGAGGTAGGGCTCGTGCACCTCCTCCAGGGTCCCGGGGTCCTCGGACACCGCCGTGGCCAGGGTGGCGAGGCCCACGGGGCCGCCGCCGAAGCGGAGGATGAGGGCCTCGAGGATCTCCCGGTCCCGCTTCTCCAGGCCGAGCTCGTCTAGCCCCAAGGTGGCCAGGGCCTCCTCGGCCCTTTCCCGGGTGATGACCCCTTCCCCCGCCACCTGGGCGAAGTCCCGCACCCTGCGGAAGAGCCGCTTGGCGATGCGCATGGTGCCCCGGCTCCGCTTGGCGATCTCTATGGCGGCCTCCTCGGCGATCTCCACCCCAAGGAGGCGGGCGTCCCGCTTGATCCCAAGGGCAAGCTCCTCCAGGCTGTAGTACTCCAGGTGCTCCACGATGCCGAAGCGGCTCCTAAGGGGCGGGGTGATGAGGCCGGGGCGGGTGGTGGCCCCGATGAGGGTGAAGCGGGGAAGCTCCAGGCGGATGGTCCTCGCCGCCGGCCCCTGGCCGATGACGATGTCCATCTTGAAGTCCTCCATGGCCGGGTAGAGGTGCTCCTCCGCCTGGCGGCTTAGGCGGTGGATCTCGTCAATGAAGAGGATATCCCCCTCCTCCAGGGAGTTGGCCAGGATGGCGGCCAGGTCCCCAGGCTTCTCAATGGCCGGCCCCGAGGTGATGCGCAGGTTCACCCCGAGCTCGTGGGCGATGACGTGGGCCAGGGTGGTTTTGCCGAGACCGGGGGGCCCAAAGAGGAGGAGGTGCTCCAGGGGCTCCCCCCGGGCCTTGGCGGCCTCGAGGTAGACCCTGAGCTTTCTCTTGAGCCTCTCCTGGCCGATGTATTCGTCCAGGGTCTTGGGCCTTAGGGCAAGGTCCGGGTAAACCTCCACGCCCTTTCATGATAGCCTTTTCCCGTGCGGCGCACGGTGAAGGAGTTTCGCCAGGCTAAGGGCAAGAGGCTCGTCTACCTCACGGCCTACGACTACCCCACGGCCCGGCTGGCTGAGGCCGCCGGGGTGGACGCCATCTTGGTGGGGGACTCCTTGGGCATGGTGGTGCTGGGCTACCCCTCCACCGTCCCCGTCACCTTGGAGGAGATGCTCCACCACACCAAGGCGGCCAGGCGGGGAGCCCCGGAGACCTTTTTGGTGGCGGACCTGCCCTACCTGAGCTACGCCACCCTGGACCGGGCCTTGAGGGCGGCGGAGCGCCTCCTCAAGGAGGGCGGGGCGGATGCGGTGAAGCTGGAGGGGGGCGAGGAGGTGGCGGAGATTGTCAAGGGCCTCACCCGGGCCGGGGTGCCGGTCCTGGGGCACGTGGGCCTCACCCCCCAGACGGCGAGCCAGCTTGGGGGCTACAGGCTCCAGGGTAAGGGCAAAGAGGAGGCCGAGCGCATCCTGAAAGGGGCCTTGGCCTTGGAGGAGGCGGGGGCCTATGGGGTGGTGCTGGAGATGGTGCCCGCCTCCTTGGCCAAGGAGATCACAGAGCGGCTTTCCATCCACACCGTGGGCATCGGGGCGGGGCCCCATACGGACGCCCAGGTCCTGGTCTTCCACGATGTGGTGGGGCTTTATGGGGAGTTCAAGCCCCGCTTTGTAAAGCGCTACCTGGAGGCGGGGAAGCTCATCCAAGAGGCCCTTGCAAAGTACGCCGAGGAGGTGCGGGAAGGGGTTTTCCCTGGCCCCGAGCACAGCTTCTAGCCCTACAATGGGGACCGTGGTGCGCTTTCAGGCGGAGGGGGTGCGCCTGGACCAGGCGGTGGCCGAGGCCTGCGGCGTGAGCCGGGCCCGGGCTCAGGCCTGGATTGCCGAGGGCCGGGTGCGGGTGGGGAATCGGGTGGTGGAAAAGCCCGCCTACCGCCTCAAGGGGGAAGAGGTCCAGGTGGAGCCCCCAGAGGAGCGCCCTATGGTGGTCCCGGAGGACCTTCCCATCCCCGTGCTTTACGAGGACGAGGACCTCCTGGTCCTGAACAAACCCCCGGGCCTCCTCACCCACCCGGCCCCCGGGGTCTACACGGGTACCGTGGTGAACGCCCTTTTGGGCCGGTACCTGGAGGTTCCGGAAGCCCTGCCGTCCGCACGGCCCGAGTGGGTGCGCCCGGGCATCGTCCACCGCCTGGACAAGGACACCAGCGGCGTTTTGGTGGTGGCCAAACACCCGGGAGCGGTGGAGGCCCTTTCCCGGGCCTTCCGCGACCGGCTGGTGATGAAGCGCTACCTGGCCCTCACCGAGGGGCACCCCAAGGAGGGAGCCCTCATCGCCCCCATTGGCCGCCACCCGGTGGAGCGGCACAAGATGCATGTGGGGGGCGTGGCTCCCCGGTACGCCGAGACGGAGTTTAGGGTCCTCGCCACCGCAGGGCCCTACGCCCTGGTGGAGGCCAGGCCCCACACGGGCCGCACCCACCAGATCCGGGTACACCTGAAGCACCTTAAGGCGCCTATCCTGGGGGATGAGGTTTACGGCAGGAAAAGCCCCCATATCCCCCGCCAAGCCCTGCACGCCTACGAGCTCAGAATCCCCCACCCCCGCACCGGGCGCATCCTGGAGTTCCTAGCCCCCGTGCCTTTGGATATGGTGCGGGCTTGGGAGGCGGTGGGGGGGTGTGGCCGGAGGAAACCCGCTTGGAAGGATATACTGGGGTTCAATGAACGCTTTCCAGGCCCTTCCGGCGGCAGGGGTGGGAACGTCCAAAGGGCACACGCTCTACGTGGGGGATGCCCGGGAGGTGCTCAGCCGGTTGCCCGAGGCCTCCGTGCACCTGGTCATCACCTCTCCCCCCTACTGGACCCTGAAGCGCTACGAGGACGTGCCCGGCCAGCTCGGCCACGTGGAGGATTACGAGGCGTTCTTGGACGAGCTGGACCGGGTCTGGCGGGAGGTGTACCGCCTACTGGTGCCTGGGGGCAGGCTCATCGTGGTGGTGGGGGATGTGGCCGTGGCCCGGAAACGCTTCGGGCGGCACCTGGTCTTTCCCCTCCACGCCGACATCCAGGTGCGGTGCCGGAAGATGGGCTTCGACAACCTGAACCCCATCCTTTGGCACAAGCACACCAACGCCGCCCTAGAAGCGGACCGCCCCGGCTTTTTCTTGGGCAAGCCCTACGAGCCCGGGGCCATCATCAAGACCGAGGTGGAGTACATCCTGATGCAACGGAAGCCCGGGGGCTACCGCAAGCCCACCCCCGAGCAACGGGAAGCCTCCAGAATCCCCAAGGACCTCTTCGCCCGTTGGTTCCGCCAAATCTGGGACGACATCCCGGGGGAGAGCACCAAGGCCCACCCCGCCCCCTTCCCCCTGGAGTTGGCGGAGCGGCTTGTGCGCATGTTCAGCTTCGTGGGGGACGTGGTCCTAGACCCCTTTGCCGGCACCGGCACCACCCTTATCGCCGCTGCCCGGTGGGGGAGGCGGGCTTTGGGGGTGGAGCTCGTGCCCAAGTACGCCGAGCTCGCCCAAAAGCGCTTCGCCCAGGAGCTCCCAGAGGCTCGGCTTGAACCCCTGGAGGTTTGGCGATGGAGCGAGACCTAGCCAGGGAGTTAGAGCGCCTTTTGCAAGGGGTGCTGGGTACCTCCTCCCAGGACAGCGGGCGTCAAGGCGGCCTGGCCAAGTACTTGGTAGAGCGGCTAAAGGACCGCCTTCCGTCCCGCCTTTGGCCCTATCTGGAAGCGGAGGTCCAGGTGCCAGGCTTGGCGCGGGAAAAAGCTTGGGACCTGGGCTTGGTCTACCCTGTGGAGCCCTCTCTCCCGAAAAAGCCCCGGCTCCTCCTTTCGCTCAAGTCCATTCTGCGAAACCCCTCGGGTTCGTGGCCTAACCGCCTGGATGACTTGGTGGGGGAGGTCTCCTCCGTTCAGATGCTTTTCCCGGAGGTGGTGGTGGGGTACGTCGTGGTTTTAGACCACGGCGCCCCTACCAAGCGGAAGGGCACCTACAAGCGGCCCGAAGGGGACGAACTCCTTTCCATCTATGCCCGCTTTAAGGAAGGCCTGGCCGCCTTAGCCCAAAGGCGGCCGCCCCTTTGGGCCCAAGGGCTTGTGGAGGCCCATTGGGTCTTGGAGATGGACAGCCGCAAGAAGCCGCTTCTGCGAAATCCCGAAGAAACGGTTCGTGCGGGCGAGGCTTTTTTAGATACTTTGGTGGAGGCCTTGCGCCAGCGGGAGCCCCTCCTTTTCCTAGACGAGGGCTAGAAGCCCCTTAAGCGCCCTTCCCAGGCGGCGCACGCCCTCTTCTATCCGGGCCCGGTCCATGGTGGCGTAGGAAAGCCTTAGGGTGTTCTCCCCACCCCCCTCGGCGAAGAAGGGGCTGCCGGGCACGAAGGCCACGTTTTCCTCTATGGCCCGTTGGAAGAGGCGCTCGGCGGAAAGCCCTTCGGGTAGGGTCATCCAGACGAACATGCCCCCCTTGGGCCGGGTGTAGCGCACCCCCGCGGGCATCTCCCGGTCCAGGGCGGAGAGCATGGCCTCCGCCTTCTCCCGGTAGGTTTGGCGGATGAGGGCGAGGCGCTCGGGGAAGCCCTCCTGTACCAAGGCGTGGACCAGCATCTGGTTGAGGACGGGGGAGTGGAGGTCCGCCCCCTGCTTGGCCTGGGTGAGCTTCAGGATGGCCTCGGGGTGGGCGGCCACGAAGGCCACCCTGAGGCCCGGGGCGAGGATTTTGGAGAAGCTGCTCAGGTAGATGACCCCGGGGTAACCCGCCTCCCGGGCGAGTTCAAAGAGGCTTGGAAGCCGGCTTTCCCCAAAGTAGAGCTCCCGGTAGGCGTCGTCCTCCACCACCACGAGGCCCCTTGCCATGGCCATCTCCAGGAGGCGCTTACGGGCGGGAAGGGGCATGAGACCCCCCGAGGGGTTTTGGAAGGAGGGGATGAGGTAGAGGAAGCGGGGGCGTTCCCCCTTCAGGGCTTCTTCCAGGGCCTCGAGGTCCGGCCCCTCTTCCCCGGCGGGCACGGTGAGGAAGCGGGGACCATAGGGCCGGAAGGCCTGGATGGCCCCCATGTAGCTGGGGGCCTCCAGGAGGAGGGGGCTTCCTTCGTCCAGGAAGACCTTCCCCAGGAGGTCCAAGACCTGCTGGCTTCCCGTGGTGATGAGGACCTCCTCTGGGCTTAGGCCAAGCCACTCCGCCACCCAGGCCCTTAGGGGGAAGTAGCCCTCCGTGGGCCCATACTGCAAGGCCACCTCGCCCTTATCCCGGAGGATGGCGGCCGCCTTTTCCGCCGCCAAGCCCTTGGGGAAAAGCTCGGGGGCGGGAAGCCCCCCGGCGAAGCTGATGACCCCAGGGCGCTGGGTGAGCTTGAGGAGCTCCCGGATGGTGGAGGCCTGGATGCGGCGCGCCCTTTCGCCAAAAAGGGTATTCCAGTCTAGGGTTTTCACTTACCCATTCTACGCCTTAGGGGAAGAGGCGGCGGTAGGCTTCCAGGGCGTAGCGGTCCGTCATGCCGGCGATGTAGTCGCACACCGCCCGCTCCAGGCCCTCCTCGGAAATCCTGGCCTGCACCTCTTTGGGTAGCGTTTCCGGATAGCGGGTGTAGGCGCGGAAAAGCCCTTCCAGCGCGGTTTCGGCCTTGAGCCTTTCCCGGAGCACCTCGGGGTGGCGGTAGAAGCGCTCCAGCAAAAACGCCTTGAGCTCCTTAAGTCCCCGTTCCGCCTCCTCCGTGAGGGCGGCGAGGCGGCTTGGGTGGTGGCGCACCGCTTCGGCGCTTTGCACCTGGGCCGCTTCCAGGCGGGCGTGGGTGGCCTCAATGGCGGCGGTGATGAAGTAGCCCAGCAGTTGCCGCACCAAGACCCGCCTTTCCAACTCGGGAAGCCTCAGGAGGTCCAGCCCTTCCTCCTGGGCCAAGGCCTTGAGGAGGGGGACTTCCAAGAGCTCCTCCGGGCGCAGAAGCCCTGCCCTGAGCCCATCGTCCAGGTCGTGGGCGGCGTAGGCGATGGCGTCGGAGAGGTCCACCACCTGGGCCTCGAGGGTCCCCTGCCCCTGGTAGCTCTCCTTGAAGCCGGGGACATAGGCGGCCTCGTGGGTGGCGATGCCCTCCAGGACCTCGTGGGTAAGGTTGAGGCCGCGGAAGCCCGGGTAGCGCACCTCCAGGTGGGTGAGGATGCGCAGGGCCTGGGCGTTGTGCTCAAACCCCCCATGCGCCTTCATGAGCTCGTGCAGGACCTTTTCCCCCGTGTGGCCGAAGGGGGGGTGGCCCAGGTCGTGGGAGAGGGCGATGGCCTCGGTGAGGTCCTCGTTGAGGCCGAGGGCCCGGGCGATGGAGCGGGATACCTGGGCCACCTCCAGGGTGTGGGTGAGGCGGGTGCGGTAGTAGTCCCCCGCCCATCCCGGGAGCACCTGGGTCTTGTACTCCAGGCGGCGGAAGGCGGTGGTGTGGAGGATGCGGTCCCGGTCCTTCTGGTAGGGGGTGCGGAAGGGGGACTCAGGCTCCGGGTGCATGCGCCCCCGGGTGTCCTTGGCTTTCTGGGCGTAGGGGGCGAGGCGGCTGGCCTCCAGTTCCAGAAGGGTTTCCCGAGGGAACAGCATCTAGACCCGCTTGAAGAGGAGGACGGCGTTGTGGCCGCCGAAGGCGAAGGAGTTGGAAAGGGCGTAGTCCACCCTGGCCTCCCGGGGTTCGGGCACGAAGTCCAGGTCCAGCTCGGGGTCGGGGTCCTCCAGGTTAAGGGTGGGGGGATGACCCCGTGGTGGAGGGCCTGCACCGTGGCGATGGCCTCCACCGCCCCCGCCGCCCCCAGGAGGTGGCCGATCATGCTCTTGGTGCTGGAGACCATGAGCCGCTTGGCGTGTTCCCCGAAGACCTGCTTGATGGCCAGGACCTCGGCCCTGTCCCCCACGGGGGTGGAGGTGCCGTGGGCGTTGATGTAGCCCACGGCCTCCGGGGGCACTTTGCCGTCCTCCAGGGCCCGGCGCATGGCCAGGGCGGCCCCCTTCCCTTCGGGGTGGGGCTCGGTGATGTGGTGGGCGTCGGCGCTCCGGCCAAAGCCCACGATCTCGGCGTAGACCTTAGCCCCCCGCTTCTTGGCGTGCTCGTACTCCTCCAGGACCAATATCCCCGCCCCCTCCCCCATGACGAAGCCGTCCCGGCTTAGGGTGAAGGGGCGGCTCGCTTTCTCGGGCTCCTCGTTCCGGGTGGAAAGGGCCCGCATCACGGCGAAGGCCCCGATGGCCATGGGGGTGATGGCGGCCTCCGTGCCCCCGGCCAGGACCACGTCCGCCTCCCCCCACTGGATCATGCGGTAGGCCTGGCCGATGGCGTCCGAGCCCGTGGCGCAGGCGGTGACGGCGGTGGTGGAGGGCCCCATGAAGCCGTAGCGCATGGCGATGTGGGCCGAGGCCATGTTGGCGATCATCATGGGGATGAAGAAGGGGCTGATGCGGTTGGGACCCCTTTCCAGGAAGACCTTGCTCTGCGCCTCCCAGGTTTCCATGCCCCCGATGCCGGTGCCCACCAGGGTGCCCACCCGTTCGGGGTCCAGGGCACCCGGTTCCAGCCCGGCATCTTGGAGGGCCAGCTCGGCGGCGATGAGGGCGTACTGGGCGAAGCGGTCCAGGCGCTTGATTTCCTTCTTGTCCAGGTAGGCCTCGGGGTCCACGTCCACCTCGGCGGCGATGCGCACGGGAAGCGCCGAGGCGTCAAAGCGGGTGATGGGGCGGACCCCGCTCTTGCCCTCCAGTTGGGCCTTGTGGAAGGCCTCCTGCCCCACCCCGATGGGGGTGAGGGCGCCGAGGCCGGTGACCACCACGCGTCGCATGGGGGTAGTATACCCCGTGGCCTTCCCAAAAGGCCGGGGAGCGGGGAAGCACCCCGCTCCCGGAGGCACGGATGGGTACTAACCCAGCTTGGCCTTGATGTACTCCACGGCGTCCTTCACGGTGCGGATCTTCTCGGCCTCCTCGTCGGAGATTTCCAGGCCGAACTCGTCCTCCAGGCCCATGATGAGCTCCACGGTGTCCAGGGAGTCCGCCCCCAGGTCCTCAATGAAGCGGGCCTCGAGGGTCACCTTCTCCGCCTCCACCTGGAGCTTGTCCGCGATAACCGCCTTGACCTTTTCAAAGATTTCCTGCTCCGTCATGGAAACCTCCCTGGGGGATTTTACCACCTAGTGGGGGGTAAGCCCCCCGTCCACGCAAAGGGTCTGGCCGGTGATGTACCCCGCCCTTTCCGAAACCAAAAAGGCCACCGCCTCGGCCACGTCCTCGGGGCGGCCGAAGCGGCCGGCGGGGATCTGCTTGAGGTAGGCTTCCCGCACCTCGGGGGGTAGCTTCTCCGTCATCTCCGTCTCAATGAACCCCGGGGCCACGGCGTTCACCGTGATGCCCCGGGCGGCGTACTCCTTGGCCACGGCCCGGGTGAAGCCGATGAGCCCCGCCTTGGAGGCCACGTAGTTGGCCTGCCCCGGGTTGCCGAGAATCCCCACCACGCTGGTGATGTTCACGATGCGCCCAAAGCGGGCCTTCATCATGAGCTTGATGGCCTCGCGGGTGGTGCGGAAGACGGCGGAGAGGTTGGCTTCCAAGACCGCCTCCCAGTCCTCGTCCTTCATGCGCACGAGGAGGGTGTCCCGGGTGATGCCGGCGTTGTTCACCAGGGTGTCTAGCCCGCCCAAAACCTCCGCCGCCTGGTGCACCAAGGCGCTTGCCGCCTCCGCCTCCAAGAGGTTCGCCCCCAGGATGCCCACCAAGGGGCTTCCTAGGCGGCGGGCTTCCTCCGCCACTTCCTCCGCCTTTTCCCGGTTTTGGCCGTAGTGGATGGCCAGGGCAAAGCCCTCCTGGGCCAGGCGGAGGGCGATGGCCCGGCCGATGCCCCGGCTCGCTCCGGTAATGAGCGCCTTACGCATCCTGCACCTCCAACGCCTTTTGCAAGGTTTCTGGGTCGGTGACGGAAAGGGCTTCCGCCCCTTCCAGGGTGCGGCCCACGAGCCCTTTCAGCACCTCCCCGCTCCCGAACTCCAAAAAGCGGCGCACCCCCCGCCTTTCCATATCCTTTAGGATCTCCACCCAGCGCACGGGGGCGGTGATCTGCTGAAGGAGGAGCGCCCTAATGGCCTCGGGGTCCTCCACCGGCTGGGCGGTGACGTTGGAGTAGACGGGGAAAAGGGGCTTCCGGAAGGGAACCCCTTCCAGCTCCTGGGCGAGCCTTTCCTGGGCGGGGGCCATGAGGGAGGAGTGGAAGGGGGCGGAAACGGGCAGGAAGACCACCCGGGCCCGCTTGGCCTTAAGCCTTTCCGCCGCCATCTCCACCGCCTCTTTTCGCCCGGAGATGACCGTCTGCTCGGGGGCGTTGAGGTTGGCGATCTCCACCCCTTCCAGGCCTTCCAAGGCGGCCCTAATCTCCTCCAGGGGGAGCTTGAGGATGGCGGCCATGGCCCCCTGGCCCGGGGGCACCGCCTCCTGCATGTACCGCCCCCGGAGGCGCACAAGCCTTAGGGCGTCCTCTAGCTCCAGGGTGCCGGCGGCCACGTGGGCCGTCCACTCCCCCAAGGAGTGCCCGGCGGCCAGGGCGGGGGGCTTGCCCCCTTGGCCCAGGTAGGCCCGGTAGGCGGCGTAGCCCACGGCGAGGAGGGCGGGTTGCTGGTTTTCCGTGAGGGTGAGGGCTTCTTCAGGGCCTTCCCACATGAGGGAGAGGAGGCCCGGCAGGACCGCCTCGGCCCGGTCCAGGACCTCCCGGGCCTCGAGGAAGGCCTCGTAGAGGGCCCTTCCCATGCCCACCCTCTGCGAGCCCTGCCCCGGGAAGAGGGCCGCCCACATCAGGCACCCCCCCAGGTGAGGACCGCCGCCGCCCAGGTGAGCCCGGCCCCGAAGGAAACCAGGAGCACGTGGTCCCCCTCCCGGATGCGCCCGGCGTCCACCGCCTCCTTGAGGGCCAGGGGGATGGAGGCGGTGGAGGTGTTCCCGTAGCGGTCCACGTTCACCACCACCCGCTCCCAAGGGAGGCCAAGCCGCTCCCGGGCGGCATCAATGATGCGGAGGTTGGCCTGGTGGGGTACGAAGGCCTTGATGTCCTCGGGGGTGAGGCCGGCCTTTTCTATGGCCTCGAGGGTGGCCGTGTTCATCACCCGCACGGCGAACTTGAAGACCTCCCGCCCGTTCATGTAAAGGCGGTTTCGCATGGAGGTGCCGTCGGGTAGCCTCGGGGCCACGCAGGCGTGGTAGAGCTCCTTGGCCCCAGCGCCGTCCGCCCCCAGGACGAAGGACTTGAAGCCAAAGCCCTCCCGGACCTTCCCCACCACCGCCGCTCCCCCGGCGTCCCCGAAGAGAACGGCGGTGGCCCGGTCGTTCCAGTCCAGGATTTTGGAGAGGGCCTCGGCCCCCACCACCAGCACCTTGCGGGCGAGGCCTGCCTCCACCAGGGCGTGGGCTTGGGCCAGGCCATAGACCCACCCCGGGCAGCCCGCAAGGAGGTCGTAGGCGAAGGCCTGGAGGCCGAAGCGGGCTTGGACCAGGGCGGCGGTATCGGGGAAGAGGGCGTCCGGGGTGTTGGTGGCCACGATGACCCCGTCCACCCCTTCCAGGGCCCCCGGGTGGCGGGCCAGGAGGTCCTCCACCGCCTTAAAGGCCAGGTCCGAGGTGTACTCGTCCTCCGCGGCGATGCGCCGTTCCCGGATGCCCGTGCGGGTCACGATCCATTCGTCCGAGGTGTCCAGGTAGGCCTCAAACTCCTCGTTTTTCATGACCCTTTGGGGCGCATAGGCCCCCAGGGCCAGGATGCCGCTCATGCCCGACCTCCCGTCATGGGCTTTACTATACTCGCGCCCATGAAAAAAGTTGAGGCCCCGGAGAGCCGGGGCTTGGGGATTGAACGGGGTCTAAACCTCTAGGACCTTGCGCCCGTCGTAGTAGCCGCACTCCGGGCAAACGGTGTGCGGGGGCTTCATCGCCTTGCACTCGGGGCAGGGAACCAGGGTCGGGGGGTTAGGGCGTGGTGGCTCCGACGCGCGTCCCGCCGGGCCTTGGAGGTTTTCTTCTTGGGTACCGGGTGCTTCGCCATCTCCAATCCTCCGTGGGGGGCCTTGGCCCCCGCTAAACCCCTGGTAGTATAGCAGACCCGCTAGAGTTCGGGAAGGAGGTCCTTAAGCCCCGTGAAGGGGTGGGAGAGCCCCACCTCGTGGCCGCAGTCCACCAGGTTGCGGTCGGCCCCGCACACCGGGCAAAGCCCCTTGCACCCCTCCTCGCACAGCACGGTGTAGGGCATCTCCGTGACGAAGGCCTCCGTGAGGAAGGGGAGGAGGTCCAGGTCGGGAAGGCCGAAGGTGTAGTACTCCTCCTCTTCCTCCTCGTGGAAGACCACCTCCTTTAGGCCCTCTTGGTAGCGAAGGAGGTGCTGGAAGTGGGCGTGGATGTGGGTGGGGGTGGGCTTGAGGCAACGGCGGCACTCCATGAGGACCACCCCTTCCACCTCGCCGGAAAGCCAGTACTCTTGGCCGCCCACGGCGGACACCGCCACCTTCCAGTTGGCCTCGCCCTGCAAGGGGAAGTGCTCCTCGCCCACATGGAAGGCCTCCCGCACCACGCCTGCGGCCCGGGCGGTGCCTCCTTCCTTCAAAAGGCGGGCTAGGTTAATGCTGGTCACCTCGCGCTGTTCCATCCTTACAAGTATAGCGCCTTTAGGGCGGATTTCCTAGCCTGACGGGCCAGGGGCTACCCGCGGCGATGGTCACTTGACACGATGGAAAGGGCGCGCCTTTCGCTTTCACATGGTATAGCGAGCCCTTGAAGGGCCCTCGTCCGTCTTTTTTGGACCGCGTCAAGCGTTACGGTGAAGTGCTAGAATGGGGGTACCGGCACCCGCCGGAGGGCATCTTGACAAACGGTTTTCCCCTTGCGCAAGGGCTTTATGCGCTTTGGCCCTCTCATCGCCCGTTCCCCATGCGCCTGCCTAACAGCATAAACCCCCAAAAATGGCCCTTATACGGCGTGTGCATATTCCAGACTTCATCTTTCTCAGAAAACCCCCTCCGGAGCATGCCCTCCAGGACGCTATTCCTAAGGGGTTGCCGTTGCAAGAGATGCTTCCCCGTAAGGGGATTGCGACAAGCTAGGAAGGTTCTGGAGTCTAGGAACGCCAAGAACTCCACTAGTTGCAAGAGATGCTTCCCCGTAAGGGGATTGCGACACCATCTCGTTGTAGGTGGCGAAGACAACCTCTGTGTTGCAAGAGATGCTTCCCCGTAAGGGGATTGCGACTGTTTGATTAGGGCGACCTCTTCCCGCATTTGTGTTTGGTTGCAAGAGATGCTTCCCCGTAAGGGGATTGCGACAAGATTTTTCTAGAGGCGTAGGAGTAAATGAAAGCCAGGTTGCAAGAGATGCTTCCCCGTAAGGGGATTGCGACTCCGCGATCCCCCACGCCTCAGTCATGATCTCCTGCGCCTTGTGGTTGCAAGAGATGCTTCCCCGTAAGGGGATTGCGACTGGCGGGCACGGATGATGTGCACGCCCTTGAAGACGGGCATCAGGTTGCAAGAGATGCTTCCCCGTAAGGGGATTGCGACACTTCGGAGGACGCCCTTACCACGCGCCCGTTCGCCCCGAGTTGCAAGAGATGCTTCCCCGTAAGGGGATTGCGACAGGTAGGGCACCCCGTACCCACCCCATACCTCCTGATAAGTTGCAAGAGATGCTTCCCCGTAAGGGGATTGCGACTGTCCTCCCAGGGTAAAGGGTGTCTACCTAGCCGATAACCGGTTACAAGAGATGCTTCCCCGTAAGGGGATTGACGCTGTCTTGCCCTGCCCCCAGGCCCCTCGTGCCGCTTTGGGTGGCCCCGTGCGGGTCTGGGGCGGGGTGGTTTGGGCTTGCGGGCATAAACTTCCCGGGCAACGCATAGGGCTTTCTGCTACCATGCCCCCCATGGAACGGGTAGCGGTGGTTGGGGTGCCCATGGACCTGGGGGCGGGAAGGCGCGGGGTGGACATGGGGCCTTCCGCCCTGCGCTACGCCCGGCTTTTGGAGGAACTGGAAGCCTTGGGCTACCTGGTGGAGGACTTAGGGGACGTGCGGGTGCCCGTGGCGGAAACCCTTAGGGGGCGCAAGGGGCCCTACCTGGAGGAGATCCGCCAGGCGGCCCTGGACCTAAAGGAGAGGCTTCGCGCCTTGCCCGAAGGGGTTTTCCCCATCGTCCTTGGGGGGGACCACTCCCTTTCCATGGGCTCGGTTTCCGGCGTGGCCAAGGGGCGGCTTGGGGTTATCTGGGTGGACGCCCACGCCGACTTCAACACCCCGGAGACGAGCCCTTCCGGGAACATCCACGGCATGCCCCTGGCGGTGCTCTCCGGGCTAGGCTACACCCGGCTCACGGAGGTTTTCCAGGCGGTGGACCCCAGGGACGTGGTCCTCATCGGGGTGCGGAGCCTGGACCCCGGGGAGAGGCGGCTTCTGCGGGAGATGGGGGTCAGGGTCTACACCATGCACGAGGTGGACCGCCTGGGCATCGCCCGCATTGCCGAGGAGGCCTTGGCCTACCTGGACGGCCTACCCCTGCACGTTTCCCTGGATGCGGACGTCCTGGACCCCACCCTGGCCCCCGGGGTGGGCACCCCGGTGCCGGGAGGGCTTACCTACCGGGAGGCCCACCTCCTCATGGAAATCCTCGCCCAGACCGGGCGGGTGCGAAGCCTGGACCTGGTGGAGGTGAACCCCATCCTGGACGAGCGGAACCGCACGGCGGAGATGATGGTGGGCCTGGCTTTGAGCCTTTTGGGCAAGCGCATCCTCTAGGGGACCCTGGCCCGAAGGGCTTCCCCAAGGCGGCTTCCCTGGAGAAAGGCCTGGCGCAGGCGGGCGTAGCTGGGGCGGCGCTTGCGGTAAAGGAGGGGCTCGAGGGCGCCCCTCGCCCACTCGCTCACCAAGACGGGGAAGTCCAGGCCCGTGTCCCAAAAGTAGCTTTCCGCCTCTTGCCAGGCCCCCTCGAGGCGGCGGAAAAGGGCGGCGAGGTCCTTGGGGGGCGGGGCCTCGGGCCAGAGGAAGCCGCTTGCCACCCCCAAAAGCCAGGCCCCCCGGATCTCCTTGGGCAGGCTTTGGGCGAAAAGCCGCACGCCCGCCAAGGGGTCTTTCTCCCAAAGCTCGGGGGCCAAGGGGCCTTCCACGTTGGCCCTCACTTTACCCAAGCCCCAAAAAGCGCACAAGGGGGGCCTTGGCCCCCCTTGGAGCCGGGTGCCGGCTAGCCCGCCGCCAGGGCGGGAAGCAGCGTTCCCGGGAAAAGCCCGAGGAGGAGGAGGAAAAGGGCCACCAAAAGGGCCACGTTCCGGGCCAGGGGCCTGGGGGCGGCTTCCGCCTCGCCCTTCTGGAAGACCGCCAGGGCCAGGCCCAGGTAGTAGTAGGCGCTCACGGCGCTCGTGAGGAGGGCCAGGACCAGAAGCCCCCACTGCCCCGCCTTGGCCGCCTCCGTGAAAACCAGGTACTTCCCCCAGAAGCCCGCCAAGGGGGGCAGGCCCAGGAGGGAGAGGGCGGCCACGAAGAGGCTCAGGCCCAGGAGGGGGTCCTTGTGGAAGAGGCCCTTGAGGCGCTCCAAGGGCACCTGGTCCGGGGAGACCTCCGAGAGCACGGCGAAGGCCAGGCCCGTGGCCAGGACGTAGGTGAGGAGGTAGAAGCCCAGGGCTTGGGCGTTCCCGGTGTAAAGGGCCAAGGCCATGTACCCGGCGTGGGCAATGGAGGAGTAGGCGAGGAGCCTTTTGGCCTCCTTCTGGCCCAAGGCGGCCAGGTTGCCGATGAGGACGGAAAGGGCCACGAGGAGGGCCAGGGCGTCCCCCGCCCCCGGGGCCACCACCCGGAGGAGGGCGGCGAAGGCGGCGGCCTTCACCCCCGTGGCCATGAAGAGGACCACGGGGGTGGGGCTACCCTGGTAGACGTCCGGGGTCCAGAAGTGGAAGGGGGCCAGGGCCACCTTGAAGCCGAGCCCCACCAGGAGGAGGGCCAGGGCCAGGGCGTAGAGGGGGCCTTCCCCAGGGGTACCCGCCAGGAGGCTTCCCGTGGCCCCGTAGAAGAGGGCGGTGCCGTAAAGGAAGAAGGCGGCAGCCAGGGCCCCCAGGAGGAAGTACTTGAGGGCGGCCTCGAGGCCCGCCCCCCGCCGCCAGGTGGCGAGGGCGTAGAGGGGGAGGGAGAGGGCCTCGAGGGCCACCAGCATCAGGACCAGGTTCTGCGTGGAGGCGAGGAGGTGCATCCCCGTGGCGGCGTAGAGGACCAGGAGGTAGAACTCAAAGCGCCGCGTGCGCACGAGCCCCACGGTCCAAAGGGCCCCCAGGAGGGCGAGGAGGGTGAAGGTCCGGGATACGCCGTCCACCTGGTAAGGGCCAAAGGCCTCCGCCCGTCCCCAGGTGAGGAGGAGGGCCAGAAGCCCCAGGGAAAGCCCCAGGATGGTGAGCCGCTTGAAGGCGGGGACGGAGACGAAAAAGCCCAAAAGGGTGAGGACCACCGAGAAGCCGGCCAGCACCAAAAGCGTCATGCGCCACCTCCGAGGATGCGGGCGAAGGCCTCCGCCAAGGGCTCAAGGCCCTGGAGGAAAAAGCCCGGGAAGACGCCCATGAGGACCAAGGCCACGACGGCCAGCAGGGCGAAGGGCCACTCCTCCCCCTTCAGGTCCGCCACCCCCTTCCCCTCCTCCTCCCAGAAGGTCTTCTGGAAGGCGGTGAGGGCGTAGGCGGCGGAGGCGATCACCGAGAGGAAGGCGATGCCCGCAAGCCAAGGGCTTGCCTTGTAGGCCCCAAGGAGGGTCATGAGCTCCCCGGGGAAACCGGCAAGGCCGGGAAGCCCCACCATGGCGAGGAAGAGGAAGAGGGCCAAGGCGGCAAGCCCCGGGGCGCTATGGGAGAGGCCCCGGTAGCGCCCAATCTCCAGGGTGTGGAGCCGCTCGTAAAGCTTCCCCGCAAGGAGGAATAGCCCCCCCGTGTAGACGCCGCTCGCCGCCAGGAGGTACAGCCCCCCCAGGGCGCCTTCGGGGGTACCGGAGAAGACCCCCAGGGCCGCCACCCCCATGTGGGAAACCCCGGCGTAGGCGAGGAGGGTCTTGAAGTCCGTGGCGGAGAAGGCCACCCAGGCCCCATAGAGGGCGGAAAGGGCCGCCAGGAAGAGGAGAAGCCCCTGGAGCTCGGCGAAGCCCTCGGGGGCCAGGGGGATGGCGTAGCGGAAGAAGGCGAAGACCCCCACCTTGTAAAGGGTGCCGAGGGCGTCCGCCAGGCCCGAGGGGTGGTTTTCCCGGTGGAAGAGGGGAAGCCAGGCGTGCACCGGGAAGAGGGGCGTCTTGATGGCAAAGGCCAAGGCGAAGCCCAGGAAGACCCAGAGGGCGGCCTCGCCCCGCACGGGGTGGGCGAGGAGGTCCTTGAGGAGGAAGGTGGGGCTTCCCCCTAGGGCCTTTACCGCCAGGATGGCGGCCAGCATGGGCAAGGAGCCCACCAGGGTGAAGAGGAGGAAGGTGTAGATGGCCTTAAGCCGGCCTTCCCCGCCATAGAAGAGGAGCATGAGGAGGGCGGGGATCAGGGCCGCTTCAAAGAAGAGGTAGAAGACCACCAGGTCCTGGGCGGAGAAGAGGCCTAAAAGGAGCCCCTCCATGAGGAGGGCGAGGCCCAGAAAGCGCCCCTCCACCCGGGCCACCAGGGCCCCTAGGAGGACGGTGAGGCCCACCGTGAGGAAGAAGAGGGCGGAAAGCCCGTCCAGGGCGAAGGCCCAGTGGACCCCCGCCCCCGGCAGGAGGGGCAGGCTTAGGGCGAAGCTTTCCCCGCCCCTTTGCGCCAGGAAAAGGGCCAGGTTGAGGAGGAAGGAGGCCAAGGCCCCCAGGACCCCCAGGGCCCTAGGGGCGCCCAAGAGGAGGAGCACCCCGAAGAGGATGGGTAGGAGGATGGCCAGGACTACCACCGCATCACCCCCAGAAGGACAAGGACGCCCAGCACGAAGAGGAGGGCGTACACCCTAAGGTAGCCCGCCTGGAGCCGGGCCGTGCCCTGCCCCAGGCCCCGCACCGCACCCCCCAGGCCAAAGTACCCCCTAAGGAGGCCAAAGTCCCCCTGAAGGAGGGCCTCGGCTAGGGCCTTCAGGGGGTTCACCAGGAGGGCGTTGTAGATCTGGTCCACGTAGAAGCTTTCCCGGCTCGCCCGCTCAAAGGCCAGGTACCAGGCGGGGAAGGCTTTGCGTTGGAAGAAGGTGTAGCCGAGCCAAAGCCCGAGGAGGGCCACCAGGGCGGAGAGGGCGATGAGGCCCCACTCGGCCCCCAAGGAGAGGTGGTGGGCCTCCACCTCCGCCAAAGCCGGCTTCAGGAAGGGCTCTAGGGCGTTGGGCAAGGGGTGGGGCAGGGCCAGGTAGCCCGCGAGCACCGAGCCCAGGGCCAGGAGGTGGTTGGGCCAGAGCATCACCGCCGGGGCCTCGTGGGGGTGGTGGTGGCCCCGCTCCTCCCCCAGGAAGACCAAAACGAACCAGCGCATGGCGTACATGGCGGTGAGCACCGCCACCAGGAGCGCCCCCACGTAAAAGCCCACCCCGCCGAAGGGGTAGGTGAGGGTGGCGGTGAGGATGGCGTCCTTGGACCAGAAGCCGGAAAGGAGGGGTAGGCCTCCCAGGGCCAGGGCGCCGATGAGCCCATGCCAGCGGGTCAGGGGCAGGTGGCGCCAGAGCCCGCCCATCCGGCGCACGTCCTGTTCCCCGCCCAGGGCGTGGATCACGCTCCCCGAGGCCAGGAAGAGGAGGGCCTTGAAGAAGGCGTGGGTGAAGACGTGGAAAAGCGCCACCCAGTAGGCCCCCACCCCCGCCGCCAGGAACATGTACCCGAGCTGGCTGATGGTGGAGTAGGCGACGATTTTCTTGATATCGGTTTGCCCGAAGGCGGAAAGGGCCCCGTAGAAGGCGGTGAGGAGGCCGATGACGGCGATGGTGTAGGAAACGTCGGGCAGCACGCTATAGAGGAAGGAGCTCCGGGCGACGAGGTAGACCCCGGCGGTCACCATGGTGGCGGCGTGGATGAGGGCGGAAACCGGGGTGGGGCCGGCCATGGCGTCGGGAAGCCAGACCATGAGGGGCACCTGGGCGCTTTTGCCCACGGCCCCGAGGAAGAGGAAAAGCCCCGCCAGGGCCAGGAGGGAGGGATTCTTCAGGGGGCCTTCCAGGGCTTCCTTGAGCTCGGAGATGGAAAGCGTCCCGTAGAGCGCCCAAAGGATGGCCATGCCCAGGAGGAAGCCCAGGTCGCCGATGCGGTTCACGATGAAGGCCTTGCGGGCGCTATCGGCGTACTGGGTGTTCTTGTACCAGAAGCCGATGAGGAGGAAGCTCGCCAGGCCCACCCCTTCCCAGCCGATGAACATCACCGGGTAGCTATCCGCCAGGACCAGGGTGAGCATCATGGCGATGAAGAGGTTGAAGTAGGCGAAGAAGCGGCTATAGCCCGGGTCCCCGTGCATGTAGCCGATGGCGTACACGTGGATGAGGAAGCCCACCCCGGTGACGATGAGGAGCATGAAGCCGGAGAGGTTGTCTAGGAGAAGGCTAAAGGGGATGCCGGGAAGCCACTCCGCCTCAAAGCGGGCCCCACCCCCCAAGAGGAGCCCCGTGCCCACCAGGAAGGAAAGGAACACCAGGGCAGAGGCGATGACCCCGGGAAGGGGTTCCCGCATCCGTTTGCCGAAGAGCCCCAGGAGGGCGAAGCCCAGAAGGGGCAGGAGGATGGTGGATAGCAGCGCCATGCTTACCCCCTAAGCTCCGATAGGTCGTCCACCGCCGTGCTTTCCCGGTGGCGGAAGATGGCCACGATGAGCCCCAGGCCCACCGCCACCTCGGCGGCGGCGATGGCGATGACCATGAGGGCGGCCACCTGCCCTTCCAGCCCGTGGGCCTTGGCGAAGCCCACCAGGGAGAGGTTGGCGGCGTTCAGCATGAGCTCAATGGAGAGGAAGACCAATATGGCGGTCCTGCGGGTGAGGACGCCATAGACCCCGAGGGCGAAGAGGAGGGCCGAGGCGAAAAGGTAGCTCATCGGAGCACCTCCTCCTTGCGCTCCTCGGGGCGCAGGGCGTCTAGGGAGCGGCTGGGTTGCACCAGGGCCACCGCCACCACCGTGGCCGCCATGAGGAGGAAGCCCACGGCGAGGAGGACGAGGAGCCAGTCCCCGTAGAGGAGGGGCCCCAGGGCCTGGGGGAGCCCTCCCTGGAGGTCCTGGGTGAGGGCGAGCTTCAGGCCCAGGAACCCGGAGAGGAGGATCCCCGCCACCCCCAAGGCCAGGAGGGCGGCCAAGGGCTTGGAGCGCACCAAGGGGTCAAAGCCCACCTCGCCTTGGGCGGCGAAGAGGAGCATGATGACGAAGAGGAAGAGGACCACGATGGCCCCGGCGTAGACGATGATCTGGATGAACCCGAGAAAGCGGGCATCCAGGGCCACGTACACCCCGGCCAGGACCAGGAAGTTGGCGATGAGGGCCAAGGCGGCGTGGATGGCGTTCCTCAGGGTCACCACCAGAAGCCCGGTGGCGAGGAGGAGGAGGAGGGCCAAGGCTTCCCAGGGGCTCACCGCTTCCCTCCTTCCGTGGGGGCCTTGAAGCCCTCCAGCTCGGGCCTAACGTAGGGCACCACGTAGCCCGGCTTCACCGCCTTCCCGGTCATCTTGGCCTCGCGCCGCTGGGGCTTGGTGCCCACCACGTCCACCAGCATGTCCTCCTTGCCGTAGATCAGGTCGGAGTACTGGTAGTCCGCCATCTCAAAGTCGTAGCCAAGAACGATGGCCCCCGTGGGGCAGGCCTCCTCGCAGAGGCCGCAGAAGATGCACCGGAGCATGTTGATCTCGTAGACCTTGGCGTAGCGCTCCCCAGCGGAGATGGGGTTTTCCGGGTCGTTTTCGGCGGGTTCCACGTAGATGGCGTAGGCGGGGCAGGCGGCGGCGCAGAGGGAGCAGCCGATGCACTTCTCCAGGCCGTTGGGGTGGCGGGTGAGGACGTGCCGCCCGTGGAAGCGGGGTTTTAGGGCCACGGGGGCGTCGGGGTAGGGGACGGTCACCGGCTTGGAGAAGAGGTACTTCAGGGTGATGCCGAGGCTTTGCGCTAGGGCTTTTAGGGTCATGCGCCACCTCCTTTGCGCACGGGCTTGGGGCTATAGAAGAGGGCCCCGAGGAGGGCGAGGAAGCTTAGGGCGGAGAGGTAGACGAGGTAGACCCGGGGCAGGTCCAAGGCCACCACGAGGGCGGTGACCAAGAACCAGAAAAGGGCCACGGGGAAGAGGAACCCCCAGCCGAAGCGGAGAAGCTGGTCGTAGCGGAGGCGGAACCAGGTGGCCCGGATCCAGATGAAGACGAAGAGGAAGAAGGCGATCTTGAGGAACATCCAGAGGTAGGGGACGTTGAGGAAGGGCATGGTCCAGCCCCCTAGGAAGAGGGTGGGGATGAGGGCGCTAGCGGTGATGAAGTGGATGTACTCCGTCATCTGGAAAAGCGCCCATTTGATGGAGCTGTATTCCGTGTGGTAGCCGCCCACCAGCTCCTGCTCCGCCTCGGGGAGGTCAAAGGGGGTGCGGGCGGCCTCGGCCAGGGCGGCGATGGCGTAGACCAAGAAGGCGGGGAAGGCGTAGAGGAAAAGCCAGCCGTTTTCCTTTTGCCAGTTGACGATGTCGTTCAGGCTGAGGCTCCCCACGAGAAGCACCGGGGCGAGGAGGGCGATGCCGAGGCCGAGCTCGTAGGAGATGAGGCTAGCGGAGGAGCGCAGGGAGCCCAGGAGGCTATACTTGCTCCCCGAGGCCCACCCCGCCAGGAAGATGCCGTAGATGGCCATCTCGCTCACGGCGAAGAGGTAGAGGATCCCTAGGTCCAGGTTCACCACCCAGGGGTGGAAGCCGAAAAAGCTCCCAGGCGGGCCGAAGGGGATGGCCCCGAAGGCCAGGAGGGCGAAGACCACCCCGAGGAGGGGGGCGAGGACGAAGAGGACCTTGTCGGCCCGCTCCACCACCAGGTCTTCCTTGAAGATGCTCTTGATGGCGTCGGCGATGGGTTGGAAGAGGCCGAAGGGTCCCACCCGGTTCGGGCCCATGCGGATCTGGAAGCGGGCGAGGAGCCGCCTTTCAATGAGGGTCATGAAGGCGAAGGCGGTGAGGAGGCCCACCACCACCAGAAAGGCTTTGAGGGCCACCATCCAGTAGGGGTCCTGGGGGTACGGGTTCACGCTTCACCTCCTGTGGGGACCAGGATTCGGGCCTCCAGCCTCCTGCCGGCCCAGGGGCCCCGGGCGGAGAGGTAGTAAAGGCCCTTGGGCACGTCCTCCCGGTGGACCACCCGGGCCTTCTGCGGGCCCAGGGGGGTTTCCACCTCCACCAGGGCCCCTTCCAAGAGGGCCTCGAGGCGGGCCGTCTCCGGGTGGACCCAAAGCTCCAGGGAGGCGGCTTCCACCGCCTTGCCCACGGCCTGGTGGGCCTTCCACATGGTGGGGCGGAGGTAGAGGTTGCCCTTCTCCTCCCTGGGCCTGAGCGCCTTGGTGCGGAAGGAAAGGAGGCCCATGGCCTCGGGCACCTTCTTGGCCTTAAGCTCCCTTTGCGCCTCCAGGTGGAGCCGGAAGGGCGGCCGCACCCCGAGGGCCTCCGCGAGGAGGGCGAGGACCTGGAGGGCCCCTTCCGCCTCCCCGTTCTCAATGGGAGCGGGGGAGAGGGGGAGGACGCGGCCTTCCAGGTTCACCACGTGGCCCCGCTTCTCGTAGAAGGTGGGGGCGGGCAGGACCACGTGGGCGTAGGCCTCGGCCAGGGGATGGAGGTGGCTTAGGTGGAGAACCACGAAGCGCTTCCCTTTGAGGGCCCCTTCTGGGGGTACAAAGCCGTAGTAGGCGTAGGGGGCCCCGGGCTCATCCCAGGCGGCGCCCTTCTCCTTGGGCCAGACCCCCATGGCCTCGAGGCCCCGGGCGTTGGCGGCGGGGGTCATGGTGAGGACCTTGGCCCCCTTGCGCTCGGCGAGGAGCCGGGCCCGTTCCGCCGCCACCGCATCCTGCAAGACCCCGGCCCCCAGGATGAGCACGGGGCGCTCGGCCCGTTCAAAGGCCTCCCTGGCCCTTTGCACCGCCTCGCTCCCCTCCTTCTCCCCCAGGAGGGCGAGGAGGATCTCCCGCTCTTCCCCGGGGGCGTGGACCTCCTGGATGGCGGCCCAGCGCATGAGGGGGGCGCGGTAGGGGGCGAAGAGGGCCATCTTGTCCTTCCTTCGGGGCATGCGCTCCTTGATCTGCAGGTCGGCGAAGGGGGTGCCGTGGGCAAAATGATGGGGAGGCTTGAGGTCCCGCACGAACTCGGAGAGGCGGAGGTGGAGGATGGGGGCCTCCTCCGTGGGGTCCCCGAGGACCAGGGCGAAGTCCGCCCGGAGGAGGTCCTCCAGGGTGGCGGCGGGGTAGAGGCTCGCCGGGGCGGCGGTGCGGCCCTGGAAGTCCAGGTGGGGCGTGGCAAGGACCCGGGCCAGCTCGGCGGCCATGAGGCCCTCCTCGAGGGTGGCGTCCCCCGCAAGGTAAAGCCCCACCTCCTCCCCCTTGGCCCCCTTCAGGCCCTCCTGGAGGGCCAAGAAGGCCTCCTCCCAGGTGGCCTCCACCAGCCTGCCCTCCTTGCGCACCAGGGGGGTCTTGAGGCGGTCCGTATCCGCCCACTCGTGGCCGAAGCGGCCCGCATCGCAAAGCCAGATCTCGTTGACCTCGGGCACCTCCCGGGCCCGGATGCGCAGGAGCTCCCCGCTCCGGGTATCCGCCGTGATGCCGCACCCCACGGGGCAGAGGGCGCAGGTGGTGGGGGTTTCCTCCATCTCCCAGTTGCGGGCGCGGAAACGAGCGGTGAGGTCCAGGAGGGCCCCCACGGGGCAGATGTCGGTGATGTTTCCGGAGAAGCCCGAGGGGAGGCCGAAGTCCAGGGTGCCGATGAAGGTGTGCACCCCCCGCTCAATGAAGTCCAGGACCTCGTCCCCCGGGACCTCCTCAAAGTAGCGCACGCACCGCTTGCAGTGGATGCACCGCTCCCGGTCCAGGATCACGAAGGGGGAGAGGGGGTGGTGCTTGTCCTCGTGGCGGCGGGTGAACTCAAAGCGGGTGTAGACGGGAAGCTCCAGGGGGTCTTTCTGGTAGTACTTCTCGTAAAGCCCGTACTCCACCGTGCGGTCCTGGAGCTCGCAGGCCCCTCCCTTGTCGCAGGTGGGGCAGTCCAGGGGGTGGTTGACCAGGGTGAACTCCACCATCCCCGCCTGGGCCTCCCGCACCACCTCGGAAAGGGTGTCCACCACCATGCCCTCGGCCACGGCGGTGACGCAGCTTGCCGCCAGTTTGGGTTGCCACTGGATCTCGGGCTCTCCCTTCTCGTTCAGCAGGGGCTTCCCGTCGGGGCCCCGCTTGGGCAGGCCGATGCGCACCAGGCACATGCGGCAGGCCCCGATGGGGGAGAGGTGCTTTTCCGAGCAGAAAAGGGGGACGTCGTACCCCGCGTGGAAGACGGCGTCCATGACGCTCGTCCCCGGGGGTACCTCCACCACGCGGTCGTTGACCTTGACCCTAACCACCTTCACCTCCAGAGGGTTGGCCTGGGCACGGGCTTCTTCTCCCGGGCCAGGGCGAGGTACTGGTCCTTGAAGTGCTTCAAGGAGCCTTTCACCGGCCAGACGGCGGCGTCCGCCAAGGGGCAGAAGCTTCGGCCCTCAATGAGGGGAAGGAGGGCTTCCAGGGTTTCCACGTCCTTCTCCTCCCCTTGCCCCGTGCCGATCTTGGCGAAAAGGTTCACCATGAACCCCGCCACCCCTTCCCGGCACGGCGTGCACTTGCCGCAGGACTCGTGGGCGTAGAAGCGGGTGACGTTCCACATGGCGTCCACCATGCTCACCCGTTCGGGGATGAGGATCACCCCCCCGGTGCCCAGCATGGAGCCCTTGGCCTGGAGGTGCTCGTAGCTCATGGGGGTGTCCAGGACCTCGTCCGTGAAGGGCAGGGGTGGGGTGGAGGACCCGCCGGGGATGAGGGCCTGGATGGGCTCCAAGGGTCCCCCGGCCCACTCGTAGATGAGCTCGCGCAGGGTGGTGCCCATGGGGAGCTCATAGACCCCAGGCCGCCGCACGGGGCCGGAGATCTGGTAGAGCTTCATGCCCTTGGACTGCTCCGTGCCCATCTGGGCGAACCAGTCCGCCCCCCGCTCCAGAATGGGGACCACCGAGGCCAGGGTTTCCACGTTGTTGATGGTGGTGGGCTTGCCCCAAAGCCCCGCCTGGGCGGGGAAGGGGGGTTTGAGGCGGGGGTTGGCCCGAAGGCCCTCCAGGGAGTTCATGAGGGCGGTCTCTTCCCCGCAGATGTAGGCCCCCGCCCCCCGGTGCACGTGGACGTCAAAGGAGAAGTCCGTGCCGAAGAGGTTTTGCCCCAGGTAGCCCCGGGCCCGGGCCTCCCGGATGGCGGCCTCGAGGCGGTCCGCCGCCTTCCGGTACTCGCCCCGCACGTAAATGTAGCCCACCGTGGCCCGGATGGCGTAGCCGGCCAGGATCATCCCCTCCAGGAGGAGGTGGGGGACGTCCTCCAGGATGTAGCGGTCCTTGAAGCTCCCGGGCTCGGACTCGTCGGCGTTGCAGATGAGGTAGTGCTGCTGCCCGTCCTTGGGCATGAAGCTCCACTTAAGCCCCGTGGGGAAGCCCGCCCCGCCCCGGCCCCTGAGCCCCGAGCGCTTCACCTCCTCTATGACCTCTTCCGGGGTCTTCTCCTTTAGGACCCGCTTGGCCGTCTCGTACCCCCCGTGCTTCAGGTAGTAGTCCAAGGTCCAGCTGCCCTCCTTGCCCACGTGGGCGTAGAGGGTGCGCTCAAACCGGGGGTCTTTTCCGGAAACGATGGGCCCGGTCATACCTCCACCTCGTGCACGTGGTGGCCGCACCGGCCGGGAAGCTCTATCTCCTCAAGCCGCTTTCCCGCCCGGAGGCCTTCCAGGAGGGCCTGAAGCCTGGCCCGGGTCACGCACTCCACGTAGGGCTCATCGTTCACCTGGACCACGGGGGCGGTGTGGCAGCTTCCCAGGCACTCCACCTTCTGCACGCTAAAAAGCCCGTCCGGGGTCACCTCCCCGGGGCCGATGCCCAGGGTTTCCGTGAGGTAATCCCAAAGCTCGTCCGCCCCCGCCAGCTTGCAGCTTAGGGTGGCGCAGACCTGCAGGTGGTACCGCCCCGTGGGCACGAACTGGTAGTAGGAGTAGAAGCTCGCCACCCCCATCACCTCCGTGGGGGTGGTGCCCACCAGGCGGGCAATCTCCTCTACCCGCTCGGGGCGGATCCAGCCCTCCTCCTGCTGCACCCGCCTTAGAAGGGGCATGATGGCCGCCCGCCGCCCCTCGGGCGGGTACTTGGCGAAGGTTTCCTCCAGGAAGTCCTGCTTGTCGTCAAAGAACCCCATCTTCCCTCCTTAGCGGTCCACGTCGCCCATGACCGGGTCCAGGCTGGCGATGATGGCCACCATGTCCGGCACCTGCTCGCCCTTGCAGGCGTAGGGCAGGCTTTGCAGGTTGACGAAGCTGGGGGCCCGCACCTTTACCCGGTAGGGCATGCTTCCGCCGTCGGAAACGATGTAGTAGCCGAGCTCCCCCCGGGCCGACTCCGTGGGCACGTACACCTCCCCCTTGGGAGGGTGGAAGCCTTCGGTGTAGTGCTTGAAGTGGTAGATGACCGCCTCCATGGAGGTTTCCAGGAGGGGGCGGGGGGGCGGGGTGATCTGGGGGTTGGGGTCGCGGACGGGCCCGGGCTCGAGGCGCTCCAGGGCCTGCTGGATGATCTTCACCGACTCCCGCATCTCCCGGATGCGGACGAGCATCCGGTCAAACACGTCCCCGTGTTCCCCAAGGGGCACGTCAAACCGGTAGGTCTCGTACCCGGCGTAGGGGTAGGCCTTCCGCACATCGTAGTTCACCCCGCTTGCCCTCAAGGAGCCCCCGGTGAGGCCCAGGTGGATGGCCACCTCGGGGGGGATCACCCCCACGCCCCGCGCCCTTTCGTAGAAGATGGGGCTTTCGGCGAAGAGGGCCTCGTACTCGTCAATGCGGTGGGGCAGGACCTCCAGGAACTTCTTGAGCTCGGGGACGAACTCCTCGGGCAGGTCCTCCTTGACCCCGCCGATGCGGATGTAGTTGTGGTGGAAGCGCTGGCCCGTGACCCACTCAAAGAGGTCTAGGATGGTTTCCCGCTCGCGGAAGGCGTAGAAGAAGGGGGTGAGGGCCCCGAGGTCCAAAAGGCCCGTGCCCAGGAAGACCAGGTGGCTCGCCAGGCGGGAGAGCTCGTTCAGGATGATGCGGATGGTCTGGGCCCTGGGCGGCACCACCGCCCCCACCAGCTTCTCCACCGCCAGGGCGTAGGCTAGGTCGTGGGCGAAGGAGTGGAGGTAGTCCATCCGGGGCGTATACGTGATGACCTGCGTATACGTCCGGTTCTCCATGTTCTTCTCAAAGCCGGTGTGGAGGTAGCCGATGTGGGGGACGAGGTCCAAGACCTCTTCGCCCGATAGGGTGACCACCACCCGCAATACCCCGTGGGTGGAGGGGTGCTGCGGGCCCACGTTCAGGGTCATGACCTCGGTGCGGAGCTCTTTGGGCTCCTCCAGGGTCTCCACCGGGTCCAGGTAGTCCTTCATTTGACCTCCTTGGCCTTGGTCAGGTCGGCCCAGAGGGACCGGTAGCCCTTGCGGCTACCTCCCTTGTAGAGGGTGAGGCCGGGGTTCTTGCCGGTGATGGCCGCCCGGAACTCGCTCGGCACGATGAAGCGCCCCTCGCGGAAGAGGGTGGGGGTTTCCCCCAAGGGGAAGTCCTTGCGCAAAGGGTGGCCCTCGAGGTCCTCTGGGGTGAGGATCTTGCGCAGGTCCGGGTGCCCCTCAAAGACGATGCCGAACATATCGTAGACCTCCCTTTCCAGGAAGTTGGCGCTCCCCCAGAGGTCGGTCACCGTGGGGAGCCTAGGGTCCTTCTCCGGCACGTAGACCCGGACGAAGAAGCGGCTCCCGTCCCCATCCTTCCACCCCGGCAGGGAGACGAGCTCGTAGACCACGGCGAAGCGCTCGGGGCGGGGGTCGGGGTATTCCAGGTAGTCCAGGCCCACGATGTCCGCCAGGTAGTTAAAGCCCATCTCCTTGTACCGGGCCATCTCCCCCTTGAAGGCCTCGCGGGGCAGGACCACCCAGAGGTTGCCGAGGCCGTTGTCCTCTATGGGGTAGCCCTTGGCCCGGGCATCGTCCAAGACGCTATGGAGCCGCACGTTTCACCCCCTTGCCCGCTGCCAAGCGGCCACGGGCGGAAGCTTCCGCCCCTTCTCGTCGTAGGCCTGGCCGCGGACCTTCTTCTGGAGTTGCATCACGGCGTAGATGAGGGCCTCGGGGCGCGGGGGGCAGCCCGGCACGTAGACGTCCACGGGCACCACGGAGTCCACGTTCTGGACGATGGCGTAGTTGTTGAACATCCCCCCGGAGCTGGCGCAGGCCCCCATGGAGATCACCCACTTGGGGTCGGGCATCTGCTCCCAGACCCGGCGCATCACCGGGGCCATCTTCTTGGATAGCCGCCCGGCCACGATCATCACGTCCGCCTGGCGGGGGCTTGCCCGGAAGACCTCGCTGCCGAAGCGGGCGAGGTCGTTGCGGGCGTCGGTGGAGGCCATCATCTCAATGGCGCAGCAGGCGAGGCCGAAGGTGGCGGGCCACAGGGAGTTGGACCTTCCCCAGGCCACCAGCTTCTCCAAGGTGGTGAAGAGGATCCCCTCCCGCTCCAATTCCTGGACATCCCTTTCAAACAGGTCCTTCAGTGCCACCGCATCACCCCCTTCCACCACTCGTAGAGGAAGCCCACGAAGAGGAGCAGGGTGAAGGCCAAGACCCCCAGGAAGCCCCATAGCCCAAGCCCCCCGGCGCTCACGGCGTAGGGCCAGAGGAAGGCCACCTCCACGTCAAAGAGGATGAAGAGCATGGCCACCACGTAGAAGTGGACGGGAAAGCGCTTCACCTCCCCGGCGGGGTCATTCCCCGACTCGTAGGGCATGAGCTTGGCCCTGCCCGGTTTCTTGGGGCCCAGAAGAGCCCCCACCCCCAGGGCCGCCACCCCGATGAAGAGGGCCACCCCCAGGTAGATGAGGACGTTCACGTACTCTGCGATCGGCGCCAAGGTCCCCTCCTTTCGTGCATCTCTTCACGAGGCGGGGACCCAGTGGAGCCCAAGGACCCCGCCCCCTTTCCCGCCCATCTTACCACCCCCTTCCCGAGACAAAAGGGGTGGGGTACACCGGAGGGGGGTAATCGGTGTAATACCCCATCTTATGGAGATTTCGCTGGCTACTCACCGGTGTAGATAAGGGACTTAAGCGTTTGGAAGAGGGGAAGGTCCAGGTCCTCCGCGCGGACCTTTTCCGAAAGGCGCAAAGCGGCCAGGGCCTGGACTACCCTTTCCCGGGGGTAGCCGGCGGCCAACAGGGCGTTTTTGAGGGTTTTGCGCCGCTGGCCGAAGGCGGCTTCCACCAGGCGGAAGAGCTCGGGGTCGTCGGGCACCCCCAGGGGCGTGAGGCGCACCAGGCTGCTTTGGACCTTGGGCGGGGGGAAGAAGGCCCCAGGGGGAAGGTCAAAGAGCTTTTCCGCCCGGGCGTGGTGGGCCACCCTCAAGGAGAGCACCCCGTAGGCCGGGCTTCCGGGCCTCGCCGTCATGCGCTCCGCCACCTCCTTCTGCACCAGGAAGACCAGCCGGGCGAAGCGGCCCGTCTTGAGGAGTTGGGTGACCAGGGGGGTGGCGATGTTGTAGGGGAGGTTGGCCACGAGAAGGCTTCCTTCCGGTACCCCTTCCCAAGGGAAGCGGAGGGCGTCTTGGAAGAGGAGGCGGACGGGGAGGCCCCTAAGGGTTTCCTCTAGAACGGGTTTGAGCCGGGTGTCCTTCTCTAAGGCCGTCACCTCGGCCCCCGCTTCCGCCAGGGCCCGGGTGAGGACGCCAAGCCCGGGCCCCACCTCAAAGACCGGCCCCGTGAAGGGCTTGGCCGCCTCCACGATGCGCCGGAGGTGGGCTTCGGAGACCAGGAAGTTCTGGCCGAGGCGCTTGTCGGCGAAAAGGCCGTGCCGGGAAAGGAGTTCCCGCACCGTTTTGGGGGAGGTGAGGGGGTTAGGCATGGGGGAGGCGCTTGATCCGGGGGTTTAGGGGCTCCTCCTGAGGGGCAAGCTCCAGGTACTCGCCCAGGTCCAGGGCGTCAATGAGGGCGAAGCGTTCTTTGAGGAGGATGCCCTCCCGCATGGGCACGTGGCCGTAGACGCCAAAGCGGTAGCCCATCCTTTCCACGTAATCGGGGGTGCGGAACCACCAGGTCTTGGGCTCGCTTTGGGCGTAGAAGAGCTCGTCGTACTCCTGGAGCCAGGGCACGGGGCCCACGTGGGCGAAGTGGATGCCCTCGAGGAGGAACTCCTTGGGGAAGCCCGCCATCCAGGCCTTTAGGGCCTCGGGCAGGGGTTTGCCGCCCCTTTCGGGGTGGAACTCCAGGTGCTGGAGGTGGCGGTTGCCCAGGATGGGCTCGCCCCTTAGGGCCGCCTCGTCGTGGTTGCCCAGGAGGACGACCACGTTTCCCTCGGCCTCCTCCTGGAAAGCTTTCAGACGGAAAAGCTCCCGGATCTGGGCCCCGGCGGCCAGGCGGAGATGGGTGGGGTCTTCGGGGTCAAAGGGGGCGAGGCCCGTGAGCCTCTCGTAGTCCCTCGGCGTCTTGGGGTGGACCAGGTCGCCCAGGAGGACCACCCGGACGGCCCCGGAGCGGAGGAGGGGTGTGGGCTTGAGGGAGGCGTCCGCTAGGCCCTCTGCCTTGAGGATCCGCCAGAGGGCGGGGAAGTTGGCGTGGAGGTCCCCGATGGCGACGATCCTCATCCCTTGAGCAGGGCCCGGAGCTCCCCGTAGAGGCGCTTGGTCTCCTCGGGGGTTTTGCCGTACCCCCCGTACTTGGTGACGATTTTGGCCGCCTCCTTCCCTAGGCCCTTTTCCTTCAGGCGCTCCAGGAGCTGGTCTATCAGGCGGTAGGCCTCGGGTTTTTCCTCCTCCTCGGGTTCGCCCGCCTCCGCCTCCTCGGGAAGCTTGGGCGGGGTGAAGCGGCCCTTTTCGGGGTCGTAGTCCACCCACTGCTTCTCCAAGCGGTAGAGGTAACGGCCCACGCCGAACTTCACCGCGGCCCGCTTGAGGGCATCGGAGAAGGCGGCCTTGAGGGAGTCGCCCTCCCCCACGTCCTCCTTGGTGACCCCGAGGACCGTGAGGCGGCACTTCACCTCGCAAAGCCGCTCCCGGCGCTCGCCCCGTTCGTCCCGGACCACCCGCTCCTGGTCGGCGAGGACCTCGTAACTGTCGTGCCACCCCTCGGGCCCTACGGCCCGGTCCAGGCGGTCCAAGACGGTGCGGGCGTCCACGTAGGGGACCACCAGGGCCCGCCTCCGGTCCTTGGTGAGGGCCTCTATGCGCCACTGGACCTCGGAGGGGGGGAAGGGTTCCGCCAGTTTACGCCAAACGTCGTCCACCTTTTAAGTGTACTTTAGCCGGCTCTCACGGACGAGGGGAGGGGCTTAGGTATCCTTGGGGCATGCGGAGGTGGCTTGCCCTTTCCCTCCTGTTGGTGCCGGCGGTGGCCCTCGAGGTCCGCATCACCGCCAACCTTACCCTGGACCCCTTTCCCCAGGCGGTGGTGGTGGAGCGGGTGGCGGAGCCCCAAGGGATCCTGGTGGTTTACAACTTTTCCCGGGCGGAAGCGGTCTTCCGCTACCACGACGAGGACCTGCGCCGCCGGGGCTGGGTGCGCACCAAGTACGAGGTGAAGAAGAACGAGTGGAAGGCGGAGTACCGCAAAGGGAAGGCCAAGGCCACCCTCTCCGTGAAGGACAAGAAGGGCCGGGTGGAGGTGCGCCTCAAGGAAGGGGACTAGACAAGCCAAGGCCCCCCCGCTACCATATAGGGCGCATGGGGCCGTGGCGCAGCTGGGAGCGCGCCTGAATCGCACTCAGGAGGTCACGGGTTCGAGTCCCGTCGGCTCCACCAGCTCCAGAACGGAGTTTTTGACCCCCCGGGCTTCCCCGGGGGGTCGCTCTGTAGCAGAAGGTGTAGCAGGAACCCCGCTAACCGATGTCCAGCACCCACCCCCGCCGCTCCTCCTCCAGGAGGTGGCGGTAGATGCCCAGGGTGATGTTGGGGTTAGCGTGGCCCATGCGCTCGGCCACCAGCTCCACGGGAGCCCCCTGAGCGAGGAGGAGGGAGCCGTAGGTGTGCCGGAGGTCGTGGACCCGCACCTGGGGGAGACCGAGCCGGGCGAGGAGCCTGCGGAGGAAGTGGTCCGGGGCGTCCGGGTGGACGGGCTGGGAGGGGTCCCGCCCCGGGAAGAGCCAGCTCCTCCGCGCCTCCTCCTCGCTGAGCCCCTGGACGCTCTCGCGGTAGGCCCGCAGGCGCTCCAGGGTGGTGGGGGGGATGGGGACCGCACGGTAGCCCGAGGAGGTTTTGGGTTCGGAGACAACCCCCTTCCCGCCCACCTTCGCCCACGCCCGGCGCACGTGGAGCACCCCCTCCTCGAGGTCCACGTCTTCCCACCGGAGGCCCAGAGCCTCGCCCCTTCGGAGCCCGCAGGTGAGCATGAGCCGGAGGGCGATGGCGAGGGGGGAGGGGTGCTCGTCCAGCGCGGCGAGAAGTCTCCTAGCCTCATCGGGCTCGAGGGTCCGGCCCGGACTCTTCCTCGGCGGCCCCTTCACCTTCACGGGAGCCACAGGGTTGCGGTGGATGAGCTCCATCCGCACGGCGTCCTCAAAGACGGCGTGGAGGAGCCAGCGGATGTTCTTCATGGCGTGCGGGGTGAGCCTGAGCCCGTCCAGGTGCCGCCGGACGTGGAGAGGTTGGACGCTCTGGAGCCGCATGCGCCCAAAGCGGTCGTAAGCCGTGGGGTCCCTGAGGGAGGGTATGGCCTTCGCCAGGTGGTAGCGGTAGCTCTCCAGGGTGCGGGGGCGAACCTCCGCCGCCTTGCGCTTGAGCCAGTCCTCGGCCCAGTCCCGCACGGTGATCTGGGCGGGCTCGGCGAGGAGCCCCCGGTGGTGGAGCACCTGGAGCTCGGCGAGCTTACGGGCGACCTCCTGGCGGGTCCTGCCGTAGACGACCTTCCGCCGGGGGTTCCCGCGAGGGGTGTAGCCCACCGTGATGGCCCCGACCCAGAGCCCGTCCTTCCGCTGGTAGATGGACCCTTCTCCTGGAGGACGCTTGCGGGCCATGTCAGCGCAGGTGCTGGCTCCAGGACTCGTAGTCCCGGTGGCTGACCTCCAGGGTGTAAGACGTGGGCGGGTTGCCCAAGAGGACGAAAACGGCTTCCCCCACCCTCCGCTCCAAGGGAGCACCCTGCCGCACCTGGCCCAGGGCTTTCTCGGCCCACGCCTTGGACTCCAGCTGCGGGTTGCCGTCAAAGGGGGCGGTGGCGAGGTAGGGGAGGAGCCAGGACGCCGTGGGCTCGGCGTTCAAACCGGATACGCTGACCTCGTAATGCAGCACCTTGTCCCCGTAGGTGGCGATCTCCACCCACATCTCCGCCCCGGTGTCGGGGTCCACCTTCACCGCCCGGTGGTACTTCACCCCAGGGATAACGTTGGAGGGCTCCATGGTAAAGCGGAAGCCGTAGGGCTCCTTCTCCAGGTTCAAGGTGATGTCTACCCAGAAAAGCCCGGGTAGGACAGGGGGCGGAGGCATTTCCGCCTCCTGGGTTTTGGGGGGTTCGCTGGCCTGCTCCGTTTGCGAAGGTTGGGGAGATTGTGCAGGTTGCGAAGGTTGGGCAGATTGAACAGATTGGGCCGATTGGGGGTTTTGCGGTGTTTGCGGTGGAGGAATGAGGACCAGTCCGATGAGCGCCACCACCGCACCGAAGGCAAACATCCCCAGCCTTTCCTTCAGGGTCAGCGGCTTGGCACCCTTGGGCGTCTTGGAGAACGCCGCCGCCAGGAGCAGCCCCCCAAGGATGAGGAGAACCCAACCCATGGCTACCTCCTACATCTTCCGCACCAGGGTGGCCGCCACCCCGAGGATGCGGTCGTGCTCGGTTAGGGGAACGGGAGGGTGGTCCGGGTTGTCGGAGTAGAGGTACCAGGAGCCGTTGTAGCGCTGGAGCCGCTTTACCACAACCCCGTCCCAGTGCACATGCACCGCCACGATGCGCCCGGGCTCCGGGGCTCCCCCCGTCCAGAAGACCACGATGTCCCCGTCCCTGAGCGTGGGCTCCATGGAGTCTCCCTTGACCCGCACGGCGAAGAGCTCGTCCTCCCGTTTACCCCTGAGCTCGGGGATGTGAAGGGTGATGTATTCCGCGCCCTCGTTCCACATCGGCGGCCCAGCCCCGGCGTCTATGACAGGAATACGATACCGCACCACGGGGATGGACCCGGGGATTTCCGCACCAGGAAGCTGGATGCCGGTTTCGCGGGAGAACTCCTCGGGGGTCCATTGGAGAACCCGGAGAAGCCGGTTGAACGCTTCCGGGTCCTTAGCCCAGAGATAGCGGATGGCATTCTCGGGGTCGGGAAGGACCTGGGTTGCCAGCCACGAAGCGCTGCGCCCTACCATACGGCTCACCTTTGGCTGTGATAGCCCCAGCTCGCGGATGCGCTTGCGGATAGCCATAGCGGCTTTTTCTTCTGTAGCCACCACTTTGCCACCCCCTCGGTGTTAGCATAGCTAACACTCTGTCAGGGGTGTTGACTATTCGGCCAGGCTGTGCTAGCATGGCTGACAGGATGACGGCAACGGACCTGGCAACCCTGATTAGGGTCAAGCGAGCGGAGAAGCGCTGGAGCCAGGCGGATTTGGCAGCCAAGGCTGGCGTCTCCCGCTCGCTCGTTGCGTATGTGGAGAATGGCGGTCGCCCCAGCATCAGCACTCTAAAAAAGCTGGCGACTGCGTTGGGTATTTCTGCGTCCGAGTTATCAGCAATACTGCTGGCAGAGGAGGCCTCCCATGCCTAACCCCACGACCACCCCTCAGACTGCGTTGCCCCACCCCGTGGCCTACAACATCGCCCAGGCCGCCAAGGTTCTGGGTATCGGGGAAAGGACCCTCCGCTACCTCATCCGGGCGGGGCAGATCCGCGTGGCCCGGGTGGGGAGGAGGGTGCTGGTCCCTCACTCGGCCATCGTGGAGTTTTTAGAACGCGGTGGCGTTGAACAGGTCCTTTACGGCCACGTGGCCGTGAGGAAGGCCAGGGTGGAGGCCCTGGCCTAGTGGAGGTGATGCGAATGACTAGACAGGCGCAGGTTGATTATACCACGGCTCTGCGGCGGGTGCTGGAGAAGTACCCAACCCTCCCCCCTCGGGAGCGCGGGGAGTCCTGGGAGGACTATCTCCAGCGCCTCGAGGACCGCCTCCGGGTGCTGGAGTACGCCTGGGGGGACTGGATCCGCCTCGGCCCGCCGAGGGATTGGATCTACAACCCCCATTGGGCCTGGGCGTGGCCCAAGGCCCGGGGGGAGATTCTGACGTTGCGGATGGCCCTGCCGGAGCTTCGGCGGGCCATTAAGGGGGTGCGCGATGCGTAAGGGGCGGATTTACAGGGTTTACAAGAAGAGGAGCCCCCAGGACGAGGGGTACGTGGAATGCCAGTTCTGCGGGGTTTTGGTCCCCCTTCCCCTCGTCCGCTTTAGCGCCTTTGGCGGCGAGGAAATGTGCCCCGGCTGCAAGCGCCGGGAGGAGGAGTACCGGAGGAAGCGCTATGCGTAGCTGGCGCGCCGCCTGGTATCAGGCCAACCCAGAGGGACTGGTGGGGCGTCTCAGGGACCTCGCGCGGTCCCGCCCCGAGGCCGCCAGGGCCCTGGCCACGCGGCTGGAGCGCGAGGGCTGGGGCCCCTGGTGGGAGCTCCTGGGGGACCTCCAGGCCCCCCGGGCCCTCTGCCCCGTGTGCGAGGGCGAGGGCGAGGTCCTAACCACGGGGGCCGTGGCTAGCGGATGGCACACCTGCCCCACCTGTGGGGGCCAGGGGCTCATGCCATACCCCCTCACTCAGTGGCGGGAGTACTGCCATGAGTGCTGGGGGGAGGGCGGATGGTGGGCATACCATCCGCACCGGCCCGATGACGACATCTGGGTAGAGTGCCCGGAGTGCGGCGGGATAGGGGTGTTCACCCGCATGGGTCCCGCCGCTTATGCAGAGGTTAGGGGCCGCGTGGAGGAGGACTTTCCCCCCGACGCGCCCCTGCCGTTCTGATAGAGGAGGTGCGTGATGGCGCACGAGCTGGCGAAAACGACTGAAGAGCGGATGGCGGTCCTGGAGAAAGTCGTGGTGGAGGGCGACCTCTCCAAGCTCACCCCGGCGGAGCGGGTCATCTACTACCGCAACGTCTGCGAGTCCCTGGGCCTCAACCCCCTCACCCGCCCCTTTGACTACATCGTGCTCAACGGGCGGCTCACCCTCTACGCCCGCAAAGACGCCACGGACCAGCTCCGCCGCATCCACGGCGTGAGCGTTCGCATCGCGAGCCGGGAGTTCATTGAGCCCCTTGGCCTCTACGTGGTGGTGGCCCGGGCCACCACGGCGGACGGGAGGGAGGACGAGGCCATCGGCGCGGTGAGCGTGCGCGGTCTCTCGGGAGAGGCGCTGGCGAACGCCATCATGAAGGCCGAGACCAAGGCGAAGCGCCGGGTGACCCTCTCCATCGTGGGGCTGGGGTGGACGGACGAGTCCGAGGTGGACACCATCCCCGGCGCCCAGACGGTCCGGGTGGACCCCGAGACCGGGGAGATCCTGGACGCTCCCGCCCGGCCCGCCCCCGAGGAGAAGGAGAACGGAGGGGCCACAGGGAAGCAGCTCAAGCTCCTCGCGGTCCTCATGGGAAAGGTGGGCCTTGGCCGCGAGGAGGCTCACCGCTACGTCTCCGCGCTCCTCGGGCGGCAAATCTCCTCCGCGAAGGACCTCAGCAAGGAAGAGGCCAGCCGGGTGATTGACCATCTCCAGCAGGTCGCGGGGTGGTTTGACGCCATGGAGGTCCCCGAGGACCTGCGCCGGGAAGTCATGACCGACGCCGCCCGGCACGGGGACACGTTTGACTCGGAGGAAACCCTCCGGGTGGTGGTGGAGGGCTACAAGGCTACCTAGAGCAGGGAGGGGGGCTGAGCCCCCCTCCCTTTAAGGAGGAGAGATGTACCGGTGGAACCATCACATATGGGGCAACCGCGAACTCAGCGCGGCTGAGAAGCTGGTCCTACTGTACCTCCTTGAACGGGCCAACAGGGACGGCATTTGCTGGCCGTCCCTCAACACCATCGCCCGGGACACGGGGCTGACCCGGCGGGGGGTCATCGGGATCCTTCGCCGGTTGAGGGACGCCGGGTACATTACCTGGGAGCAAGTCGGCCAGACTAACACCTACCGCGTGGCCGTGGACCGACTGGTGAACCCCGTTCACCAGGATGGTGAACCAGATTCACCAGGGGTGGTGAACCAGATTCACCAGGTGGTGAACGGCATTCACCAGGGTGGTGAACCAGATTCACCAGGTGGTGAACGTGGTTCACCGGGGGTGGTGAACGGCGTTCACCCAAACCATTCAATAGAACCACCCATAGAACCACCCATAGAACCATCTCCCCCCCCTATAATCCCCCCCCAAAGCCCGGAACCGGTGAAGGAGGAGGGGGAGGGGGGGGAGGTCAAAAAGGCCGAACCAGGAAGACCAAAAGCTTCCCCTTTACCGGAGAAGCCAAGCAATGGGGCATCTCAGACTATCCCGGGCGGCGTCGCTGGAGCCATCCCAATCGGCGCCGCCTTGGCGAGCATGGGAGGCCGCTTCCGCTGGCCCGAGCCCCCGGAGGCCATGGTGCGGGCCTTGAAGGAGGCCGGAGTCTGGGAGCGCCTGGCCTCCCTCCGGCGCTACGCCAGGGACCAGCGGGCGTGGCTGGAGTGGCTGGCCGGGCCTCTAGCGGCCCTGTGGCGGGGCAACCCTGAAGCCTTCCCCGCCGCCATTGGTGAGGCGCTGGACGCCCTGGCCTCGAGGCCCGAGGTGAAGGACCCCCTCTCCTACCTCCTCGCCGTGGCCCGGAAGCGGCTCACGCCCAACGGCGAGGCGGCGCGAGGTGAGGAGGCCCCCGCCGCCCGGGCGCTCCGGCTCCTCCGGGAGGGGCAGGAGCCGTCAGGCGAGGACCTGGTGGAGCTCCTCCGTCAGCGGGGCGTGCCCACCAAGGCTGGCCTAGGGCGCTACAACGGCATGTCCGCCGATGGGGAGTGGGTCTACGCCCGCCTAGGTGGCGACATCATCGCCGTCTCCAGGAGAGAGGCGATCAGGAGGCTCGTGGACGGTGGTCATGAGGAGGTGGCTCATGCTGGATGACGCCCCTGAGCTCGTCCTAGATCTCGGCCCCTGCCCGTGGTGCGGCGAGGAGGAGCTGGAGTACGCGGGGAACGGCCTCGCCGCCGGGCGCAGGCCCCCCTCCCTCTGCTGCGAGCGCGGCGCTGTGGCCTCCCTCCTCCGGCACGCGGCGGCGGTGCGGGCTACGGCGGAGAAGGAGCGGGAGGAAGTGGCCGAGGAGTACCGCGCCCTCCTCCAGGACGCCACCAAGCAGTTTGGGTCCCAGGCGCTCCTCGCCGTCCTGGACGAGGTGGCGCGCGCTGGCGTCATCGGCTGGAGGAGCGCCGGAGCGGTGCGGGCGGCTCTTGAGCGGCGTGAGAGGACGCCCAGCGGGACTGGGAGGTAGCGCTGGAGGTGGGCCGTGGGGGAGGTGGTGGTGGCCCTCTGCCTAGGGACCGGGACCTGGGAGGCCGTGGTGCTCGCCGGAGGTAGGGTCGTGGGCTACGGCTCCAGCCCGGACTACGGCGTGGCCGTGAAGGCGGCCATTCTGGAGGCCCGGGCTAAGGGCGTCCACGAGGAGGAAGGGATGAAGATTCTCGGACGGGCGGAGGAGGCGCTAGCGCATCTCGCGGAGGCGGTGGGGTGTTACTGCCCCCCCGAGCTGGCCCTGGAGGCCGAGAAGTGGCTGGACGACCTGCGGGAGGCGCTCAGGGAGGGCGCGGAAGCGAGCCGGGCGCTAGAGGCGTGCCGCGCCCGGGAGCGCTTGTCATCCCAGGAGCGGTTGCGGCTCAAGGAGGCCGTCATTAGAGCGCGGGAGATTTTGGAGCGGATATGACCCTGGCGGACCTGCTTTTGGCCTACGTTCTCGCCATGCTCACGGGGCTCGCTGTCCTGCTTCGCCCTCGCCGCGAGCCCCTGCCGGAGGGGGCGAGCGTGGGGTTTTTGGTTCTCGTGGGGGTTTTATGGCTAATGTTCTTCCTCGCGCTCGTTCTGTGGCGCTAGAGGCCACTCTTCCCTGGCCCCCGAGCGTGAACCACTACTGGGCGGCCAGGGGGAATGGCCGCTACCTCGCCCCCCACGCCCAGCGGTGGCACAAGGAGGCGTGGGCCACCCTGCGCGCCGCGTGGCGGGGGAAGCCCATGCGGGGGGAGGTGGCGGTGCTCGTCGTCCTTCATCCCCCGGACCGGAGGAGGCGGGACCTGGACAACATCCTGAAGGCGGTCCTGGACGCGCTCGTGCACGCGGGGGTGCTCCAGGACGACTCCCAGGTGGCGGAGCTTCACGCCGTGCGGCGGGAGGCGTGCCGTCCTGGACGGGTGGAGATACGGGTGGAGAGATTGTGACCCTCACGGGCTGGGAGGTCCAACCCCTCCCGGCACCGAGGTACCAGCCCAATCGGCGGTTTCCGGTACCGCCTAACCAAAACCGGAGCCCCCTAAAAATCACATCTTGGGGCGATACCGCCCCCCCGGGCGCTCGATGGGCTGGGGGTGCCCGGAGAGGGGCGGGAGAGGGAGGTGGTAGTGCCTAGAAGGTGCACCATTTGCACCCATCCCCAGCGGGAGGAGATAGACCGGGCGCTCGCGAGTGGGCAACCGTTTCGGACCATAGCGGTCCGCTATGGCGTTTCTGCTACCTCTTTAAAACGCCACCGCGCGCACGTCCAGGACGCCATTCAGCAGGCCATTGAGGCCAAGGTGGTTTCGGTCGGGGCGTCCGTTCTGGACCGGATCAGGGAGCTAAACCGCGAGGCCCGCTCTCTCTTGGAGGAGGCTCGCTCAAAGGGACGCTACGCGGCGGCGGTCCAGGCGATTGGGGCGGCTACCAGGCTTTTGGAACTAGAGGCCAAGCTCCTCGGGGAGCTAGACGAGCGTCCCAGCGTCCAGGTGGCGCTGGTGGCGAGCCCGGAGTGGGCCCGGCTGAGGGCGGTGGTCCTCGAGGCCCTGGCCCCCTACCCCGAGGCCAGGGCCGCCCTGGTGGAACGTCTGGAGGCGGAGGGTGCGTGAGCTCGCCCAGGACCTGGCCCTCGCCCTAGACCCCACGGTGGTCCTCAAGCGGGCGGGCGTGATCCCCGCCCCCTGGCAGCGGCGGGCCCTCCTCTCCCCGTCCCCCCGCCTTCTCCTCCTCGCCTCGCGTCAGGCGGGGAAGAGCACCACCGCCGCCGCCCTCGCCCTCCACACCGCCCTGGTGCGCCAGGAGGCCACGGTGCTCCTCATCGCCCCCTCCCAGCGGCAGAGCCAGGAGCTCGCCAACCGGGTGCGGCGCTTCGCCCAGGTCCTCGGCCTGGAGCTCCAGGCGGAGAGCGCCCTTCGGCTGGAACTCCGAGGGGGGAGCCGGGTCATCGCCCTGCCCGCCAAAGAGGGGACCATCCGGGGCTACAGCGCCCACCTCGTGGTCCTGGACGAGGCCGCGTGGATCCCCGACGACCTTTACGCCGCCGTGCGCCCCATGCTGGCCGCCACCCGTGGCCGTCTGGTGGCCATCTCCACCCCCTTCGGCACCCGGGGCTGGTTCTGGCGGGAGTGGGTGGAAGGGGAGGGGTGGGAGCGGGTCATGGTGACCGCCTACGACGTCCCCCACCTGGACCCGGCGTTCCTGGAGGAGGAGCGCCGCGCCCTGGGAGAGTGGCGATTTCGGCAGGAGTACCTGTGTGAGTTCCTCTCCTCGGGCGGGGCCATCCCCGAGGAGGACGTGGAGCGGGCCACACGCCTCCCCGGCCCCGAGGAGCCCCGGGAGGGGCGGCGCTACGTGGCGGGGCTGGACCTCGCCCGCGTCCACGACTGGAGCGCTCTCGCCATCGTGGACGCCACGGAGCCCGAGGCCATGCGCCTGGTGCGCCTGGAGCGCTGGCGGGCAGAGTGGGAAGAGACGGTGGAGCGGGTCCTGAGCCTCGTCCGCCCCTACGCCCCGAGGCTACTCGTGGACGCCACGGGCGTGGGGGATCCGGTCTACGAGCGCCTGCGGCGGGCCTATCCCAATGTCTACCCGTACCGGTTTTCCCACGCCACAAAGCCCCCCCTGGTCACCGAACTTCGCCTGGCCCTCGCCGAGGGGAGGCTTCTCCTCTACCCGGACCCCGCCCTCCTCGGGGAGCTCCGGGCCCTCGAGGCCCGCCAGACGACCTACGGGGTGAGCTACGAGGCCCCGTCCGGAGCGCACGACGACACGGTGATGGCCCTGGCCCTCGCGGTGTGGGCGGCCCGGCATGCGGCCCCTACTGGTGGGCCCTACCGGGTGAAGGGGAGGTGGTAGTGGGCTCCAAAGAGCTGTATGCTAGGGCTAAGCTGGGCAAGACTCTACCCTGCCCCCGGTGCGGCTCCACGGAGGTGGAGTCCAGGGGGCGGGTGGGCGTGGAGGGGGTATGGCCGGACGTGATGCTGGTGCGGCGGTACAGGTGCAGGCGCTGCGGGCTTACGTACGAGAGCGCCGAGGTCGCTCTGACGTTGACCCCGCCCTCCTCGTCTGGGGCGCTCTGAACGCCCGCATGCGCCGCGTGGGGCCTCCCGGCCGGGGGCGCCGGGAGGAGGTGGAGCGGCTGGTGGGTCAAGCGGGGAGCTACGCCCTGCGGGTGGGGGGGCGCTGGTACCCCTGGGACACAGTGCGTGAGGCCCTGCGGCGGGCCCTGGAGCTGGACCGCCCGCCCCACGAGCGGAGCCAGGAGGCGAAGGACCTGGCGGCCTTCCTCTGGTCCACCACCCCCAACCGGGTGGGCTATGTCCTAGCCCGCCCCAGGCTCCTCCAGATATGGAGGGAGATTCATGGCTAAGGAGAAGGTGAACACCTACCAGGAGCCTCGGGGCTGGCTCCGGGCCGAGTGGACCCCGGCGGAGGTCCGCACCGTCTGGGCCATCGCCCAGCAGGGGGACATGCGGCCCGTGGCCGAGCTTGCCCGGGCCATCTTGGGGGACGATCGGGCGCAGGGGGTCCTCTCCGTGCGGGTCCGGGGCCTCTTGGGCCTCCCCTTCACTCTGGAGCCCGCCCCCGGCGGGGAGCGCTGGGCGAAGCTCCTGGAGGAGCGGTGGTGGAGCCTCTTCCCCGAGGAGGCCCTGCACGACCTCATGGTCTGGGCCCTCCTCACGGGGGTGGGCCTCGCCGCCCTCTCCTGGGTGGAAGAGGACGGCCTCCTCTGGCCCAAGCTGGACGTCTGGAACCCGGGGGCCCTGGTGATGCGGGACGGGGCGTGGCGCGTGCGGGACGCCACAGGGCAGGAGCATCTGCTGGAGCGGGGGATGTGGCTCCTCTACACCCCCTACGGGCCGAAGCGCCCGTGGGAAAAGGGGCTCTGGCGGACCCTCGCCCTCCCCTGGTTGGTGAAACTGGACGCCATCCGCTACTGGGCCAGGGACAACGAGGTGGGGGCCCTCAGGGTGGCCTACACCGATGGGCCCACGGGGGAGACGGGAAAGGAGCTCGCCCAGCTCCTGGCGGACCTCGGAGGTGACACGGGCCTCGTCCTCCCCGAGGGGTGGCGGCTGGACGTGCTCTCGCCCTCGGCGGAGGTGTGGCGCTCCAAGGCGGAGGCCATCGCCTGGGCGGACCGGGCCATGACCATCGCCATACTCGGGCAGAACCTCACCACGGACGTCCAGGGCGGGAGCTACGCCGCCGCGCGGGTGCACGAGGCCGTGCGAGCGGACCTCCTGGAGGCGGACGTGGAGACCCTAGCCACCGGGCTCAGGAACGGCGTCCTGGCCCTCTGGGCCGAGTGGAACGCGGGAGACCCTGCCCTCGCCCCCTGGCCTCGCTGGGACCCCAGGCCCCCCGAGGACCTGGCCGCCCGGGCGGAGACCCTGCAGAGGCTGGCCCAGGCCGTGGCGACCTTCGCCCAGGCGGGGGCGAACGTGGACCTGGACGCCCTCCTGGAGGAGTACGGCCTCCCCGTGCGGAAAGGGCAGGGGCTCGTGCGCCTCGCCTCGGGGGACCCGCCCCAGGAGGCCCCGGGCTTCGTCCAGGGGCAGCTCTACGCCGACGCCCTCGCGGATCGCCTCCTATCCCGCCTCCCCGACCCCCTGGCGGGCCTCGAGGCCGAACTCGCCCAGGCCCAGAGCTACGAGGAGGTGCGGGGCCTCCTCATGCGCCGCTTCCGGGAGGCCTCCCCTGAGGAGGTGGCCGCCCTCACGGAGCGGGCCCTGGTCCTCGCGGGACTGGCGGGGCGGTACTCGGTGATCCGGGATGTGGAGCGTTAGCGCCGATCCCCTCCGCTTCCAGGAGGCGGCGGAGTGGTTCCGGGGCAAGGTGCCCCTCCTCAAGGGGGAGTGGGGCCAGCTCACCCAGGAGGCCCGGCGGCGGGCCTTCACCGCCGCCGGGGTGGCCCTCTTGGACCGCCTCGCCCTTCTCCACCAGAGCGTCCTCCGGGCCCTGGAGGAGGGGACGCCCCTGGAGGAGTGGCGGCAGGAGGCCCTGCGCGTCCTCGGGGGGAGGTGGAGCTACGGCCACCTGGAGACCATCTTCCGCAACAACGTCCAGGCCGCCTACTCCGCCGGGAGGTGGGACCAGCTCCAGGACCCCGCCGTGCGGCGCTCCCACCCCTACCTCATGTACGATGCCGTGCTGGACAGCCGCACCACGGAGATCTGCCGGGCCCGGGACGGGGTGGTGCGCCCGGCGGACGACCCGTGGTGGAGGTCCAACTGGCCCCCCCTCCACCACAACTGCCGGAGCGGGGTGCGGGCCCTCACCCGCGCGGAGGCCGAGCGCCGGGGCGTGGCCCGGGCCCTGCCCAGCGTCCCCCCGCAGGAGGGCTTCGGCCTCTCCCCGGCGGAGGAGGAGTGGGTGGAGGGCTACGCCAAGGGCCAAAGGGACGCCGCCCGCCTCCCCTGGGCGCCCGCCTTCGCCGGGGAGCCACCCACCTGGCGCTCCTACGGCCTACCTGAACGCCTGGACCCTACGCCCGCCCCCGGAGACCTCCTGCCCACGCTGGCGGAGGTGGGGGAGGCGCGCTTCCTCGCCCTCCTGGAGGAGCGCTTGGGAGGCCTCCCCGCCCTCCTCGTGGACCCCACGGGCCTCCCCGTGCTGGTGGACCGGGGGCTCGTGGGCCACCTCAAGGGGGATGGGCGGGAGCGCTTCCTCGCCTGGCTTCCAGACCTGGTGCGGACCCCGCAGGAGGTCTGGCTCCTCCCCCTTCAGCACGAGCGGCGAGTGGTCTTCCGCCAGCGGTACCTGAAGGTCTACCGGGAGGGGCGGGACCGGCACCTGGTCCTCTCGGCGGAGGTGCACCGGGGGGCCCTGGTAGCCCTGACCTTCGTGGAGTCTAGGGACTACGCCTATCTCCAAAACCAGCGGGTGGGGTTTCTCCGGTGGGTGGCCAAATAAAACGGGGAACGCCCCCCTGGAGGGGCGCCCGTCCTGCACCGGGCTATCGGGAACCCAGGCCCAGCCCGGTGGGTTTGCCCTGATTCTAGCACCCCTTGTAGCGGAGTGCAAGGTGTGCTATCCTAGAGCTAAGCTCGGATAACTCTACCCCCGGGAAGCCCCGGGGGGTTTTCGTGGACCATGACACGGCATGCCCTGACCATCCCCGTCCCCGGGGGCGAGCCCCCCCGCGAGTTTCGCATCTTCCCCTTCGGTCGCGTGGAGACGACCAAGGGGGTCTTTCTCTTTGACCAGGAGGCGGCCCGCCGGGTGATGCAGGCCTGGCGGGACTACGGCAACCGGCTCTCCATTGACTACGAGCACCAGGCCCTGGAGCCCGTGTCCAACGGCCCCGTCCCCGCCGCGGGGTGGTTTGACCTCGAGGTCCGGGAGGACGGCCTCTGGGCGGTGAACGTGGAGTGGACCCCGAGGGCTATGGAGCTTTTGCGCAACCGGGAGTACCGCTACTTCAGCCCCGCCTTCTACGTGGACGAGGAGGGGCGCATCGTGGAGCTCATCAACCTCGCCCTCACCAACCTCCCGGCCACCAAGCGCATGGAGCCTCTGGTGGCGAAGGCGGTGGGGTTTGAGGCGGGTCCGGTCCACGAGGGCTCCTCGTGGGACGCGGACGCCGCCGTGGCCCGGGTCCGGCGCTGGGCCAGCCGGGACGGGAGCGGGGACAAGGAGACCATAGACTGGGCGAGGTACCGCAAGGCTTTCGCCTGGTACGACGCCACGGACCCAGAGAGTTTCGGCTCCTACAAGCTCCCCCACCACGACGTGGTGGACGGGCGGCTTGTGGTGCACAAAAGGGGGGTCTACGCCGCCGCCGCCGTTCTGCAAGGGGCGCGTGGTGGCGTGGACATCCCAGAGGCGGAGCTGGAGGCGGTGAGGAGGCACATCGCGGCCCACTACCACCAGTGGGGCGAGAAGGCCCCCTGGGAGCGGGAGGAGACCAGGAGGACGAGGATGGAGAAGGTTCTGAGGCTTTTAGGGCTTAGGGAGGACGCTGGCGAGGCCGAGGCCGAAGCGGTTCTCCGCAGGCTCATGGCGTTCCCCGAGAGGGTCTTTGCCCTCACGGGGACGCGCCGGGAGGACGAGGCCGAGGCGGTTCTCCTGGCCTGGAAGCAGGCCCACGAGGAGCTGCCCCGGGTCCAGGAGCGGCTGGCCGCGCTGGAGGAGGAGCGGAGGAAGGAGCGGCTCGCCCGCCTCATTGAGGAGGGGAAGAGGGAGGGCAAGCTCACCCCGGCCATGCTCTCCTGGGCGGAGAGCCAGACTCCCGAGGCGCTGGAGGCGTTTTTGCGGGTGGCCCCCAGGGTGGTCCGGGCGAACGGTCTGGAAGAGCCGGAACCTGGTGGGCTGGACTGGAACCAGATGACGCCCGCTCAGCGGGCGGAGCTCTACAGGAAGGACCCCGAGGCCTACCGCGCCCTGCGGCGGAGGGCCCTCGGGTACTGAGGAGGTAGTGAGATGCCTGTGACCACTAGGAGCGACCTATTCATCCCCGAGGTGCTGGCCGACGCGGTGGCGGGCGCGTGGCCCGACCGCGTGGCCCTCTTGGGCACGGAGGCGGTGGTGGAGTCTCGCACCCTGCCCGGCGACGCCAAAGGCGGAGATAGGGTCAGGATTCCGTACTTCGGAGTCCTGGGCGAGTACGAGGTCGTGGGGGAGGGGCAATCCCTGACCCCCACGAAGCTCACCATGACCACAGAGGAGGCCGTGGTGCAGCGGGCGGGGAAGTTGTTTGAGATAACCGCCTGGGCCCGCATGGCGGCCATGTACGCCGACCCCTACGCCGAAGCCACCCGCCAGCTCCTCGAGGGGGCTCGGCGGACCTTTGACCGGGCTCTGGTGGAAGCGGCTGCCTCCACCACGGGCGGAGGAGTCCAGACGGTGAACGCCTCCTCCGGCACCATCTCCTACGACGCCATCGTGGACGCCCTGAGCGCCTTCGGCGAGAGCGAGGACTCCGTGGCCGCCGTCGTCATGCACCCCAAAGTCTTGAACGACCTCCGCAAGGCGAAGAGCAACGACGGCATGCCCCTGTTCCTCAACCCCCAGGACGGTGGCCGCCCACGGGTGCTGGGCCTGCCCATCATCGTCTCCCGCCGGGCCCCGGTCATCAGCGGCACCCCCAACACCTACGTCACCCTCTTCGTGCGCCGCGGGGCCCTCGCCCTCTGGTACAACGGCACGCCGAGCATTGAGACGGACAAGGACATCGCCAGCGACACCCTCCTCGCCGCCGTGAACGTCTACTTCGTGGCCCACCGCTACTCCCGACTCCCCGGCGACACCGATCCTGTGGTGGTGCGGCTCGTGACCAGGTAGCCATGGGGTACTTCGCTATTCGGCGCATGCGGGAGAGGCTGCAAGGAGCAGGAGCGCCCGAGCTCCCTCGGGAGGGTGCCCCCACCCCCGAGGGGCCTGCGGGAGGTACGCCCCTCCCCGAGGGCTTTCCCGCCCGTAGCCTCCTCCTCGCCAACGGATACGCCACCCTGGAGGCGGTGCGGGAGGCCACGGACGAGGCCCTCCTGGGAGTGAAGGGCATCGGGCCGAAGCTCTTGGCGGAGATCAGGGATGCCCTACGCCAGCAGGGCTGACCTGCGCGCCCTCGGGCTTCCCGAGGCGGTCCTGGCCTCCATCCCGGAGGCGGAGCAGGAGGCGGCCCTCGAGGCTGCCTCCGCCCTGGCGGACTCCTACCTCCGGGCCCGCTACGACCTCCCCCTCGCTTCCTGGGGGCGCGGGCTCACCCGGGCCGTGGCCCTCATCGCCGCCTACGACCTCATGAGCCGGAGGGGGTACGACCCCACCCGGCCCGGGCAGGAGAACCTGCGCATGCGCTATGAGGACGCCATCCGCTGGCTGGAGGGGGTGGCCGCAGGGAAGGTGGACCCCGGGGTAGAGGACGCTACCCCCGAGGTTTCCTCCACCGCCGTCCAGGCCGTGACCCGCGAGCGGAGGTGGCCGTGAGTGTGCGCGGGGATTTTGACGAGCTGAAGCGGCTCCTGCGTGGCTTTGAACGGCTAACCCGGCCCGGGGCCCTGCGGGAGGTGTCCCGCGCGGCGGCGGAGGGGGCCATGAGCGCCCTCATGGACCGCTTCCGCACCGCCACCGACCCGTACGGGAGGGCGTGGCCGCCTTCTCTCCGGGCTCAGCTGGAGGGGGGGCAGACCCTCTCGGACACGGGCCGCCTGCGCCGCTCCTTCAGCGTCCAGAGCGTCACCGCTCGGGGGTTCGCCATCGGGACCAACGTGCGCTACGCCGCCGCCCACCAGTTCGGGGCGGTGATCCGCCCCCGCCGCGCGCGCTACCTCCGCTTCCGCCTGGCCGGGGGGCGTGGGACGCGGAAGGGCGGGAGGGGGCGGTGGGTCACCGCTAGCCGGGTGGAGCTTCCCCCCCGGCCCTTCTTCCCCGAGGGGCGGGACCTCGGGGAGTACGCCGAGCGCATGCGCGAGGCCATCGCCGCGTGGTTGGAGGCCGAGCTGTGATCGCGGAGTTCATCCAGGTCCTCGCCCAGGAGCTTCCCCCCGTGCCCATCTACGTGGGGCTCGCCGGGCTGGACGAGCACGCCCACCCGCCCCGTCTGGTGGTGGTGCCCGAGCGGGAGACCCTGGAGGCCTCCACCCAGTACACCTTCCCCGCGCCCACAGGCCGCCCCCTCTACGCCCGGCGGGTGCGCCTCTCCCTCTACCTCTGGGCCAGCGCCTACTCGGACGTGGAGGGGATGCTGGCGGAGGTCCTCACCGCTCTGCGGCGGCGGCTGGGCACCCTCGCCCAGCCGCGGGACGGGGAGTGGGTGGAGGGGGGAGCCATCGCCCTGGGGGTGGCCTACCGGCTGGGCCTCGAGGTGGTGGCCCCGGTGGAAGAGCGGGAGCAGTACGTAATCCTGGAGCAGTTAGCCATGCAGTGCGGAGGTTGAGTATGCCTAGGAAGGACGAGACCCAAGAGGTTCAGGAGGAGCCCCGGCGCCCCTACGAGGAGTGGGCGCGGGAGCTCGGCACCCCAGGGTGGCTCCTCGCCGCCGCCAAGACGAAGGCGGGATGGGCCCTGGGGCAGGAGGTGACCCGCAAGGAGTACGAGGCTGCCCTTGAGGCGGCCCAGGGGGAGGTGATCAGGAATGGCTAACCTGCCCGGCGTGACCATAAACGTCCAGGACGGGAACCTGGGCGTCCTCCCGGCCCTGGGAGAGGGCGTGCACGTCAAGATCGGCGTGGCGAGCCAGGGGCCCGTGAACGAGGTGGTGGCCGTCTCCGACACCAAGCGGGCCAAAGAGGTCTTCGGCTCCGGTCCCCTCCTGGAGGCCATCGGCGTGGCCTTCGCCCAGGGGGCGGGGGCCATCTACGCGATCCGGGTGAACGCCAGCGTAGCCGGCTCAGTAGGGAGCGTCACCAAAACGGGCACGGGTACAGGCACCCTGGCGGTAAGCGGCAACCCCTCCGACGCCTACGAGCTGGTGGTGCGCATCACCCGCACGGGGGCCCGTGGCACCGCCGCCTTCATCTACTCCCTGGACGGCGGGGACAACTGGAGCCCGGAGATCGCCGTGCCCTCCAACGGCACGTACGTTCTGCAGGGGACGGGCCTAACCCTTACGTTCACCAACGGAGCCACAGAGCCTTCCTTTGCCGCAGGGGATGAGTTTCGGGCTAACACCACCGCCCCCGGCTATAGCCTGACCGACCTCAACGCTGCCATAGACGCCCTCTTCGGCCAGGCCCAGCTCCGCTACCAGTTCGTCCACGTTGTCGGGGCCGCCACCCCCACCGTGGCCGCCGCCGTGGACGCCCGCATGGGGGAGGCGGCCAGCCAGCACCGCTACATCTGGGCCATCCTGGACGCCGAGGACAAGACCGACAGTCAGCTGCGCACCGACTGGGCCTCCTTCGCCTCCACCCGGGTCGGGGTCGGGGCGGGGTACGCCGAGATCGCCTCCCCCATCACGGGGCGCGTGCACCGGAGGCCCATCTCCTGGCTATGGGCGGGACGCCGCGCCGCGCGCCCGGCCCAGGAGGACGTGGGCCGGGTGGCCTCGGGGCCCCTGGTGGGCGTGGTCCGGCTCCACCGGGACGAGTACGTGAGCCCCGGTCTGGACGAGGCCCGCTTCACCACGGCCCGCACCTACCCCGCCTACGCGGGGTACTACCTCACCCAGGGCCGCCTCATGGCCCCGCCCGGCTCGGACTTTGAGCTGGACCAGTACCGCTCCGTGATGGACCTGGCCTGCACCGTGGCGTACCAGGCGGGGCTTAGGTTCGTGAACGAGTCCATCCGCGTGGACCCCGCCACCGGGGGCATCGCCGAGAAGGACGCGGTGCGGGTGGAAGGGTACATCGCGGGGATGCTCAGAGCGGCTCTGAAGGGGAAGGTGAGCGAGATAGAGGGCCAGCCCGCCGTACGGGTGACGGTGGACCGCACGGAGAACATCCTCTCTTCCCGCCGCCTCCCCGTGTCCATCGCCGTCATCCCTCTGGGCTACGCCAAGTTCATCAGCGTGGAGATCGGGTTTGAGAACCCGGCGCTGAAGGTGGGGTGATCTGAATGGAGGTCAGGAACACCAAGCTCTACGACTTCTCCTCGGTGGAGATCATGATTGACGGGGAGACCATCCCTGTGGACGCCGAGGTGGAGTACGCCGTGCCCGAGGTCCAGGAGGAGTACATCTACAAGGGGGGGAAGCCGGTGGGGCGCACGCCGGGGATGGTGGAGCCGGTGGAGGTGACGGTCAAGCTCCCCAAGGACATCTACGACCAGCTCCTGGACAAGTGGGGGAACGGCTTCCAGGACAAGGAGGTGGACATCCAGGTGGTCTACGCCGGGACGGACGGGCAGACCACCGTGGACTTCATCCGGGCGTGGAGGCCTACGGGCGGGGGGAGCGTGTCCGTGTCCAAAGGCGCTGAGCCCGTCATGGTGGAGCTCAAGGGGAAGGCCCTCGAGGTCCTGCCCCGGTCCAAGGTCCCCTTCCGGGCCAAGTGAGGAGGGGTAGATGCCTGAGCTGAAACCCGCAGACGAGCAGGACCTCCTCCTGGAGCACGGGGAGGTCTACGTGGCCGAGGGGCGCTGGGGCAAGGCGTACTTCCGCCCACCCCAGGAGCCCGAATACAGCCGCTTCGTGGCTACCGCCGCCCGTGAGGGGGCGAACCTCTACGCGGCGCAGAAGACTCTGGTCCTGGACTGTCTCCTGAAACCCTCGCGCGCTGAGTTCGCCGAGATCGTTCGCCAGCGGCCTGGGCTCGTGCCGCGCATTGCCACCGACCTCATCGCCCTGGCCCAGGACGAGGAGGCCCGGTTTCTGGCGCCGCTCGGTTGAGGTCTACCAGCAAATCCTGAAGGAGCGGAACGTGGCCCTGGCCGCCAAGTGCCTCTTAGCCTACCGCAGGGGGGAGCGCTCCCCGGAGGCGGCGGCCGGGGCCATGCTGGAGGCCGCGAGCCACCTGGCCCTCATCCCCGACCGTGGATAACCGCCTGCAGTGGATCTTTGAGCTTCGCGCCCAGGTTGCCGGGCTCACCGCCGCCGTCAGACAGGTGCGGGAGTTCCAGCGGGCGGTGGTGGGGGCTACCTCCGCCGCCCGCGCGGCCAGCGCGGGCATAGGGGCGGAGTTCAGGGAGACGGGCTACGCCGCCCGCTCCCTCTCCCTGGCCCTGGCAGGGGTAGGGGCGGCCCGAGGAGGGTTCGCGGCCCTCGCCTCCGGGGCGGCCAGGGCCAGGGCGGAGATGGCCGCCCTCTCCTCCAGCGTTTTCAACCTCCGCAACCTCCTCCTCGCCGGGGCGGCGGGGTACGGGGCCAAGCTCGTCCTGGACGCGGTTTCGTTTAAGGAGAACACCCTCATCGCCTTCCAGACGCTTTTGGGCAGCCGCGAGGAGGCGGAGCGGATGATGCGGGAGGCGGTCAGGTTCGCCGCCGGCACCCCCTTTGAGACCCGGGACGTCATTGACGCGTACCAGCGTTTGCTGACCGACCGCTTCAAGCCGGCGGAAATCCCGGTGGTGCTCAAGGCCGTGGGCGACCTGGCCGCTCTGAAGGGGTTCAGCGAGGAGGTCATTGACCGAGCGCTCCGCGCCATCGGGCAAATCCGGGCCAAAGGGCGGTTGCAGGGCGAGGAGCTAGATCAGCTGGCCGAAGCCGGGGTGTCTCGCGGCAAGGTCTACGAGGTGATCGCGAAAAGGATCGGGAGGACGACCGATGAGGTGCGCAAACTGCAGGAAGCGGGGCGCATATCCGCTGACTTGGGCGTCGTGGCGGTCCTGGAAACCATACGCGATACCATTTCCGGCGGGCAGCTGGGGAAGCTCATGGACCTCACGAGCCGGTCCATCTCCGGGCTGTGGTCCACGCTCCGCTCCCGGCCCACGGAGCTCCTAATGGACATCAACGTTGACCCCGTGCGCAACGTGTTGGCTAACCTGGTAGCCCTCACCGACCCCGACACCCCTAGCCGCACGGGGCAGCGGTTAAAGGCCATGCTGGAGCGCTACATCGGCGGGGCGTTTAGGAGCGTGTTTGGTAGCCTCGCCGACGCTACCGACCCCTCGAGGGCCGAAGCCAACCTGAACCGCTTCCTGGACAGCGTGGAGCGCACGATTGCCAAGGTGAGCCTGGCGTGGCAGCGCATCCGCCCCGCCATCGTGGAGACGTGGCGCGGGGTCATGGACGGCATCCGAGCCGCTCAAAGCGTGGCCCAAACCGTGGCCCCCGTTCTAAACGCCGTGGCCCAAGCGCTAGGGGGCACTGCGGGCGGCATGGAGGCTTCCACCGTTTCTGGCTTCCGGCTCATCGGCATGGGCATCGCCTTGGCCGGAGCGTGGCGGCTTCTCAACCTCCTCACCCTGGGCATGGCGGGAAGCGTGGTGCGCTGGGGTGGGCTATCGGTGCTGTGGTTTGGCCGTGTGGCGTTGGCCGCCATGCGCTACGCCGTGGCCCACCGAGCCGCCATGATGGCCGCGGCCTCCAGCATGGGGCCCATGCTGGCCCGCTTGGGCATGGGGGCGCTAACCATCCTCCGGCTGGCCACCCCCTGGGGGCTGGTGGCTACGGCGGCGGCGTTTGCCGTGGGCTACATCATCCGCAACTGGGACAAGATCAGGGGATTCTTCGCTAACCTCTGGACGTCCGTCTCCGGCGCGGCCTCGGCGACCTGGCAGAGGATCGCGGCCTGGGCGAGCGGGGCGTGGTCCTCCGTGGTGGCGGCGGTTTCCGGGGCGTGGGGGAGGATCACCGAGGCCGTCTCCAACGCCTGGGCCGCCCTCCGCGAGCGCGTTTCTAGCGCCGCGGGGAGGGTGCGGGAAGCCCTCTCGTCCCTCTACCGGGGAGTGGTGGAGTGGTTCAGGAGCCTCCCGGGCCGCATCGTGGAGGCCGTGCGTGGGGCGGGGAGCCGCTTTGTGGGGGGCTTGCGGGAGATCGTCCGGCGTGCCCCTGGCGGGGACCTCCTCCTGCGGGCGCTGGACGCGGCGGGGGGCGTGGCCCGCCAGGCGTGGGAGTGGGGGAAAGGCGTGGCCCGGGCTATTGGGGGCGGGGCCAGAGAGGGGCTCGGCATCCGTTCCCCCTCGCGGGTGTTCGCCCACATCGGAGCCATGACGGCCCTTGGCCTCGCCGTGGGCCTGCAGAACGCTGCGCCTATGGTGGAGCGGGCCACCCAAACGCTGCTCCAGGCGACGCAGGTGGCTCCCACGATAGAGGCCGCCATCAGACTGCCGGAGGTCGCGCCTACTCTCCGCTCGCCCGAGGCTCCCCCGCCCCCTCCCGCTCCTCTCCTCCCCGTCGTGACCGCGCTAGCTCCTACGACCAGAGAAACCGTGGTCCATATCCACGTGAACGGGGCACAGGATCCACGGGAGGTGGCCCGCGAGGTGGTGGCGGCCATAGACCACTGGGCGGCGGGGCGCATCGTGGTGCTGGGCCTCGAGGCCCTGGCCTCGGAGGTGGGCCATGACGCATGACGAGCTCGTCATCGTGGGCCCTAGCCGCTGGCGCATCGCCCCCGACCCCAAGGCGGACATCGTGGGGCAGGTGCGGGTGAGCGTGCGAGGCGGGGGCCTGCGCGAGTCCACCGTGGAGGTGCCGGGGCAGGACGGGGTGGTGTCCACGAAGCTCGGCTACTCCCCGGCAGAGGTCACGGTGGAAGTGCGGGTGGCGGACTTCGGCCAGCTGGACCGCATCCGGCGCTTCGCCGAGGTCTACCGCAACCGGCGCGGGGCGGAGAAGCACACCCCCGTCCAGCTCGTCCACCCCGCCACGCACCGCTGGGGCATCCGGGAGGTCTACCTGGTGGACCTGGAGGAGGCCCCCCTGGACTGGAGGGAGGGGTATCGGCTCACCCTCCGCTTCCAGGAGTGGTGGCCGGAGACGAGGACGAAGAAGGCCACCAAACAGCAGGGAGGCGGCGCCGGGGGTGAGGGCGGGCTCCTCGGCCAGGGCGTGAGCGTCCTGGAGGTGGACCGCCCCTCTAAGTCCCCCCCGCCTCCGCCTAAGAGGTAGCTATGGCGAGCTTTAAGTTAGGCGACGACCCCATCGCCACCGGGGAGGTGGTGCGGCCCTACCCCGGACGGGCCCACGCCACCCTCCTCCTCGGGGTCCCTCACGGGGAGCACTCCGTGACCGAAGGGGCGCCCGCGCCCCTTCGCCTTTTCCATGACGACGTGGAGCTCGTCCTCCATGGCACGCCCGTCCAGATCATGCGCACCCCGGAGGGCTGGCCCCTGGTGCGCTGGGTGGCCGGGGCGGGCGCCCTCCACCGCGTCCTGCGCCCCCGCTACTACCAGGGCGTGCCCGCCCGCCTGGTGGCGGAAGACGCCCTGAAGGAGGTAGGGGAGAAGCCTGGGGCGCTGGACCTGCCCAGCGTCCTCAGGGTCTGGGTCCGCCACGCCGAGAGCGCCTACCGGCTCCTCTGGCGGCTGGCGGAAAGGGAGGGGCGGGCGATCTACGTGGGCGAGGACGGAAAGGTCCACGCGGAGCGCCCCGAGTGGCCCAAGGGCCCCGAGGTGCCCGGGGCGAAAGCCCTCGGCCCCGGGGCGTACCTAGCCCCCCTGGACCTCTCCCTCCGCCCGGGCGCGGAGGCCACCCTCTGGCTAGGTGGGGTGCGGGTGCCCGTCCGGGTGAGCCGAATCGTCTATCGGCTGGAGATGGCCACGATGGAGGTGTGGCGTGCGTGAGCGAGCCGTTCGCGCTCTGAAGGCCCTCGTCTACCCCGAGGGCATAGACTTCCTCGCCCTCTACCCGGCGGAGGTCCTCCTGGACCACGGGGACATGCACCTGGACCTCCGCCCGGACGACCCGCGCTTCCCTCACCTCGTCCGGGTGCCCCTGCGCGTGTTCCTCCCCGGGGCGTACGTGCGGGTCAAATCGGGTAGCCGGGTACTCCTCGGGTTTGAGGGGGGAAACCCTGAGCGCCCCGTGGCCTACCTGTGGGAGGCCGGGGGAACGGTGGTGGTAGAGATCCGCTCCGTGTCTGGCCGCCGGGTCCGGGTGGACGACGAAGCGGGAGAGATCCGGGTGGAGGACCCCGTCCGGGTCGTGGTGGACGCCCCCCAAATCCTCCTTGCCGGGGGCGGCCCCCCTGTGGCCCGGGTGGGGGACCCGGTGCAGGTGGGGGCGGCTGTGGGCCAGATAATCGGCGGCAGTTCCAAGGTCTTTTCGGGGTGAACCATGACCGACTTCGGGACCGACATCACTGAAGAGCTGACCTGGCGCCGGGTCTCCGGCCTGGAGAACCTGGCCCGGGCCATCGCCCGCCGCTACATCACCCCGAGGGGGGCGCTCTGGTACGCCCCGGGGTACGGGCTGGACCTGCGGCGCTACTTGAACGAGGCCATGACCCCAGAGCTCCTGGAGGAGATGCGCATCCTGGTGGAGCAGGAGGCCGAGAAGGACCCCCGGGTGCGCTTCGCCGAGGCCAGCGTGGCCCCAGAACCGGACCACCGCGTGCGGGTGGCCCTGCGCTTGGAGACGGACCAAGGGCCCTTTGACCTGGTCCTCAGCGTGGACCGGGTGAGCGTGGAGGTGCTGAATGCCTACCCTGGATGAGTTGCTGACGCCCCGAACACGGGACGAGCTTCGGCAAATGCTCCTGGACGAACTCGCCCGCCAGGGGTTCCCCTTGACCGACTTCGTACCTGGGAGTGTGGCCCGCCACGTGGCCGTGGAGACTCCTGCTCTGGGGCTGGAGGACCTTTGGCGCACCATTGCCCAAATCGCCCGGGGGGGCTACCTCTCCACGGCACAGGGGCCATGGCTAGATCTGTTGGCAGAGGAGTTTTTCGCCCTGGAACGGAAGCGGGCCACGTTTGCCCGCGGGCGGGTGCGGCTGACGGCAAGCCCCGGTTCTGGCCCCTACAACATCCAGCCCGGCGACCTGTGGCTAGGTACCGCAGACGGGCTACTTTACCAAAACACCACCGGAGGGCTGCTCCAATCGGGAGGTCAGCTGGACGTGGAGGTGCAAGCGGAAAGTCCCGGTTCCCGGTACAACGTGCCCGCTGGGGCCATTTCCATCCTGCACACCCCCCTGCCGGGAGTGAGCGCCACGAACCCGCCCGACTGGCTCCTGGAGGCGGGCCGGGACGAGGAAACGGACGAGGAGCTGCGGGGGCGCTGCCGCACCCGCTGGGCTGAGCTGGGGGGTGGGGCGACCCGCCACGCCTACGAGTTCTGGGCTCTCACCGCCCATCCTGCGGTAACCAAGGTGCGGGTGCTGGATGACCACCCTCGAGGGCAGGGCACGGTGGACGTGGTGGTCTGGGGCGAGGGTGGCCTAGGAGCCGACGTGGTGGCCCAGGTGGACGCCTACATCCAGGAGCGCCGTCCCCTCACGGCCAACGTGTTGGTCTATGCCGCCACGCCTCGGGTGGTCAATGTGAGCGCCACCATTGCCGTTCGGACTGGGCATCTCTCTGCGGCCCAATCCTCAGTGGTTAGTGAACTCAGCGCGCTGCAGCGGGAGATGCCCATAGGGGGCACCCTGTACCGTTCCCGGCTAGTGGAAGCCCTCTTTGTCCGCCCGCACGTGGTGAACGTGGTCCTGTCTGCCCCCAGCGCCGATGTTGCTCTCGCCCCCACCGAAGCCCTGGTGCTCGCACCGACCCTCACGTGGCAGGAGGTCTAGATGTCGTACGCAGACTGGCTGCCGAAGGTGCAACCCCCATGGCTACACGGCGACCGCGGCCAGGCGTGGGCTAGGGCATTGGGGAGCACTCTGGACCGGACGGTAGATGCGGCGGTAGACGCGGTGCAAGCGCGGCATCCCAGCTACGCCGATACCCAAGCGCTCTTGCAATTGGCCCACGACCGGGCCATGCCCACCTTCCCCGGTGAATACATAGACGCCTTCCGCCAGCGGGTCCGCCTGGCCCGGGTGTTTTGGGAGAAGGCCGGGACCCTGCCCGGGGTCCTCCTGTGGCTTCGCGCGGCGGGCTACCAGGCCTTCGTCCGCGAGCACTACCTGGATGACCCCGCCATCTGGGCCGAGTTTTCCGTGTATCTGTGGCCCGAAGTGGCCGCCTACGTTACCGACCGCTGGAATGACGGGGTGGGGGCATGGGACGACGGCACCCCGTGGGACTACCAACTGGCCGCCACGGAGGTCATCCGCATCCCTACTCTGTTGCGGGAGGTGAAGCCTGCCCACGCTCGGGTCCGGAGCATTTGGTACGTCTCCGGACTCCGGGATGCATGGGACGACGGTGGGGCATGGGACGACGGGAGGACATGGAACCCTGAGCCCATCCAAATCCTGTAGCTGTAGGAGGTAGACATGCCTGAGAACCTGACGCCGCAAGACCAGTGGGAGACGCAGTTTGAAGTGCCCCTTCCGGGGGAACCCCGAAACATCGGGCCGCTCAGGACGCTCTTCCAGAAGCTCCTCAACCGCACGGAGCGCCTGAAGAGCCGCATAGGGGCCATCCTGGGCACGAATTGGGATGCTACACCGCCTGATACCATAGCCGGGCTCGCGAATAGGGTGGGAGCCCTTGAAGCCAACCAGGGCGGCACCACCCTCTCTGCCCACCGGACCGCGCCAGTCCTGGACCATCCCGATGGTTCCGTTACCACAGACAAGCTAGCTGACGGGAGCGTAACGACCGCAAAATTGGCCAATGGGGCGGTAAATGGTGCTAAGCTGGCCCCGGGAGCGGTGGGAACTGCACAACTGGCCGATGCCAGCATTACCGTTTCAAAATTGGCCTTTGGCGTGTCTATTTTGGACAGCGACGGGATGCCCCTGGATAGTGCGGGGCGCAAGATTGTGGCATACGGCTCTAACTCCAACGGGTCGTTTGTGCGCTTCGCCGATGGGACGCAGATTTGTTGGGCGAAACAACCTACTAGTAGGTGGGCCAGCGCGTCCGAAGTTTCAGTTCAGAGGGGCGTAACCGTCTACACCAGAGACCTCCTCGGAGTGACTTTTCCAGCCGCCTTCGTGGACGAACCCTCCATAGCTCTAGGAGGCGACGTCGCCGATGCCCAACTGAAATCATTTGTAGTCTGGAACCCGTCCGCGACTAGGTTCAACATAGGGGCTATCTACCAGATTAGCGGGGCGCCCATTTTCTCTTACTACATCGCCATCGGGAGGTGGTACTAATAATGATTCGGGTATCCTACACCCCTCAATTAGCTCTGCCCGGCCACTCTCTTCGCTACTCCTGGAGCGGCAGGGTCCTCACGGCCACCCTGGCCACGCCAGGGCAGGAGCTAACGGAGCAATACGACCTCTCCGTCCTCCAGCCGGGGGACTCAGTAGAGGTAGTGGAACCAGAGGTGCTCCCGTTCAGCCCGGTGGTGAGCGCCCGGTGCCTGGAGGACGGCACCCTGGAGGTCCGGCTTCTCCTCTGGTATGAGGGCGAGGAGCCGGAAGTGCGAGAGGAGGTGCTAGATGGCTAAACTTAGGGTTCTTACCAAGGAGGAGCGCATCCGCCGGGCGTGGGCCGCTTTGAGGGCCGAGCGGAACCGCCGCCTGGCAGATGCCGATTGGATCGTGGTTCGAGCTTATGAGCGCGGTGAGCCTGTGCCGGAGGAGTGGGCCAACTACCGGCAAGCATTGCGTGATTTGCCTGGCATCCTCACTGACGAGCAGGTACTGGCGGGAGATGTTCCCTGGCCTGTTCGTCCCGACGAAACCACAAAGGAGAAAATAGGAGGTGGCGCACCCTAACGGCTCTGGACGGCCGGGATGTCCCCTTACCGCCTCGACCCCTAGGGTCGGGGCTCCATGCCCCGACCCGACCTTGCGCACTACCTAGTCGGACACCTGCACCGCGCATAAGCCCAGAATTGCGGTCAACTGATGTGCGTTCAGTCGGCTCACCTTTCTGTTGCATAACGGCTCACATCGTTAACCCAAAGCATGATTGAACTGCGTCAAATTAACCTAGAGCATGATCGTCTATTGACCTAGAGCGTGACGGATGACACCGGCGTCGCCCTCTATGTGTTTGACTCCGCCGTCCAGCACGGGGTAGGGTGGGTGCGCAAGGCGCTCACGAATAGCCTGCGTGAGGCGCTCTCCCGCCACCCCCTCCTGGGCCTAGCCCAGTTCCACCGCGACAGATGCGAGTACTACGCTGCCCTGCCCCATTTCCCAACATTCGGACGGGGGTGGCTTCGCCGGGTGGCCGCTGTCTACGCCGAGGCGGTGGGGTTGGAACACCCCGAGGGGCTTATCCGGGTGAAGGAGCTCAACCTGGACGGGCAGGAGCTCCCCGTGAGCGTGGCTCGCTGGGTTGGGTCTACGCTGTGGGTAAAGAGGAGGTAGGTATGGGAAAGAAGATGCGGTTTAGGACGGTTCTGGCCCTTGGTTTCGCTCTCTCCGGCCTGGCGCTGGCCCAGGAGGGGGGCATCCCCACCGACATCTCCCAGTGGTTCGCTTCCACGGCTTCCCTGGCGGCGGTGGTGGCCGCACTGGTGGCGCTCATCCGGAAGCATGTTCTCCGGTCCCTGGACGGCGTGGCCGTGGTGGGCCTCTCCCTGGCCCTCGGCGTGGCCCTCGCCTACCTGGGCCACCGCATGGGGTATGTGGGACCAGACTGGCTCACCTTCGGCATCGGGGCGGGCCTCGCGGCCTCTGGTGGTACTGCGTGGCTCCGCTCCATCGCCAGTGGGGGGGGCGGCAAGAATGCGCCGGGTGGGAACGCTCCTACTGACGCTGGGCGCGCTCGCCTGCGGTAGCGCCCTGGCGGGTGGCCGTGCGGCGTGCAGGGTCGTCTACGGCCCTCCGCTCTGGGGGGTGTGCTACGCCGAGGAGGTCCTCTGGGCTCAGGGTCCGGTGGAAGCGGCTTTGGGCCTGGAGGCCCGGTCCTGGCCGGAGCCTCAGGTAGGGCTCTACGCCCTCCTGGGGCTCTACCTGCCAGGCTGGTGGGCCACGCTGGAGCTCGGTCGCCTGCCAAGCTCCTGGCGGTGGGCAATCGGAGCAGGGTTGAGGTGGTGACATGGAGGACAGGGTCTATACGCGGCTGGAGCATCTAGAACGCACCACCGAGAGGCACAACGCCCTCATCCAGGAGCTCCAGCGCCGCATGGACGGGGTGGAGGAGATGAGGGAGGACCTGCGGCGAGTGGAGCAGGCCCTGACCCGCCTGGAGGGCCGCCTGGAGGCCCTTTTAGGCCGGATGCAGACCTGGCAGGCCATAGTGTGGGCACTCCTCATCATGCTCGTTGGTGCCGTCGTGTCTGCCGGGTTTGAGATGTTCAAACGATGAGCCCGTTCCTTGGAGGCAGTCAATGAGGGTCATACATCCGTTCCGGTTTCCTGAAAGGGCCAGGGTAGACGCCGGGTTTTTAGACCCACGCTATCCGGCCTGGAGGCGCTCTGCTGGCCTCCCACCGGCGGAGCACCCTGGCGTGGACCTAAACCTAGTGGGTACCAGCGGCAATGAGGACTATGGCTACCCCGTCTGCTCCATTGCGGCGGGCCGGGTGGTCCACACCGGGAGTCACAGAGTGTGGGGAAATGTCGTCCTCATTGAGCACCCCACCCTGGCCCAGCTCCTGGGGCTCCCGTACCTCGCCACCCAGTACGCCCATCTCGCCTTCGTCGCCGTGGAGGAGGGGGACGTGGTGCTGGCGGGAGAGGCCATCGGGAGCGTGGGGAGAGGGGACCCTCGAGCCCCCTTTCTCGCCCACCTGCACTTTGAGGTGCGGCGGAAACCTCTTCCACCGGACTACTGGCCCGGGATGAACCGCAAGGCCATCGAGGAGGGCTATCTGGACCCCGTGGCGTTCTTGGCTACTCAAGCTGAATCCGAGCACCGCTACTGGTTCCCGGCGGGGACGTTGTACTCTCCCAAGGGGCGCTGGACCACACAGAAGGCCGTGGTGGTGAACCTCTCCAAACTAGACCTCGCCCAGGTGCGGCTGAACGAGCCCGTGAGCCTGTAGCAGAGCTGTAGCAGAGCGCCAACCGGATAGTACCCCCACGTGCCAATCCGTGCCGATTCCTGACGCGACTTGCCGCGGTGCGCAGGGATTTTCGTGCGGATCGCACTCAGGAGGTCACGGGTTCGAGTCCCGTCGGCTCCACCAGCCCCAAGGACTGCCCCCCGGGCTAGGCCCGGGGGGATTTCTTCAGGGCTGGTTTTCCGAAAGGCCTAGGAGCCAATTCACAAAGGCGTTTACCACGTCGTTTTCCGCCAGGAGTTCGGGGTTTGCCAATACCGCTTCAAAGAAAGCCCGTACCCCCGCAAGCCCGGGGTCTTGGAGCGCCTGCTGGACGCTTTTCCCCGCGTAGGGACCCGTTTCCAGGGGAGCGGTGAGGCGGCTTCCGGTGGCCAAGGGGGCGGCCTCCTTGAGGGCCTCGAGGGTCCTCTCCAAGAGGAGCTCTTCCCCCTTTTCCCCCAGGGCCTCCTTGGGGCTCAGGAGGGCCCGGCCCGAGAGGTCCCGCACCTCTAGGCCCAGGGCGTAGAGCCTGCGGGCGAGGCTCGGCGGGCCTGCCTCCAGGGGAAGGAGGGCGGTGGCCTCCCCGTAGCGGACCTCGAGGGTGTACCGGCCGGGCTCGGGGAGGGTTACGGCGGGCGCCACCTCCACCAGGCCCGTGGCGAGGGGAGGGAAGCCCAGGTCCTTCTTTTCCCCTTGGAGGAGCTCGCCTCCCCGAAAGAGGCGGGTTTCCAGGGCGCCCCGCTGGAGGTAGGGGCTTCCCGTGAGGCGCACCTCGGGGAAGACCGCCTCCCCGGCCCGGAAGGGCCTGGCGTCCACATCCCCCGGGATGAGGGTGAGCCTGAGGACCTCGAGGCCCACCCCGCCCTTCTCCAGCCGGGCGAGGGCCCGCCTGGCCGAGGGGCCTAGGGGATGCCTGGGATACTGGGCGAGGAAGGCCTGGTAAAGGGGCTTGGCGTCCAGCCCCACCCGCTCGGCCAGGTAGGCGCGGAAGAAGAGGGTAAGGGGCTCCTGGCGCCCCTCTAGGTCCTTTAGGGCCTCGGGGAAGTCCTCGCCCTCGTCCAGCCGAAGCGCCCGGTCATAGGCGGCCTTGGCCCCCAGGAAGTCCCCGTAGATGGCCCGGAAAAGCCCCAGGTTGTAGTAGGCGGTGGCGTTGGGGTTGAGCCGAACGGCCCGTTCCGAGGCCAGGATGGCCCGGGGGAGGTCCCCCGTGAGGTAGTAGGCCCACCCCAGGTTGGTCCAGTAAAGCCAGTAGTCCGGCCTGAGCTTTAGGGCCTGGAGGAGGGCATCCCGGGCCTCTTCCCCTTTGCCCTCGGCGAAGGCGGCGAAGCTCACCTCCTCCCAGGCCAAGGGGAGCTCGGGAAAGGCCTGGGCGAGGCTCCTTGCGCTTTCCTTCCAGCGCTCATCCTCCAGGGCCCGGTAGAGGAGGTGGGCCGCGGTCCTTTCCAGGGTGTCCCCTTGGGCCAAGGCCTCGGCCCGCTTTAGGGCCTCCTCCCGCTTACCCTCGGCCAGGAGGCGGAAGGCCTCGTAAGCGGGGGGAAGCGTGCCCTGCCAGAGGAGGAGGAGCCGCTTGGGCAAAACCCCCTCCAAAAGCCCCGTGCCCCGGCCTTCCCTCAGGTCCAGGGCGGACTGGTGCAAGGGGTCGGGGTCCTTGCCCTCCGCCAGGGCCCTAAGCCGCTCCTCCGGGAGGGAAGGAGGGGGTAAGGGGGCGTACCGGGGGGCGAGGCCCTGGCCCTGGAGCCAGAGCCAGGCGAGCTCAGGGCTCCGGAAAAGCCCCTCCTTGGCCCCGGTGGGGGTGGCGAGGATGAGCCTTAAGCCCCCTTCCTCCTCCCGCCCCAGGAGCACCCACCCGGCCCCCGTGGCGGAGAGGGCGAGCCGGGCCCCGGCCCGGGTGTAAAGCCCCCCCACAAGCTCGTAGCTTCCCCGCCAGGGAAGGTCGGGGAGGAGGAGGGCGAGGAGGGTGGGGGGAGGCGCTTGCAGGCCCTGGGCGAAGGCCTGGGCCAGGGCGTAGCCCCTTGGCCCCTCAAAGGGGAGGACGAGCCCTTGGGCCAGGGTGAGCCCTAGGAGGAGGGTGAGCGCAAGAAGCCGCCGCATGGAGGCATTCTAGCGCCCTTCCTTAAGAACAAGGTAAGCGAAGCGCAGAAGCCTCGGGGCCCGCCGCCAGCGCTTGGGGTCCAGGCCCACCCTTAAAAGCCACTCCAGGCCGAGGCGTTGCGCCCAAAGGGGGGGGCGCTTGGCCTCCCCCGCCAGGACGTCCAGGGTTCCCCCTACCCCCATGGCCACCCTGGCCCCTAGGTGGGCCTTGTGCCGGTGGATGAAGGCCTCCTGCCTTTCCCCCATGCCCACGAGGAGGAGGTCGGGGGCGAGGTTTTGGATGGCCTCCACCACCGGGGCTTCCTCCTGGAAATAGCCGTGGTGGAAGCCCACCACCTTGGCCCCAAGCCGCTCGGCCTCTCTCGCCGCCCTTTCCGCCACCCCGGGCCTCCCCCCGAGGAGGTAGACCCTAAGCCCCGGGAAGCGGCGGAAAAGGGCCAGGGTTAGGTCCACCCCCGTGACCCGTTCGGGAAGGTGCATCCCATGGAGCCGCCGCACCGCCCAGAGGATGCCCACCCCGTCCGGGGTGACGAGTTCGGCCTCGAGGACCGCCCGCCTCAAGGCCTCGTCCTCCTGGGCCCTTACGGCGATCTCGGGGTTGAGGGTGACCACCTGGTGGGTTCTTGCCTCCTCCAGGAAGCCCCCGATGCGCCTTAGGGCCTCCTCCATGTCCACGGGGTCCAGGGGGAGGCCGAGGAGGGTCAGCCGCTCCATGCCACGTACCTCTGGGCGTAACGGTTTTGGCTTAGGCCGTAGGTTTCTTTGGGGAAAAAGCGGGTCTCGGCAAGCCTAGGCACCACCGGGTCCACCCCGATGAGGCTGGCCCAGGCCAGCTCCTCCGTGCGCCCTTCCTTGTGGAGGGCCTGCCCTTCCGGGCTTTGGAAAAGGGCCTCCTGGGGGTCGGGGAAGGCCTTGAGGAGGGCCGTGGCCAGGCTTTGGGCCTCGGGGGAAAGGCGCTTTTGCAAAAACCCTAGGGCCACCACCGCCGAGAGGAGGGGCTCGGGGGCCCCAGAGGGGCGTAGGGTGGGGTTTGGGAGGGTTTTGGCCAGCCCCACCACCGCCTTGGCGTTGCGGAGGCTTGCCAGGTACACCTCCCTTTCCTCGGGAAGGACGCTGGCGTTGAGGAAGGGCGCCACCAGGACGGCCTCTTTGCCCTTCACCTCCGTCTTTTCCAGGTCTAGAAGGGAAAGCCGCCCGTGGAACCCCTCGGGGGGAAAGCCCTCCACCTCGCCCAAAAGAAGGGCTTCCTTGCCCAGGCTTTCCGCCAGGAGGCGGGCCACCTTGGGCCCCGGGGCCACCCAGACCCCTTTCGCCCCCAGGGCCAGGAGGCGGGTGAGGACGCTCCCTGCGGGCAGGACCTCCACCAGGATGAGGGGGCCAGGGGACGGCCTCAGGCACAGGTCAACCCGGCACACCCCGCCATGATACCCTAGCCTGGGTTTATGCGGCTGAAAGACCTGGGCGAAAGGGCCCTCTTGAAGAAGCTTGCCCCCTTGGGCTACCCCGTGGACGCCCCCCTCCCCCCAGGGGACGACGCCGGGGGGGTGTGGGTGGGGGAAAAGGCCCTTCTCCTCAAGGTGGATGGCTTCCGCTACCGGGAGGTGGCCTTAAGGGGCATGGGGCCCTTTGAGGTGGGGTTTCGGGGGGTGGCGGCCACGGCCTCGGACCTCCTCGCCAAGATGGGAAGGCCCCTGGGCTTTGCCCTGGGGCTTTTCCTGCCCCCGGAGGCGGAGGAAGCGCTGGCCTTGGGCCTGGTGCGGGGGGCGGCGGAGGCGGCGCGCCGGCTTGGGGCCCCCCTTCTCGGGGGGGACACCAATGCGGGGGAGGAGGTGGCCCTGGTGGTGGCGGGGTTCGCCGAGGCCCAAAGCCCCCTTCCCCGCCGGGCCCTGCCGGGGGACCTCCTCTACCTCGCCGGGGACCGCTGGGGGCGGCTTGGGGCGGCCATCCTCGCCCACTACCAAGGGCGAGACCTCACCCCTTTTCCCGCCATCCGGGAGGCCGCCCACTACCCCTTGCCCCGGCTTGGCCTCTTGGCCTTGGCGGGGCTTCTCCGGGGGAGCCTGGACTCCTCCGACGGCCTGGCGGAAACCCTTTGGCAGCTGAGCGAACTGGGGGTACGGGTGGAGCTGGAGGCCCTGCCCCTCTACCCCGATGTCCTGGCCTTTGCCGGGAGCGAGGCGAAGGCCCTGGAGCTTGTCCTCTTTGGGGGAGAGGAGTTTGAGGCGGTCCTGGTGGTGCCCCCTGAGAAGAGGGAGGCGGTGGAGGCGAGGGCCAAGGAGGCGGGGCTCCCCCTCTTTAGGGCTGGGCGCCTTGCTGAGGGGGAGGGGGTCTATTTCCGGGAGCAGGCCGTGCCCAGGAGGGGGTACGACCACTTCCGCCCCTGATTGTGCTTCTCTTCACAAATGGGCCCTGGGCTTTCCCGGTACCCTCCCAGGGGTATGGAGGCTACCCTTTCCGTTTTGGACGCCAAGACCGCGGCCCTAAGGCGCCGCTCCATCCGCCGCTATAGGCCGGACCCCGTGCCCGAGGAGCTCCTGCGGGATATTCTCCAGGCTGCCCTCCGGGCGCCTTCCGCTTGGAACCTGCAACCCTGGCGCCTTTTGGGGGTGCGGGACGCCGCCACCAAGAAGGCGCTTAGGGAAGCGGCCTTCGGCCAGGCCCAGGTGGAGGAGGCCCCCGTGGTCCTCGTCCTCTATGCGGACCTCGAGGACGCCCTCGCCCACCTGGACGAGGTCATCCACCCTGGGGTGCAAGGGGAGAAGCGGGAGGCGCAAAAGCGGGCCATCCAGGCCGCCTTTGCGGGGATGGACGCCAAGGAACGGGCCCAGTGGGCAGCGGGGCAGAGCTACATCCTGTTGGGGTACCTGCTTCTCCTCCTGGAAGCCCATGGGCTTGGGAGCGTGCCCATGTTGGGTTTTGACCCGGAAAAGGTAAAGGCCCTTCTGGGCCTCCCCGCCCACGTGGCCATCCCCGCCCTCCTGCCCCTGGGCTATCCCGCCGAGGAGGGGTACCCCTCCCACCGCCTGCCCTTGGAACGGGTGGTGGCCTGGCGCTAGGGAAGGGGCCAGCGGGTCTCCCTCCTCCCGGCTAGGCCATCTGCGCAAGGGTGAACGCCAAGACCCCGCGGGCATGGCTTAGCGTTCCCTTGCGCTAAAGGGGGTCCATGGTGCTTCGCCCATGGGCCTTCGGAGAAGGCATCGGGGTAGCGGGAATATAGGGCCTGTTCCCGTATTGGGCCCACCCCGCTAGCGCTCTTGTATGGGAAACCCCCGCAGGAGGCGGGCCACGGGGCTTCTCCAAGCCTCCTTTCCAGGGGAAGGTGGGGGCCTTGACCGCCTTTTCCGCAGGCTGCTGGGCGCCCCCTCGTGCCTTCCCGCTTGCCGGGCGATCTCGGCCCCGGGTCCTTCTCCGCCTCCTTTGGCCCGGTTCGCGCGCCCAGTCTGCCGCTATACTCGGGGCATGCGGGCCTTCAAGGCGCACCTCCGGGACCTTACCCCCTACCCCTACAAGAAGGAGGAGGCCCCGGTGAAGCTGGACCAAAACGAAAGCCCCTTTGACCTGCCCGAGACCCTTAAGGAGGAGGCCCTTAGGCGGCTTAGGGGGCTTTCGTGGAACCGCTACCCAGAAATCCACGCAGAAACCCTGAGAAGGCGCCTTGCCGCCCTGTTGGACTGGCCGGAGGAGGGGATCGTCCTGGCACCTGGCTCTAACCTCCTCATCCTGGCCCTGAGCCTGGCGGCGGAGGGGGTGTTGGACCTCGCGCCCTCCTTCCCCCACTACGCCCACGCCGCCCGGGTGGCGGGCACCCCTTACCGGGCGGTGCCCTTGGGGGAGGGCTTCGCCCTGCCCCTGGAGGAAGCCCTTTCCGCCTTCCGGGGCGGGGTTTTCTTCCTCCCCAACCCCCACGCCCCCACGGGGGCCCTTTTCCCCGAGGAGGCCCTTTTGGCCCTGGCGGAAAGGGCGAGGGCCGTGGAGGGGCTTCTCGTGGTGGACGAGGCCTACCGGGAGTTCGCCGGCACGGACTTTAGCCCCTTGGGCCGGGAAAACCCCCACGTGGCTTTCCTGCGCACCTTCTCTAAGGCTTTCTCCTTAGGGGGGATCCGGGCGGGGTACCTCCTGGCCCACCCCCGGGTGGCGGGGGTGGTGCGGGAGGTGCTCCCCCCCTTTGTCCTCCCCGCCCACACCGGGGCGGTCCTGGAGGTGGTCTTGGAAAACCCCGGCTACGTGGGGGAGGTGGTGGCGGAGGTGGTGCGGGAAAGGGAACGGGTCTACACCGTCCTAAAGGCCCACCCCACCTGGCACCCCTACCCGAGCCACACCAACTTCCTCCTGGTGCGGACGCCGGACGCCGAGGCGGCCTTCCGCCACCTCCTCGCCCAAGGGGTCTTGGTGCGGCGGCAGGACCGGTACCCGGGCCTTGCCGGGTGCATCCGGGTCACCGTGGGGCGGAAGGAGGAGATGGACGCCTTCTTGCGGGCGGCTTTCGGGGTGGCCTATGCGTGAGGCTTTGGTGGAGAGGAGCACGGCGGAGACCTGGGTCCGCCTCCGTTTGGGCTTGGATGGCCCCGTGGGGGGGAAGGTGGCCACGGGGCTTCCCTTTTTGGACCACATGCTCCTCCAGCTCCAGCGGCACGGGCGCTTCCTCCTGGAGGTGGAGGCTAAGGGGGACCTGGAGGTGGACGTGCACCACCTGGTGGAGGACGTGGGCATCACCCTGGGTATGGCCCTGAAGGAGGCCTTGGGGGAGGGGAGGGGTATAGAGCGCTATGGGGAGGCCTTCGCCCCCATGGACGAGACCTTGGTCCTCTGCGTGGTGGACCTTTCGGGCCGGCCCCACCTGGCGTACCACCCCGAGGCGTGGCCCGTGGTGGGGGAGGCGGGCGGGGTGAACCCCTACCACCTACGGGAGTTTTTGCGGGGGCTGGTGAACCACGGGCGGCTTACCCTCCACCTGAGGCGTTTGGCGGGGCGGGAGGCCCACCACGTGCTGGAGGCGAGCTTTAAGGCCCTGGCCCGGGCCCTCCACAAGGCCACCCGCCTCACGGGGGAGGGGCTTCCCAGCACCAAGGGGGTGCTTTAGTGCGGGCCCTCCTCCTTGACTACGGCTCGGGGAACCTCAGGAGCGCCGCCAAGGCCCTCGAGGCCTCGGGGTTCGCCGTGGCGGTCTCCGCCGACCCCAAGGCCCACCCGGAAGCGGACCTCCTGGTCCTCCCGGGCCAGGGCCACTTCGGCCAGGTGATGGAGGCCTTCGCCCGAAGCGGCTTCCTGGAAAGGGTCCTCGCCCATCTGGAAAGGGGGCTTCCCTTCCTGGGCATCTGCGTGGGGATGCAGGTCCTCTACGAGGGGAGCGAGGAGGCGCCTGGGGTGAAGGGGCTTGGGCTGGTGCCGGGGCTGGTGCGCCGCTTTCCCCGGGGGCGGGTCCCCCAGATGGGCTGGAACGCCCTGGCCTTTCAGGGGCCTTTCGCCCGCCTCACGGGCCGCCACTTCTACTTCGCCAACTCCTACTATGGCCCCCTTACCCCGTACGCCCTCGGGGTCGGGGAGTACGAGGGAACCCCCTTCACCGCCCTTGTGGCCAAGGAAAACCTCCTCGCCCCCCAGTTCCACCCCGAGAAGAGCGGCCGGGCGGGCCTTGCCTTTTTGGAGCTAGCCCGCCGCTACTTTGAGGTCCTCTAGGGTGATCAGGCGGCCCTGGGCCCCAAGCCCCGTGGCCGCCAAAGCCCCCGCCAGGTTGGCGAGCCTCCCCGCCTCTACGGGGCTTTTGCCCTCCAAGATGGCGTGGGCGAAGGCGGCGGTGTAGGCGTCCCCGGCCCCCGTGGAGTCCACGATGTCCTCTATGGGGAAAGGCTCTAGGAGCTCCTCCCCTTCCGGGGTCACCACGATGGAGCCCATGGCCCCCACCTTGATGGCCAGGTGGGCAAACCCCTCGGCCCGAAGCCGGGCCACCCCTTCGGAGAGGGAGGAGGCGCCGGTGAGGGCGAGGAGCTCGGTCTGGTTCATGAGGAGCCAAGAAACGCCTCTTAGGTACTTCAAAAGCTCCGCCCCCGCTGCCCGCACCGCCCCCGTGCCCAAGTCGGCGAAGATGGGGAGTTCCCGTTTCCTGGCGGCCTCCAGGACCTCCACGGCGTAGCTCCGGGTGGCCCCCCCCACCAGGGCGTAGGCGGAGAGGACCACGGCGTCCACGGTGTCCAGGTAGCGGGGCTTGAAGAGGGCGGGGTCCAGGTGGCGGCTCGCTCCTTCAGCGCTCACCATGGCCCTTTCCCCGCCGGGCACCACCAGGATGAGGACGGAGCTCGTGGTGTGGTCGGGGTCCTCCTGGAGGTGCTTCAGGTCCACCCCCACCTCCCGCACCCGGCTCAGGGCGAGCTCGGCGAAGGGGTCCTGGCCCACCCGCCCCGCCAGCTGGACCCGGTGGCCTAGGCTTGCCAGCTGGACCGCCAAGGTGCCCCCTGCCCCCCCTGGCTTCATCAGGGCCCGCCTCGAGGGCACCTCCTCCCCCGGCTCCGGTATACGCTCCACAAAAAAGAGCAGGTCCACGGAAACATCCCCTAGCACGAAGAACCGCATCTTGCCTCCTTCCGCAAGGCGCAGGGTTTGCCCTCACTATACCGCAAGGGCCCCGTTGCTTTGGGAGGAGTATACCCAGGGCTTATGAGAAGAGATTAACGAGCTAGAAGCGGCGGTCCACCACGAGGCCCCCCTCCAGCTCGCCCACGAGCTCCACCTCGTCCAGCCTCAGCCCCGTGGCCTTCTGGATGGCCTCGTAAAGCCCCGCCGGCACCTTTTCCGCCTTCAGGCGGAGCACCAGCTTGTCCGTGCCCTCCAGCTTCCTGTCCACCACCACCTGGAAGCCCTTGGGGTCCAGGCCGAAGCCCGCCAGGATAGGGGCGAGCTCCGTGGGGTAGAGCTTTACCCCCTTCACCTTCACCATCTGGTCCGTGCGGCCGAAGACCCCGCGGGGCAGGACGGTAAGCCCCTCCCGGCGCTCGGCCAGGGCCAGGTCCCCGGTGCGGAAGCGGACCATGGGCATGAGGGTGCGGCTTAGGGCGGTGACCACCAGCTCCCCCTTTTCTCCCGGCGCCACGGGCTTGAGGGTTTCCGGGTCCAGTACCTCCAGGACGGCCATCTCGGGGATTTCCCAAAGCCCGTCCTTGGCCAGGTTTTCCCCGGCCACGATACCGAGCTCGCTGGTGCCGTAGGCGTCCAGGGCCACCCCGCCCAGAAGGGCCTCCACCTTTTCCCGGAAGCCGGGCACCGAGGTGAAGGGCTCCCCGCCCGCCAGAAGCAGGCTAAACCGCCCCCCCGCCTGGGCCACCTTCAGGGCGAAGGAGGGGTTGGTGACCAGCACGTCAAACTGGGGGCTCAGCTCCGCGATGCGCCCCGCTTCCCCAGGCCCGTGGGGGAAGACCAGGTTCCCCGCCAGGACCAAGGCCTCGTGGAAAAGCCACCCCCCGGCGAAGACGTGGTAGCTGAAGGCCACGAGGACCCGCTTCCCCGTAAGGCCAAGCCGCCGGTAGTGGGCGGCGAGGGCCTCCGCCTGGTAGCGGAGGTCCTCCTCGGAGAGGTACTCCGGCATCCAGCCCATGAGGGGGCTTGGGGTGAGGTGCATGAGCCTTGCCCCTTCTGGAGGGGTGGGGTGTTCCTTGAGGTAGGCCACCCACTCCTCCCGGGTGGTGAGGGGCAGGGCGGGGAGGGTCTCGGGGGACACCCCTTCCGGGTCCACCTCCTTGAGCTTCTCCCGGTAGACGGGGTGGGCCTTGGCCGCACGGATAACCTCCCTTAGGCGCTGGGTCCGGTCCATCCTTCGCCTCCTTTGCCCCCGATTATACCGGGGCTTCCCGCCAGGGCGAGGAGCCGGGGGAGGTCCCTTTGGAGCTCCTCCCAGGTGTCCCGCCTTAGGGTGATGTGCCCCACCTTGCGCCCGGGGCGTACCCCCTTGCCGTACCAGTGGAGGTGGGCGCCCTCCAGGGCCAGGACCTCCGCCCAGTCCGGTTTCAGGCCGATGAGGTTAGCCATGGCGCTAAATCCCCGAGGGGCGGTGCTCCCCAAGGGGAGGCCCAGGATGGCCCTCAGGTGGTTTTCAAACTGGCTCGTCTCCGCTCCCTCCAGGGTCCAGTGGCCGGAGTTGTGGACCCGGGGGGCCATCTCGTTGAAGAGGAGCTCCTCGCCTACCTGGAAAAACTCCAGGGCCAGGACGCCCGCGTAGTCCAAGGCCCGGAGGGCCTCCTTGGCGTAGGCTTCCGCCTTCCGCTGCAGGGCCTCCGCAAGCCCGGGGGCGGGGGCCAAGGAAAGGCGGAGGATCCCCCCTCGGTGGTGGTTTTCCACCAGGGGATAAAAGGCCAGGGCCCCGTCCCGTCCCCGCACGGCGAGGAGGGAGACCTCCCGGTCAAAGGGGACGAAGCCCTCCAGGAGGAGGCCTTTTTCCCCTAGGGCTTTCAGGGCCTCCAGGGCCTCGCCTTCCGTGCGCACCAGGGCCTGCCCCTTGCCGTCGTACCCCCCGCGGCGGGTCTTGAGGAGGGCGGGAAGGCCCACCGCCTTCAGGGCCTCCTTCAGGTCCCCCTCCCCGTCCACGGGGTGGAAGGGCGGGGTGGGGATTCCGAGCGCCCGCATGAAGGACTTTTCCTGGAGGCGGTCCTGGGCCACCTCCAGGGCCTTGGGGGGCGGGAAAACGGGGAGGCTTTGGGCCAGGCGCTTGGCCGCCTCCACCGGGACGTTTTCAAACTCGTAGGTCACGAGGTCCAGGCCCTGGGCAAAGCGGGAGAGGGCCTCGAGGTCGGCGAACTCCCCCACGCAAAGCTCCCCCACCTGCCCGGCGCAGGCCTCGGGGGAGGGGTCCAGGAAGCGGAAGGAAAGCCCCAAGGGGTAGCCCGCCAGGGCCAGCATCCGCCCAAGCTGCCCCCCACCCAGGATGCCCACCCTCACGCTTCCTCCCGGGGGTCGGGGTGGGCCAGGACGGCCTCCGTCTGCGCCTTGCGGTAGGCCTTGAGGCGCTCCATCACCTCAGGGTGCTTGAGGCCGATGATGCTGGCGGCGAGGAGGGCGGCGTTCACCGCCCCCGCCCTCCCGATGGCCAGGGTGCCCACGGGGACGCCGGCGGGCATCTGGACGATGGAAAGGAGGGAGTCTAGCCCTTTGAGGGCTTGGCTTTCCACGGGGACCCCGAGCACGGGCAAGGGGGTGTGGGCGGCGGTCATGCCCGGGAGGTGGGCCGCCCCCCCGGCCCCGGCGATGAGGACCATAAGTCCCCGTTCCTCGGCGCTTTGGGCGTAGGCGGCCATGAGGTCGGGGGTGCGGTGGGCGGAGACCACCCGCACCTCGTAGGGGATGCCCAAGGCGTCCAGGGTTTCCGCGGCGTGGCGCATGGTTTCCCAGTCCGAGCGGGAGCCCATGATAAGACCTACCAAAGGCGCCATCGTACCGGATTGTAAAAGCCCTTCTTCCCGCAGTAAAGCTTGGGGGTATGGACGCCCTAGAGCTCCTTCGGCTAAACCTCCTTTCCCCCATGGTCCTGGCCTTCTTCCTGGGGATGGCGGCAAGGCTTTTGAAAAGCGACCTGGCCTTTCCCGAGGTCCTGTATACGGCGCTATCCATCTACCTCCTCTTCGCCATCGGCTTTAAGGGCGGGGTGGAGCTTTCCAAGACCCCTTTCCTGGTGCTCCTCCTTCCCGCCTTGGCCACCCTTTTCCTCGGGCTTTTGCGCCCCCTTACGGGCTATTTCCTGGCCCGGAAGGCCCTGGGGGTAAGCCGGGTGGACGCCTCCGCCTTGGCCGCCCACTACGGCTCGGTTTCCGCCGTGACCTTCCTCGCCGCCCTTACCTTCGCCCAGGCCCTGGGGGAAAGGCCCGAAGGGTTTTTGCCCACCCTGGTGGCCCTCTTGGAGGTGCCGGGCATCGTGGTGGCCCTCCTCTTGGGCAAGCGGGGTGGGGGGAACCTGGGGGAAGCCCTTAGGGAGGTGCTGACGGGGAAGAGCGTGGTCCTTTTGGTGGGGGGGCTTTTGGTGGGGCTCCTTTCCGGGGAAAGGGGCATGGAGCGGGTCAAGCCCTTCTTCGTGGACCCCTTCTATGGGGCCCTCACCCTCTTCCTTTTGGACATGGGGATGGTGGCGGCCTCGAGGCTTTCCGTCCTGAGGCGGGTGGGTTTCCGCCTGGTCCTTTACGGGACCCTCCTCCCCCTCCTCCACGGGGCCCTTGGGGTCTATCTGGGCCACCTGGGGGGGCTTTCCCCTGGGGGGGCCATGGTGTTTGGGGCCATGGCGGCGAGCAGCAGCTACATCGCCGCCCCGGCGGCGGTGCGCATCGCCCTGCCCGAGGCCAACCCCAGCCTCTACCTAGGGGCGAGCCTGGCCATCACCTTTCCCTTTAACCTGGTCTTGGGGATACCCATCTACCACGCCCTGGCCAAGGCGATAGGGGGGTGAGCCGTGAACCTGGTGCCCTTGAAGCTGGTGACCATCGTGGCGGAAAGCCTCTTGGAGAAGCGGCTGGTGGAGGAGATTAAGCGGCTTGGCGCCAAGGGCTACACCATCGTCCCTGCCCGGGGGGAGGGCTCGAGGGGCGTGCGGAGCGTGGACTGGGAGGGGCAGAACATCCGCCTAGAGACCATCGTTTCCGAGGAGGTGGCCCTAAAGATATTGGAGCGCCTTCAGGAGGCTTACTTTCCCCACTACGCCGTCATCGCCTACGTGGAGAACGTCTTCGTGGTGCGGGGGGAGAAGTACGTTTAGCGCCGCCGGAGGAGGGGAAGGAGGGCGAGGAGGAGAAGGAGGGGCCAAAGGAGCCAAGGGGAAACCCGCTGGCCGAGGAAATAGGCGAGGAGGACGAGGCCCTGGGTCCAAAGGAGGCTCCCCAAGGCGGCAAGGCCCAGGTAAAGGGCGAGGGGGAAGCCTAAGGCCCCAAGGAGGAGGGGGAGGGCCGTGCGCACCCCGGGGAGGAAAGGGGCAAGGAGGAGGGCCGTGGGGCCCAAGCGAAGCAGGACCCGTTCGGCGCGGGCAAGAAGCGCCTCGGGTAGCCGCTTGCGCACCCCTTTGCCCAGGGCCCGGCCAATGGCGTAGCCCACCCCGTGCCCCAGGAAGCTTCCGAGGAAGAGGAGGGGAAGGAGGGGGAAGAGGCTAAGGCGCCCTTCCCCCGCCAAGGCCCCCAGGGCCAGGAGCAGGGTGTCGCCCCCGGGGACGAAAAGCCCGAAGGGAAAGCCCACCTCCAGGAAGAGGACAAGGGCGGGGGCGAGGTAGGCCCACATCCTAGGCGGTGCGCTCCGCAGGCTTCCTTAAGGCCCAAAGGCTTCCCAGGAGGAGAACGCCCAGGATAAGGAAGCTAAAGGCCTCCTTGTCCAAGCCCACGGCCAGTTCGGGGCGGTGGAGGGCCTCCTTAACGAGCTTGTCCCAGCCGCCCACGAGGAGCTTCACCCCGGCGAGGCCCACCACCACGTAGGCCAGGTGCTTGAACCTGGGGTAGCCGTCCAGGAGGGTGACCACCAGGCTCGCCAGGGCCCTCAGGGCCAGGATGCCCAGGAAGACCCCGGTGTAGATCACCCAAAGCTTGTCGGAAAGCGCCACCGCCACCAGCACCGAGTCCACGGCGAAGGCCAGGTCCATGAGCTCCACCTGGGCCACCACCTTCCAGAACTGGGCGGCGCTCACCTCTAGAGGGGGCGGGGCGTGGGCCTCCTCGGGCTTCAGGAAGTGCCTGAGGGCGATGTAGAGGAGATAGGCCGCCCCCAGGACCTGGACCCACCAGAGCTGGATGACGAGGGCGGCGAAGAAGAGGGCAAGGCCCCTTAGCACGTAGGCGCCCAGGATGCCGTAGAAAAGGGCCTTCCGCCTTAGGTGTACGGGAAGCTTCTGCACCATGACCCCGAGGATCAGGGCGTTGTCCGCGGAGAGGATCACCTCCAGGGCCACCAGGATGAGGATGACCGAAACCACGCCTGCTTCCATCCGCGCCTCCACAAAGAAAAGACCACCGCTAAAGCGGTGGTCTTGCCCGGGCTTTCTGCCCCCGGCCCCCGGGGCCCAAGGCCCGTCTTGACGGGGTGCCGGCTTGGGGCTACTCCCCAACCAGGGCCATTATACAACCCCGCAAAAAGGGATAGGGTTTTCCGGGTATACTGAGGGGCATGGAAGCGGAGGCCAAGCTGCCCACCAAGGAGGAGGTCCTCGAGGCCCTAAAGGTGGTCTACGACCCGGAAATCCCGGTGAACATCGTGGACCTGGGCCTCGTCTACGATGTGGAGGTGCACGAGAACGGGGTGGTGGACATCACCATGACCCTCACCGCCATCGGCTGCCCCGCCCAGGACGTGGTGAAGGCGGATGCGGAGATGGCGGTCATGCGCCTACCGGGGGTGCAGGGGGTGAACGTGGAGTTCGTCTGGACCCCGCCCTGGACCCCGGCGCGCATGACGGAGGAGGGGAAGCGCATGATGCGCATGTTCGGCTTCAACGTCTGAGGTGGGGTGGGGGGCTCCCCTGTCCTTGGGGGCCATTGTCCTTGGCCGGGGTGGGAAAATAGGGGCATGCCGGTTAGCCGCTATTACGATGTCAAGCGGGACGAGAAGGGCGAGCGCTACCTGGAGCCTTATGTCACGGGTTTTCTGCTTTTGCGGCTTCCCCTTCTCAACAAGGGCACGGCCTTCACCGAGGAGGAAAGGCGCGCCCTAGGCCTAGAAGGCCTTCTGCCTCCCCACGTGAACACCCTGGAGGAGCAGAAGGAAAGGGTCTACCGCCGCTACCGCCTCATCGCCTCCCCTTTGGAGAAGCACATCTACCTCCGCCACCTCCAGGACCGCAACGAGGTCCTTTTCTACGCCCTTTTGGTGGACCACCTGGAGGAGATGCTCCCCATCCTCTACACCCCCACCGTGGGGGAGGCGGTTCGGGAGTTCTCCCACATCTACCGCTACCCCCGGGGCTTTACCGCCAGCACCCGGAACATTGACCGGGTGGAGGAGGCCCTGGCCAACGTGCCCCTGGAGGAGGTGCGCCTCATCGTGGCCACGGACTCCTCCGCCATCCTCGGCATCGGGGACCAGGGGTATGGGGGAATGGCCATTGCCATCGGCAAGCTCACCCTCTATACCGCCGTGGGCGGGGTGGGGCCCGACAAGACCCTGCCCGTGGAGCTGGACGTGGGCACGGACCGGGAGGACCTCCTCAACGACCCCCTTTACCTCGGGGTGCGGCACAAGCGCCTAAGGGGGGAAGCCTATTACCAGTTCCTGGACCGTTTCGTGGAGGCGGTGCGCAAGCGGTACCCCAAGGCCCTCATCCAGTGGGAGGACTTCGCCAAGGAAGCGGCCTTTGCCGTGCTGGAGCGCTACCGGAAGGTGGTGCCTTCCTTCAACGACGACATCCAGGGCACGGGGGCCGTGGCCCTGGCCGGGGTGCTTTCCGCCTGCCGCCTCAAGGGGGAGAGGCTTTCCGAGCAGGTGGTGGTGGTCTACGGGGCGGGGGCCGGGGGGATCGGCGTGGCCTGGGCCTTGGTGGAGGGGATGAAGCGGGAAGGCCTGAGCGAGGAGGAGGCCAAGGCCCGCGTTTTGGTCCTGGACTCCCGGGGGCTCCTCGTGGAAGGGCGGAACATGGAGGCCTACAAGCGGCCCTTCGCCCAGAGGCGGGAGCGCCTCAGGGACTGGCGCTTTTCGGGCGAGTACCCAAACCTTTTGGAAACTATCCAAAACGCCCGGGCCACGGTGCTCCTCGGCCTTTCCGGGCAAGGGGGAAGCTTTACCGAGCCCGTGGCTCGGGCCATGCTGGAAAACACCCCTAGGCCCGTGATCTTCCCCCTTTCCAACCCCACCTCCGCCAGCGAGGCCCTGCCCGATGACCTCATCTACTGGACGGAGGGGCGGGCCCTGGTGGCGGCGGGTAGCCCCTTCCCCCCCGTGGGCTACAAGGGCCGGACCATCCCCGTGGGCCAGGGGAACAACGCCTTCATCTTCCCCGGCCTCGGCCTGGGGGCGGTCTTGGCCCGGGCTCGGGAGGTGACGGACGGGATGGTCCTCGAGGCCGCCTACGCCCTCTACGACCTCACCCAAGAGCGCTTCCCCGACCTCCTCTACCCCCCAGTGCGCCACCTCCGGGAGGTTTCCCCCTACGTGGCCGCCCGGGTCATGAAAAAGGCCCTGGAGGAAGGGGTGGCGGAGGAGGAGCGCATCCAGGGGCTTTCCTTCCCCGAGCTCTACGCCTTCGTGCGAAGCCGCTTCTGGGAGCCCAGGTACCTCCCCTACCGCCCCGCCCCGGTAATCTAGGGGCATGGCCTGGCGGCTTTACGCCCTGGAGCTTCCCCAGGCCCAGGACCTCTTGCCCGAGGGGCCGGAACCCGAGGGGTTTTGGCCCCTGGAGGAACCCTGGGTGGCGCGGAGGGCGGAGGCCCTCCCTTGGCCCGAGCCCCTTTATTTCCTGGACGGCAAGGAGCGGGCGGAGGGGCTTTTGGCGGAGGGAAGGCGGCTTGCCCTTCTGGGGTGCGTGGCCGCGGGGGCCGTGGTCTACGAGGCGGGGAGGATGCGCCTCCTTCCTCCCCGGGTGCGCCGGGTGGGGGTGGGGCTTTCCGAGGCTTTACGGGTGGGGGAACTCCTCTACGAGCCCTTTCCCGCGGAAGGGGAAGGGGTCTACGCCCTCCAGGAGGGCTTGCGGCGGGCAAGGGCCAAGCTGGAGGCAGAGGTGGCCCGGGGGCTTTCCGGGGGGCTTTTGGTGGTGGATGGCCCCGTGCGCCATGGGCGGGAAGGGCCCATCCTGGGCTACATCAAGACGCACTGGGCCCGCTACCTGCCCCCGGAAAAGGAGGCCCTCTTGGCGGGGCTCGCCCCTGGGGAAAGGACCCCCCTTTTCCGCATCCGGCGCAAGGGGCTGGAGCTTGCCAGCTGGTACCTGCGCCTGCCCTTGCCCCCGGAAGGGGTGAGGCCCCCGGAGGCGGGGCTTTTGCGCCTGGAAACCCCTTTGGATGGGCCCTATGGGTGGCTTGCGGACCTTTCCCTAAGCCTTTTCCCCGCCCTGGCCTCCCACCCCGTGAAAGACCCTAGGGCGCCCCAGAACCTCACCCCCGTGGGGGGCTTGGAAAGGGAGCTTGGCCGCAGGATGGGAAGCCGCGAGGTGGTGGCCCGGCTTCTTGCCCGGCATTTGGGAGGTGGCTGATGGAACGGGTGGGCGTGGTTTTGGGTAGCCGGGAGGCCACCCCCTTGGCCTTCTGGGTGGGGGTGGAGGGGGAGGGCCTCTTGAGGCTAGACGACCTGGTGGTGGTGGAGGGCTTCCACCCCAAGGTGGGCAAGGTGCGCTACTTCGGCATGGTGGACCACGTGGCCAAGGTGCACGAGGGGGAGAGTTACGATACGGACACCTTCTTGGCGGTGAAGGGGCAGATCCCCGTGAGCCTGGCCTACGTGGCCCACGTGAGCGTGACCCGCATCCTCCCCGAGGAGTTCTTCCCCCCGGACCCCGGCTCCCCCGTCTACCTGGCCCAAGGGGAGGACCTGGAGCTTGCCCTCTACTACGAGGGCATGCGGAACCAGAGGGGGAGTACCAAGCTCCCCGCTGGCCTCCTCAAGAACGGGGAGGTGGCCTACCTCAACCTGGAGTTCCTGAACGGGGTGAAGGGCGGGCACGTGAACATCTCCGGCATCAGCGGGGTGGCCGCCAAGACCAGCTACGCCACCTTTCTCCTCAAAAGCCTTTTGGAGAGCGGGGTCTTGGAGGACGCCCACCAGGCCAAGGTCCTCCTTTTCAACGTGAAGGGGGAGGACCTCTTCTTCCTGGACAAGCCCAACGCCCGCCTTTTGGAGGAAGCTAGGCGGGAGTACGAGGCCCTGGGCCTTTCCCCCACGCCCTTTGGGAGCGTGGCCTTCCTGGCCCCTCCCAAGAAGGAGGGGTACGTGCCCGACGTGGATACCCGCCTCGAGGGCGTGCGGGCCTACCACTACGACCTGGTCCAGTTCTGCCAGAGGGGGCTTCTGCCCTTCCTCTTCGCCGACCGGGGCTTCATGACCAACCTAGGCTTCCTGGTCCAGCACCTCACGGAAAAGCTAAGGAGGCTCGCCGAGGGGCAGAAGGGCCCCCACCTCCTGGTGGAGGACTGGCCCCGCGAGGAGCTCCCTGAGGGGATCAACTTTGACGCCCTGGGCAAGGTGCCCCTGAGGAGCTTCGCCGACCTGGTGCGCTACCTGGAGTACAAGCTTTTGGGCCCGGAAACGGGGGAGGGGGAGGGGGACAGGTCCTGGACCGCCAGGCAGGCCCGGGGCACCCTCGAGGCCTTCATCAGGCGGCTTCGGGCCAGCGTGGAGAACGTGGCCCACCTCATCCGGGGCGACCGCCCCGGCAACCCCCCAGACCCCCTAAGGGGCGAGCAGGTGCACGTGGTGGACCTGGCCAAGCTTTCCCCCCAGGCCCAGATGTTCGTGGTGGGAAGCCTCCTCAAGGACGTGTTTGAGCGCAAGGAGCGGGGACAGTATAGGGGCCGGGTCTTTATCGTCTTGGACGAGCTCAACAAGTACGCCCCCCGGGACGAGGAGGGCCCCATCAAGGACGTGCTCTTGGACATCGCGGAAAGGGGCCGCTCCTTGGGCGTCATCCTCATCGGGGCGGAGCAGACGGCGAGCGAGGTGGAGCGCCGGGTGGTGGCCAACGCCGCCATAAGGGTGGTGGGCCGCCTGGACGCCGCCGAGGCGGAGCGCCCCGAGTACCGCTACCTCCCTACCACCTTCCGCCAAAGGGCCCTCATCCTGCCCCAGGGGTGGGTGATCCTCCACCAGCCGGAAATCCCCGTGCCCCTTTTGGTGCGCTTCCCCTTCCCCGCCTGGGCCACCAAGCGGGAGGAGGTCTTGGAAGACAACTCCGCCGAGGCCTTAAGGCGGGAGCTCTTTTAGGGGTAGGATGGCCTTGGTATGAAGCGCACCCCCCTTTACGAGGCCCACCTGCGCCTGGGCGGGCGGATGGTGGAGTTTGCCGGCTACGCCCTTCCCCTGCAGTACACCTCCATCGTGGAGGAGCACCTGGCGGTGCGGCGGGAAGCCGGGGTGTTTGACGTGAGCCACATGGGGGAGTTCCTCGTGCGGGGAGAGGAAGCCCTCCCTTTCCTCCAGTGGGCCACGGTGAACGATGCCGCCCGGCTCAAGGTGGGGCGGGCCCAGTACTCCATGCTCCCGAGCGAAAGGGGCGGGGTGGTGGACGACATCTACCTCTACCGCCTGGGGGAGGCGGAGTACCTCATGGTGGTGAACGCCGCCAACATCGCCAAGGACTTGGCCCACCTCCAGGCCCTGGCGGAGGGCTTCCGGGTGGAGATCTTGGACCGCTCCGAGGCCACCGCCCTCCTCGCCCTCCAGGGCCCCAAGGCGGAAAGCCTCCTGCAGGGGCTTACCGATGCCGAGCTCCAGGGGCGCAAGAAGAACGATGTCTTCCGGGCCCAGGTGGCGGGCCGTCCCGCCCTCCTCGCCCGCACGGGGTACACGGGGGAGGACGGGTTTGAGCTCTTCCTGGCCCCCGAGGACGCCGAGGCGGTCTTCCTGGCCCTGGTGGAGGCGGGGGCGAAGCCCTGTGGCCTTGGGGCCCGGGATACCTTGCGCCTCGAGGCCGGCTTCCCCCTCTACGGCCACGAGCTCACCGATACCACCAACCCCCTCTGCACCCCCTGGGCCTGGGTGGTGAAGCGGGAAAAGGACTTCCTGGGCAAGGAGGCCATGCTTTCCGGGGCCTGCCGGGAAAGGCTCGTGGGCCTGGTGTTGGAAACCGGCATCCCCCGGGAAGGCTACCGGGTGTTTTCCGGGGAAGCCCCGGTGGGCCGGGTGACGAGCGGGGGCTACTCCCCCCTTCTGGAAAAGGGCATCGCCCTGGCCTACGTGGAGGAGGGGGCGGAAGGCCCCTTCTCCGTGGAGGTACGGGGAAGGCGGGTACAGGCTTCCCTTAGCCCCTTGCCCTTTGTGCCGCTAAAATAGCGGGGGTTAGGAGGCGCTATGGACATACCCAAGGACCGCTTTTACACCAAGACCCACGAGTGGGCCCTGCCCGAAGGGGACACGGTGCTGGTGGGCATCACCGACTACGCCCAAGACGCCTTGGGGGACGTGGTCTACGTGGAGCTCCCCGAGGTGGGGCGCAAGGTGGAGAAGGGCGAGGCGGTGGCGGTGGTGGAGAGCGTGAAGACCGCCTCCGACATCTACGCTCCTGTGGCTGGGGAGGTGGTGGAGGTGAACCTGGCCCTGGAGAAGACCCCGGAGCTCATCAACCAAGACCCTTACGGGGAGGGCTGGATTTTCCGCCTCCGCCCCCTGGACATGGGGGACCTGGACGACCTTCTGGACGCCGACGGCTACCAGGAAGCGTTGGAGAGCGAGGCCTAGCATGGTTTTCCCGAGGGCGGCCCTTCCCCGCACGGGTTTAGGCGGGGGGGCGTGTCCCTCTGTGGCCCCGGGTCAAATGGCCCGGGGGTTTTGTTTAAGGATGGACCTATGGACTACGCGCCCCATACCGAGGCGGAGATCCAGGAGATGCTGAAGCGGGTGGGGGCGGAAAGGCTAGAGGACCTCTTCCGCCACCTGCCCGAGGAGATCCTCAACCCCGAGATTGCCCTGCCCGAGCCCATGCCCGAGTGGGCGGTTTTGGAGGCGCTGAGGCGGCTCGCCGAGAGGAACAAGCCCGCCCGCAAGGCCTTCCTGGGCGGGGGAATCCGGAGCCACCACGTGCCCCCCGTGGTCCAGGCCCTGGCGGGCCGGGGGGAGTTCCTCACCGCCTACACCCCCTACCAGCCCGAGGTGAGCCAGGGGGTCCTGCAGGCCACCTTTGAGTACCAGACCATGATCGCCGAGCTCACGGGCCTCGAGGTGGCCAACGCCTCCATGTACGACGGCGCCACCGCCCTGGCGGAAGGGGTTCTCCTGGCCCTGAGGGAAACGGGCCGGATGGGGGTCCTGGTCTCCCAAGGGGTCCACCCCGAGTACCGGGCGGTGCTCAAGGCCTACCTGGAGGCGGTGGGGGCGGAGCTAAAGGTCCTTCCCCTGGAAGGGGGGCGCACCCCTTCCGTCCCGGTGCCCGAGGGGGTGGGGGCGGTGGTGGGGCAGAACCCCAACTACCTGGGGGCTCTGGAGGACCTCGCCCCCCTGGCGGAGGCGGCCCACCGGGCGGGGGCCCTTTTCGTGGCGGTGGCCGACCCCCTTTCCCTCGGGGTCCTCAAGCCCCCGGGGGCCTACGGGGCGGACATCGCCGTGGGGGATGGGCAGAGCCTGGGCCTGCCCATGGGTTACGGCGGCCCCCACTTCGGCTACCTGGCCACCAAGAAGGCCTTCGTGCGCCAGCTCCCGGGGCGCCTGGTCTCGGAGACGGTGGACGCCGAGGGCAGGCGGGGCTTCATCCTCACTCTGCAGGCCCGGGAGCAGTACATCCGGCGGGCTAAAGCCAAAAGCAACATCACCACCAACGCCCAGCTCACCGCCCTCATGGGGGCCATGTACCTGGCGGCCTTGGGGCCCGAGGGGCTTAAGGAGGTGGCCCTCCGGGGTGTGGCCCTGGCCCACCGGCTTTACCACCTCCTCCTGGAGGTGCCGGGGGTGGAGGCCTTCACGCCGGCGCCTTTCTTCAACGAGTTCGCCCTCAGGCTTCCCAAGCCCCCAGAGGCGGTGCGCAAGGCCCTGGCGGCCCGGAGCCTCCACGCCGCCACCCCCGTGCCCGAGGAATACGGGGAAAACCTGGCCCTCTTCGCCGCCACGGAGCTCCACGAGGAGGAGGACCTCTTGGCCCTGAGGGATGCCCTGAAGGAGGTGTTGGCGTGAACTACCCCCTCATCTTTGAACGGAGCCGCAAGGGAAGGCGCGGCCTGAAGCTCGTAAAGGAAGCACCCCAGGCGGAAAGCCTCATCCCCAAGGCCTTCCTGAGGGAGACCCCGCCCAGGCTTCCCGAGGTGGACGAGCTCACCCTGGTGCGCCACTACACGGGGCTTTCCCGCCGCCAGGTGGGGGTGGACACCACCTTCTACCCCTTGGGGAGCTGCACCATGAAGTACAACCCCAAGCTCCACGAGGAGGCGGCGCGGCTTTTCGCCGAGCTCCACCCCTACCAGGACCCCGGGACGGCCCAGGGGGCCTTGGCCCTCATGTGGGAGCTCGGGGAGTACCTGAAGGCCCTCACGGGCATGGACGCCATCACCCTCCAGCCCGCCGCTGGGGCCCACGGGGAGCTCACGGGGATTTTGGTCATCCGGGCCTACCACGAGGACCGGGGGGAGGGGAGGACGCGCCGGCTTGTCCTGGTGCCGGACTCCGCCCACGGCTCCAACCCCGCCACCGCCAGCATGGCGGGCTACCAGGTGAAGGAGGTCCCCTCGGGGCCCGATGGGGAGGTGGACCTCGAGGCCCTCAAGCGGGAGCTCGGCCCCCACGTGGCCGCCATCATGCTCACCAACCCCAACACCCTGGGGCTTTTTGAGAGGCGCATCCTGGAGATCTCCCGCCTGGCCAAGGCGGCAGGGGCGCAGCTTTACTACGATGGGGCCAACCTGAACGCCATCATGGGCTGGGCCCGCCCCGGGGACATGGGCTTTGACGTGGTCCACCTGAACCTGCACAAGACCTTCACCGTGCCCCACGGCGGGGGCGGCCCCGGTTCGGGCCCCGTGGGGGTGAAGGCCCACCTGGCCCCCTACCTGCCCGTGCCCCTGGTGGCCAAGGGGGAGGAGGGTTACTACCTGGACTTTGACCGGCCCAAGAGCATCGGGCGGGTGAAGGGCTTCTACGGGAACTTCCTGGCCCTGGTGCGGGCCTGGGCCTACATCCGCACCCTGGGGCTTCCCGGGCTCAAGCGGGCGGCGGCCCTTTCCGTCCTCAACGCCCGCTACCTGAAGGAGCTTTTGAAGGAGAAGGGCTACCGGGTGCCTTACGATGGGCCTTGCATGCACGAGTTCGTGGCCCAGCCGCCCCAAGGGTATAGGGCCTTGGACCTGGCCAAGGGGCTTTTGGAGCTGGGCTTCCACCCCCCCACGGTCTACTTCCCCTTGATCGTCAAGGAAGCCCTCATGGTGGAGCCCACGGAAACGGAGAGCAAGGAGACCCTCGAGGCCTTCGCCGAGGCCCTGGGGGAGCTTTTGCAAAAGCCCAAGGAGTGGCTGGAAAACGCCCCCTACACCACCCCGGTCCGCCGCCTGGACGAGCTAAGGGCCAACAAGTACCCCAAGCTCACCTACTTTGAGGAAGAGTGAAAAGGGGGCGGGGCTAAAGCCCCGCCCCAAAACGTCCTGCCGCTACTTCTCCACAGGCAGGTTGGCTCCGGTCCAAGCCTTGTAGCCGCCCAGGATGCTCTTCACGTTGTACCCTAGGCCCCGCAGGAGGACGAGGCCCATGGCCCCCCGGTGGCCGATCCCACAGTAGATGATGATGGGCTTATTCTTGGGTAGCTCGCCTATCCGCTTGGGCAAGTCGCGGATGGGGATGTTCACCGCCCCGGGAATGCGCCCGTCCTTGAACTCGCTCGGCTCCCGCACGTCCAGGATGAAGACGTCTAGGGTGTCCATCATCTGCTTGGCGGCGGCGGGCTGGATGCCGTAGAAGTCCTGGGGCAACGTGGTCAGGAAGTTCCCGAGCTCCCGCACCGTGAGGGCGGAGAAAGTGGTGGTGGTCGCCTGGGCCAGAACCGGAAGAACCAGAAGGACTCCCAACCAAGCGAGCTTCTTCATGCCTTTCATCGCTTACCTCCTTTCCTAAAGGGGTTTTCCCCCTATAGGCCAAGACCTTGCCACTGGCCTACCAGGACCCAGAGGGCCCGGAGCCCCGAGGCCGCCAAAAACCCCGCCCAGGGAGCCAGGTTTCCCCGTGCGAAGGCCCCAAGCCCCACCAAGAGGAGGAGGCCGTAAAGGACCCCACCTTCCTCCAGGAAATGGGCCTGGGCCTCCGGGGACAGGGTGAGGGGGTAAAGGAAGGCGAGGAAGAGGGATAGACCCGCCACGAGCCGAAAAGGGTAAGGGGCCCAGGGGCTCTGGAGCAGCGTGGCCAGACCTAAGGCGAGCGTTAGGGCGGTGACGGGGAAAAGCCCAGCCAAAAGGGCGTTCCAGAGGGGGCGGTTGGCGTTGACCGCCAGGGCCATCCCCGGGTAGGCCAGGACCACCAGGCTCAAGAGGAGGAGGACCCAGGCCAAGAACCGCCTCGGTCCTTTCCCCAGGTAGAGGAGGAGGGCGCTGGCGAAGGCCAGGGCTAGGCTCCAAGCGCCCCACCCGATGGGGCTTCCTGGGTGGAAGGAAAGGAAAAGCCAGACATGGGTGAAGCGAAAACGGGCGGGGGATTCTGCCCAGAGGACGAAGAGGTCCAAGGCGATGAGCCCCAAGGCGAAGAGGGTGTAGCGGCGGGCATCCTCGCTGGCCTTGAGGTGCAAAAGGGCGGCTAGAAAAGCCATGCCTCCTGCCAGCCCCACCAGCACGAAGTGTAGGGCGTTGGCCCAGTGCCAGAATTCTTGGGCATTGGGGAGGCCATAAAACTCAGTCATGGCGCACCTCGCTTTCCTTGGAAAGCCCCTTCTTGGAGGGGGCGTTCAGGTAGAAGAGCTTGGGCCTGGTGTGCATCTCGGGACGAAGGACATCCACCCGGTTGGCCTGTCGCAAGGCTTGGGAAACGGGGCTATTGGGGTCATCCAAATCCCCGAAGGTACGGCAGAGGGTGGGGCAGGTTTCCACGCAGGCCGGCACCTTTCCTTGCGCTAGGCGGTGGGCGCAGAAGGTGCACTTGCTGACGTAGCCCCCTGGGTGGAGGTAGCGGGCATCGTAAGGGCAGGCGGCCACACAAGCCCCGCAGGCGATGCACTTCTTGGGGTCCACGAGCACCAAACCCTCTGGGGTCTGGTAGCTGGCTCCCGTGGGGCAAACGGGCACGCACGGGGGGTTTTCGCAGTGCAGGCACTGCTCGGGGCGAAACTCCACGGTAAGGTCGGGGAAGGTGCCCAGCTCCCGTTCCCGGATCCAAAGGTTGAAAGCGCCTGGGGGCACCTCGTTTTCCATCTTGCAGGCCACGGCGCAGGCGGCGCAGCCTACGCAGAGGGATAGGTCAATGGCCATGGCGTAGCGGGGCATCACAACCTCCTTTCATCCAAGGGGCGCTTGGCCAGGCGAGAGAGGGCGGGAAGCTGGGGGGGATTGGCCTTCTCTAGGCGCACGAAGTTCACCCGGAGGCCCGCCCCGCCCGAGATGGGGTCTAGCGTGTAGCGGGTCTGGAGGTAGTTGTCCGAGGCGCCGCGGCCGTGGGCCACCTTCATCAAGGGGGCCTTGTGGCCAAAGCCGTGGACCAGGTAGACGCAGTCCCTGCGGATCCTTTCCGTGGGTTTGACCCGCACCGGCCCCTCCCGTACGCCGTCCTGGTTTTCCAGGTATACGTAATCCCCTTCCTTCAAACCCTGCTTCCGGGCTTCTTCCTTGTGGATCCAAACCTCGTTCTCGGGGTCCATTTCCATGAGAACCCAGTTGTTTTGGGTGCGAGCGAAGGTGTGGACGGGGCTACGGCCGTAGAGGAGGCGGTAGAAGCCTTCTGGGGGGTCCTCAGGGGGGGTGAAGACGGGCAGGGGCGAGTGGCCGGCCTCCTTGAACCGTTGGCAGTAAAGTTCAATCTTGCCCGAGGTGGTGCCGAAGGGGAGACGGCCTTCCTTCTCCCAGTCCTCCAGCCAGGGCTTGCCCTTCTGGATCAAGGTGCCCATGGACTTTAAGGTCTCCAGGTCCAGCCCGATGCTCTGAAGCCGGGTGTTCAGGTATTCTTCAATGTCCTTCCAGGGGAAGTAGGCTTCCAGGCCCAGGCGCAGACCCAGCTCCCTGGCGATCCACCAGCCCGGCTTGGTGTCAAAGAGGGGTTCATGGGCGGGTACCCTCAGTTCCAGGAAGGGGGTTTTGTGGGCCACAGCCACCAGGTCGTCGTAGCGCTCCAGGTAGGTGGCCTCCGGCAGGATGACGTCCGCCCACATCACGTGCTCTTGCGGCAAGACGTCTATGGCCACGTAGAGGTCTAGCTTCTTGAGCGCCTCCTTGGTGCGAGGCACGTTGGGGATGGAGTGGAAGAGGTTGATGCCGTAGGCGATGAGCCCCTTGATGGGATAGGGCTCTCCGGTGAGCATGGGCTCTATAAGTTCCTGGATGGCGGTGCTATTGGCGAAAAACTTCCCTTTGTCCGCCCGGGGCTTGAAACCTTCGGGTTCGTGGTCCCCGCCGGAAGGCCCCGAGCAACCCCCCGCCGCTGGTTCCAGGGGCAAGGGAGGGGTGGGATACTTCTCTAGGTAAGGACTTTGGGCAATGTAAAAGCCACCGGGGCGCCCGTAGTTGCCCAGAAGGACGTTGAGGTAAAGGAGGGCCATGACCCGGTAGGTGTCGTTTCCGTACCAGACGTTGTGCCGGGTAGGGGGCAGCACCGCCTGGGGCCTGTGGGCGGCCATTTCCCGCGCCACCTGGCGGATGGTTTCGGCGGGGATTTCTGTGTATTTTTCCGCCCACTCGGGGGTAAGGTCCTTCACGTGGGCTTTGAGCTCGTCAAAGCCCAGGGTGTACTTCTCTACATACTCCCGGTCGTAGAGCCCTTCGTAGATGAGCACGTGGATCCAGGCAAGGAGCAAGGCGGTGTCGGTGCCGGGTTTGATGGGGAGCCAGCGGTGGGCTTTAGCGGCGGTGGTGGAGAACCGGGGGTCCACCACCACCAGCTTGGCGCCCCGCTTGAGGGCTTGGGCGAAGTCCTGGAGCTGCGTGTTATGGGTGTCCTCACCGATGTGGTGCCCCACGAGAACGATGTAGCGGGTGTTTTCCCAGTCCACGGGTTCGTGGCCGCCGATGGGCCGGCCAAAAACCCACTGGGAGGCCACCTCCCGGGGAGCGGTGCAAAGGGAAACGGAGGGTTTGGCGGCGTTGGGGCTGCCCCAGGCGGCGGGCAGGTAGTCCACAAACCAGGTGTCCCCGGTTCCGTGGCCGAAGAAAGCGATGGCTTCGGGGCCATACGCCTCCTTGATGGCCAGCATTTTCTGGGCCACGTAGTCCAAAGCCTCCTCCCACGTGGCTACCCGGTACCTGCCCTCGCCGCGGCTGGAGCCTTCCACCCGGATGAGGGGGCGCTTCAGCCGGTCGGGGTCGTAGGTGGTTTGGGGCATGCCTTGGCCTCGAGGGCATAGCCGGCCCCGGCTTTTGGGGTTCGCCTCGTATCCCTCCACCTTGTACACGCGGTTTCCCACCGCGTGGGCCACGATGCCGCATCGCCAGAAGCACCCCTCGCAGATTTGGTAGACGCTTCGGACCTCCTTGGCGTACCAGGGGGCTTTGGTGGCCTTAGCGGGTCCGCTTCCCCTCAGGGCTAAAGCCCCTGCCCCCAAGGCGCTAAGCTTCAGGAACTCCCGTCTTTGCATCCAATACCTCCTCTAGCCAGGCCACGAGCTGGGCGTAGAAGCCGGTGGGGTCTTTGGCCTTTACCACAGGGGCGAAGCGCTTGAGCCAAGGACGGAGGAACTCCTGGGCCAAGCGCCGGGCCAGGTCGGGCCGCCTAGGGTGGAGCAGGGCGATGGCCTCGCCTAGGGCTGCCAGGTGGTCGGGGAGGTCGCGCCAGGTTTCCTGGACCTCCAACCCCCCTTCTCGGTAGATCTCTAAAAGGCGTTGGTAGGAGGGCCCGAAGAGCTCCCCGTCCAGGGCGTAGCTGGCGTAAGGCGGTGCGGGCAGGCCCTCGGGGTGGGTAACGAAGAGAAGGGTATAGGCCACCTGCAGCTCGCTAAGGGGCACCTGGGGCAAGGTCACGGGATGCCCAGCGAGCTCTTCCAAGGCGTCTTGTAGGGTGGCACCGTGAAGTTCCCGATAAAGGGCTTCTCCCGGGGGGGAGAAGAGGCTTGCCGTGACCCAGCCCAGGAGTTCCATGCCTCACCTCCTGGCCTGAGGTTAGGGCTTGCACTCCTTTTCACAAGACGGAGCGCTTCCGACGCCTCCGTCGGAAACTCTCCTAAGGCATATGTCCCGGGGCTAGATAAGCCCCTGCTTCCGGGCCCAGCGCACCAGGTCTGGGGTGTCCATCAGGCCCAGCTTGTTCAGGGCCCGCTGCTTGTAGGTGGAGGCCGTTTTCACCGAAACGCCCAGGCGTTCGGCGGCCTGGGAAAGGGTGTGCCCCTGGGCCAAGAGGGTCACCACCGCCCGTTCCCGCTCCGAGAGGACCTCGAGGCCAGGCTCAAGCTGGCCCTCCAAGAGCGCTTCGGTGAGTTTGGGGTGGAGGTAGCGGAGGCCCTTTTCCAGGCGCTCCAACGCTTCCAAAAGCTCCTGGTCCAAGGCCGCTTTGGGCAGGTAGCCCTTGGCCCCTAAAGCGAAGGCCCGGGCCACATAGGCGGGCTCGTCGTGCATGGAGACCACCAGAACCTTGGCCCTTTGGGCCAGCCGCGGAAGGGCCTCCAGCCCTCCCAGGCCCGGGAGGTTTAGATCCAGCAGGACCACGTCCCCGTCCCAGGAGGCCTTCAAAGCCTCCTCGGCGCTGGCGAACTCCGCCGTCACCTCGTGCCCTTCTTCCTCCAGCAGGAGGCGAAGCCCCTTGCGCACCAGGTGATGGTCCTCCACCAAGACCACCCTCATAGGGGCACCCCAAACTCCACCCGCGTTCCCTTCCCGGGGGCGGACCGGACGAGGAGGGTACCGCCGAGGGCCTGCACCCGCTCCTGCATTCCCAATAGACCCACGGAAGGGGGGGTGCGGTTCGGGTCAAAACCCTGGCCGTCGTCCTCCACCACGCCGAATAAGCGGTCCCCGTCCTGCCAGAGCGCCACCTGGACCCGCGTAGCCCGAGCATGGCGCACCACGTTGGTTAGGGCCTCTTGAACCACGCGGAAAAGGGCCATCTCCTTTTCCTTGGAGAGGGGAGGTATGTCCAAGTGGGCTTCCACCTCGAGGCCCCCTTTCCTGTAATCCGCCAGATAGCGCTGCAGGGTTTCCTTGAGCCCGAGGTCATCCAGAAGGGGCAGGCGGAGTTCTCGCGATAACCGCCGAACCTCCTCCAGGGCCTCCGCCAGCCGAGCCCGGGCCATGGGGAGCTTTTCCGGCCGCTTTTCCGCCACCTTAAGGGTGAGAAGAGCGGCGGTGAGAAGGCTTCCCACCCCATCGTGAAGCTCCCGGCCTACCCTCCGCCGCTCCTCCTCTTGGGCGGCCAGAAGCCGCCCCGCCACCTCCAACGAAGGGCGGCGTAGGGCGAGGAGAAGGAGCGCAGGCAGGGCCTCCGGGACCTGTTGGCCGGGTTCTAGGCTTAAGGCGAGGACCGCCAGGACCTTCTTCCCCTGGTGCACGGGTAGGGCCACGAAGGAATCCTCTTCCACCTTTTCCCCTCGCCTTAAGGCCTCCTCCGCCAGTGGGCGGGAACGGACGACCAAGGGGCAGGTGGTGCGGCAGGCTTGCATTTGCAAAAGGGAAAGCCCTTCCCCTACCCAATAGGCTTCGCCGCAGCGGATAACCCCAGCCTCCTCCAAGGCGGCCAGGGCGCGGCGGAAGACATCCTGCCGGCCTTTGGCTCCCGCGAGCGCTTCGGCCAGGCGGGCACAATCCATACCTCCTTAGCCTACGGCCGGTGTGAGGAGAAAAGTGTCCCTAAAGGCCAAAGTATGCCCGGGCTGCCTGGACGTCCGCCTGGATTTGCGCCCTTAGGGCCTCGAGGCTAGGAAAGCGCCTTTCCTCCCTCAGGCGCTTCAGAAAGCGCACCCGGGCCTCCTCCCCATAAAGCTCCCCGGCGTAGCCCAGGAGGTGGACCTCAAGCCGCCTTTCCTCCCCGCCCAGGGTGGGCCTTGTGCCCACGTTGGCCACCCCCTTGTAGCGGCCAAAGGACCCTTCCACCTCCACGGCGTAGACCCCCGGGGGGAGGACCTTCTTGGGGTGCACCGCCAGGTTGGCCGTGGGGAAGCCGAGCCTTCGCCCAAGCTTCTCCCCTTCCACCACCACCCCACAGGCCCCGTAGGGGCGGCCCAGGAGGTGGCGGGCTTCCTCCACCCTTCCCTCCAGGAGGAGGGCACGGATGCGGCTACTCTTCACCGCCTCGCCCCCTAGGGTGAGGAGGGGGACGATGCGGGTGGGGGCTACCTGAGCGAGCTCCTCCACCCCCCCTGCCCGGCCCCGGCCAAAGCGGAAATCCTCCCCCACGTAGATGCGGCTCGCCCCCAGGGCCTTTAGGTCCTCCAGAAAGGCCTCCGCCGGCCTTTGGGCGAACGCCTCGTTGAAGGGCACCGCCAGCACGAGCTCCACCCCCACCTCCCTTAGGGCCTCCACCTTCTCCGTGAGGTCCATGAGGAAGCCCTCCCCCCGGGTGAAGACCTTGGTGGGGGGGTCAAAGGTGTAGACGAGGAGGGGCTCCTTTAGCGCCTTGGCCTCTGCCAGGGCCTGGCGCAGGAGGTACTGGTGGCCCAGGTGCACCCCATCAAAGGAGCCCACGGCCACCACCTTGGGGCCTTTGGGGACGTCAGCTACCTCGGAGAAAAGCATGGTAGTAAAGGACCCCCACAAGCCCGGTGGCGGAGAACTCCACCTGGCCCTTTTGGTGTAGCTCCAAGGCCTTTTCCGGCTCCAGCCAGACCACCTCTATGGCCTCGTCCTCGTCGGGGGTGGCCTTCGCCTCCTTGAGGTTTTGCGCTAGGAAGACGAAGGTTTTTTCGTCGGTGAAGCCGGGGGAGACGTAGAAACTGAAAAGAGGGGTGAGGTCCCCCATGAGCCCCGTCTCCTCGGCAAGCTCCCTATGGGCTGCCTGTAAGGGGTCTTCCCCGGGCTCTATGAGCCCCGCCGGGATTTCCAAAGGGGCAAGGCCCACGGCGGGGCGCATCTGGCGGACGAAGAGCATCTTGCCCTCCCGGAGGGCGATGATGGCCACCGCCGGCTTGTGCTCCACGATCTCGTAGCGCCCTTCCAGGGCCAGGTTCAGGATGCGCCCCCGGTAAAGGTAGGTGCGGCTCACGTCTCCATGGTACGGGAAAACCCCGGGGCCTAGGCCCCGGGGGCAGGGAAGCCTTCCCTCACTGCAAGGCGTTCAGGGTGGCCAGGAGGACGGCCCGGGTGTAGGTGGGGTTGTGCACGCCCTTGGAGCCGTCGTTTTCAATGAGGAGGTAGTTCCAAGCGGCCCGCACCACGGGGTCCTTGGTGGCGAACACGGGCTGGCCCTTCTCGTCCCGGATGTCCCCGAGCTGGCTGTAGAGGACCGTCCCGTCCGTGAGGGTCATCTTGAAGGCGATCTGGCCGGCGATGGAGAGGATGTCCACCCGGTACACCGGGGCCTTCACCGCCACGCCCTGCGTGAACTGGCCGGTTTCGGGGTTGTAGGCCCGCACGGTCTTGATGCGGTCCCGCACCGCCAGCACCTTGGCGTTCACCTTAGCCCGGAGGAGGGAGAGGAGGTGCTCGGTGTTCTCCTGCACCATCTCCTGGGTGTACTTGGCCCCGTGGCAGGAGGCGCAGAGGTTTTCCGGGGTCTTGAAGGTGTGGCTTGAGTATTCCCCGGTGCCCGCCAGGCTCATGTGGCAGGTGGAGCAGGCGTTCCCGGTGAAGAAGGCGTGGGGGTTCGGCCACTCCTTGGTGTCGTCCACGAAGTAGGCGTTCTTGCCCAGGATCACGTCCCCTTGGCTGGAGGCGTGGGGGTAGGTGTAGCGGCCCGGGTCCTCGGCGTTCCAGGTGATGCGGCCGTTTCGGGAGTTATGGCAGGTGATGCACAAGGCGGCGTTCCCCACCGCCGTGGCCTTGAAGCCCGAGGGGAGCATGGGGGTGTCGTGGACGAGGCGCAGGTCCCCGTCCTCGTCGTGGCAGGTGTTGCAGGTGATGGGCTTCACCTGGTCCTTGGTGAGCCCTAGGGACTTGAGGTATTCCACGGTGGCGGGCTTCCCGTCCGGGCCCACCAGGTTCCCGGGGTTCCCCTTCTTGAGCTGCTCCAGCCAGGCCAAGAAGCCTTGCTCGCTGTGGCAGCGGGCGCAGTGGGCGGCGTTGGCCTGGCGGGCCTCCACCGTGGCCTCGGTTAGGGTTTTGTACCCCATGACCCCGTTGTTGTGGGCGCTTTGCTCCCACTCCTTCTGGATGGCCTCCTTGCTGGAAAAGGCCACCATGAGGCCAAGGGCCAAGAGGGCGAGAAGGGCTTTTTTCATAGAACCACCTCCTTACGGCTTTAGCTCACACCCCCACTATAATCCATGTCAAGGGTAAGATGTCCCGGGTAAGGAAAGGCAGCTTCGGTTCCGCAAGCTGGGGCCTTTAGGCCGCCCAGGTATACTGGCGGCGTGTACGGGGTGCTGGTGTGGCCGCCCCCTGACCTCCGGACCTTCCTGGAAGGCTTGCAGGCCCAGCACGGGGTGCGGGGGTTTGGCCCGCCCCACCTCAACCTGCGCCAGCCCTTTGACTGGCCTTATGAGGAAGAGGCCCTGAAAATCGCCCTCGAGGGCATCCTGCGGGGGCATGCCCCCTTCCGCCTGCGGCTGGGCGGGTGGGGCTATTTTCCCCAGGGGGTGGTCTACCTCCGGGCCTATGGAGGTAGCGCCTTCCAAAGGCTTTTCCACGCCCTCGAGCCCCTGGCCCCGCCCTTGAAGGAGATAGAGGGCCCGAGCTACCTGCCCCACATCACCCTGGCCTTGGGCCTTGACGAGGAAAAGGCCCAGGTCTTGGCCGCAACGCTTCCCCTGCCTCCCCGGCGCTCCTTCTTGGTGAAGGAGGTGGCCCTGGTGAAGGACCAGGACGGGGAGGACCTGGTTGAGGTGGCGCGGTTTCCCCTTGTCAGCCCAAGGCGATGAGGCCCAAGGCGAGGAGGCTTAGGAGAACTCCAAGGGTGCGGGCAGGGCCGAGGCGCTCTCCTAAGAAGAGCCAGGCCAAGGCCACCGTGGTGGCGGGGTAGAAGGAGGAAACCAAGGCGGCCACGTCCAGCCGCCCCGCTTGGGCGGCGAGGAGGAAGAAGAGGTTGCCCCCGGCGTCCCCTAGGGCGGCGAGGAGGACCCAGGGGAGGGCGGCTTTGGGAAGATGGACCTTGGGCCGGGGAAAGAAGAGGAGGACCAGGGCAAAGGCGGTGAGCTTGCCCGAGGCGGCGGGCCAGAGGAGGCCTTCCACCCGGTCCATGAGGACGTAGAAGCCGCCAAAGCCTAGCCCGGCGAGGAAGGCCCAGGGAAGGCCTAAGGGTTTGGCCTTTCCTTCGGGCCTCGAGGCCAGCCATACCCCCCAAAGCCCTACCCCCAGGCCCAAGGCGGGCCAGGTTCCGGGCCAGCCCTCCTGAAGGAGGCCCCAGGCCACGGGGAGGGCCGCCCCCACCACCCCAGCCACGGGGGCGGCCAGGCTCATGGTCCCTTGGGCGAGGGCCTGGTAAAGGCTATAAAGGCCCACGGCCCCCAAAGCCCCGCCCAAAAGGGCGAAGGGCAGGTCCTGGGGGCGGAAGGGCTCCTGTCGGGCCTGAGCCAAAGCCAGGAAGAGGAGCCCTCCCAAGAGGGAGGTCCAGAGGACCACCGCTTGGGGGCGGGCGGTTTTGGCCGCCATTCCGCCCCCGAAGTCCCCCGCCCCCCAGGTGAGGGCGGAAAGGAGGCCGAAGCCCAAGGCGAGTCCGGTGGCGTCCATAAAAAAGGCTCCAGGCGGGGCCAGCGCCTGGGGGGAAGGCGGCTCAGTCCAGGAAGTCCCGGAGCTTCCGCGTGCGGGACTCGTGGTACTTGAGCTTCCTCAGGGCCTTGTTCTCAATCTGCCGGATCCTTTCCCGGGTCACGCCGAAGTAGGCCCCCACCTCCTCGAGGGTGTGCTCCCGGCCGTCAATGAGCCCCTTGCGGAGCTTGAGGACCATGGCCTCCCGCTCGGAGAGCTTGGAGAGGGCCTTTTCCAGCTCCTCGGAAAGGAGGCTTTGCGCCGCCGCCTCCACGGGGGAGGGAAGGTGCTCGTCGGGGATGAAGTCGCCGTAGAAGCTATCCTTCTCGTCCCCGATGGGGGTTTCCAGGGACACGGGTTCCTGGGCGATTTTAAGGGTTTCCTCCACCCGCTTGGCGTCCCAGCCCGGGCCCATGGCCTCGGCGATCTCCTCGTAGGTGGGCTCCCGGCCCAGCTCCTGCTGCAGTTGCCTTGCGGTGCGGGAGAGCTTGTTGATGGTCTCCACCATGTGAACCGGGATGCGGATGGTGCGGGCCTGGTCGGCGATGGCCCGGTTGATGGCCTGCCGGATCCACCAGGTGGCGTAGGTGGAGAACTTGAAGCGGCGCTTGTACTCAAACTTCTCCACCGCCCGGATGAGGCCTTGGTTACCCTCCTGGATGAGGTCAAGGAACGATAGGCCCCGCCCCGTGTACTTCTTGGCGATGGAGACCACGAGGCGCAGGTTGGCCTCAATGAGGTGTTGCCGCGCCGCCTCCCCTTCCCGGGCGATGTGCAGGTAGCGCTTGAGCTCCTTGGGGAGGCTTTTTAGCTTCTGATCCACCTCCTCCACCGTTTGGGGGTCCAGCCTGCCCTTGAGGCCGGGGATTTCCTGGATGCGGGCGGTGCCCAGGATCTTGGCCCGCACCACCTCGCGGATGAGGTCCTGGTCCAGCCCCGTGGCTTCGGAGAGCTTCTTGATGGCCTCCATGCCCTCCTCCACCTTCCTTGCGAGCTCAATCTCCTCTTCCAGGGTGAGGAGGGGCACCTGCCCGATCTCGTGCAGGTACTGGCGCACGGGGTCAGAGGTGGAAACCTTGGGAAGGACGAGTTCCTCCTCCTCCGCCTCCTCAAAAACCTCCTCACCCTCCGCCTCGGGGAGGAGGAGGTCGGCGTCCAAGTCCAGCCCTTCGTCCAAAAGGGCGAGGTCCCCCTCGGCTTCCAAGAGCTCGGGATCGGGGTCGGGGAGGTCGGCGAGGTCCTCCCCCGGGGCCTCCGCCTCCGGAAGGGCTTCTAAGGCGGTGAGGGTGTCCTTGGCCTCGGTCTCCTGCACCTTCGTCTTCTTGGTCTTGGCCTTTTTCAACGCCGTCCTCCCTCCTTTTGGGCGTAAAGCACCTTGTACTCCCTCACCAAGAGGGTTTTGAAGGCGCCGAAGCGCTCCTCCAGCAAGGGCTCGTACTTGAGAAAGGGGTTCGCCACCAGGAAAAACCCACCGCCCGGCGCTAGCCGGGCCGCCGCCGCTTCCACGAACGCCTGGGCCACATCCAGGATGACCGCACCCCCCACGTGAAAAGGGGGGTTCGTAACTATGATGTCAAACTGCTCCCCTTCCGTCAAGGCCTCGTCCACGTCCGAGTGCAGGACTCGCGCCTGGAGGCGGTTTTCCGCCAAGCTCCGGTTTAGGGAGAGTACCGAGACCAGATCGTCCTCCACCGCCGTCACCTCGCCGCCCCACTGGGCGAGGGGCAAGGTGAGGGCTCCGTAGCCTGCCCCCAGGTCCAGCACCCGCTTGCCCCGCACCCCTTCCGGGCCTAGGGCGTTCCGGAGGGCTTGGAGGAGCAGGATGGAGGCGGGGTCCACCTTGCCGGCGGAGAAGACCCCGGGAAGGTGGTGAAAGGTGAAGGTTTCCCCAAGAAGCTTTGCCTGGAAGCTTCGCCAAAGGGGAGGCAGGGGTGGGGCCTCCTTCTCCTTTTCCAGGAGGGCCACCCGCACGGGGCCTTCCCGCTGGATGACCTCCCCGTACCCGAAAAGGGCCCTGGCCTCCTTGAAGTAGCGCTCAAAGCCCTTGTTCTTGTCCCCCGCCAGGTAGACCCTTCCCCCAAGGCGCAAGGCCCGGGCGGCGGACAGCAAGGTGGCCTCCACGTAGGCGGTCCCCCGGCCTGCGGGGAGCGCCAGGACCACCAGGTCATAAGCGCCTTCCTCCACCTCCCATGGGGGGGCAAGCCGAGCCCCTAGGCCGCTCGCCGCTAGGCAGCGGAAAGCGGCCCGGGAGGTTTCCAGCCGTTCCACCGCCATGCGCCCTTCCAGGGGGAGGCTGCCCCAGCCCACGCCGGGGTTCAGGTCCAAGGCGCGCTCCCCAAAGGGGGCCACGGCCTTTTGCAAGGCATCGTAGACGGGGTCCCGGTAGCCCCGGGCGCCCGGTTTCACGTAAAGAAGGCCGCCTTCCCGGGGCAGGGGGGTGAGGCGGTGGTAGGCCTCGAGGGTCAGGCTCACGTCTTTTCAGGATACGGGGCTTGGGGAGGAAGGGCAAATGTGATAGTATTCCTCTTCAAACCGCCCCTGGGGCGGGAAGGAGGCGAGCGTGGCCCTGGTGGTTCAAAAGTACGGCGGCACGTCCGTGGGCGACCTAGAGCGCATCCACAAGGTGGCCCAGCGCATCGCCCATTACCGGGAGAAGGGGCATAAACTTGCGGTGGTGGTCTCGGCCATGGGGCACACCACGGACGAGCTCATCGCCCTGGCCAAGCGGGTGAACCCGAGACCTCCTTTCCGCGAGCTAGACCTCCTCACCACCACGGGGGAGCAAGTTTCCGTGGCCCTCCTTTCCATGCAGCTTTGGGCCATGGGCATCCCTGCCAAGGGGTTTGTCCAGCACCAGATCGGCATCACCACCGACGGGCGCTACGGCGATGCCCGTATCCTCGAGGTGGACCCAAGGCGCATCCAAGAGGCCATGGACGGGGGCTACGTGGCGGTGATCGCCGGCTTTATGGGCACCACCCCGGAGGGGGAGATCACCACCTTGGGCCGCGGCGGTTCGGACACCACCGCCGTGGCCATCGCCGCCGCCTTGGGGGCCAAGGAGTGCGAGATCTACACGGACACGGAAGGGGTCTACACCACCGACCCCCACCTAATCCCCGAGGCGCGGAAGCTGGACGTCATCGGCTACGACCAGATGCTGGAGATGGCGGCCCTGGGGGCCAGGGTGCTCCACCCCCGGGCCGTCTACTACGCCAAGCGCTACGGGGTGGTGCTTCACGTGCGCTCCAGCTTCTCCTACAACCCCGGTACCCTGGTGAAGGAGGTTGACATGGAAATGGGCAAGGTGGTGACGGGCGCGGCCTTGGACCTGGACCACGCCCAGATCGGGCTTATCGGCATTCCCGACCAGCCGGGCATCGCCGCCAAGGTCTTCCAGGCCTTGGCGGAGCGGGGCATCGCCGTGGACATGATCATCCAAGGGGTGCCCGGCCACGACCCTTCCCGGCAGCAAATGGCCTTCACCGTGAAGAAGGACTTCGCCCAGGAGGCCCTCGAGGCCCTGGAGCCCGTCTTGGCGGAGATTGGCGGGGAGGCTATCCTGAGGCCGGACATCGCCAAGGTTTCCATCGTGGGGGTGGGGCTCGCCTCGGCCCCGGAGATCCCCGCCAAGATGTTCCAGGCGGTGGCCTCCACCGGGGCCAACATTGAGATGATCGCCACCAGCGAGGTGCGCATCTCCGTCATCATCCCCGCCGAGTACGCCGAGGCCGCCCTGCGCGCTGTGCACCAGGCCTTTGAACTGGATAAGCCCTGATGGAGCGGGAGGCGCCTTCGTGGGACGAGCTTCTCGCCTTGGTCCGCCTCCTGGCCGGGAAGCTTGGGGAAGAGCCCTTTGACCTCCTCCTGGGCATCGCCCGGGGGGGCCTCATCCCCGCGGCCCTCCTGGCCCAGGCCCTTTCCATCCGCAACATCCTCACCGCGGCGGTGATGTTCTACGAAGAGGGGGAGGAAACCCTGCCCGAGCCCGTTTTCCTCCAGTTCCCCCCTGACCCCCTCCTCTTCGGCAAGCGGGTCTTGGTGGTGGACGACGTCTGGGACTCGGGGCGCACCGCTTTCGCCGTGAAGGGGCGCATCCAAAGGGCGGGGGGTGTGCCCGTGGTGGCTACCCTCCACTTCAAACCGGGCCGCAACCGGGTGCCGGACCGCCCCGATTTCTACGCCAAGGAAACGGGGGCCTGGGTGGTCTATCCCTGGGCCCCCGAGGTCTGGCTTTAGAAGGCCTTAGATGAGGCCTAGGGCCTTCACCTGCGCCATCTCGTCCAGGAGCTCTTGGGCCGTGATTTCCATGCGCTTGCGGGCGAACTCGTTGATGGTAAGCCCCTCCACAATGCGGTACTCCCCGTCCTTGGCGGTCACGGGGAAGGAGTAGACGATGCCCTCGGGGATGCCGTACTCCCCTTGGGAGGGGACGGCCATGGATACCCAGTCCTCCTCCGGCGTGCCCAAGGCCCAGTCGCGGATGTGCTCAATGGCGGCGTTGGCGGCGCTGGCGGCGCTGGAGGCCCCCCGGGCCTGGATGATGGCCGCACCCCGCCCCGCCACGGTGGGGATAAACTCCTTCTCGTACCATTCCATGTCCACGAGTTCCAGGGCCGGCTTCCCGTCCACCTCGGCGTGGAAGAGGTCGGGGAACATGGTGGAGGAGTGGTTGCCCCAGACGGCGATGCGGCGGATCCGGTCCACGGCCACCCCCGTCTTCTTGGCCAGCTGGGCCTTGGCCCGGTTGTGGTCCAGGCGGGTCATGGCGGTGAAGTTCCGGGGGTTTAGGCCCGGGGCGTTCTTGTAGGCGATGAGGGCGTTGGTGTTGGCGGGGTTGCCCACCACCAGCACCTTCACCTCCTTCTTGGCCACCTCCGCCAGGGCCCGGCCCTGCTCGGTGAAGATCTTGCCGTTCATCTCCAGGAGGTCGCGCCGCTCCATGCCCGCCTTACGGGGGGCCGCCCCCACCAGAAGGGCGTAGTCGGCGTCCTTAAAGGCCACCTTGGGGTCGTCGGTGGCCACCACCCCGGCCAAAAGCGGGAAGGCGCAGTCCTCCAGCTCCATGATGACCCCATCTAGGGCTCTCAGGGCTTGGGGGATTTCCAGAAGCTGCAGGATGATGGGCTGGTCCTTGCCCAGCATCTCCCCCGCGGCGATGCGGAAGAGAAGGCTATAACCGATCTGGCCTGCGGCGCCGGTGACCGCCACGCGAACAGGGCTTTTCATGCTTCCCTCCTTTGGGCTTACGCCCAAGGGGATTTTACGCTAAAGCCCCCGGTAGATGCGCCGCTCCGCCTCAATGGCCTGGTCCAGCTCCTGGATCTCCTTAAGGAGCTCCATCCGGGGTTCCTGGGCCAGAAGGGCCTTGAGTTTCGCCCGCCGTTCCAGGTAGTAGGCCTCCCGCAGGCGGGCGAGGGTCTTTTCCATGACCTCGGGGAAGCGGGGTTCTTCCAGGGGTGGGGCCATCATGAGCTTTTCCAAGAAGAGCCCCCCCGCCTCCTTGCGGCTTAGCACCTGCCTCAGGTAGTCCCGCCGGGGTTCCCGCCGGGCCAGGTCCAAAAACTCGGCGAGGAGGGAGCCTGTGGGGGGCCAGACGTGGTCGGAAACGTAGAGGACCCAGTCCAAGAAGCGCTCCTCGGGAAGGGAAAGGAGGAGGGCCATGACGTCCAGCTCCAAAAGGAGGGCCCGGTCCTTGGGCTCGGCCTTGGGGGGCGGGGGTGGGGCGGGCCGGCCTCGTTTGCGGCTTGCCAGGTACTCCTCCAGTTGCCTCGGGGAAAGGCCCAGCTTTTCCACCACCAGGGCCTTAAGCCGCTCGGCCACGGGATCAAAGGGCTCGGGGGAAAGCATCCTCGGGGTGAGGGCCTCGAGGACCTTCCGCTTGTGCTCCGGCTGGGTGAGGTCTAGGCCCTTGGCGGCCTCCTGGAAGCGGAACTCCACCTCCGGGAGCGCCGCTTCCAAGGCCTTCTGGAAGCGGGCGGGGCCGTCTTCCAAAAGGAGGAGCTCCCCAGGGTCCTTCACGGGCAGGCGCACGGCGTAGAAGAGAAACTGCCGCGCCATCTCCAGGTCCAGGCTCTGCAAGGCGGCCTTCTGCCCCGCCTCGTCGGCGTCAAAGGCTAGGTAGACCTCCCGCACCTCTTGGCTTTTTAAAAGCCGGGCCTGCTCCTCGGAAAGCCCGGAGCCCAGCACGGCCACGGTTTCCCCAAAGCCCATCTGGTGCAGGGCGATGGCGTCAAAAAGGCCCTCCACCACGATGGCCCGCCCTTCCCGGAGCCTAGCCTTGGCCTCGGGGTAGGCGAAGAGGACCTCCCGCTTGCGGAAGAGGGGGGTTTCCGGGGAGTTCAGGTACTTGGGGGTTTCCTCCCCCAAGGCCCTCCCCGTGAAGGCCACGATGCGGCCCAGGTGGTCCTTGATGGGGAAGGTGATGCGGTGGCGGAAGCGGTCAAAAAAGCGCCCCTCCTTTTCCGCCAGCACCCCCGCCTTCAGGCCCTCTTCCGGGCTCACCCCGTGGCGCACGAGGTGGGTGAGGAGGCCATCGGCCTTGGCCGGGGCGTAGCCCAAGCCGAAGCGGGCCACGCTTTCCTTGCTAAGACCCCGGCTTTGCAGGTAGCCCTTGGCCTCCTCCGAGGCGGCGAGGGCCTCTTGGAAGTAGGCCTGGGCCAGGCGCAGGACCTCGAGGAGCTCCTTCCGATTTTGCGGGGCGCCGGGCTTTTGCGGAAGCTCCACCCCGGCCTCCTCCGCCAGGCGCTCCAGGGCGGCGGGGAAGTCCAACCCCTCTATGCGCTCCACGAAGGCGAAAAGGTCCCCGCCCGCCTTGCACCCGAAGCAGTGGAAGAGGCCCTTCTCCTCGTCCACGTAGAAGGAGGGGGTCTTTTCCTGGTGGAAGGGGCACAGGCCCTTCCACCGCCCCCGGCCCGCGGGCTTCAGGGCCACGTAGCGGGAAACCACCTCCTTCAAGGAGAGGCGGCGCTTGATGGCCTCTACCGCTTGCGCCGTGTCCATGCCATCCCCCGCTCAAGCCAAAGGCGCTGAACCCACCTCCCCAGGATACCGTATCCCCTGAGCTCCCGCCCCGGGGGTTTTCCGGCCAGGAGGCCGTGCCAGGCTTGGGTCAAGGGGACAGAGGGGGAGAACCCCAGGAGGTGCTCCACGGGTTCCCCGCTTTCCAGGAGGAGCTGGGCCCTTAGGAGTCTCGCCACCTCGTGGTGCACGGCGAAGCCCGTGCGGTGGGTCTGGTAGAGGAGGTGCTGGGAGAGGGCCTGGGCCTTCCTGGGGGCTAAGGGCCAGAGGTAAAGGGCCAAGGAGGTGAGGGCCAGGTGGTGCACGTAGGGATTGGAAAGGCGGCGGGCTTCCCGCAGGGCCTCTTTGAGGAGGGGCACGGGGTCCAGGCCCTCTTGCCAGCGGTGGTGGGCCAGGGCCAAGGCGGCGAGGCCCCGGCCGTCCGGGTGCTTTAGGGCCTCCTGGAAAAGGTCCTCTCGGAAGCGGCCCCGGAGGGTCCAGGCGCTGAGGAGGGCGGCGGCGAGCCAGGGATGGGGGGTTTCCCCATAGTGGGCCTCTCCCTCCGCAAGGGCCTGGGGGAGCCGGCCCGTTTCCAAAAGAAGGCGCAACCGGGTGACCCGGAAGCGTACCTGGGCCTCCCGGTCTCCCTCCGCCCCCTCGGCCAAGAGGGCTTCCGCTTCCCGGTAGCGGCCCAGGTCCATGAGGAGGCCCGCCCGAAGGCTTTGGCGGTGGAGGTGGAGGGATGGGGGTAAGGCGGGGTGAAAGGGGCTTAGGACCTCCAGGGCCCGCTGGGGTTGGAAGCGGCGCCAAAGCGCCCCAGCCAGGAGGAGGCGGGCTTGGGCTTCCTCCTGGGGGTAGGGCTTGAGCCCGGGGAGGAGGGGGAGGAGGTCTAGGGGGTTTTGGACCTGACGGAAGGCCCGTAGAGCGGGGTCTTGGCGCCTCGGGCCCGCTTCCGCCTCCGGGCCTTGCCCCAAGGAGGCCTGGGCGTCCTGGACCTCTTGGGTCAAGAAGGCTTGCCAGGAACTGGGGGCTATGGCCAGGGCCTCTTGGTAGAGGGGGAGGGCTTTTTCCGGGTGGCCCTGGTGCCAGGCGGCCTGGGCCAAGGATCGGAGGATTTGGGCGGCCTCCAGGCCCCTTCCGGCCCGGGCTAGGTGAAAAGCAGCCTGGCGTAGGTTCTGCGCTTCCAGGTGGAAGCGGGCGGCCTCTCCGTGCCAGGCTTTGGCCGTGGCCTCGGGGACCAGGGCCAGGGCTGCTTCCCGCACCTCGGGTAAGGGGCTTTCCCCTGCCAATAGGCCCTCCCGGAGGAGCCTTTCCTTAGAGAAGGGGCCCGCAAGCTTCTTTACCAAGGCTTCCGGCGCTTCCCCCAGGACCCCGTAGGCCAAAAGAGCCCGCCTTTCTCCCGGAGGCAGGGCGTCTAGGGCGGGCTGCAGGGCGAGGAGAGGGGGTGCTTTGCTCCCCTTTAGGGCCAGGCTGGGGGCGAAGAGGGGGAGGCGGCTTTCCACCAGGAGAAGCACGTTTTCGGGAAGCTCTTCCTGGAGGAAGCGCTCCAGGGTGCGGTCGGGGGTGTGGTGGTCCTTGAGGACGATAAGGAGGGGTTTTCCCAAGCCGGCCAAAAACCGCTTCCAGGCCTCGAGGATGGCCCCTTCCAGGTCTTCGCGGGGCCAAGGGGGGCGGCCCTCGAGGCCCAGGCTGTAGCGGAAGGCCAGGGCGAGGGGGGCGGGAAGCTTCGCCTTGGCCAGAAGGGCATCGGGGTCGCCCAGGGTGCGCTCCACCGCTTGGCGAAGGCTTGCCCGCAAGGGGGTTTCCGGGCCCATCCGCTCCAGGAGGGCTGTGGGAAAGGGCGGGCTTACCAAAAACTTCTCTAAAAGAAGGCTTTTGCCGCTGCCCGGGGGCCCACCAGGTTGAGCCGAGCGGGGGGGCGGGCCAGGGCGCGGCGCACCTCTTGGAGGAGGGCCTCCTCCTCGGGGTCCAGGGCGATTTCCACCCTTCGTACCCGGTACACCGGTACCTCCCCCAGGCCCCGGGCCTCCCGGTAGCCCAGAAAATCGGCCTGGGCTCCCTTGGCTAGGGCCAGGGTGGTGGCGTCCGCCAGGACTTCCCCCGGGGTGGCCAGTTTGGAAAGCCGCTCCGCCAGGACCACGGGGCTTCCCACCGCCGTGGGCTCCCCCGCCTGGCCGCTTCCCAAAGGGGCCCAGAGCACCTCCCCGCTCGCCACCCCGGCCCGGGCGGGAAGGGGGGAGGCCTGCACCATGCCCAAGGCCGCTTCCAGGGCACGCCAAGGCTCTAAGCCCTTGGACCGCGGCGCCCCGAAGAGGACCAGAATCCCGTCCCCCAGGAAGCGGTGGACGAAGCCCCCGTGGCACCGGGCGGCCCGGGCGGCCCCTTCCAGGGCCTCCTGCAGCCGGGCGTAGGCTGAGGCCAGGCCTTCTCGGAAGCCCCGGGTGGAGTCCACCAGGTCAAAGAAGACCACGCTGACGAAGCGCCGCTCCTCGGGGAGGATGACCCCCAAGGCCTGGCCGCAGGCCATGCAGAACCGGGCCTCGGGGGGTTTTTGTGCCCGCACTCGCAGCGCACGGCTACTCCCGGAAGAGCATCAAAGGAGGGTAGAGGAGGACCTCGGCCCTTTGGGGCAAGGATACCTCGGCGTAGACCACCACGGGGAGGGGGGCCTTGAGGAGGTAAAACCCTTCCCCCAGGGGCACCGCCTCCCCGCCCAGGCGGTAGCGGTCCTTCTTGCGCTCTATAAAGGGGGCTTTCTCCAAGGGCTTGGCCTCCGCCACCACCCCGTGGAGGAGGATCCGGGTGGGCCCCGTGGGGGCGGGGGGGTACCCCGGTCAAAGGCGTAGACGATGGTGCCCTCCACGAGGGCCTCGAGGAGGGGGCTCCCCCAGGGCTCGGGGAAGAGGTAGGCCCGGACGGCATACGCCTGGAAGCGGGCGAAGAAGGTTTCGGGGCTTTCCTCCACCGGGGTCATGAGAAGAGTTTAAGGGCCCCGAAGGGCCCTTGGGAAGCCGCCTGGGGGCCCTTAAGGGATCTGGGTGAGGTTAAAACGGGTTTCCACCGGATAGGCTTCCCCGTTCACCCAAACGCTTCCGGACATCTGCAGTTTTAGTTTAAGGTTTTTCCTGGAACACCACTAAGATTTTGCGCCTGCCGCCAGGCAAGGGCCCCGGCCAGGTGGAAGGCCGCCCTTTTGTCCAGGTACTGGTTGCCGTTCCCGCACTTGGGGGAGAGGACGCACCTTGGGCACCCCTCCTCGCACGGGCACCGCTTAAGGAGCTCCAGGGTGGCCCGCACCCACTCGGGAAAGCGCTGGGCGGCGGCCCGGGCGTAGCCCACCCCGCCGGGGTAGCCGTCGTAGATGAAGACGGTGGGGCCTGTGCCGGAGGGAAGGGGCCTGGGGTAGAAGGGGTAGGAGATTCCCCCGATGTCCTGCCGTTCCGCCAGGACGAAGAGGGGCAGGAGGCCGATCATGGCGTGCTCTAGGGCGTGGATGCCCCCGGGGATCTGGTGGGGAGGCACCGCCTCCGGAGGGTGGAACCAGAGGGCTTCTGTGGGGAAGGAGACCTCGGGGAGCTCCAAGGGAACCTCCTCCAGGACGCTTCCCGTGAAGAAGCGCTTCTTCACGTACCCCACCACCCTTTCCCGGATGACCACCTTCCCCACCCAGACCCCCTGGCCCACGGGCTCCCCAGAGAGGACCTCCAGGTCCGTTTCCGCCCGGGGCTCGGTGTAGTAGTCCTCCAGGGCGGGGAGGAGCCAGACCTCCCGTCTCATGGGGTCCACGTTCCGCACCAGGTAGCTGTCCCCCCCGTGGAGGTAGATGGCCCCGGGGTGGGCCTCCCAGTAGGCCTGGCGCTCGTCCAGGTACCCTAGCACCTCCCCTTCCGGGCCCCTCAGGGTGAAGGTGGCGCCAAGGCCCCTTAAGGAGATGGCCCGGTGGGGCCGCCTTTTGGGGGTGTACAAGCGGCCCTCCTTCTCCTTGAGTTCCCCCAGGGCTTCCCGGCAGAGCACCTCCTCCCGGACAAGGGGCATCTCCCAGGCGGCGGCGTGGAGGTGCAGGGGGCAGAGGACGGGGTTCTTGGGGTCGGCCACCGCCATCTCGGGGGGGCTTTGCAGGAGGAGCTCGGGCCGGTGGAGGAAGTACTCGTCCAGGGGGTCTTCCCGGGGGATGTAGACCACCAGGGCCCGCCTTTCTCCCCGCCCCGCCCGTCCTGCCCGCTGCCAAAAGGCGGAAACCGAGCCGGGATAGCCCACCAGGACCACGGCGTCCAGCTCCCCGATGTCCACCCCAAGCTCCAGGGCGCTGGTGCTCACCAATACCCGCACCGCCCCCTCCTTGAGGGCTTCCTCCAGCTTCCGCCTTTCCCGGGCGGTGTAGCCTGCCCGGTAAGGCCTGACCCCGGGGTGGGCGGCGTAGCGGGCGATGAGCTCGGCGCTCTTGCGGGCGTTGGCGAAGACCAGGGCCCTAAGCCCCCCCTCCGCCAGGGCCCGGGCCAGGTAGGCGGCCTCGAGGAGGGGGCTTCGCCGCCTTTCCCCTTTGCGGTCCAGGGGTTTGGGGAGAAGGACGAGGAGTTCCCTTTCCGAGCGGGCTACCTCCTCCTTGAGCTCGGCGAAAGGGAGGCCCGTGAGGTTTTCCGCATGCTCCTTGGCGTTGCCGATGGTGGCGCTGGCGGCGATGACCTGGGGGTTTGCCCCGTAGTGGCGGGCGAGGCGGAGGAGGCGGAAGAGGACCAGGGCCACGTGGGTGCCGAAAACCCCCCGGTAGGCATGGAGCTCGTCCAAGACGATGTAGCGGAGGCGGGCGAGGAAGGGGGCCCACTCCCCGTGGTGGGGCAGGAGGCCGAAGTGGAGCATGTCGGGGTTGGAGAGGAGGACCTTTCCCTCCTCCCTTGCCCTTTTCCGGGTGCTTCCCGGGGTGTCCCCGTCGTAGGGGTAGATCCCCTGGGCGCCGAGGGCCGCCGCCATGGCCTTAAGGCGCCGGAGCTGGTCGTGGGCTAGGGCCTTGGTGGGGAAGAGGAGAAGGCTCGTTTCCCCTTCCAAAGCGGCCTTGAGCACGGGGATTTGGAAGACGAGGCTCTTGCCGGCGGCGGTGGAGTAGGCCATGACCAGGTTGCGGCCCGCTGCCACCAGGTCCAAGGCCTCCTGCTGGTGGCGGAAGGGCAGAAGCCCCAAGGCCGCCAACACACCGGCGAAGGGCCCCTGGGGCGCCACCCTTTCCGGGGGCTTTCGGGGAAGGAGGCGGGCGAAGACGATGCGCCCCTGGAACTCAGGATCGGCCTCGAGCCACTCCCGGTAGCTTTCCCACCCCCTTAGGGCCTCGGGTAGCACCCCTTTATTATGGGCCCATGATCCTCACCACTACCCCCCATGTGGAAGGGCACCGAATTGAGGCTTACTTGGGCGTGGTCTTTGGCGAGGCCATTGTGGGCGCCAACCTTTTCCGCGACCTTTTCGCCCAGATTCGGGACATCGTGGGCGGCCGGAGTGGGGCCTACGAGGCCGAGCTCAAGCGGGCACGGGAGATAGCGCTAGGCGAGCTGGCGGAAGCGGCCAGGCGGCTTGGGGCCGACGCCGTGGTGGGCATAGACGTGGACTACGAGGTCCTGGGCCAGGGCAACTCCATGCTCATGGTCACCGTGAGCGGCACCGCCGTGCGCCTCGCCTAAAGCGGCCGCACCCAGACCTCGTGGATCACGGGGTGGCCGTGGTAGGGGGCCCAGAAGGGGCTTGCCCGCTTGGCGTAGAGGCGGAAGCCCAGGCTCCGGTAAAGCCTGCGGGCGGCCTGGTTGGCCCGGGTGGTGGAAAGCTGCACCCCGGCTACCCCCTTGTCCTTGAGGCACTCCAAGAAGGCGGCGAGGAGGGCCCGCCCCACCCCGTGGCCTTGGGCTTTGGGGCTCACGGCGATGTGCAGGTGGGCGGGGTAGCGGTCCTTGGGGGCCTTGGGGCCGCGGAAAAGGAGGAGGCGGAAGAGGTAGCGGAGGTGGGGGAGGACGGGACCGTAGCGGCCGAGGAGGAGCTTTAGGAGGAGAAGGGGAAGCCGGGGGAGGAGGTCAAGGAGAAGCGCCCCATCGGAACAGGCCCCGAGGATATAGCCCACCACCTCCCCTCCTTCCTCCGCCACCAGGCTGCAACACCCCCGGCGCAGATAGGGGGCCACGAAAAGCTCCCCCCAAAGGGCCTTGCTGGGGAAGACCCGCGCCCCCTCCCTGCCCAAAAGGAGGGTTTGGTGGGAGATGCGGGCGATGGCGGGGAGGTCCTGGGGCGTGGCCCTCCGCACCTTGGGCATGGTTCCAGTCTACCCCCGGGTAGAATGCCCTTCGTGCGCCGTTTGGCCCCGTGGCAGTGGCTTCTTCTTCTCCTCCTGGCCTACTTCGCCCTGGCGGAGGCGCTAAGGCTTTGGCTGGGTCTGGTCTGGGCCGAGCGGGTGGCGGTGCTCCTTGCGGCCTTGGGGGTTTGGGCCTTCATCAACGGGCGCTTCCTCTTCGCCTACTACCACGCCTTCCTCGCCTCGTTAAGGACCCGGGGGCTCCCCGTGGCGGAGGGGGCGGGGGAGGAGCACCTCCTCGTCCTCGCCCCCCACCCCGACGACGAGGTGCTGGCGGCGGCGGGGCGCATGCGCCGGGTGGCCCTCCGGGGCGGGCGGGTCACGGTGGTCTACCTCACCTCGGGGGATGCCTTTGACCTGGCGGCGGGTAGCCCCTTGCCTTCCAGGGAGGCCATGCGCCGGTTGGCCCTAAGGCGCATGGTGGAGGCCTGGCGGGGCCTCGAGGCCCTGGGGCTTGGGCGGGGGAGTGCCCTCTTCTTGGGCTTCCCCGACCAGGGGCTTTTCGCCCTCTTCACCACCCACTACTACCTGCCCTGGGAAAGCCCCTACACCGGTCTCAAGGCCGTGGCCTACCCCGGGTGCTACCGCCCGGGGCTTCCCTACACGGGCAAGGCCTTGGAGGGGGTCTTGCTAGACCTCCTTAGGGAGCTGAGGCCGAGCCGCATCCTCCTGCCAAGCCCCCTGGACGCCCACCGGGACCACCAGGCCACCGCCTACTTCGGCATGCAGGCGGCGGCGGCCTTGGGGATGGAGGGGCGTTTGGAGTACTACATCGTCCACGGGGGTACCAGTACCCCCTGCCCAAGGGCCTTCACCCTCGGCTTCCCCTCTACCCGCCCCCCAGGGGAAGGGGGCTTCCCTGGCGGCGTTTTCCCCTTACGGAGGAGGAGGTGCGCCTCAAGGAAAAGGCCATCCGGGCCCATCGGAGCCAGATGCGCCTTTTGGGGCGGTTTCTCCTGGCCTTCGTGCGCCAGAACGAGCTCTTTAGCCCCTTGCCCATCCCCGCCAAGGAGGCCCTAGCCGCGGAGGAGGAGGGGTGGGCCGTCCTCGAGGGGCGGGAGGTCCTCTAGGCTCTCCAGGCCGAAGACCTCCAGGAAGCGCTCCGTGGTGCCGTAGAGCTTGGGCCGGCCCGGGGCCTCCTTCTCCCCCACCACCCGGATAAGCCCCCTTTCCAGGAGGCTTTCCAAGACACCCTCCACGCTCTTCCCCCGCATGGCTTCCAGCTCCGCCCGGGCCACGGGCTGGTGGTAGGCGATGAGGGCGAGGACCTCGAGGGCCGCCTTGGAGAGCCTAGGGGGGCTAGGCTTAAGCACCCTCTCCACGGCGGGAAGTGCCCTCTCGTGCACCACAAGCCGCCAACCCCCGGCCACCCGCTCCAGGGCCACCCCCAGGTGGCCTTCCGCCAGGTCGGCCTCCAAGGCTTTTAGGGCCCGGAGGATACCTTCCTCCGGATGGCCCAAAGCGCGAAGCTCCTTGAGGCTAACGGGCCTCCCGGCGGCGAAGAGGACGGCCAGGATTTCCGCCTTCAGGCTAAGCATCCCTTAGGTAGGGGAGAAGGGCTTCCTTGGGGATGGCCCCTTCCCGCAGGACCTCCCCCGTGCGCAGGTCCACCACGCTGGAGGCGAGCCCCCCCGCTTCCCCGGGGAAGACGTAGTCCACGGCGAAGGCGCGTGCCTCCTCCGCCGTGCGCACCGGGGGCTCCCCGCTCCGGTTCAAGCTGGTGGCGGCGGCATAGCCCCCTACCCGCCGCAAAAGCTCCCGGAGCACCTCGTGGGCCGGCATCCTGAGCCCCACGGAGCCGTCCTTGCTGATCCAGGAGGGGATGTCCCGCCCAGGCACCACCACGGTGAGCCCCCCGGGCCAGAAGGCCTCCACCAGGCGAAGGAACCTGCCCTCCAGGGGGCCCAGTTGGGCGAGCTTTAGGGCGCTTTCCAGGTCCGCCACCAGGACCTGTAAGGGCTTTTCCTCGGGCCGGCCCTTGACCTCGTAGATGCGGCGGCAAGCGGCCTCGTCCTCCAGGCGGGCCAAGACGCCGAAGACGGTGTCGGTGGGGAAGGCCACAAGCCCGCCTTCCCGTAGGGCGCGGGCCGCCTCCTCCAGTTCCCTTTGGTATACTTCTACCATGCCAGTCTACCAGTATAAGGCCCGCGACCGGCAGGGCCGCCTGGTGGAGGCCACCATTGAGGCCGAGGATTTGCGCACCGCCGCCCGGCTCCTCCGCGACCGGGGCCTTTTCGTGGCCGAGATCAAGGAGCCGGGAAAGGGGCTTCGGGCCGAGGTGCGGCTTCCCGTCTTGGAGCGGGGGCCGGGGTTAAAGGACCTGGCCATCTTCTCCCGGCAGCTCGCCACCATGCTCGGGGCAGGCCTCACCCTCCTCCAGTCCCTGGCCATTCTGGAAAAACAAACGGAGAACAAGAAGTTCCGGGAAATCCTCAAGCAGGTGCGGGCGGATATAGAGGGAGGTATGGCCTTCTCCGAAGCCCTAGCCAAGCACAAGCTCTTTTCCCGGCTTTACGTGAACCTGGTGCGGGCGGGGGAGACCTCGGGGGCTTGGACACCATCCTGGACCGCCTGGCCAGTTTTTTGGAGAAGGAGCTGGAGCTCAGGGGCAAGATCCGGAGCGCCATGACCTACCCGGTCATCGTCTTCGTCTTCGCCGTGGGCGTGGCCTACTTCCTCCTCACGGGGATCGTGCCCCAGTTCGCCCAGATCCTCACGGACCTGGGTTCGGAGCTTCCCCTCCTCACCCGCTTCCTCATCGCCGTTTCCAACCTGCTTCGGGCGGCTACCCTGCCCCTCCTCCTTCTTTCGGTGGTCCTCTTCTTCGTCTACCGCTGGTACTACAGCACCCCTCAGGGGCGGAAGGTCATTGACCGCATCAAGCTTCGCATCCCCGTTTTCGGCAACCTGAACCGCAAGACCGCCGTGGCCCGCTTCTCCCGCACCCTGGCCCTCCTCTTGGGAAGCGGGGTGAACATCGTGGAGTCCTTGGACATCACCAAGGGGACGGCGGGGAACGTGGTGGTGGAGGAGATCGTGGAGGCGGCCAAGCAGAGGATCCAGCAGGGTGATCCCTTGAACCTGACCCTGGCCCAGCACCCCTTCATCTTCCCCCCCATGGTGAGCTCCATGGTGGCCATCGGCGAGGAAACGGGGGCCTTGGACACCATGCTCAACAAGCTGGCGGACTTTTACGAGCGGGAGGTGGACGAGGCTGTGGCGAGCCTCACCGCGGCCATTGAGCCCCTCATGATTATATTCCTGGGCGCCATCGTGGGCATGATCGTGGCCGGGATGTTCCTGCCGCTTTTCAAGATCATCGGCACCCTCTCCGTGCAATAAGCCCCTCCGCCACCTCCGGGGGAACCGGCATCACGGAAAGCCGGTTCCCCTTTTTGACAAGGGGGTGGTCGGGGGGAAGCAGGCCTTGAGCTCGGCCAAGGGGATGAGGGGCCAGGCCTCGAGGAAAGCCACCTCCACCGTGTACCAGCGGGGCCTTTCCGGGGTGGCCTTTGGGTCAAAGTAGGGGCTTTGGGGGTCAAACTGGGTGGGGTCGGGGATTCCCGTGCGCACCACCCGGCAAAGCCCGGCGATTCCCGGGGGGTTGGTGCCCGAGTGGTAAAAGAAACAGATATCCCCGGGCTGCATCCTTAGGAGGAAGTTCCGGGCCTGGTAGTTGCGCACCCCGTCCCAGATGGCCTGCCCTTCCCGTCTGAGGTCCTCAAGGCTGTATACCTCGGGCTCGGACTTTAGGAGCCAGTAGGCCATGCCGCCCAGTCTAAAGCTCCCTTTAGCCTGGGCAAAGCCTGGGGAGGGAGAGGGGGAGAAGGATGGGAGTATGCGGGCACTTCTCCTCCTCCTCCCCTTCTTGGCGGCCTGTTCCCTGACCGTGGAGCTGGTCTACCCGGGGCACCGGATCTCGGACCTTAGGACGCAGTCCAGCTACTGCACTCATACCCATACCCGGCTGGACTATGCCTTCTTCCTAGAAGGCCGGCTGGATTGGCTGGAGTTCTACTGGCTTCCCGAGGGGGTCCACCCCGAAGACGCCCGGCCCGAGGAGCGGGCGGCCCTTAGGGGTCCCGTCTATGGGGGGCCGTTCGGGGCTTCGTGGAGGTGACGCCCCAGGGCGCCATCCGGGCGGTTTCCGCCACCTCGCCCCAAGGGGGGATGGTGCCCCAGGGGATTAGCGTGGAGCCTAGCCAGCCCCGCCGGCTTTGGGTGCGCGGCTTCACCGGGGGGCTTGCGGGGCCCTTTGTGCGAGGAAACCCCGTCTATCCGGACGCTTCCGCCCTCTGCGACCCAGCCTGGTAGCCTTAGGGCATGGGGGTTTGGGAGGCGGCCAAGGAGGAGCTTAGGCGGCTATTGGGCTTTAGGGCGCTCCTTTCCCGGCCGGAAAAGGAGGTCTACCGCTACGACGCCATTTGGGTGGGGGAAGAGCCTTTCGCGGTGGCCCTCCCCAGGACCCGGGAGGAGGTGCAGGCCCTGGTGCGCCTCGCCCGCAGGTATGGGCTACCCCTCGTGCCCCGGGGGGCGGGAAGCGGGCTCTCCGGGGGCTCGGTGCCCCTGGGGGAGGCCATCGTGGTGGCCTTCACCCGCATGGACCGCCTGGCCCTGGACCCCGCGACCCGCACCGCCTGGGCCGAGCCCGGGGTGACCACGGCCCGGCTTTCCGAGGCGGCGAGGCCTTTTGGGCTCTTTTACCCCCCCGACCCCGCCTCCTACCGCACCAGCACCCTGGGGGGCAACCTGGGGGAGAACGCTGGGGGGCCCCTTTGCTTCAAGTATGGGGTCACGGGGGATTACCTTTTGGCCCTGGAGTTCGTGGACGCCTTTGGGGAGGCCCACCTCCTGGAAAGGAAGGCCTATGACCTCCCTGGCCTCCTGGTGGGGGCCGAGGGCACCTTGGGCCTCATCACCGGGGCCCGGGTGCGGCTTGTGCCCATTCCCCAGCACCGGGCCACCCTCATGGCGGCTTTCCCCGAGGTGGAGGCCTTGGCGGAGGCGGTTTCCCGGGCCGTTGCCCTGGGGGCGGTGCCGGCGAGGCTGGAGTTTTTGGACCCGGCTTGCGTGGACGCCGTGGAGGACTACCTGGCCATGGGCCTGCCCCGGGGGCACGCCTTGCTTTTGGTGGAGACGGACGGGGACGACGCCGAGCTCGTTCAGGAGGAGCTTTCTCTTTTGGAGGAAACCGCTAAGGCCCATGGGGCGAAGGTCCGGCGGGCCCAGGACGAGAAGGAGGCCGAGGCCCTGTGGCGGGCGAGGCGGGCGGTAAGCCCGGCCTTGGGAAGGATCCGGCCTAAGCGGGTGAACGAGGACATCGCCGTGCCCCGCTCCACCTTGCCCGAGGTGGTGCGGGAGATCCGGGCTTTGGGGGAGGCCTATGGCCTCATCGTGGTGCAGTTCGGCCACATCGGGGACGGCAACCTCCACCCCAACATCCTCTTTGACCCCAGGCGGGAGAGCGAGGAGAAGGTCTGGGAGCTCGCCCACGCCATCGCCCGGGTGGCCTTAAGGCATGGGGGGGTTCTTTCCGGCGAGCACGGGATTGGCCTCATGAAGCGGAAGTTCATGGCGGAAGCGGTGGACGGGGAGACCCTCGAGGCCTTCCGCCAGGCCAAGGCGGCCCTGGACCCCGAGGGGCTTTTGAACCCGGGCAAGCTTCTGCCATGAGGTTTTTTGCACGCGCTTTTCACACGCTCTGGACAAAAGTGAATACATGGACCGCCTGGGCCGCCTCCTCTACGTTGCCGCCTGGCTTGGCCTTCCCTTGGGGATTGGCCTCCAGCTTTACCTTTACCCGCCCAAGGCCCTAGGCTTCTGGTGGGCCTATGGCGCCTTCGCCCTCTTTTTCCTCTTCGCCCTAAGCCGAGGGCCCAAAGGGGCCCCCAGGTTCCTGGTCCACGGGCTTGGGGCCTACCTCCTCTTTGAGCTTGGGCGGGCCCAAGGGCACGGGTGGGCGTTGGGGTACTGGGCCCCCGCCCTCTACCTCCTGGCCGCCTTCGCCTACCCCGTGCCCTGGGCCCTGGCGGCCTCGGGCTTTTGGGGAGGGCTTCTCCTCCTTGCGCCCCTCCTTTGGGGATGGGAACGCCCTTACTACGCCCACTTTGCCCTGAGCCAGCCCGTCCTCCTGGCCCTTACCCTCCTTCTTGCCCGCTTTCGGGAGCTCTACGGCCGGGCGCGTTTCTGGCGGGAGCAGGCCCTCACCTGCCCCCTCACGGGGCTTCCCAACCGCCGGGCCTTGGAGATGGCCCTGGAGCGGGAGATGGCCCGGGTGGAGCGGGGGGCTAAGCCCTTTAGCCTCGTCCTCTTGGACCTGGACGACTTCAAGCGGGTGAACGACGAGAAGGGCCACCCCGAGGGGGACCGGCTCCTTAAGGAGGTGGCCCGTTACCTGGTGGCCCACGTGCGCCGGGGCGACCTGGTGGGGCGTTTTGGGGGAGAGGAGTTCGCCATCCTCCTGCCGGAGACAGACCCCCTCCAGGCCACCCGCCTGGCGGAGCGGCTTCGGGAGGGCCTCAGGGCCTTGGGCACCACGGCCAGCTTCGGCGTGGCCACCTACCGGGGGGACCTAGGGGAGCTCTACCGAAGGGCGGACGAGGCCCTTTACCGGGCCAAGCGGACAGGGAAGGACCGGGTGGTCCGGTACACGGAGGATCAGGGAAGCCGGTAGCCCGCCTGGGTTAGGACCCGCCTGGCCTCCTCCCGCTCCTCCCGGGTGGCGAAGGAGAGGCGCAAGGCCCCCGCCGCCTCCCGGATGGTGAGGACCTCTATGTCCTTGATGTTCACCCCCGCCTCTCCCAAGGCGGTGGCGATGCGGGCGATCTCCCCGGGGCGGTCCGGCACCTGGACCACCAGGTCGTACATCTCGGGGAGGAGGCTTCGCCGCACGATGGGGAGGCTATCCCGGGTGCGCTTGGCCTCTTCCGCTACCCCTAGAAGGGCCTCAGGTTCGTCTAGAAGGCCTTCCAGTTCCCAAAGCACCGCCCTTAGCTCCTCTATGGCCTCCTTCAAGGCCTCCTTGTTCTCCACCACCATGTCCCGGCTCATCCTGGGGCTTCCCGAGGCCACCCGGGTGAGGTCGCGGAAACCCCCGGCGGCCAGGAACATGAGGAGCTCCTTGTGGGGGCTTTGCGCCACCATGCGGTTTAAGGCCACGGCCAGGAGGTAGGGAAGGTGGGAGATGCGGGCCACCAGCTGGTCGTGGAGGAGGGGAGGTATTTCCAAGGGGTAAGCCCCTAGGGCCTCCACCAGGTGCCGGATGCCCTCCCGGGCCTTGGGGCTCGTGTGGGCCGTGGGGGTGAGGACCCAGACGGCGTTTTGCAAAAGCCCGGCGTGGGCGTTTTCTACCCCGGCCCGCTCGCTGCCCGCCATGGGGTGGCCGCCCAGGTAGTGGGGAAGAAACCCCTCCAGCTGGGCCACCACCTTGCCCTTCACGCTCCCCACGTCCGTCCAGAGGCTTTCGGGATGGGCCAAGGGGCCTAGGGCCTCGGCGAGGGTGGGCAGGGCCCCCACGGGGGCGGCGAGGATGCCCAGGGAAAGCTCCCCTACCCAAGGCCCCAGCTCCGCATGCACCCGGTCCGCCACCCCCAGGAAGAGGGCCTTTTCCAGGGCCAGGGGGTCTTGGTCGTAGGCGTGCACCTCCTGGGCGAGGAAGCGCTCCTTAAGCCCTAAGGCCACACTTCCCCCCAGGAGGCCCACGCCGAAGATGCCCACCTTGCCGAAGAGGGGGTTCATGCCGGGGTGGGGGCGGAAAGGGTCTTGTCCAGGGCCGCCACCAGGCGGCGCACCTTGGCCATGAGCTCGGCGAACTCGTGCTCGTGAAGCTGCTGGGCCGCGTCGGAAAGGGCCTTTTCCGGCTCGGGGTGGGTCTCCACGATGAGGCCGTCCGCCCCGGCGGCGAGGCCCGCCAGGGCCAGGGGGATGACCCATCCCCGCTTGCCCGCCGGGTGGGAGGGGTCCACCCAGACGGGGAGGTGGGTCCAGCTCTTGAGGACGGGCACGGCAGAGACGTCCAGGGTGAAGCGGGTGGCCTTCTCAAAGGTGCGGATGCCCCGCTCCACCAAGATGACCTGCATGTTCCCCCGGGAGAGAATGTACTCCGCGCTCATCAAGAACTCCTCCAGGGTCATGCTCATGCCCCGCTTGAGGAGGACGGGCTTCCTCGCCTCCCCCACCGCCTGGAGGAGGGGGAAGTTCTGGGCGTTGCGGGCCCCGATCTGGAAGGCGTCGGCATACTCCGCCACGAGTTCCACCTGCTCCGGGGAAAGGACCTCCGTGACCACGGGGAGGCCCGTTTCCTTGCGGGCCTCGGCCAGGATCTTCAGCCCTTCCACCCCAAGGCCCTGGAAGGCGTAGGGGCTCGTGCGGGGCTTGAAGGCCCCACCCCGGAGCATTCCTGCCCCGTGGGCCTTCACGTAGCGGGCCGCCCTCAGGGTCTGTTCCCGGGACTCCACCCCGCAGGGGCCCGCCGCCACCAGGACGTGCCCGCCCCCCGTTTTCCCCGTGGGGAACTCCAGGACGGTGGGGAAGGGCTGGACCTCGAGGCTCGCCAGCTTCCAAGGCTTGGAGATGGGGATGACCTCCGCCACGCCAGGGAGCGCTCGGAAATGCTCCATAAGCTCCGGCGTCGGGCCCCGCCCGATGGCCCCCACCAGGGTGGTCTCCACCCCGCGGGAGACGTGGGGCCGGTAGCCCACCTTTTCAATCTCCCGCACCACCTCTGCCAGCTCCGCTTCCGTGTGTCCCCGCTTCATCACGATGAGCATGCTCCCCTCCCAAAAACCTTGGGCGCCCCCTTTTGGGGGCGCCCGGTTGCGGTGAAAACCTATGCGGACCGCAGGGCGCCCCCGGCGGGATAATAAAAGCCGAAGTAGCGCCCTAGCCTCCGCATATTGCCCCCAAGTTTAGGGGGCATCCCCTCGGCCTGTCAAGCGCACCCGCGCCCCCACGGGGTCCAAGAGGGTTTCCTCCCGCCCAAAGGGGTCCAGGAGGGTGTAGGCGAGAAGCCCCGTGGCCCCTTCCGGGGCTTGGCGCTTTCCCGCCCAGGTGTTCGTCCCCAGGTGGTGGTGGTACCCATCCCAGGCGAAGAAGAGGGCCCCGGGGTAGGTGCGTAGGGTGACCGCCATGCCCAGTTTCCCGGCGAAGAAGGCCTCCGCCGCCTCGAGGCTTCCCACGTGCAGGTGGAGGTGGCCGAGGAGGGTTTCCGGGGGTAAGGAGGTGGCCTTGGGGTTTTCCGCAAGGAGCCTTTCCAGGTTCAGGGGGAGGGTGAACATGAGGGGCCCCTTGGGCCATTCCCCTTGGGGGCGGTCCCGGTAGAGTTCCAGGCCGTTCCCCTCGGGGTCGCGGAAGTAGAGGGCCTCGGAAACCCCGTGGTCCGCCGCCCCTTCCCAGTGGGCCCCCGCCTCGAGGAGCCTCCGGAAGACCCCGGCCAGGGCCTTGCGGTCGGGGAGAAGGAGGGCGAAGTGGTAGAGCCCCACCGAGGGGTAGGGCCTTAAGGGGGCCCCAGGGTCGTGGAGAAGCTCCAGGTAAAACCCCCTTCCATTGGGGAAAAGGCGGTAATGGGGCGGGTCCGCCTCCACCTCTAGCCCCAAAAGGTCCCGGTAAAACCCCAAGGCGGCCCCTAGGTCCCGCACCCTTAGGGCCAAGGAAAGGAGCCGCCTGGGAAAGGGCATTACTGGGCCACCGCTTCTTTCGCCTTCACCGCCTCCGTGTCCACGCTAAAGCGCACCTCTTCCCCCACCAGCACCCCGCCCATCTCCAGGGGCACGTTCCAGGTAAGGCCGAAGTCCTTGCGGTTCAGCTTCCCCTCAAAGTGGGCGGCGATGCGCTCGTTGCCCCAGGGGTCCTTGGCGGGGCCATGGGTCTCCACCTCAAAGGCCAGGGGCCGGGTCACGCCCCGGAGGGTTACCTCCCCCTCCACCCGGTAACGCCCTTCTCCCAAGGGGGTGATGCGCTCGCTTTTGAAGACGATTTCGGGGTGGTTTTCCACGTCCAGGAAGTCCGGGGAGCGCAGGTGGTTGTCCCGGTCCGCCACCCCGGTGTGGATGCTCTTGGCGTCCAGGCGGGCCTCCACCCGGAGGGGCTTGCCGCTTTCGTCCGTCTCCACGTACCCTTCCTTGAGGTTAAGGGTGCCCTTGACCGTGGCGATCATCATATGCCGCACGGCGAACTCCACGCTGGTGTGGGTGGGGTCTAGGTTCCAACGCATACACACCTCCTTTGGGCCCTGGGCCCAAGGGGATAATACCCAAAGCGCTATAAAAAGTCAAGCGCTATTCGGGATAATACAACGGCCGGAAGGGAAGCCCCAAGGCCTCGGCGAAGGCCTTTAGGCCCAGACGGTCCGGCTCCTCCAGGTGGTAACGAAAGTTCCAGAGGTAGTGCTGGAGGAGGAGGGGGTTTACGCCAAGCCGCTTTCCCTCCGCCTCCGCCACCTCCTTAAGCCGGCCCAGCCCCTCCCGCCGCGCCCGCCTGAGGGCCTGCACCAGGGCTTTGGGGGGAGGGTTTTCCCTGCGGTAGGCCCAGACGGCGAAGACGAAGGGGAGGCGGGTCCTTTGGAACCAAAGGGCCGAGAGGTCCACCACCTCCACCTCCCCAAAGCGGGTGGGGAGGGCGTGGGGGGTTTCGGGGAGCTCCTTTAGGAGGCCGGCGTAGGCCTTAATCGCCCGGTCCCCGATGAGGAGGACGCCGTCGTGGTCTTCCAGGAGCTCTAAGCCCCCACCCGCTTGGGCGTAGGCGGGGTTTAGCCCCTTTTCCCGGAGGAGGAGCTTGAGGAGCTCTATGCTGGTGGCGCTTTCCGTGGTGAGGGCGACCCGCCTCAGGGCCCTTAGGGGCACCTTGTGGAAGAGGTTCACGGAGTAAACCCGTCCCAGCACGGCCACGGAGAAGTCGGGAAGGAGGCCCAGGGCGTCTTGGTGCTTCAGGTAGAAGTAGCTGGAAACCAAGGAAAGCCCCACCTCCCCCGAGAGCACCATGCGGTTGAGCTCCGCCGGCACCCCGTGGCGGAGGGCAAACCCGTTCGCTTCTAGGAAGTGGTAGAGGGGGGCGGTGTTGGCGTAAAGGGGCACCCCCAGGACGTAGGCCATCAGGCCTCCACCTGGTCCCAGACCCGCACCTCCCGGTAAAGGGCGTCCCGCTCCACGGGGATCCTCCCCGCCGCCAGGATGATGCGGGCGAGCTCCCGCTTGGAGAGGCCTTCGGGGGTGGGGCTTCCCGCCATGTGCACGATGCGCTCCTCAATGAGGGTGCCGTCAATGTCGGTGACGCCCCAGTCCAGGGACACCTGGGCGAGCTCGGGGGTAAGGGTGGCCCAGTACCCCTTGATGTGGGGGATGTTGTCCAGGTAAAGCCGGGCCACCGCCAGGTTCCTGAGGTCGTCCAGGCCCGTGGTGAACTCCCGCTTGCCCAGCTCCCGGGCAAGCTGGTTCCCGTCGGGCTGGAAGGCCAGGGGGATGAAGCTCATGAAGCCGCCCGTTTCGTCCTGGAGTTGCCTAAGACGGTCCATGTGGTCCAGGCGCTCCTCCAGGGTTTCTATGTGCCCGTAGAGCATGGTGGCGTTGGTGGGGAGGCCGAGCTCGTGGGCGGTGCGGTGGATCTCCAGCCAGCCCTCGGCGCTCACCTTGGCCCGGGCGATCCGCTTGCGCACCCTCTCGGCGAAGATCTCTGCCCCGCCCCCCGGCATGGCGTCCAGGCCCGCCTCCTTCAGGGCCTGGAGCACCTCCCGGTAGGGCAGGCGGGCGATTTTGGAAAAGTGGTGGATCTCCGCCGCCGTCCAGGCCTTCACCTGGACGCCGGGGAAGCTTTCCTTCAGGGCCCGCACCAGGTCCAGGTAGTACTGGAAAGGCCTTTTGGGGTGGTGGCCGGCGGTCATGTGGATTTCCGTGAGGCCGGGCTGGTAGCGGGCTTTAACCCAGGCCACCACCTCCTCCACGTCCCAGTCCCAGGCCCCTTCCTCGCCAAAACGCCTTTGGAAGGCGCAGAAGGTGCAGCCCACGTAGCAGATGTTGGTCTGGGAGACGCGGATGGAGTGGACGAAGTAGGTCTTGTGGCCGTGCTTCCTCTCCCGCACCCGGTTGGCCAGGCGCATGAGGGTGGGGAGGTCGTGGGTTTCGTAAAGGACAAGCCCTTCGGCGAAGGTGAGCCTCTCCCCGGCTTCCACCTTTTCGGCGATGGGCAGGAGGCGGGGGTCCTTAATCCCCTTCACGGGGGGCAGTCTACTCCCCCTGAAGGCGCCTGACCAGGGCCTCCACCTCTTTTCGCCGGCCGCCCACGCTCCTTTCGGGGAGGAGGTTCCGGAGGTAGCGGTCGGTGAGGAGGAGGTCCACGTAGGGGTAGACCGTGGCCGCCATCACCGCGTCCAGCAGGTCGGAGGGGCGGGGCTTGCGGTGGGGGTCCGTGCTCATGCGGGCGAGGAGTTCGGCGAGGAGGCGGACGAAGGGCACCTCCTTTAACCCCGTGCGGGAGAGGATCTCCGCCTTGGCGGTGTGGAGGGCCTCGAGGGGAGGAAGCCCCCTTAGCCTTTCCGGAAGCCCCTGGAAGGGGGAGAGGTCCGCCGGCACCTCCCAGCTTCCCCCCTGCCAGAGGAGGTCTTCCCGGTAAAGCCCCCGCCCTTGCCGCCAGGCCACCTCCTGCCAAGGGCGCACCCAGTACCCTTGGGAAAGCTCGCCGAAGAGGGCTTGGAGGGCAGGGAGGAGGTAGCCCGCCTTCTCCTTGGGGCCCCTTTGCGGGTAAAGGGTTTCCAGGACATGGAAGGGGCTTGCCGGGGCCAAAACCCTTCCCCTTAGGGCCTCGTAGAGCCGGCCAAAGGCCTCGTGGCCCCGTTGGCCCAGGAGGTGCTTGGCCATGCGGCTTGCGTGGTTTTGGTCCAGGTAGACCAGCACTACTCCTTGGCCTTGGCGAGCCAGAGCGCCCCCGCCAAAAGGGCTACGCCCCCGGAGAAGAGGAGGAAGTCCAGGGCGCTTTGCGGCTTGAAGTCCAGCGCCTTCTCAAAGAACTTCACCACCAGGATCATGACGATCACCTGGCCCAGCTTGGCCTTTAGGTCCGAGAGGCTTTCCACCGCCAGGATGTTCCCCATGGGAAGCGCCAAGGGGCGGATGAAAAGCTCAAAAAGGCCTAGGGAAAAGAGGAGGAAGACGGCGGCCAAAAGGGCCAGGTCCACCGCCCCCACCAAGGCGGGGAGGGCCTCTTCTAGGGGGTGGGAGAGGGCCTTTAGGGCTTCGGTAAAGGCGTTCCAGGCAAAGTAGAAGGCACCCAGGAGAAGCCCCGCCACCGGCAGGAGCATGACCCAGCGGATAAGGTGGGCCAAGGTTTCCAGGCGCATGGCTTAGGGCACGTAGGGTACGGCGGGCGGGGTTCCCGTGGAGGCCCTTTCAATGAGGAGGGGCTCAAAGCGCACCTCCCGGGGGGGAGCGGCGTAGCCCTGCATCCTTTCCAGGAGAAGCTGCGCCGCCTTGGCCCCCATGGCCTCCACGGGCTGGGCGATGGTGGAAAGCCCCACCTCCTCGGCGAAGGGGTGGCCGTCAAACCCCAAGACCCTAACCTCCTGGCCCACGGTGAGGCCGAGCCTTTCCGCCTCCTCCATGACCCCTAAGGCCACCTGGTCGGCCCCGGCGAAGACGTTGAGGGGCGGGGAGCTCTTTTCCAGGAAATGGCGGAGGGCAAGCCGCCCCCCTTCGGGGGAGAGGCGGGTGGTGTAGAGGTGGTCCTCCGGGAAAGGCCTTCTCTGCTCCTTTAGCGCCTGCAAAAAGCCCGCCATGCGTTCGGCGAAGACCGTGTGGCGGAAGGCGCGGTCGGGCTCCTCCTCCACCTTCACGGCGAAAATGGCCCCGGGGAAGCGGGCCAGGTACGTGCCTGCCATGTGCCCACCCAGGAAGTTGTCCAGGTAGACCGAGTCGTACCGGGGGTTCTTGGTGTCCACCAAGACCACGGGCCGGTCCGTGGGGAGCTTTCCCCCTTCAAAGTGCTCCGTGAGGTCGTAGGAGGCGAGGATGAGGCCGTCCGTGAGGTAGGCCAGGGTGTGGCTCTCCAAATAGCGCCTGAGCCTGGCCTCGGAGAGGATGGGGAAAAGGGCCAGGTCGTAGCGCTTTTCCAGGAGGACGCTCTCTATCCCCTCAATGAGCCTGCGGTAGAACTCCGTGGCCACGAAGGGGAGGAGGACGCTGACCGTGTAGCTCCTTCCCCCGGCGATCCTGCGGGCGTGGGGGTTGGGGGTATAGCCCAGTTCCTCCATGGCCCTTAGGACCCGGGCCCGGGTTTCCGGGCGCACCGCAGGGTGGTTGTTGAGCACGCGGCTTACCGTGCCCAGGCCTACGCCGGCCCGGGCGGCCACCTCGTGGATGGTGGGTTTCTTCTTTCTCATGGCCTGGCACCTGGATGGAAGCGCTTCATGGAAACTTCCATCCTCAGGATAGGGCAACGGGAGGCCTTTTGCAAGAATGGGGGCATGGGGTACGTGCTCTTGGCCTACCTCCTGGGTTCCTTGGTGGGGGGGCTTCTCTTCGTTCCCGAGGTGCGGGGGAAGGACCTTCCGGGGGGTTCTGGGGTTTTCCGGCAGAAGGGGCCCTGGGCTGCGCTTGGGGTGGTGCTCTTTGACGTGGGCAAGGGGGCCTTGGTGGGCCTTTTGACCCCCGAGGCCTGGCGTCCTTGGGCCGGGGCGGCGGTGGTGGCGGGGCACACCTGGCCCCTCTTCTTCCGCTTCCGGGGAGGCGGGGGCATCGCCCCTTCCTTGGGATTTTTTCTGGTATGGTTCCCGCGGGAGGCCCTTCTTTCCGCCCTTTTCGCCCTCTTGGTGGCGGGGGTCTACCACCTCTTTTGGTGGCGGAGGAGGCGGGGGATTTACCCCATCCCCTTTGGGGCCCTTTGGGGTTACCTGGTCTTTTTCCTGCAGGTGCCCGAGGGGGGCCGGCTTGCCGCCTTGCTGGTGGCCGTGGTGATGGCCCTAAGGGGCCTACAAATCCTGAGGGGAAGGTGGTAGCTTTGGGGCATGAAGATCCTGAGGTTTAACGGCGGGCGCTGGGGCATTCTGGAAGGGGAGCTGGTCCTGGAGACGGATGGCCCCGGGGGGAACCCCACGGGCCGGCGCTACGATCTGGCCTCGGTCAGGCTGCTCGTGCCGGCAACCCCCAGCAAGATCGTCTGCGTGGGGCGGAACTACAGGGAGCATATCCGGGAGATGGGGCACGATTTCGGCCACGACCTCCCCAAGGAGCCCGGGCTTTTCCTCAAGGCCCCCAACACCCTGGCCCACCCGGGCAACCCCATGGACCCTTGGAACACGGGGGACGCCGTGCCCTATCCCTTCTTTACCGAGGAGCTCCACTACGAGGGGGAGCTTGCCGTGGTGGTGGGGGACCGCATGCGGAACGTTCCCCCCGAGAAGGCCCTGGACCACGTCCTGGGCTACACGGTGGCCGTGGACATCACCGCCCGGGACGCCCAGAAGAAGGACCTGCAGTGGGTAAGGGCCAAGAGCGCCGATAAGTTCCTGCCCCTGGGGCCTTGGCTGGAAACCGATTTGGACCCGCAAAACGTCTGGATTCGCACCTACGTGAACGGGGAACTCCGGCAGGAGGGACATACCTCAGAGATGATCTTCAGCGTGGCGGAGATCCTTTCCTACATCTCCACCTTCATGACCCTAGAGCCCTTGGACGTGGTCCTCACCGGCACCCCGGAAGGGGTGGGGGCCTTGAAGCCCGGGGACCGCCTCGAGGTGGCGGTGGAAGGGATAGGCACCCTCCACACCCGCATCGGCCCCAAGGAGGCACAGCCGTGGTGAGGGTTTTGGACCTGGGGTTCCAGGGGGTGGAAAGGGTGATCGCCAGCTTCCTCCTGGATACCCCCGTGGGGCCCGTCCTGATAGAAACCGGTCCCGAGAGCACCTACGCCCGCCTGGAGGAGGGGCTCAGGGCCCACGGGGTGGAGCCCGGGGCGGTGCGCCACGTCTTCGTCACCCACATCCACCTGGACCACGCCGGGGCCGCCTGGCGCTTGGCGGAGCTCGGGGCCACGGTCTACGTCCACCCCAAGGGGGCACCCCACCTGGTGGACCCCTCCAGGCTTTTGGCCTCGGCGGAGCGCATCTATGGGGAGCTCCTTAAGCCCCTCTGGGGGGAGCTAAAGGGCATCCCCCCGGAAAGGGTGCGGGTCTTGGGGGACGGGGAGGTGGTGGACCTGGGCGGGGTGAGGGTGCAGGCGTTGGAAACCCTGGGCCACGCCTCCCACCACCACGCCTACCTGGTGGACGGGGTGGTCTTTGCCGGGGACATCGCTGGGGTGCGCATCGCCCCGGGGCCGGTGCTCCCCCCCACACCCCCGCCGGACATCCACCTGGAAAGCTGGTACGCCTCCTTGGACCGCCTCCTTTCCTTGCGCCCTGAGGCCCTTTACCTCACCCACTTTGGGGTTTACCGGGACGTGGAGGCGCACCTTCTCGCCTTGCGCCAGGCCCTGGAGGACTGGGCGGGCTGGACGCTAAGCCGCCTCAGGGAGGGCCTATCCCAAGAGGAGATGACCCGGCGTTTTGAGGCCTACTGGCGGGAGGGCCTGAAGCGGGCGGGGGTGGACGAGGCGGGGATGCGCCTGTACGAGCTCGCCGACCCCCCCTATATGAACCTGCAGGGGCTGGTGCGCTACTGGCAGAAACACCACCCCGAGGCCTTGGAGGGGTAGATGGCCTGGCCCTTTCCCCTGGGCCATAGGGCCCGGATGGCGGTCCTGGCCTCCGGGAGGGGGACGAACCTGCAGGCCCTCCTGGAGGCCTTCCCCCCTGGGAACCCCTTAGGGGAGGTGGTCCTGGTCCTTTCCGACAACCCCGAGGCCCCCGCCCTGGAGCGGGCCAGGAGGCGGGGGGTGCGGGCGGAGGCCCTCCCCTGGCGGGGGCGGAAGGCCTTTGAGGGGGAGGCCCAGGCCCTCCTGCGGGCCATGGGGGTGGACGTGGTCCTCCTCGCCGGCTTCATGCGCCTCCTCTCCCCGGGTTTCGTGGAGGCGTGGTACGGCCGCCTCCTCAACATCCACCCCTCCCTTCTCCCCGCCTATCCCGGCCTCCACGTGCACCGGCGGGTCCTCGAGGCTGGGGAAAAGGAGACGGGCTCCACGGTCCACTTCGTGGACCAGGGGGTGGACACGGGGCCCATCGTCCTCCAGGGGCGGGTGCCCATCCTCCCCGGGGACGGGGAGGCGGAGGTGGAGGCCCGGGTCCTGCGCCTGGAGCACTGGCTCTATCCCAGGGCGGTGCGCCTGCTCCTTTTAGGCCTGGCCCGGCCCCCCGAGGCCTTTGGGGAGCTGCGGGGGGCGCTTTACGCCCTGCCCCCAGGGGAGCGCGCCCTTTCCGCCCGGGCCCTTGCCGCCCTGGCCCTTTGGGGGAAGGAAAGCCTTTGGCCCGAGGCCCTTGCCGCTTCCCGGAACCCTTGGGTCCGGGGGGCTTGGCTCCTCGCCCATCTCCTCGCCGCGCCCCACCTGCCCCTGCGGGAGGAGCTCGCCGCCTTGCCCGAGGTGGGAGGGGCGGCCCTGGCGCTTTGGGAGCGGGTAGAATCCCCTCTATGAGGGTCCTGGTGGTGGGCAGCGGGGGGCGGGAGCACGCCCTCCTTTGGAAGGCGGCGCAAAGCCCCCTTGTGGAGAAGCTTTACGCCGCCCCCGGCAACGCCGGGATGGCGGCCTTGGCGGAGCTCGTTCCCTGGAATGGGGACGTGGAGGCCTTGGCGGAATGGGCCTTGGCCGAGGGCATAGACCTCACCCTGGTGGGCCCCGAGGCTCCCCTGGTGGAGGGGATTGCCGACGCCTTCTTGGAGCGGGGCCTGAAGATCTTCGGCCCCACGCAAAAGGCGGCCATGATTGAGGGCTCCAAGGCCTTCGCCAAGGAGCTTATGCAGCGCCACGGCATCCCCACGGCCCGCTACCGGGTCTTCACCGAGGCCCTCGAGGCCCTGGAGTACCTGGAGGAGGTGGGGGTGCCCATCGTGGTGAAGGACTCGGGGCTCGCCGCCGGCAAGGGGGTCACGGTGGCCTTTGACCTGCACCAGGCCAAGCAGGCGGTCCTAAACCTCCTCTCGGGCCCCGAAGGGGGGGAGGTGGTCATTGAGGAATACCTGGAAGGGGAGGAGGCCACGGTCCTGGCCCTAACCGATGGGGAAACCATCCTGCCCCTCCTTCCCTCCCAGGACCACAAGCGCCTTTTGGACGGGGACCAGGGCCCCATGACCGGGGGGATGGGGGCGGTGGCCCCGTACCCCATGGACCCCGCCACCCTGCGCCGGGTGGAGGAGGAGATCCTGAAGCCCTTGATCCGGGGCCTCCGGGCGGAGGGGGTGGTCTACCGGGGGGTGGTCTACGCCGGGCTCATGCTCACCCGGGAGGGCCCCAAGGTCCTGGAGTTCAACGCCCGCTTCGGCGACCCCGAGGCGCAGGCGGTCCTTCCCCTTCTGCAAAACGACCTGGTGGAGCTCGCCCTTAAGGTGGCCGAGGGGAGGCTTGCGGGAACCGGGCTTTCCTGGAAGGAAGGGGCCGCCGCCTGCGTGGTCCTGGCCGCCCCCGGCTACCCCGAGTCCCCCAAAAAGGGCATCCCCCTCCACGTGCCCGAGCCCCCGGAAGGGGTCCTGGTCTTCCATGCGGGCACCCGGTGGGAGGGGGGGCGGCTTGTGAGCGCCGGGGGTAGGGTGCTGAACCTGGTGGGCCTGGGGCAGGACCTAGAGGAGGCTTTGGCCCGGGCCTACGCCTTCGTCCCCCAGGTGGGCTTCCCGGGGGCGGTTTACCGGAAGGACATCGGGCGGAGGGCCCTTAGGGCCCGCTAGTACTTGAGCCGGGCCAAGGGAAGCCTTTGGCAGGCGGCGAGCACCGCCCCTAGGGTGGCGTAGCCCCGTTCCTTCAGGAGGGGCACCATGCGGGCGAAGACCTCGGCGGTCATGAGGGCGTCCCCGAGGGCGGTGTGCCGTCCCAGGACGGGGACCCCGAAGCGCTCCGCTAAGGCCTCGAGGCGGTGGTCCTTGAGGTCGGGGAAGAGGAGGTGGGCGAGGAGGAGGGTGTCCACCAAAGGGGGCTCCCCCACCCCCACCTTCCGCAGGAAGGCCAGGTCAAAGGCCCCGTTGTGGGCCAGGAGCACCGTGTCCTCCAGGAAGGCCTTGAAGGCGGGGAGGACCTCTTCCAGCTTGGGCTTGCCCTTGAGCATCTCCCAGGTGAGGCCGTGGACCTCGGTGGCCGCCTGGGGAATGGGCCGCCCCGGGTCCACCAGGGCTTCAAAGGTTTCCTGGTAGAGCACCTTCCGCCCCAGGACGTGCACCGCCCCCAGGGCGACGATGGCGTCCTTTCCCGGGTCCAGCCCCGTGGTTTCCAGGTCAAAGGCGGTGTAGAGCAGGCCCTCCAAGGGGGCTTCCTCCAGGGCCTCGGGCACCTGGAGAAGGGCGGGGTCCACCACCTCGGCCCGGGGCGGGGGTCCTTTGGGGAGGGGGGTGCTTGGGGCTTCCCTGGCCGGCAGGAGGAGGTGGAGCCGGCTCCCCTCCCGCCAAAGGCTTCCCAGGCCGGCCTCCACCGCCTCCTGCAGGAGGGGGTGGGGCTTCGGGGCGGGGTGGGGGAAGCTTAGGGTGAGGCGGAAGAGGTTCCCCTGCCGTTCCCCTTCCAGGAAGACCTCCTCTTCCTCGCGCAAGGTGGCGGCAAGCCCCCGGGCCAGGGCGTAGGTGTCCGCCTGCACCAAAAGCCCCTCGGCCCCTTCCTTTAGGGAAAACCCTGGGGAAAGCCCCGCCTCCCGCTCCAGGGCCTCCGCCAACAGGGGAAGGAGGTCTTCCGCCCGCACCTCCTCCGCCCGCGCCGGGGCCTTGAGCGCCTCCACCAGGCGGGAAAGGGCCTCCGCCGTGGCCCGGGCCTGGCGGAGGAGGGGGGCGAGGGCCCCGGGGGCTTCCCCTTCCAGCACCTCCACCAGGGCCTTCAGGCCCGCCATCTTATCCTTGAGCGCATGGAGGGCTTCCCCCTCGAGGCCCCCCTCCTCCTTGGGCCTTTCCAAGAGGAGCAAAAAGCCCGCCTCTCCCCTTAGGGGCACCGCCTGGAGGCGCAAGGGCCCCGTGGGGCCCTGGGCCAGGAAGCGTTCCTCGGGAAGGGCCAGGGCGTGGGCAAGAAGCCCCCGGTCCAGGAGGCCAAAGAGGCTTTTGCCCGCCCCAAGCCCCTCCCCGAGGAGCCCGCGCGCCGGGGGGTTGTAGAGGAGGACCTGGCCCTTGGGGTTTGCCAGGACCACCCCTTGGGGCAGGTGGGCGATGAGGGCCCCCAGAACCTCCCGTTCCCGCTCCAGGAGGGCTTTGGCCTCGGCGATGCGGGCCTCCACCTCCTTTTCTAAAGCCTCCTTTTCCTCGGCCAGGCGGTTGATGAGCCTGGCCAGGGCCTGGAGCTCAAAGGGTCCTCTAAGGCGCAGGCGGTGGCCGGGGTTGGCCAGGAGGACCTCCGCCTCCTGGCCCAGGGCCCGGGTGGCGGCCAGGTACCCGAGGAAGAGGGGGTGGAGGAGGGCGGCCAGCACCAGGGCGAAGAGGAGGCCTAGGAAGAGGAGGAGGAAGGCCTTCTCCTGGGCCACCCGGAGAAGCTCCCGTGCGAGCTCCTCTTCCCCCTGGAGGAGGAGGAAAAGCCCTGCCCCCACCGTTCCCCCCACCAGGAGGAGGCCCAAGAGGAGGGCGCCCAGAAAGCGCAAGGCCTCCCTCATGCTCCCTCCAAAAGCCGCCCCACCGCCTGCAGGAAGTCCTCCGTGGCGAAGGGCTTACCCAAATACGCTTCCGCCCCCAAGGCCTCCGCCTTGGCCCGGTCCGCCTCCCGGCCCCGGGCGGTGAGGACTAGGACCTTGGGGGGGTCTGGACGGGCCTTTAGCCGCTCCAAAACGGCGAAGCCGTCTAGGCCAGGAAGCATCAGGTCTAAGACCACCAGGTCAAAGGGGCCCGTTTCCAAGGCCCTTAGGGCCTCCTCTCCCGTTTTGGCCAGGCCCACCTCGTACCCCGCCTTGCGCAAGAGGAACTCCAAGGGCACCAGGATGCTCTCCTCGTCATCCACCAAAAGAATCCGCATCCACCACCTCCAAGGGCAGGGTGAAGGCGAAGGCCCCGCCTTCCCCTTCCTCCAGGTAAACCCGCCCCCCCAAGGCCTCGGCGAGCCGTCGCGCCAGGTAAAGCCCGAGCCCCGTGCCTCCCGAAAGGCTTTGGAAGGGTTCAAACACCAGGTGCCGCGCCTCCTTGGGTACCCCAGGGCCATCGTCCAGGACGCGGAAAAGCGCCTCCTGGCCCTTTGGGATGAGCTCCAGGCGCACCCGGCTTTGGGCGTGGCGCACGGCGTTGGTGAGGAGGTTGAGGAGCACCTGGAGCGCCCTATCCCGGTCGGTGAGGGTGGCGATGGGGGCCAGGCTACCTTCCAGTCTAATGCCCCTTTCCTGGGCCAAGGGCGTCACCAGGCCCAAGGCCTCCTCCGCCAAGGCTTTGAGGTCCGTGGGCCTCTTCTCTAGGGAAGGCCCCGCCTGGAGCCTCGTGTAGGCCAAAACCTCCTCCACCAGCCGGGAAAGCCTTGCCGCTTCCTTGGCCAGGAGGGCGGTGAAGCGGCTCCTTTCCGCCTCCGGGAGGTCCGGGTGGTCCCTGAGGATTTCCGCCAGGGCCCGCACGGCGGTGAGGGGGGTCTTGAGCTCGTGGGAGACCGCCCAAAGGAGCTCGTCCTTGGCCTGGTCCAGGGCCTTGAGCCGCTCGTAAGCCTCGGCGAGCTCCCGCCTCGCCGCTTCCAGGGCCTGGGCGTAGGCCCGCACCTCCTTGGACTCCCGGGCCGCCTCCTCCAGGAGGGGGGCGTAGCCCTCCTCCCCGGGGGCCTTTTGGGTGACGGAGAGGAGGAGGAGCCTCGCCGTGGCCGGGCCGATGGCGGAGGAGAGGAGGGCTTCGGCCCTTAAGGCGGCCTCCCTTCCCGAAAGCCCCTGGGCCTCCTGGAGGAAGCCCTCCGCCGCCTCCCGGCCCAAAACCCTTTCCAAAAGGGCGGCAAGCTCCCGGACCTCCCCGGTGCGCCCTTCCCGTTGGGGCCTTTCCCGGCTGAAGAGGGAGACGCCCAAGGTGAGGGCCAGGTTTACCCCAAGGCTCACCAGGAAGCCGTGGGTGATGGGGTCCAGGCCCTTGAGGCCCAAAAGCCTCTCTGGGCTTAGAAGGGGGTGGGGGCCTTCCAGGAAGGCCTCAGGGAGCCAGCCCGAGCGGGCCAGGGCGGGCAGGAAGAGGGTGTAGGTCCAAAGGAGGATGCCCGCCACAAGCCCGGCCAAGGCTCCCTTCTGCGTGGCCCCCCTCCAGAAAAGCCCCAGAAGCCCCGCCGGGGCCAGCTGGGCCACGGCCGCGAAGGAGATGAGCCCCATGCCCACCAGGGCGTAGGCCTCCCCCGCCAGGCGGAAGTAGAGGTAGGCGAGGAGCATCACCAGGAGGATGGCGAGCCTTCGCCAAAGGAGGAGGCTTCCCAGGGCGCGGTAGCGCAGGAGGAGGGGGGAGAGGAGGTGGTTGGAGATGAGGATGGAAAGGGCAAGCCCCTCCACCACCACCATGGCCGTGGCGGCGGAAACCGCCCCCAGGAAGGCCAGGAAGGCCAGCAGGGGGCTTCCCGCGAGGAGGGGTAGGGCGAGGACGTAGAGGTCGGGGTTTTCCTCGGGGAGGAGGAGCCTTCCCCAAAGGGCCAAGGGCAGGATGGGCAGGTTGATGAGGAGGAGGTAAAGGGGGAAGGCCCAGGCGGCCTGGGGCAGGTGGCGGGGGTCTTGGTTTTCCACCACCGCCACGTGGAACTGCCGGGGCAGGAAAAGGAAGGCGAGGCCGGAGAGGAAGACCAGGCTCACCCAGGCCAGGTGCCCGGAAAGCCGCTCGGGGGGCAGGAGGAGGGGGTGAAGGTGGGGCCGGGCCTGGGCCAGGGGGAAAGGGTTTCCTAGGCTAAGGAGGACGAGGGCACCCACCAGGAGGAGGGCGAGGAGCTTCACCAACGACTCAAAGGCCACCGCCAAGACCAGGCCCGGGTGGCGCTCGGAAGGGTCCAGGCGGCGGGTGCCGAAGAGGATGGCGAAGAGGGCGAGGAGGAGGGCGGTGAGGAGGGCCACGTCCGCCAAAGGGGCCTTCTCCCCGCTCAGGAAGAGGAAGGCCTGGGCGATGGCCTTAAGCTGCAGGGCGAGGTACGGCAGGAGCCCCACCACCAGAAACCCCGCCGCCAAAGGGGCCAGGACCCCGGGGCCGTAGCGGAGGTGGAGGAGGTCCGCCCAGGAGGTGAGGCGGTGGGTTTTGGCCAGGGCGAGGAGCCTCCCGTGGAGCCAGGGCCAGAGGAGGAGGACCAGGGTGGGGCCCAGGTAGATGGGGAGGAAGGTGGCCCCCTCGGTGGCCGCCCGGCCGGCGCTTCCCAGGAAGGTCCAGGCGGTGGCGTAGACCGCCAGGGAGAGGGCGTAGGCCCAGGGCCCCTTGGCCCACCTGCCCCCCTTCCCTCCCCCCAGAGGGCCACCAGGAAGAGGAGGCCGAGGTAGAGGAAAAGGCCGAGGAGGAGCGCCCAAGGGTTCATGGCCGGCGGAAGAGGAAGCGGGCCAGGAGGACCACCAGGGCCCAGGCCCCGAAGAGGTAAAGGTAAAGGGGAGGAAGTCCCAAAGGCCCCTCTGCCTCCCGGAAGAGGAGGCCAAAGGGCAGGGTGAAGAGGAAAAGGGCCAGGAGGAAGAGGGCGAAGGCTTTCTCCTTCATCGCAGCTGGAAGCGGCCTGCCGTGCTTTCCTGGACCTCCTGGATGGCTCTAAAGCCTTCCAAGGCCCGCCTTTTCTCCCCAGGGGAGAGGGCGGCCCAGAGCACCCGGTTCTCCACGGGCCTCCCCTCCCGGAAGGCCTTGAGCTGGTGGGCGAGCCGAAGGCCGAAGAAGAAGCGGAAGGCTTCCTCCAGCCTTTCCGCCCCATCCCGGCTTAGCGTCCCCGCCTCCACCGCCGCCCTTAGCCTTTCCACCGTGCCCCTGGCGGGGCTTCCCGCCAGGAGGGCGTAAAGCCTGGCCAGGGCCACGATGGGGGCGAGGGCCGAGCGCTTGAGGTCTATGAAGCCTTCTTCCGTGCGCACCCGGCCGAGGAAGCCCAAAGGGGGGCGGAACTCCAGGCTCGCCCGGGCCAGGTGGTAGAGGAAGACCCCCCGCTTGGCCCCTTCCAGGATGGCTTCCTCCAAGGGGCTTAGGGAAAGCGCCCCGGCGGCGCTCCGGAAGTCAAAGAAGATCTGGGTTTCCAGAAGGGCCTGGGGCTCGGGGGCCTCCATGAAGCGGCGGAAGGTGGCGATCCAGTCCGCCAAGGGCATGCGCCAGCGGGTGGCCATGTACCCCCCCTTGCACTCGGGGATCCCCGCCTGCAAAAGCCCCCCCACCACCCGCTCCGCCAGGGCCTGGAAGTAGGCCTCGTGCCCCCTTTCCGCCAGGACCAGGGCGTTGTCCTGGTCGGTGAGGAGGGCTTGCTCCCTTCGGCCTTCCGAGCCGAAGACCATGAAGCTATAGGGGATGGGAGGGGGCCCTAGGGCGGTTTCCGCCTCCTTTAGGAGGCGGCGGATGAGGGCGTCGTTCAAGGAGGCTACCACCCGGCCTATCTCCAGGGCCTCGAGGCCCTTTTGGAAAAGCCCCTCCACCAGGTGGGCCACCTCGGCGCTGTAGCGGGCGAGCTCCAAGCGCTCAATCCGCCTCAAGAGGAGCAGGGGGTTTTGCGCCTGGTGGAGGAGGAGGTCCGTGTGGGTCACCACCCCCACGATCCTCCCCCCCTCCAGCAGGGGTAGGTGGTGGATGCCCCGCTCCACCATGGCCGCCACCGCCTCGTAGAGGGGGGTATCCGCCGGCAGGGCGAAGAGGGGTGCGGTCATCACCGCCGCCACGGGCGTGGAGGGGGGAAGGCCTTCCGCCAGCACCCGGTTTCTCAGGTCGCGGTCCGTGAGGATGCCGGGGGGTTCGGAAGCCACCAGGAGGCTGCTGATGCCTTCTTCCCGCATCCTCCTTGCCGCCTCCTGCACCGGGGCGTTGGGCGGGATGAAAACGGGCTCCCGCCGCACGAGCCGCCCCACCGGGGCGAAGAGGGAGAGGTCCGGAAGGGACCGCAAGCGGATCCGCTCCGCCAAGCCCTGCCCGAAAAAGCGGGCGGCCTCGGGGTGGGCGAGAAGCTTGCGGAAACTGGCCTCGGGAAACCGGAGGAGGCGCACCGGGGTCTTGGCCACCACGCCAAAGGCAGGGGGTTCTTGGGCCAGGAGGGAGGGGAACCCAAAAAACTCCCCGGGCCCCAAGGTGTCCACCTCCCTTTCCCCGTCCCAAAGGGCCACCTCGCCTTCCAGGACCAAGTAGACCGCTTGGGCGGGTTTTCCGCCCTGTTCCAGGAAGGGGGTGCCCGGAGGGTGGCGCTCCTCCCTGGCCTCCTGGAGAAGGGCTTCCCGTTCAGCCTCGGGAAGGGCGTTCAGGGGTGGGACCGTTCTTGGGTCCATAGTCCGGGGTGAGCCAGGCGAGGAGGGGCACCACAAGGTAGAGGGCCACTTGGGCTTGGAAGAGGAGCATGAGCCCGATGCCCAGCATAAAAGCGGGGGGTAGGAGGACAAAGAGCCGTACCACGCGCCCTATGCCTGGCGGGGGAAGGGGCCAAAGCCTGTGGTATACCGCCCCTAGCCCTACCCCAAGCCCTGCTCCCAGGGCGAGCTGGATGAGGGTAGCCGGGGTGGGGAAAGGAAGGGCGAGGAGGTAGTGGCCCGTGAGGTAGAAGCCGAATAGGGCCAGAAGGCTTCCCAGGTAAAACCGCAGGTAAAGAAGGAACATAGAAATATCTTAGGGGGGCCGAAGCCCCCCGTGCCAGCTAGTGCTCTGCTGCCTGGCCTGCCCCTTTGGGAATGCGGATTTCCTCCACCAGGTGCTGGATATGTTCAGGTGGGGGCGGGGTGGCCCGAGACACCACGTAAGCCACGATGAAGTTGAGGATCATCCCAATCACCCCCACGCCTTCAGCGCTGATGCCCCAGAGGTTGGGAATGACGGGAGCGGGGGCGCCGAAGATCTGTGGCGCCCGCATCATCCCGATCATGACAGCCGTGAAGATGAGGCCCACCAGGATGCCAGCGATAGCCCCTTCCCGGTTCATGCGCTTGTCAAAAATGCCGAGCAGGATGGCGGGGAAGAGGCTTGAAGCGGCAAGGCCGAAGGCGAAGGCCACCACCTGGGCCACGAAACCCGGCGGGTTCACCCCAAAGTAACCGGCCAGAATCACCGCCAGAAGGATCACGATGCGCCCGGCCAAAAGCCGCTGCGCCTCCGTGGCGTTGGGGCGGAAAATGCGGTAATAGATGTCGTGGGAGATGGCGCTGGACATGGCAAGGAGAAGGCCCGCTGCCGTGGAGAGCGCCGCTGCTAAACCGCCTGCTGCCACCAGGGCGATGACGAAGGGGGACAGCCGGGCCACCTCCGGCGTGGAGAGGACGATGATGTCGTTGTCGATGTGGACCTCGTTCTTGCTCTTCTCGTCCGGGGTGTTGAAGTCGGGCCGGCCTCCCTTGAGGGCGAAGGCCCGCCCTGGGGCCACGGTGACCTTCCCGTCCCCGTCCTTGTCCACAAAGGCCAAAAGCTTGGTCTTCTCCCACTTGGCCACCCAGTCAATCTGCCGCACCTCCTCCAGGGTTTTGCCGTGCAGCGTGGAGATTAGGTTGTAGCGGGCGAAGGCCGCGAGGGCAGGGGCGGTGGTGTAGAGGAGGGCGATGAAAAGGAGGGCCCACCCGGCGGAGTAGCGGGCGGAGCGAACGTCGGGCACGGTGTAGAAGCGAATGATCACGTGGGGGAGGCCGGCGGTGCCCACCATCAGGGCCAGGGTGATGGCCAGAATGTCAATCATGGGCTTCCCCTGGAAGGGCTTGGTGTACTCGGTGAAGCCCAGGTCCACCTGGATCTGGTTGAGCCGGTTCACCAGGTCGCTGAAGGTGAAGGCCAGTTGGGGGATGGGGTTGCCCGTGAGCTGGTTGGCGATGGCGATGGCGGGGATCAGGTAGGCGATGATGAGGACCGTGTACTGGGCCACCTGGGTCCAGGTGATGCCCTTCATGCCGCCCAGCACGGCGAAGAAGGCCACCACCGCCACGCCGATGATAACCCCGGTAGCGATGTCCACCTGGAGGAAGCGGCTAAAGACGATGCCAACGCCCCGCATCTGTCCCGCCACGTAGGTGAGGGAGATGAAGATGGTGGCGATGGCGGCCACGGCCCGGGCGGTGTGGGAGTAGTAGCGGTCGCCGATAAAGTCGGGCACCGTGTACTTCCCGTACTTGCGGAGGTAGGGGGCAAGGAGCAGGGCCAGGAGCACGTAACCCCCGGTCCAGCCCATGAGGTAGACCGCCCCGTCGTAGCCCATGGAGGAGATGAGGCCCGCCATGGAGATGAAGCTGGCGGCGGACATCCAGTCGGCGGCGGTGGCGGCCCCGTTGGCAATGGCGGGCACGCCCCTGCCGGCCACGTAGAATCCGGCGGTTTCCCGCACCCTCGAGGCGTACCCAATGTAGATGTAAAGGGCGAAGGTGATACCTACAATGAGATAGGTCCAAGCCTCAACGCTCATGCTCCCTCCTTACTCATGCACGCCGTACTGACGGTCCAGTTGGTCCATCTTCCAGGCGTAGTAGAAGATCAGGATGACGAAGACGTAAATGCTTCCCTGTTGGGCGAACCAGAAGCCCAAAGGAAGCCCTCCTAGGCGAATCCCGTTGAGGGGTTCCACCAGGAGGATGCCGAAGACATACGAAACCAGGGCCCAGACGATGAGCAGGTTCCGTATGAGCGCGGTGTTGGCCTTCCAGTACCCTTCCAGCTGGTTCATAACTCCCTCCCCCGCTTGGGAAGCGCCAAAGCGCCTCCGGGCCACAGGCTTCCCTCGCGGTTAGCGGCAATCTTAGGGAAGGATGAGGGGGGTGTCAAGAAACGGAGGCTTTGCGACCATGCGCAAAAGCCGGGATTTTCTCCTGGGTCATGGGAAGGCAAAACCCACCCCCTCGAGGGGGTGGGACATGGGAGGACGGGTTATTCCTCCAAGGTGGAAAGGTCCCCTGGGTCCTTGCCCAGCTCCTGGGCCTTCAAGAGGCGGCGCAGGATCTTGCCCGAGCGCGTCTTGGGGAGCTTGTCCAGGAAAACCACCTCGCCCGGCGTGGCGATGGGCCCGAGCTCCCGGCGCACGTGCTGAATGATGGTCTCCTTAAGCTCCTCTGAAGGGGTTTGCCCGGCGCGCAGCACCACAAAGGCCTTGATGGCCTCCCCCTTGAGGGGGTCCGGCACCCCGATGACCGCCGCCTCCGCCACCGCTGGGTGGGAAACCAGGGCGCTTTCCACGTCCGCGGTGCCAATGCGGTGTCCGGCCACGTTCAGGACATCGTCCGCCCGGCCTAGGACGCTGAAGTAGCCCTCCTCGTCTTGGCTGGCCACGTCCCCGGCAGCGTAGACCCCTCCCGGGACCTCCCGCCAGTACTGCAGGTAGCGCTCGTGGTTGCCCCAGACGGTGCGCATCATGTGGGGGAAGGGCCTTCTGAGCACCAAAAGCCCCCCCTGCCCCCGGGGGACGGGCTTTCCCTCCTCGTCCACCACCAGGGCCTCCACCCCCGGCAGGGGCACCCCCACGAAGCCGGGCTTGGCGGGGAGGGTGAGGGGCGTGCCCAGGGTGGGCCCGCCCAGCTCCGTCTGCCACCAGTTGTCCGCCACAAAGCCCCGCCTGCCCTCCTCCACCAGGTGGGTGTAGGCCCAGCGCAAGGCCTCGGGGTTTAGGGGCTCGCCCGCCACGGCGATAAGGCGCAAGGAGGAGAGATCGTGCTTCTTGGGCCACTCGGGGCCGTACTTCATGAAAAGCCGCACCGCCGTGGGGGCGGTGAACATCACGTTCACCCGGTACCGCTCCACCACCCCCAGAAGGCCCCGGGGTCGGGGTAGTCCGGGGCCCCTTCCCGGAGGAGGGAGGTGATGCCTTCCAGCAGGGGGGCGTAGACGATGTAGGAGTGGCCCACGATCCAGCCGATGTCGCTGGTGGCCCAGAAGACGTCGTCGTCCTTCACGTCAAAGAAGGTGCGCAGGTGGTAGGTGGTGCCCACCATGTAGCCCCCGTGGACGTGGACCACCCCCTTGGGTTTGCCCGTGGAGCCCGAGGTGTAGAGGATGAAGAGGGGGTGTTCCGCCCCCACCATCTCCGCCCGGGCCTCTGGGGGGGTGTTCCAGAGGAGCTCGTGGAAGTCGTAATGCCCCTGGGGAAGCTCCGCCCGGTAGGCCCTTTGGAACCAGATGACCTCGAGGGGAAGGTCCTTAATCGCCTCCTCCACAATGGACCGGAGGTCCACCCCCTTGCCCCTGCGGTAGCTCACGTCCCCGGCGATGAGGAGCTTGGCCCCGGCGTCCAGGATGCGCTCCCTTAGGGCCGCCACCCCGAGCCCGGCGTAGACCACGCTGTGGATGGCCCCCAGGTAGGCCACGGCCAGCATGGCGATGATCCCTTCCAGGGTGAGGGGCATGTAGACCACCACCCGGTCCCCCTTGCCCACCCCAAGCCGCCTGAGCGCCGTGGCCAGGCGGCGCACCCGGTCCAAGAGTTCCCCGTAGGTGAGCTTCTCTTCCCGGCCGTCTTCGGCGAGGTAGAGGAGGGCTACCTTGTTCCTAAGGCCCCGTTCCACGTTGCGCTCCAAGGCGTTGTAGACGGCGTTGGTGGTCCCTTCCAAGAACCACCGGTGCTCGGGGAGGTTCCACTCCAGGACCTTCTGGAAGGGCTTCTCCCAGTAGAACCGCTTCGCCCACGCTCCCCAGAAACCCTCGGGGTCTTCCAGGCTCCGCCGGTACTCCGCAGCGAAGTCCTTCAGGTTGGCCGCCTGCCGCAGGGGCTCTGGGGCCCAAAGCCGCTCCTCCGTCCTAAGAAGCTTTTCCACCGCCATAGGTATCCTCCAGTCCCGAGGTATCCCCCGGGTCTAAGCCCAAGAGTTCCGCCTTGAGAAGCCGCCTCAGGATCTTGCCGCTCCGGGTGCGGGGGAGGCTTTCGGCGAAGAGGACCCGGGGCGGGGGCACAGGGCCCAGGTGGCGCAGGAGGTGGGCCTTGAGCTTTTCCGCCAGGAGGGGTTTGAGCTCCTCGGGCACCGCTTGCTTGGGCACCACGAAGACCACGATCTCCTCCCCTTCCTCCCCCGGCACCCCGATGGCCGCCGCCTCCGCCACCTGGGGGTGGGTGAGGGCGGCGGCTTCCACCTCGGCGGTGCCGAGCCTGGCCTCCCCCACCTTGATCACCTCCTCGGAGCGGCCCAGGATGCGGAAGTACCCCTCCTCGTCCATCACCGCCAGGTCCCCGGTCCAGTAAAGCCCCCCCTGCCAGGGGCTTTCCCCCCCAGGAGGTCCACCATCTGGGCGGGGCCCGCCCGGAGGAGGACCAGGTGCCCCTTGGCCCCTGGCGGGAGGACCTCCCCCCGTTCGTCCACCACCCGGGCCTCCACCCCCGGCAGGGGCACCCCCACGAAGCCCGGCTTGGCGGGGAGGGCAAGGGGGGTGGCGAGGGCCGGGGCCCCCAGCTCCGTCTGCCACCAGTTGTCCAGGGGCCAGGCCAGGTTTTCCCGGGTCCAGCGCCACACCTCCGGGGACAAGGCCTCCCCCACGCTCCCCACCAGGCGCAGGCGCGTGGGCCGCGCCTCCCCGTGGCGCCTTAGGGTGCGGAGCAGGGTGGGGGAGGTGAGGAGGACATCCACCCCAAGGCGGGACAGGCGCTGGTAGAAGGCGGCGGGGCTCGGGTGGTCCGGCCGGTCCTCCACGAGGAGGGTCGTCCCCCCTAGGAACAGGGGGGCGTAGAGGCCGAAGGAGTGGCCCACCACCCAGAAGAGGTCAGCGGTGGTGTGGAAGACCTCCCCTGGCTTCAGGTCAAAGAGGTACCGGAGGGCCCAGGCCACCCCTACCATGTACCCCCCGTGGCCGTGGACCACCCCCTTGGGCTTTCCCGTGGAGCCCGAGGTGTGGAGGAGGAAAAGGGGGTGATGGGCGGGCACGGGTACGGGGTCCACGGGCTTTGCTTCCGAAACCCTTTCCCAAAACTCCGTGTTCCCCCGCGCGTGCCAAAGCACGGGGAGGTCTAGCCCCGCTATAGCCGCCTCCACCACGGGGCGCAAGGGGACCCGTTGCCCCCTGCGGTAGTAGCCGTCGGCGGCGAGGAGAAGGCGGGCTTGGCTTTGGCGTAGCCTTTCCCTCAGGGCCTCGGGCCCGAGGCCCACGGGCAGGGCCACGTGCACCGCGCCGATGCGGGCTAAGGCCAAAAGGGCTAGGGCGGCCTCGGCCCCTGTGGGCATGTAGAGGGCCACCCGGTCCCCCGGCCGGATCCCTAGGTCCCAAAGGAGGCCCGCCAGGCGGGCGGAGAGTTCCTGGAGTTCCCGGTAGGTCCACTTTTCCAGGCGCCCTTCCCCGTCCAGGGTGAGGAGGGCCACCTGCTGGGCCTTTGCCGGGAGGTGGCGGTCTAGGGCGTTTAGGGCGGCGTTGGTGAGCCCCCCTTGGAACCAGCGGCGGGTTTCGGGATCGTAGGCCTTTTCCCAGGGCCTTTCCCAGAAGAACTCCCGGGCGAAGGGGCCGAAGAAGCCCTCGGGGTCCTCGAGGGCCTCCCGGTAGGCGGCGGCGAAGTCCTGCAGGTTGGCCTGCTCCTGGAGCCCTGCGGGAGGGGTTATCACCTCCACCCGGAAACTCGCCTCCGGGGGCGGGGCGAGGCTTGGGGGCTCGGGGGGCTTGAGGTAAGGGGAAACCTGGGCCACCTCGGAAAGGGCCCGGGCCAGGCGGCTAAAGGCGAAGGGGAAGCGCCGGGCCGGCACCACCACGCCCAGGGCCCCAAGGAGCTTCCCCCCTGGGCCAAAAAGGGGGGCGGCCAGGGCGGAAAGCCCCGGGGCGTACTCCTCCATCTCCGCCGCCAGGCCCGACTCCCGCACCCGCTTGAGCTCCTCCTCCAGGGCCAGGGGGTCCGTGAGGGTGTAGGGGGTGCGGGGGCGGAGGGGGGGAAGGGGCAGGGCGCCAAAGGCCAAAAGCACCTTGCCCAAGGCCAGGGCATGGACCTCCTCGGGAAGGCTTTCCCCCAGGGGATGGGGTTGGCCCTGGCGCCCCCGGGTCTTTAGCCTCACCCCTTCGGGGGTGAGGAGGGCCAGGTAGCACCTTTCCCGCGTGCGCAGGTAAAGCTCCTCCAGGGCCTCTTCCAAGGGCGTGGTCTCCACCCGGAGGGGTTTGGCGCTTCCCAAGCGGTAGCCCTTTTCCCCTTTAACGGCGAAGCCTTCCTCCACCAGGCTGTTGAGGAGGGCGTAGGCGGTGGAGAGGCTTTTGCCCAGGAGGCGGGCCACCTCCTTCACCTCCACCCCCTCGGGGTGCTCCGCCAGATAGGCCAGGATGCGCAGGGCGGCCTGGACGGTGGAAAGGCTTCGCCTCTTGGCCATTTGCCTCCATCTTGCCCTTGGCAGGGCCCTCCCTGTCAAGAAAGGGGGCCTTTGGCAAATGGTGAAAAACCCCCTTTTTCTTGACCCCGCCCTCTCCGCCGCCTATCCTCTAAGGGCAAAGGAGGGGGTATGGACCGGATTGAAGGCGTGCTCAAGGAAGAGCGGGTGTTTTACCCAAGCGAGGCTTTCCGCCAGCAGGCCCACATCAAGAGCGAGGAGGAATACGCCCGGCTTTACGAGGAAAGCCTAAATGACCCGGAAGGCTTCTGGGGACGGGTGGCCTCGGAGCTTTCCTGGTTTGCGCCTTGGCAGAAGGTCCTGGAGGGAGACCTCCCCCACCCCAAGTGGTTCGTGGGGGGCAAGACCAACCTCTCCTACAACGCCCTGGACCGCCACGTGAGGACCTGGCGGAGGAACAAGGCGGCCATCATCTGGGAGGGGGAGCCTGGGGAGGAAAGGGTTCTCACCTACCACGACCTCTGGCGGGAGGTGCAGAAGTTCGCCAACGTCCTCAAAAAGCTTGGGGTGAAGAAGGGCGACCGGGTCACCATCTACCTCCCCATGATCCCCGAGGCGGCCATCGCCATGCTGGCCTGCACCCGGATTGGGGCGGTGCACTCCGTGGTCTTCGGGGGCTTTTCCTCCGGGGCCTTGGCCGACCGCATCAAGGACGCCGAGGCCAAGGTCCTCATCACCGCCGACGGCGGCTACCGCCGGGGGGGCATCGTCCCCTTGAAGCAAAACGCCGACGAGGCCCTGAAGGAAACCCCCAGCGTGGAGCACGTGGTGGTGGTGCGCCGCACCGGGGAGGAGGTGCCCTGGACCCCGGGCCGGGACCACTGGTGGCACGAGCTCATGGAGGCGGCCTCCGACCGCTCGGACCCCGAGCCCATGGAGGCGGAGGACCCCCTTTTCATCCTCTACACCTCGGGTTCCACCGGTAAGCCCAAGGGCGTCCTGCACACCACGGGCGGGTACATGACCTACGTCTACTACACCACCAAGCTGATCTTTGACCTCAAGGACGAGGACGTCTACTGGTGCACCGCCGACGTGGGCTGGATCACCGGCCACTCCTACGTGGTCTATGGGCCCCTCCTCAACGGGGCCACCACGGTGATGTACGAGGGGGCCCCCAACTGGCCGGAGCCCGACCGCTTCTGGCAAATCGTGGACAAGTACGGGGTCACCATCTTCTACACCGCCCCCACCGCCATCCGGGCCTTCATGAAGTGGGGGGAGGGGTGGCCCAACAAGCACCGGCTGGAGACCCTGAGGCTTCTCGGCACCGTGGGCGAGCCCATCAACCCTGAGGCTTGGCTTTGGTACTACCACGTGATTGGCAAGGGGCGGTGCCCCATCGTGGACACCTGGTGGCAGACGGAAACGGGGGGCATCATGATCACCACCCTGCCCGGGGCCCATCCCATGAAGCCGGGGCACGCCGGCAAGCCCTTCTTCGGGGTGAAGCCGGAGATCCTGGACAGCGAGCACAAGCCCGTGGAGAACCCGGACGAGGGCGGCCACCTCTGCATCACAAGGCCCTGGCCCAGCATGCTCCGCACCGTCTGGGGCGACCCGGAGCGGTTTATCCAGCAGTACTTCAGCCAGCACCCCGGGGTTTACTTCACCGGGGACGGGGCGCGGCGGGACAAGGACGGCTACTACCTGATCCAGGGCCGGGTGGACGACGTCTTGAACGTGGCGGGGCACCGCTTGGGCACCATGGAGATTGAGTCCGCCCTGGTTTCCCACCCGGCGGTGGCGGAGGCGGCGGTGGTGGGCCGCCCCGACCCCCTTAAGGGGGAGGCCATCGTGGCCTTCGTGACCTTGAAGGAGGGGCATGCGCCTTCCGACGCCCTACGGGAGGAGCTCAAGGCCCATGTGGCCAAGGTGATTGGCCCTATCGCCCGCCCCGACGAGGTGCGCTTCACCGACGCCTTGCCCAAGACCCGTTCCGGCAAGATCATGCGCCGCCTCCTGCGGCAGATCGCCGCCGGGGAGAAGGAGATTAAGGGGGATACCTCCACCCTCGAGGACCGCTCCGTGGTGGAGAGGCTGAAGGAAGGGGCCTAAGGCCCTGCGCCCTCGGCCCGGCGGGCTAGCCCGCCGGGCTTTTGTGCACGTGCACCACCTTCCACCCCTCGGGGAAGCGCACCGCCACGCGGCTTTCGTTCACCGCCTGGTGCCTTAGGCCCCCTTCCTCCTCGAGGGTGAGGAGGAGGGTATAGCTGAAGATGGCCACCTCCCCGTAGCGCTGGAGCCTTCTTTCCAAGAGGTCTATCCGGTAGGGCTTCCCCCGGGTGGCCCAGCGCTTCTCCACCATGAAGCGGTGGAAGTCCAGGCCGTCCAGGCGGTGGGGGGTGACGAACCACTCGTAGAGGGAAAGCTCGGGATGGGTGGTGGCGGCGTAGGTGGCGTAGTCCCCTTCGTAGATGCTCTTTAGGTGGTGCTCCAGGAAACCCCAAAGCTCGGCCTCGCCCTCCACGGCTCACCTCCCCGGCTGGTACTCCCCCCACTCCTCCCGGAGGACCCCGCAGACCTCCCCCAAGGTGGCCCGGCGGCGGAAGGCCTCGAGGACATAGGGGAAGAGGTTCTCCCCTCCCTTGGCCGCCCGGCGCAGGTTCTCCAGGCCGATACGGACGCTTTCCCCGTCCCGGTTTGCCCGGAAGGCGGCAAGCTCCCGCTTCCTCCTTTCGTGGAGCTCCGGGTCAATGCGCTGCACGGGCACGGGTTCGTTCAGGGGGCTGTTGGGGTCATGGAAGCGGTTCACCCCCACGATGATCCGCTTGCCCTCCTCCACCTCCTTCTGGAACTGCCAGGCGGACTCCTCTATGGCCCGCTGGAAGTAGCCCGCCTCCACCGCGGCCACGGCCCCGCCCAGGGCGTCTATCTCGGCGATGAGCCGTTCCGCCTCCTTTTCCAGGGTATCGGTAAGGTGCTCCACGTAGAAACTTCCCCCCAAGGGGTCAATGGCCTTGGTCACCCCGCTCTCGTAGGCCAGGATCTGCTGCGTGCGCAGGGCGAGGAGGGCACTTTTCTCCGTGGGGAGGCCCAAAGCCTCATCGTAGGCGTTGGTGTGGAGGCTTTGCGTGCCCCCAAGCACGGCGGCCAGGGCCTGGTAGGCGGTGCGCACCACGTTGTTCAAGGGCTCTTGGGCGGTGAGGGTGGAGCCTCCGGTCTGGGTGTGGAAGCGGAGCATCCAGCTTTTGGGGTCCTTGGCCCCGAACTCCTCCCGCATGATGCGGGCCCAAAGCCGCCTGGCGGCGCGGAACTTGGCCGCCTCTTCCAAGATGTCCCCGTGGGCGGCGAAGAAGAAGGAAAGCCTGGGGGCGAAGGCGTCCACGTCCAGGCCCCGCTCCATGGCCGCCCGCACGTAGGCCTTGCCGTCCGCCAAGGTGAAGGCGATCTCCTGGGCGGCGGTGGCCCCGGCCTCCCGGATGTGGTAGCCGGAGATGCTGATGGTGTTCCACTTGGGCACGTGCTGGGCGCAGAACTCAAAGATGTCCGTCACCAGGCGCATGGAAGGGCCTGGGGGGTAGATGTAGGTGCCCCGGGCGAAGTACTCCTTGAGGATATCGTTCTGCACCGTGCCCGAGACCTGGTCCCAGCTTACCCCCTGCTCCTCCGCCACCAGGAGGTAGAGGGCGAGGAGCATCATGGCGGGGGCGTTGATGGTCATGCTGGTGGAAACCCGGTCCAGGGGGATGCCCTCAAAGAGCTTGCGCATGTCCTCGAGGGTGGCGATGGACACCCCCACCCGCCCCACCTCCCCCACACTCATGGGGTGGTCGGGGTCTAGGCCGAGCTGCGTGGGCAGGTCAAAGGCCACGCTGAGGCCGGTCTGGCCCTGGGCGAGGAGGTATCGGTAGCGGGCGTTGGACTCCTCGGCGGTGGAGAAGCCGGCGTACTGGCGCATGGTCCAGAGCCGGTCCAGGTACATCCGCGGGTAGATGCCCCGGGTGAAGGGGTACTCCCCCGGGCGGCCGAGCCTTTCCCGGTACCCTTCGGGCAGGGACTCAAAGAGGCCTTCCATGCCCTAGTTTTACAAGAAGAGGCGGAGAAGGAGAAGGGCGAGGAAGAGGACCCCTAGGATAAGGAGCAAAGGGGGCAAGAGGAGGCTATAGGCGGCCAGCACCATGGCCAAAAAGTCCTTCCAGTCGGGCCGGGGATTTCCTTGCACGCCCTTAGCATACCCCTTTCTCCGCTTTACTTCCCCGCTACCTAGCTACATCCTCTTTTGATAGCATTAGCCCATGGCCCTATCCAAGAGCGCCCGGAAGGTGCTTAAGGTTCTGGCCCGCCGGGGGGCCCCCGAGGTCCTCTTCGCCCTAAGCCGGGGGGCCTCCCGCTTCTCCGACCTGGAAAGCCTCCTGGTCCTATCCCCGAGAACCCTGGCGGAGAGGCTTCGGGAGTTCCACCTGTTGGGCTTCGTGGAGCGGCGCGCCTACCCTGAGGTGCCGCCTCGGGTAGAATACATCCTGACCCCGCGGGGCAAGCGGGTTTTGGATTTCCTGCGCGGATTGGAGGAGGTATTGGAGCCCAAGGAGGAGGTACGGTGAAAGCCAGAGCCATCGTGGTGACATCGGGCAAGGGCGGGGTGGGGAAGACCACCACCACCGCCAACCTGGGGGCGGCCTTGGCCAAGCTGGGGGAGAAGGTGGCGGTGGTGGACGTGGACGTGGGCCTCCGCAACCTGGATGTGGTCATGGGCCTCGAGGGCCGGGTGGTCTTTGACCTCATTGACGTCCTGGAGGGGCGGGCCAAACCCCGGCAGGCCCTCATCCGGGACAAGCGGGTGGAAAACCTCTACCTCCTCCCCGCCTCCCAGACCAAGGACAAGGAGGCTTTGGACCCCGCCAAGTTCAGGGAACTTATCCAGCTCCTCCTTAACGAAGAGGGGTTTGACCGGGTACTCATAGACTCCCCCGCCGGCATAGAGAAGGGCTTCCAGACCGCCGCCACCCCGGCGGAAGGGGCCTTGGTGGTGGTGAACCCCGAGGTGAGTAGCGTGCGGGACGCCGACCGCATCATCGGCCTCTTGGAGGCCCGGGAGATCCGGGAAAACTACCTCATCGTGAACCGCCTCCGGCCCAAGATGGTGAGCCGGGGGGATATGCTTTCCGTGGAGGACGTGGTGGAGATCCTGGGCCTAAAGCCCATCGGCATCATCCCCGAGGACGAACAGGTCATCGTTTCCACCAACCAGGGGGAGCCCTTGGTCCTCAAAGGGACGAGCCCCGCCGCCCAGGCCTTCTTGGACACCGCCCGGCGGATGCGGGGGGAGGAGGTGCCCTTCCGCCACCTGGACGAGGTCCAGGGGTTCTTGGGCGTCTTGCGCAGGCTCTTTGGGGGTCGGTGATGTGGTGGCGTAAAAGGAGCAAGGAAAAGGCCAAGGAAAGGCTTAAGCTGGTCCTGGCCTACGACCGGGCGAAGCTTTCCCCCGGGCTTGTGGAAAGCCTAAAGAGGGACCTCTTGGAGGTGCTCCGCCGCTACTTCCCCGCCCAGGAGGAGGGGCTCCAGGTGGCCCTGGAGGAGCGGGGGGAGAAGATGGTCTTGGTGGCGGATATCCCCTTGCGCTGAGGTGGGCGTGGTCCTTAAGCGGCCAAACCTCTTGGCGTACGATTGGGGGCTCATCGTTTTGGCCCTGACCTTGGCCGTCCTCGGGGTCTTTAACCTTAGAAGCGCCACCCCTGACCCTGGCCTTGTCTCCCGGCAGGTCTTGGCCCTTTTTCTGGGTCTCGGGCTTGCGGTGGGGGTCCAGTTCCTCACCCGTCGGCTCCTCTTCGCCTCGGCCTATCCCCTTTACGCCCTTTCCTTGGCCCTTTTGGTGGCGGTCTTGGCCTTTGGCCGGGAGATTAACGGCGCCAAGGCGTGGTTTGTCCTAGGGCCCTTGCAGTTCCAGCCCCTGGAGCTCGCCAAGGTGGGCCTCGTCCTGGCCCTGGCCCGCCTCCTTGCGGAAAGGCCCGTCCGCCGCTTCTCGGACTACATCTTGCCTGCCCTCCTCACGGCCCCGGTGGCGGGGCTTCTCCTCCTCCAGCCCGATCTTGGGGGCACCTTGGTCGTCCTTTTTGGGGCCTTTACCGTGCTCTTCGTGCGGGGTCTACCCTGGAGGCATCTTCTCTTCGGGGCCTTGGCCCTTATCCTCCTCGTGCCCACCGTGGTCTGGCCCAACCTCAAGCCCTACCAACGGGAGCGGGTCCTCATCGTCCTAGACCCCTACCGCGACCCTCTGGGCCAGGGCTTCCAGGTAATCCAGTCCACCATCGCCATCGGTTCTGGGGGGTTTTTCGGCAAGGGGTATGGCCAGGGGACCCAGACCCAGCTGGGCTTCGTCCCCTTCCGCCACACGGACTTTGTCTTTGCCGTCTGGGCGGAGGAGTGGGGTTTTGTGGGGGTGGTGGCCCTCCTTGGGCTCTACGCCCTCCTCACCGTGCGCCTCTTTGGCCTCGCCCTGGAATGTGCCCGGATGGAGGATCGGCTCTTTATTGCCGGCATTGGAGGGATGCTGGGCTTCCAGGTGGTGGTGAACCTGGGCGTGGCCTTGGGGGTGATGCCCGTCACCGGCCTTACCCTGCCCCTTTTCTCCTACGGGGGCTCCAGCCTCATGGCCACCCTCTTCGCCTTGGGCCTGGTCCTCCTCGTGCACCGGGACCGGGCGGTGCCCTAGCCTGCTAAACTAGGCCCCGTGGCGGACGTACTGGTGCGCCTATCCGGGGTGCGCAAGGCCTTTGGCGGGGTGGTGGCCTTGGACGGGGTGGACCTGGAGGTGCGAAGGGGGGAGTTTTTCAGCCTCTTGGGACCCTCGGGGTGCGGGAAGACCACTCTTCTTAGAATTCTTGCCGGATTTGACACACCGGACGCGGGCCGGGTGGAGATCGCCGGAAAGGACATGGCGGGGGTTCCTCCCTATGCCCGGCCGGTGAACACCGTTTTCCAGAACTACGCCCTCTTCCCCCACATGACCGTGGAGGGGAACGTGGCCTTTGGCCTTAGGATGAAAGGCCTGCCCCAGGCCGAGGTACGGCGGAAGGTGGCCTGGGCCTTGGAGCTCGTGGACCTTGTGGGCTTGGAGAAGCGCTACCCGAGGGAGCTATCTGGGGGGCAGAAGCAACGGGTGGCCCTGGCCCGGGCTTTGGTCCTGGAGCCTTTGGTCCTCCTCCTGGACGAGCCCCTTTCCGCCCTGGATGCCCGGCTTCGCCAGGAGCTTCGGGTGGAGCTGATGCAACTCCAGAGGCGGCTTGGTACCACCTTCATCTTCGTCACCCACGACCAGGAAGAGGCCTTGGTCATGTCGGACCGCATCGCCGTGATGCGCTCCGGGCGCATCGTGCAAGAGGGGCTTCCCGACGAGGTGTACGAAAGGCCCAAAAACCGCTTCGTGGCGGAGTTTTTGGGGCGTTCCAACTTCCTCCCCGCAAGGCCGCACCCCCTGGGGGCCGAAACCCCTTTGGGGCCTTTGCGGCTAAAGGAGCCCTTGGCCCAAGCGGCCACCTTGGCCATCCGCCCGGAAAAGATCCGCCTGTACCCGGCGCAAAACGGGGTCCCCGCCCGGGAGAACCTGGTGCGGGCGGTGGTGGAGGAGATCGTCTACACGGGGGCGGAGAACCAGTACTACCTGAGGGCGGGGGAGGTGCGGCTTCTCGCCTACACCCTGAACCAGGACCTGCAGGAACCAGGGGCAGAGGAATTCGGCTATGGGGAGGAGGTCTACGCCTACCTCCCCCCAGGGAACCTGGTGGTGGTCCATGAATGAGGCGGCGACCCCCAGCCAGCGCCTTTTCCGGGTCCTGGTCACCGTAGGGCCGGGGGGGCTTTGGCTCGTCCTTTTCGTGCTCTTCCCCTCCCTTTTGGTCCTCCTCGCCTCCTTCCTCACCCGGGGGCCTTACGGGGAGCTGGGCCCGCCCCTTGGCCTGCACAACTACGCCCGGGCCTTGGAGCCCCTTTACCTGGAGGCCTTCCTCCAAAGCCTCTTGGTGGGTGTTTGGGCCACACTCCTTTCCGCCCTCTTGGGCTATCCCCTGGCCTTCTACATCGCCCGCCACCCGAAGCGGGACCTCCTCCTCTTTCTGCTCCTCCTGCCCTTCCTCACCAACTTCCTCATCCGGGTCTACGCTTGGCTCGTCTTGCTGCAACGGGAGGGCCTGGTGAACGCCTTTTTGGAGGCCTTTGGCCTTGGCCCCTTCGCCTTCTACCCCTCCTTTGGCGCCGTGCTTTGGGCCACGGTCTACACCTTCCTGCCCTTTTTTGTCCTGCCGGTCTACGCCAGCGTGGAAAGGCTGGACTGGCAGCTTCTGGAAGCGGCCTATGACCTAGGGGCGAGGCCCTTTAGGGCCTTTCTCCACGCCGTGCTTCCCCAGACCTACCCGGGGCTCTTTGCGGGAAGCGTCCTCGTTTTCATCCCCGCCATGGGCACCTTTGTGGTGGCGGACCTTTTGGGGGCTGGGCGGGTGGTGCTCATCGGCAACCTCATCCAGCAGCAGTTCGGCGTCACCCGGGACTGGGCCTTCGGGGCGGCGTTGAGCGTCTTCCTCATGGGCTTCGTCCTCCTAAGCCTTTACCTCTACGCCCGCATCCAGGGGGAAAGGGGGCTTGAGGAGCTGGTATGAGGCGGTTGCTTTCCCTCCACGCCCTTTTGGTCTACGCCTTCCTTTACCTTCCCCTTTTGGTCATCGTGGCCCTTTCCTTCAACGAGAGCCGCCGGGGGGTGCGCTTCACCGGCTTCACCCTGGACTGGTACCGGGCCCTTTTTCAGGACCCCAGGGTCTTGGAGTACTTTGGGAACACCCTGGTCGTGGCCCTGGTGTCCACTTTGGTCTCCACGGTCTTGGGCACCCTGCTCGCCTTGGGCATGGTGCGCTACCGCTTCCTTGGCAAGGAGCTTTTGCGCTATCTCCTCTACATTCCCGTGGTGGTGCCCGACGTGGTCATGGGGATCTCCCTCCTTCTCCTTTTCGCCTTCTCCCGGGAGCTTTTGGGTTTCCCGAGGCTTTCCCTCCTCACGGTGATCCTCGGGCACATCACCTTCCAGCTGGCCTTTGTGACCCTGGTGGTGCGCTCCCGGCTTCTCCTCCTGGACCCCGCCTTGGAGGAGGCGGCCCGGGACCTGGGGGCCAGGGGGTTCCAGACCTTCCTCCACGTGACCCTTCCCTTGGCCTGGCCGGGAGTGGCGGCGGGGGCCCTCCTGGCCCTCACCCTTTCCTTGGACGACTTTGTGGTCACCTTTTTCACCGCAGGCCCCGGGGCCACCACCCTGCCCCTTTACATCTACTCCAGCGTGAAGCTGGGCGTAAGCCCCAAGGTGCACGCCCTTTCCACCCTCATCGTGGGCCTTTCGGCGTTTTTTCTGGCGTTGGGGTATGCTCTTTCAAGGAGGCGGGTATGAGGCGAGGGGCGTTTCTCCTTTTGCTTGTGGTTTTGGTCCTCCTTGGGGTATTCCTCCTCCGGCCTAGGCCGGCCCAAGGGGCGGGTACCCTCTACTTCCTCAACTGGGCTGACTACATCCCCGAGGAGCTCGTCAGGAAGTTTGAGGCGGAAACGGGAGCCAAGGTGGTCCTGGACACCTTTGAGTCCCCCGAGGCCATGCTGGCCAAGCTGAAGGCGGGGGCGGACCAGGAGTTTTCCCTGGTGGTGGCCCCGGACTACTACGTGCTCCAGATGGCCCGGGAGGGGCTCATCGCCCCCCTGGACAAGGGGAGGCTCGCCAACCTAAAAAACCTGGACCCCTTCTTCCAAGATCCCCCCTATGACCCGGGTTTGCAGTACTCCGTGCCCTACTTGTGGGGCACCACGGGGATTGCCTACCGGGAGGACCTGGTCCAGGGCCCCGTGGACTCCTATGCGGTCCTCTTTGACCCTGCCCGCCAGGTGGGGCCCTTCCTCCTCCTGGACGAGATGCGGGAGACCATTGGGGCGGCCCTCAAGTACCTAGGTTACTCGGTGAACACCACGGACCCCGCTGCCTTGGAAAAGGCCAAGGAGCTCCTCCTTAGCGCCAAGGGGCGTTCCGTGGGGTTTGCGGGGGGGATAGAGGCCTTAAACCGCATCCTGGCGGGGGATGCGGCCCTTGCCCTCGCCTACTCGGGGGACGTGCTCCAGGCCCGGCAAGAGGACGAGCGCCTGCGCTACGCCATCCCCAAGGAAGGGGGTACCCTTTGGACGGACGCCATGGTGGTCCTGAAGCGGGGCCCGGCGCAGGAGCTGGCTTACCGCTTTATAGACTTCCTCTTGGAGCCGGAAAACGCCGCCGCCCTGGCGGAGTACACCCGCTATGCCACCCCCGTGGCCGCCGCCATCCCCCTTCTTCCCGAAGCGATGCGCCAAGACCCCGTGGTCTTCCCCCCGGAGGAGGTGCGGGCCAAGCTGGAATACCTGAAGGACCTGGGGCCGGACATCGCCCTCTTTGACCGGGTTTGGACCGAGGTAAAGGCCCGCTAAAGGCGCTAGGGCAGGGAATAGGGTAGGCTGGACCCATGAGGAAGCTTTGGGCCATTCTCCTCGTCTTGGGCCTGGCGTGGGGCCAAGGGGTAGAGGCCCTTTGGGCGAGGTCCTGCGCCCAGTGCCACGGGGAGAAGGGCCAAGGGGTGCGTCCCTACCCCTCGCTTCAGGGGGCATTGCCCCTCTTCGCTACCCCGGAGGGGCGGCGTTACCTGATCCTGGTGGTCCTCTACGGCAAGAAGGGCGAGGCTGGCCTGATGCCGGGCTTTTCCCAACTTAAGGACGAGGAGCTCGCCGCCCTTCTGAACCACCTCCGCGCCCTCCTTGGGGCCAAGGGCGAACCCTTCACCCCGGAAGAGATCCGCCGGGGGCGAGGCCTAAACCTCACCCCCGACCAGGTGAAGCGCCCTTAGAGGGGTTCTTCCAGGACGGCGCCCTCGTCCGCCTGGCGCACGAGGGCGGCGTAGCGGGCGAAAAGCCCCCGGGTGAAGGCGGGGGGGCGGGGTTGCCACCTCGCCTTGCGCCGGGCGAGTTCCTCTTCGGAAAGGAGGACCTCGAGGCGGCGGTTCTCCACGTCAATCCGGATGGTGTCCCCCTCTTCCAGGAGGGCGATGGGGCCCCCCACGAAGGCCTCGGGGGCGATGTGGCCGATCATGAGGCCCCGGGTGCCCCCAGAGAAGCGGCCGTCGGTGAGGAGGGCCACCTCGGGACCAAGGCCCTCCCCCACGAGGGCGCTCGTCACCGAGAGCATCTCCGGCATGCCGGGAGCCCCCTTAGGCCCCACGTAGCGGATGACCACCACGTCCCCGGGGCGGATCTCCCCGTTTAGGACCCTTTCCATGGCGGCTTCCTCCGAGTCAAAGACCCGGGCCGGGCCTTGGAAGAAGGTGCGCTCCGTGCCGGCAAGCTTTAGGACGGCCCCTTGGGGGGCAAGGTTGCCCCTGAGGACCACCAGGCCCCCGTGGGGCTTGAGGGCCTTTGCCACGGGGAAGACCACCCGTTGCCCTTCCTGCTCCCGAAAGGCCCTTTCCACCTCCTCCGCCAGGGTTCTCCCCGTGAGGGTTTTCTCGTCCCCAAAGAGGAGGCCCGCTTCCAAAAGCCGCCGGAAGACGAGGGCCGTCCCCCCCGCCTCAAAGAGCTCCCAGGCGGTGTAGGTACCCCAGGGCCTCAGGTCGGCGATGACCGGGGTCTTGCGGGAAACTTGGTCAAAGTCGTCCAGGGTAAGCTCCACCCCCGCTTCCCTGGCCAGGGCCAGGAGGTGGAGCACGGCGTTGGTGCTCCCCCCCGTGGCGGCCACGGTGGCGATGGCGTTGAGGAAGCTCCTCCGGGTGAGGAAGTCCTTGGGCTTCCAGTCCTTAGCGATGGCCTCGGCGAGGATTTTCCCTGCCTCCCGGGTGGCCCGGGGTTTGTCCGGGTGGACGGCGGGGATGGCGTTGTAGCCGAGGGGGGAGAGGCCTAGGGCCTCGAGGGCCATGGCCATGGTGTTGGCGGTGTACTGGCCGCCGCAGGCCCCGGGGCCCGGGATGGCCCGCTTCTCTATCTCCAAAAGCTCCTCGTCGGCGATTTTGCCCGCCGCCCGCTGGCCCACTGCCTCAAAGACCTCCACGATGGTGAGCTTCCTGCCCTGCCACTCCCCGGGGGCGATGGTGCCCCCGTAGAGGACCATGCCGGGGACGCCGCTTCGGATGACCCCCATGGCCCCCCGGGGATGGTCTTGTCGCAGGCGGAGAGGGCCACCATGCCATCGTAAAGGTAGCCTTGGGCTATGAGCTCCACGCTGTCGGCGATGACCTCGCGGCTCACGAGGCTTGCCCGCATCCCCGGGGTGCCCATGCTGATGCCGTCGGAGATGGCGGGGGCCCCGAACTCAAAGGGCACGAGGCCCGCTTCCCTGAGGCCCGCCTTGAGGTCCAAAGCGAGGGTCCGCAGGTGGAAGTTGCAGGGCATCCCGTCGGTGAAGGTGTTCACCACCCCCACGAAGGGCCTTTGGAAGTCCTCGTCCCCTACCCCCACCGCCCGGAGCATGCTCCGGGCGGGGGCCTGCTGCAGTCCTTTCTTGATGCGGTCCGATCTCATGCGTCCCTCCAACTGGCGGTCTTGCCGTGGTACTGCCTGGCCTTGGGAAGGAGGCGCACCAGGGCCTTGGCCGCCTCCTCCGGCGTGAGGAGTAAGCCCTCCTCCTTGTAGCCCCTAAAGACCCGTTGGAGCACAGAAGCGGCGCTCCCTTGGGCCTCCCGGGCCTGGCGTTGCATCTCCGTCTCCACCACCCCGGGCCGGTAGACGAAGCAGGCGATTTCGGGCACCTCTGCGGCCAGCTGCCGCGCCAGGTGCTCCTCCGCCGCCTTGGCCACGGCGTAGGCGCCGATGCCGGGGAGGTTCGTTTCCGCCGCCCCCGAGCCCACGTACACCGCAAGCCCCTCGCCCCGCCTCCGCAGGAGGGGGTAGGCGAAGCGGGCGAGCTGGTAGCCGGCGAGGAGGTTGGCCTCGAGGACCTCCATGAAAAGCGGCTCCGCTATCTCGTAGAGCAGGGGCCCCGGGTGCAGGACCCCGGCGTTGTGGATGTAACCGAAGAAGTTGCCAAGGCTTTCCGCCTTCCCCACCAGGGACTCGGCCACCTCGGCCTTGCCGGCGCTCCCCGCCACGTAAAGGGCCCTACCCCCTAGGGCAGCCACCTCCTCCGCCACCGCCTTTAAGGGGCCTTCCGAGCGGGCGTTCAGGACCAGGTCGTAGCCCGCCTTGGCGAGCTCCAGGGCGAGGGCTTTGCCGATGCCCCGGCTCGCTCCGGTGAGGATTAGGGTCTTCTTCATAGGAGTTCCTCCATGGGGATTTCCACGCCGAGGAAGGCGGGCCGCAGGGTTTCCACCTCCCCGTAGGGGGCCCCTTGGCCCTCCAGGTCCACCCCCCAGACCTCGGGCACGCCCCCTTGGGCGTAGGGGAGTTTGGTGGAGAGGTCGTGGCGTAGCGGAGTGTCGGCCACTTCCCCCACCCGGAGGGCGTCCTTAAGCAGGGCCTTCCCTTCCAAGACCAAGGGGGCCAAGCGGCCTGTTAGCCTGCGGACGATGGCGTGCCTAGGACCGACAGGGTTCATCTCCACCAAGCCCCCTTCCACTTCTTCCAGTACCTTCTGGCACCGGTAGGCCCCGCCTTGGGGCTCGCTGAAGCGGTGGTGGCGCATTGCCCTCATTGTAGGCGGCGGAGCACCGCTTCCGTGAAGGCCTGGGTCCCGGCGGTGCCGCCCAGGTCGGGGGGAGGGGTTTCCACCAGGGCCTGGGCCACGGCGTTTTCCACCATGCGGGCGAGCTCCACCTGGCCGAAGGCGTGCTCCAGCATCATGGCGGCGGAGAGGATGGCGGCGGTGGGGTTGGCGATGCCCTTGCCGGCGATGTCCGGGGCGGAGCCGTGCACGGGTTCAAAGACGGGCACCCCCCTGCCCAGGGAAGCGGAGGGGAGGAGGCCCAAGGAGCCGGGGAGGACGGAGGCCAGGTCGGAGAGGATGTCCCCGAAGATGTTCCCCGTGACCACCACGTCAAAGCGGGCGGGGCTTCGCACCAGGTGCATGGCCATGGCGTCCACATACTGGTGCTCCAAGGCCACCTCGGGGTAGCCTTGGTGGACCTCCTCCACGGTCTTGCGCCAGAACTCCCCCACCTCGAGGACGTTGGCCTTATCCACGCTGGTGACGTGTTTTCGCCGCTTCCTGGCCGCCTCAAAGGCCACCCTCGCCACCCGCTCCACCTCGGGCCTGCTGTAGCGCTCCGTGTTCCAGGCCTCCGCCTCGGACATGCCCCGGGGCTCCCCGAAGTAAATTCCCCCGGTGAGCTCCCGGACGATGAGGACATCCACCCCCCGGGCGATTTCCTCCTTGAGGGGGGAGAGGCGCTCAAGCCCCGGGAAGACCTTGGCGGGGCGGAGGTTGGCGAAGAGGTCCTGGCTTTTCCTGAGGGCCAAAAGCCCGGTCTCTGGGCGGATTTTGCGGGGGAGGTTGTCCCACTTGGGTCCGCCCACGCTCCCCAAAAGCACCGCCTCGGCCCCCTCCACCCCCCGCCGGGTTACCTCGGGGAAGGGCTCCCCATACTGGTCAATGGCGGCTCCGCCAAAGGGGAAAACCTCGTAGGTGAGGCCTAGGCCGTGGGCCCGGTCCAGGGTTTGGAGGACTTTCAGGGCGGCCTCGGTCACCTCGGGGCCGATGCCATCCCCGGGGAGGACCGCCACCCTCATTCCGCCCTCCTCGGGTAGGGGAGCTTGCGGTCAAAGGCGTCCAGAAGCTCCCCGGCCTCCAAGAGCTCCCCGATGGGGTCCCAAAGCCCCTGGACGAGGGCCTCCCGGGCCTCTTCCCGAAGGAAGAGGGGGGCCACCTTGTCCCCGAAGCGCACCTCCTTTTGCACCAGGTCAATCGTAACCTCCACCCCGGGGTTTGCCTCCACCATCTGGAAGAGGAGGGCCAGGTCCTCGGGGGCCAAGGCGACGCAGGGCAGGCCGATGGCCGTGGCGTTGCCGAAGAAGATCTCGGCGAAGCTCTCCCCGATGATGGCCTTAAACCCCGCCCGCTTGATGGCCTGGGGGGCGTGCTCCCGGCTACTCCCGGAGCCGAAGCCTGACTCCACCAAGAGGATGCTGGCCCCTTGGTAGCGGGGGTCGTTCAGGGGGTGGGGTTTGGGGTTGCCCTGCTCGTCAAAGCGCTCGTCGTAGAAGAGGTACTGGCCTAGGCCCTCAAAGGTGAGGGCCTTCATGAAGCGGGCCGGGATGATCCGGTCCGTGTCTATGTCCTCGCCCCTTAGGGGCACCGCCTTTCCCCGGATGACCGTGAACTTCTCCAACATCTTCCACCTCCTTAGCGGGCGCCCACCACGCCGAAGACCTCCCGGGCATCGGCGATCTCCCCGGCCACCGCCGCCGCCGCCACCATCAGGGGGCTCATGAGCACGGTGCGCCCCTTGGGGCTTCCCATGCGCCCCTTGTAGTTGCGGTTGGAGCTGGAGGCGGCGAGTTCATCCCCCTCGAGGCGGTCCGGGTTCATGGCCAGGCACATGGAGCAGCCCGGGTTGCGCCACTCAAACCCCGCCTCGCGGAAGACCTCGGCGATCCCCTCCTCCTCGGCCCGCCTCGCCACCCACTCCGAGCCCGGCACCACCAGAGCCCGCACCCCCTTCTTGACCTTGTGCCCCTTGAGGTAGCGGGCCACTTCCCGGAGGTCGGAGAGCCTGGCGTTGGTGCAGCTTCCGATGAAGGCCACCTGGATGGGCACCCCCTTGATGGGCTGCCCTGGCCTAAGGCCCATGTAGGCCAGGGCCTCCTCGGCCACGGGCCTCTCCTCCTCGGGAAGCTCCTCCAGGAAGGGGATGCGGCCGTCAATGGGGATGGCCTGGCCGGGGTTGATGCCCCAGGTCACCGTGGGGGCGATCTCCTCGGCGCGGAAGGTGACCACGTCGTCGTAAGGGGCGTCGGGGTCGGAGCGGAAGGAAAGCCACCGCCGCTTGGCCTCCTCCCACTCGGCGCCCTTGGGGGCGTAGGGGCGGCCCTCGAGGTAGCGGAAGGTGGTCTCGTCGGGGTTCACGTAGCCGATGCGGGCCCCGCCCTCAATGGACATGTTGCAAAGGGTCATGCGGCTTTCCATGTCCATGGCCTCCACCGTGCTCCCCCCGTACTCGTAGGCGTAGCCCAAGCCTCCCTTTACCCCCAGGTGGCGGATGATGTGGAGGATCACGTCCTTGGCGTAAACCCCAGGGGCGAGCTTCCCTTCCACGTTGATCCGGCGCACCTTGAGCTTCTGGGCGGCGATGGTTTGGGTGGCGAGGACGTCCCGCACCTGGCTCGTGCCGATGCCGAAGGCCACGGCCCCGAAGGCCCCGTGGGTGGAAGTGTGGGAGTCCCCGCAGGCGATGGTCATGCCGGGCTGGGTGAGGCCGAGCTGGGGACCGATCACGTGGACGATGCCCTGGTTGCCGCTTCCCAGGTCAAAGAAGGTGATGCCATGCTCCCTGGTGTTCTGCCTCAGGGCGTCCAGCATGCTCTGAGCCAAGGGGTCTTGGAAGGGCTCGGTGCGGTCGTGGGTGGGGACGATGTGGTCCACGGTGGCGAAGGTGCGGTGGGGGTAGCGTACCTTAAGGCCCAGGTCCCTGAGCATGCCGAAGGCCTGGGGGCTTGTCACCTCGTGGAGGAGGTGCAGGTCTATGAAAAGCTGGCTTTGCCCGTTCCTCAGCTTTCGCACCTCGTGGGCTTCCCAAACCTTCTCGTAAAGCGTCTTCCCCATGCTCTCCCTCCCTATGCGAAAATCCCCCGGGGTTTGGGCCCGGGGGAAAGCGGAAAGGCCTCCCTAGACCGGGCCCGCCCGGCCTAGGTCTAGCAGGATGCCCCGCCGCATTGCCCTATAGCCTAAGGCCTCCTTGCGCCCGGGTCAAGCTTGACGGGGGAGCCAGGCCCCCCTAGAATGAGCTTTGCGTCTGCCGGGGTGGCGGAATTGGTAGACGCGCATGATTCAGGGTCATGTGCCCGCAAGGGCGTGCGGGTTCAAGTCCCGCCCCCGGCACCAAAAGGCCCCCGCAAGGGGGCCATCGCCTTTTGCTACACTTAGGCCATGCGACGGGTGCTCTCCGGCATCCAGCCCTCGGGGGAGATCCACATTGGGAACTACCTGGGGGCCATCAAGCAGTGGGTGGCCTTGGGGGAGAAGCTGGGCCAAGAGGCCTTTTTCTGCATCGTGGACTACCATGCCCTCACCAACCCCTTGGCCTACGACCCCTCAACCCTGGCCCGCCGCACCTTTGAGGCGGCCCTCGTCAACATCGCCGCCGGGCTCAAACCGGAAAAGGTCACCCTCTTCGTCCAGTCCCACGTGCCCGAGCACACGGAGCTCTCCTGGGTCTTCACCACCCTAACCCCCTTGGGGGACCTGACCCGCATGACCCAGTTCAAGGACAAGGCCAGCAAGCAGGAAACCATCTGGTCCGGCCTCCTCATGTACCCCGTTTTGCAGGCGGCGGACATCCTCATCTACAAGGCGGACACCGTGCCCGTGGGGGAGGACCAGGTGCAGCACATTGAGCTCACCCGGGAGATCGCCCGCCGCTTCAACCACCTCTTTGGGGAAACCTTCCCCGAGCCCGAGGCCCTTCTGAACCCGGAGGCCCCCCGGGTGCCGGGCATTGACGGCAAGGCCAAGATGAGCAAGTCCTTGGGGAACACCATCGGGCTTTTGGAGCCCGAGGAGAGCATTTGGCAAAAGATCCAGCACCTGCCCGACGACCCCCAGCGGATCCGGCTTTCCGACCCCGGGGACCCGGGAAGGACCATCCTCTTCACCTACCTCTCCTATTTCGCCCCTAAGGAGCTGGTGGAGGCGCTTAAGGAGGAGTACCGCAAGGCGGGGGTGGGCACGTACGTGGTGAAGCGCATCCTCTTTGACGAGATGATGAAGACCCTAAGGCCCATCCGGGAGCGGGCCGAGGCCCTCAAGCGGGACCCCGACTATGTGATGGACGCCCTTTTGGAGGGGGCGAAGCGGGCCAGGGCGGTGGCGGCGGCCACCATGGAAGAGGTGCGGGAGAAGGTGGGCCTCCTCCTGCCCAGGAAGCGGCCGGTCCTGGCGTGATCCGCTTGGCTTTTCCCGGTTTTGCCGGGTCTCCCTGGGAGCTTAGGGAGGCCCTTCGGCGGGGCCGGCTTTCCCCGAAGGACCTCCCGGTCCTTTTGGTGGTGGAGCAGGCCCTTTCCCAGGTGCCGGAGGAGCTTAAGGCGAAGGCTGAGCTTCTTCCCCTTTTGGCGGAGCTCCTCGTGCTCAAGCTGGCCCCGGAAAAGGCCCTGGCGCCCAAGGAGGAAGGGGAGGAGGCTCCCTTGGTGCGGGTCCTTTTGGACCTTTCCGAGGCCGTGGCCTTTTTGGAGGGGCGCCTGGTCAAGCGGGCGAGGCTTTACCCCGTGTCCCCTCCGCCCGTGCCCAGGCCCTCCCTTCGGCTTCCCCCACGGGTGCTGGCCGAGGCGGCCCGGCCCTTTCGCAAGGCGGTGCTCCACCTGCCCCGGGAGGGTTTTGGCCTCGAGGAGGCCTGGAGTAGGCTTTGGCCCTACCTGAGGGGGCGGGTGGCCTTCCACCGCCTGCCCCTTCCTTCCTGGGGGGAAAAGGCGGTGGGCTTTGCCGCCCTTTTGGAGGCCCATCGCCTCGGGCGGGTGCGGCTTTACCAGGAGGCTCCCTTTGCGCCCCTTTACGTGGAGGTGGAGGAGGCCCTGGAACGGCGCTTGGCCTAGCGCCTGGCCTCCCTGGCCAAAAGCCCCATGCTGAGGGCGATGAGAAGGAAGGCGATGAGGGCTTGCAGGGGAATGGGGAACTGGGGGATGTACTCCACGGAGCAGGGCACGGGGGGCTTGCAGGCCAGGGTAAAGAGCTCGGGGAACCTCTGCTCTAAAAGGTGCAGGGTGCTGATGCTTCCCCCGATAAGGGAAAGGGCCAGGCTATAGGGCCAGACGCCCAGGTCCTGCCGCCAAAGGGCCAGTCCCAGGAGGACCGCTTGCGGGTACATGAAGATCCGCTGGTACCAGCAGAGCTCGCAGGGAAGGAAAAGCCGTACCTCGGAGTAGTAAAGGCTACCCAAGGTGGCCACCAGGGCCACCACCCAGGCGAAGCTAAGCAAGAAAGGGCCGCGCTGCATCGGTTAAAGCATACCCGTAAACTGGGGTTTGTGAAGGCCGAGGACGAGGCTTTGCGGGAAGGGGAGGACTTCTACTGGGAAGGGGACCGGGTGGTTTTCACGGAGGCCTACCACCGCAAGCGGGGCTACTGTTGCGGCTCGGGGTGCCGCCACTGCCCTTGGCGTTCTGCGGAAGAGGAGGGTTAGGCCTCGAGGAGGGCCTCCACGAAGGCCTCGGCGTCAAAGGGCTGGAGGTCCTCCGGGCCTTCCCCCACCCCGATGAACCGGATAGGCACCTTCAGGGTGCGCACGATGGGCACCAAAACCCCGCCCTTGGCCGTGCCGTCCAGCTTGGTGACGATGACCCCCGTGAGGCCCACCGCCTCGTGGAAGCGCTTGGCCTGCTCCAGGCCGTTTTGCCCCGTGACCGCATCCAGCACCAGCCAGATCTCCCCGGGCTCCCCGGGTTCGGCCTTGGCGATGGCCCGCTTCACCTTCTTAAGCTCCTCCATCAGGTTGTGCTTGGTGTGCAGGCGGCCGGCGGTGTCCACAAAGAGGAGGTCAAAGCCCCGGGCCTGGCGGGCCTTGGCGGCGTCAAAGGCCAAGGCGGCGGGGTCCGCCCCTTCGGGGCCTTGGATCACGGGGATGCCCAGGCGCTTGCTCCACTCGGCGAGCTGCGTGGCCCCGGCGGCACGGAAGGTGTCCCCAGCGCAGAACATCACCTTCTTGCCCAAGGCTTGGTAGTAGCGGCCCAGCTTGGCGATGGTGGTGGTCTTGCCCACCCCGTTCACCCCCACCACCATCACCACGTGCCCCTGGGGCTCCACCGGCTTCGGGCTTTGCGGGCGGAAGCCCAGTTTGCGCAAGGTGGCCCGCCGCTCGTCCGGCTCCAGCATCTGCACAAGCCTTTCCTTTACCGCTTCCTTCAGGTCTTTCCTCCCCGAGGCCCTTAGCTCCGCCAAAAGCTCCTCCGTGGCCGCCACCCCCACATCGGCGGCGAGGAGGGCCATTTCCAGCTCTTCCAAGACCTCCTCGGGGTTACCGCCCCAGGGGACGGCCTTGAGGAAGGTTTCCCGGGTCTTGGCAAGCCCGGCCTTGAGGCGGTCAAAGAAGCCCATTAGCGGAAGTTCACCCCCAGGGCGAAGCGCCACACCTTGGGGAAGTGGGCAAAGCCATAGACGTAGCTTCCCTCGGCGAAAAGGCCCGTGTAGGGGTCCAGAAGGCCCTCGAGGCCCAGGGTGAAGCTCACCCCTAGGGTAGGGCTTGGCCCCACCAGGCCGCCCAAGCCCCCGCCGAAGTAGGGGAGGAGGCCCTGTAGGTCCTGGGCGTACTGGCCCAGGTCGGGCTTGAAGAGAAGGGCGGCCTCAAGGGCTACCCCCGGGGCGGCGGGGGCGAGTTCGGCCGTGAGGCGGCCCACCAGGTTCTGCCTTAGGCGGCTTTCCACCCCGGCGCCGAAGGTGAGGCCCAGGGTTTCCCCGTAGCCAAAGCGCATCTGGATGGCGCTTTGGGCGTGGGCTAGACCAAGGAGGGCAAGGAGGAGGAAGGCCCGCTTCATCCTTTCCAGTATAGCCCCTCTCGCGCCGCTTTTCACGAATGGGCGAGGGCCCGCTCCAGCCGCCTGAGGACCCGCTCCTTGCCCAGGAGGGCCAGGATTTCAAAAAGCCCCGGGGTTTCCAGGCTCCCCGTGACGGCGGCCCTTAGGGGTTGGGCCACCTGGCCGAGCTTTAGGCCCTTCCCCTCGGCGAACCCCCGGAGGAGGCTTTCCAGGGCGGTTTCGCTCCAGTCCTCCTGGGCCTTTAGGGCGGGAAGGAGCTCCCCAAGAAGGGGGAGGCCCTCCTGGAGCTTGGCGAGGGCTTTGTCCGTAAAGGGGTAGTCCTCGGTGAAGAGGTAGCGGGCCTTTTCGGGAAACTCCTTCAGGGTGTCAAACCGGGGGCGCATGAGGGCCACCGCCCTTTGCAGGTAGGCCTCTTCGGGCCAGGAAAGCCCCGCCTCTGCCAAAAAGGGCTTCACCCGCTCGGCTACCTCTTCCAGGGAGAGGACCTCGCGGATGTACTTCCCGTTCATCCACTTGAGCTTTTCCAGGTCAAAGACCGGCCCCCCGAGGGATACCCGTTCCCAGCTGAAGGCCTCTATGAACTCCTCCAGGGTGAAGATCTCCCGCCCATCCGGCATGGAGAAGCCCATGAGGCAGAGGTAGTTCCTTAGGGCCTCCGGCAGGAAGCCTTCCCCCTTGTACCACTCCAAGGAGGTGTGGCTTTTCCGCTTGCTGATCTTGGTCTTGTCGGGGTTGCGCAGGAGGGGCATGTGGTAGAACTTGGGCACCTCCCAGCCGAAGGCCCGGTAGAGGAGGACGTGGATGGGGGTGGAAACCAGCCACTCCTCCGCCCGGATCACGTCCGTGACCCCCATGAGGTGGTCGTCCACCACGTTGGCCAAGTGGTAGGTGGGGTACCCATCGGACTTCAGGAGGACCACATCGGGGATCTCCTGGTTGTCGTACACCACCACCCCCCGGAGCTCGTCCTTCACCTCGGTGGCGCCGGGGCGGGGGACCTTGAGCCGGATCACGTGGGGCTCGCCCCGCTTAGCCCGCTCCTCCGCCTCCTCCGGGGGGATGTTCCGGGCCCGGCCATCGTATCCCCCCTTTTCCTTGCGGATCCTTTCAAGCTCCTCGGGGGTTTCAAAGGCCCGGTAGGCGAAGCCCCGCCTCAGGAGCTCCTCGGCGTACTGCCGGTAGAAGGGAAGCCTTTCCGACTGGCGGTAAGGCCCATGGGGGCCGCCGATGTCGGGGCCTTCGTCGTAGGTGATGCCGAGCCACTTGAGGGCGGCCAAAATCCTTTCCTCCGCCCCCGGCACGTAGCGGGCGCGGTCGGTGTCCTCTATGCGCACCAGGAAGCGCCCCCCGTTTTTGCGGGCCCAGGCGTAGTTGAAAAGGGCGATGTAGGCCGTGCCCACGTGGGGGTCCCCCGTGGGGCTTGGGGCAATGCGGGTCACCACCATACCTCGCCCATTATCTCATCCGCGCTTAAAGGCCGGGCCTTAGGCTTGGGGGTAATGGACGGGGAGCTTCTGGCCCAGGGTTTGCGCAAACGCTACGGCCCCAAGGAGGTGGTCAAGGGGGTGGACCTCCACCTGAAGCGGGGGGAGATCGTGGCCCTCTTCGGCCCCAACGGGGCGGGGAAGACCACCACCTTCTACATGGTGGTGGGGTTCATCCGGCCCACGGCGGGGCGTATCTACCTGAAGGGGCAGGAGGTGAGCCGCCTGCCCATGTACAAAAGGGCCCGGCTCGGCCTCGGCTATTTGCCCCAGGAGCCCAGCGCCTTCCGGCGGATGACCGTACTGGAAAACCTCCTCGCCATCCTGGAGTTCCAGCCTCTTTCCAAAAAAGAGCGCCTGGAAAAGGCCAAAGCCCTTCTGGAGGAGCTCTCCATTTACCATTTAAAAGACCGCCTGGCCTACGCCCTTTCTGGGGGGGAAAGGCGGCGGTTGGAAATCGCCCGGGCCCTTTGCACCGACCCCGACTTCATCCTCCTGGACGAGCCCTTTACCGGGGTGGACCCCAAGAACGTGCGGGAGATCCAAAAGGTCATCGCCGAGCTCCGGGAAAGGCGGGGGGTGGGGGTCTTCATCACCGACCACGCGGTGCGGGAGACCCTGGCCATCACCGACCGGGTCTACCTGATGTACGACGGCCAGGTCCTCTTCCACGGGGACCCCGACACCTTCGCCCAAGACCAGGGGGTAAGGCGGCACTACCTGGGTGAGGATTACGAGCTTTAGATGACCTTTTGGGCGCTTTTATTCCTCATCCTCTTCCTCGCTGCCCTGGTGGCCTACCTGGGGGACAAGGTGGCCAAGTGGGCGGGGAAGCGCCATTACCGCCTCTTTGGCCTGCGCCCCCGGCAGACGGCTACCCTTATCGCCGTCTTCACGGGGGTGGGGATTGCCCTTTTCAGCTACCTCGCTTTCCTCCTGGTCTTCCGCGAGGCCCGGGAGGTGATCCTGGAGGCCACGGCCATCCGCAAGGAGCGGGATGCGCTAAGGGCCGAGCGGGACGTGCTTTTGCGGGCCAAGGCGGCCATGGAGGCGGAGGCGGCCCGGGCTTTGGCGGAGCTCAACGCTTTGCGGGTGGAAAGGCGGGAGCTTTCCGAGGCCTTGGCGGCGGCGGAGGCCGTGAGGCGCCGCCTCGAGGGGGAAGCCCAGGCCCTTTCCCGCCAGGTCCAGGCCCTCACCCAGGAGCGAAAGGCCCTTCTCCAGGAAACGGGGCGGCTTAAGGCGGAGCGGGAGGAGCTGGCCAACCTCCTCACCCTAAAGAACAAGGAGCTTGGGGAAAGGAGCCGGGAGCTTCAGGGCTTAGAGAGCCGCCTAAAGGGCCTCCAGGAGGCGGCGAGGAGCCTCGAGGCGGAAAGGCGCCGCCTCCAGGAGGAGCTCGCGAAGGCCCAGGCCCGCCTGGAAGGGGCGAGGGAAGAGCGGGCCCGCCTCGCCCAGGAGGCGGAGGGGCTTAAGGCCGCCTTGGAGCGCACCCGGCGGGAGCTCCGCCAGGCGGAGGAGCGCCTCCTGAGCCTTTTGGCCCAAGCGGAGGTCCTGCAGGGGGAAAAGGGGCAGCTGGCCCAGAGCCTGGTGCGGCTAAGCCAAGGGCTTTACCTGGGGGAGGTGCGCCTGGGGACGGAGGAGGGCCGGGCGGTGCTGGAGAGGGTGGCGGAAAGGCGGGCCCTCCTCCAGGGCTTCCGGGGGGTGGAGCTTCTGGGGGAGGTCAGGGGCCCGGGGCTTGCGGTCCTCGAGGGGGCGGGGTACCAGGAGGGCAGGCTTCTCGTGCGGGTCCGCTTCTATCCGGAAAGGCGGGCCTTCGCCGAAGGGGAGGTCCTGGCCAGCGCCACCTTCCGCCTTGCCACCCAGGCCCGCAACCAAGAGACCCTGGAGCGCTTGGGGGAGGAGGCGAGGAAGCGCCTTTTGGAAGCGGGGTTTCCTCCGGAATACGCCACCTTCCCTTCCCCGGAGGAGCTCGCCCGGGGCCTCGCCCTCCTAAGGGGGCGGCAGGGGGTGGCGCGGGTGGGGGTGGTGGCGGAGAAGGAGCTTTGGACCACGGAAAGGCCCCTCCTAGCCTTCCGCCTCCTGGGGGGGCCGCCGGGCCCGGAGGTACCGGTCCCGACCCGCCAGGTCCCGTAGCACCTCCACCCTCCACCCCCGCTCCCGTAGCGCCTCGGCCAGCTTGCCCACGTTCTCGGGCGCAAGCTCCAAGAGGAGAAAGCCCCCAGGCCGCAAGGCCCTTTCCGCCTCCAGGGCCAAGGGCCAGGCCACGGCGAGCCCCTCTTCCCCGGCGTAGAGGGCCAGGGGGTTTTCGTAGCGGAGCTCGGGCGGCGCTTCTTCCCGGTAGGCCTCCGGCAGGTAGGGGGGGTTGGCCACGAGGAGGTCCAGCCCCGTAAGCCCGCCCGTAAGGGGGGCTTTCCGGAAGTGGACAAGGAGGCCAAGCCGCCTGGCGTTTTCCCGGGCCAAGGCCAGGGCCTTCTCGTCCACCTCCGTGGCGAAGACCTCTGCCCCGGGGAGGTGGCGCTTGAGGGCGAGGGCGATGGCCCCGGTGCCCGTGCCCACGTCCAGGATCCTGGGCCTTGGCGGAAGGGGAAGGGTGAGGGCCAAGGCCACCAGGCCCTCCGTTTCGGGCCGGGGAATGAGGACGCCCTCCTCCACCTTCAAGGGTAGGCCGAAGAACTCCACCTCCCCCAAGAGGTACTGCAGGGGGTAGCGGGAAAGCCTCCTCTCCAGAAGGGCCCAAGCCCTTTCCTCGGCCCCCGGGGGTGGGGGTTCGGGAAGCTTGAGGAGGAGGTCCTTCCGGGAAAGGCCCGTGGCCAGGGCCAGGAGGTCCAAGGCCTCCCCCTCAGGGAGGCCCGCCTCCTTAAGCCGCCCCTGAAGCGCTCGGAGGAGCCTTATCACGGGGGTAGACCACCACGTGCCGCGCCTCGCCCTCCCCCTGGCTTTCCGTGGTCACCTGGGGGTGGTTCTTGAGGAGCATGTGGACGATGCGCCGCTCCGAGGGGCGCATGGGGGGAGGTGCAAGGGCTCCCCGGTCATGGCCACGGCGAGGGCGGCCTCCTCGGCGATGCGGCGGATCTTCTCCTCCTGCCGCTTGCGGTAGCCGGCGGCGTCCAGGACCACCCGGTACGCCCCGCCGAAGTACTTGGCCAGGACCACCCCCGCCAGGTACTCCACCGCCTTCAGCGTGCGGCCCTCCTTGCCGATGAAGCGGCCCAGGTCCCCGCCCTTGACCTCCGCCTTGAGGAGGTTTCCTTCCTGGCGGATCTCCACGTAGTGCGCCGGGTCCAGGCGGAGGAGGAGGCCCACCAGGAAGGCTTCCAGCACCTCCTTGGGCCCTTGGGGGCGGGCTTCCTTGCCCGCTTCCTTCAGCTCCACCTCCACCGGGGCTTCCTCCAGGACCCCGAGGTCGGAGAGGAGGTCGTCAATGCTTTTCTTCTTCTCGTCCATGCCTCAAGTTTACGCCGCCACCGGCTTGAGGCTCCGGTTGATGAGCCACTGCTGCCCCAGGCCGATGAGGTTGGAGAGCACCCAGTAAAGGGTCACGCCCGAAGGGAACTGGAGGACCAGGAAGATGAAGATCAGGTTCATGAAGAGGCTTTGCCGGATGAGGTCCTTGTTGCCGTGGGCGGAAAGCCAGGTGGAGAGGAAGGTGGTGGCCACGTAGAGGGCGGGGAGGATGTAGAAGGGGTCGGGCAGGGCCAGGTCGGGGATCCAGAGGAGGCCCTGGCCGAACTCGTAGTTGGCGATGACCTTCCAGAGGATGAAGAGGATGGGCATCTGGATGAAAAGGGGCAGGCAGCCGGCGGCGGGGTTCACCTTGTGCTCCTGGTAGAGCTTCATGGTGGCCTCCGCCCGCTTGTTGGGGTCGTCCTTGTACTTCTCGTTGATTTTCTGGATGAGGGGCTGGAGGCGCTGGATCTCCGCCATGCTCTTGAATTGCTGGTGCATTAAGGGCCACAGGAGGAGGCGCACCACCAGGGTGAGGAAGAGGATGGCGAGGCCCCAGCTTCCCGTGTAGCGGAAGGCGGTTTCCATGAGCCAAAGGAGGCCTAAGGAGAGCTGGCCCCAGATGTTGGGGCTAAAGAGCCCGGGGAGGGAAAGGAGCCCCTCCACGTGGTAACGCACCAGCTCGTTCTGGCCGCCGTAGACCTTGAGGGCTTTTCCGGGCTCTAGCCGCACTTCCCCTTCCTTGCCCACCAGTTTGCCCGCCACAGGACCCTCGGCGAAGGCCACCAGGGCGTAGCCGGCCTTGGGGCGGGTCTGCCAGGCCAGGTAGCGGAGGAGGCCTTCCCCGCTCGGGGCGGGTTCCGTTGCCCCTTCCGGGAGAACCTTGGGTTGGCCTTGGGCCTTGAGCTTTAGGGTAAGGGGGAAGTCCGCCTCCACCTCGAGGGTGTACCGCCCCTTGGCCAGGCGGTAGGTGAGGGTTCCTTCAGGGCCTTGGAAGCGGGCGAGGAGGCGGCCATCCTCCACCAGGAACTCAGCCCTTTCAGGGGCGAAGCCCTCCGGTGCCACCACGGGGGCCCCGTCCGCCAGGTTGGGGGCCCGGGTGTAGTCGCCGATGGCCGTGCCCTTGTAGGTTTTTACGTACCAGCCCACAATCTGTCCCTTGGGGTCAAAGGCCAGATCCATGAGGTTGGTCACGGCCACCTTCTCGGGGGTACCGTCCCCGTTCACGTCCATGTCCTTGAAGGCAGCCTCTAGGGCCCAGACGGGGGAGAGGAGGAGGAAAAGGGCGAGGAGTTTTCTCATCGGGCCGCCTCCTTCCGGGGAGGGAAGACAAGGGGTACGGGGTCTAGCCCCCCGGGGTGCAGGGGGTGGCACCTTAGGATCCGCCGCACCGCCAAATAGCTACCCCAAAGGGCCCCATGCCGCTCCAGGGCCTCGAGGGCGTAGGCGGAGCAGGTGGGGTGGAACCGGCAGGTCTTGGGCTTAAGGGGGGAGAGGTAACGGCGGTACGCCTTGACCAGGAGTACGAGGAGCCTGCGCACGCCGCCTATTGTATCAGCCCGCTCTTCTTCAGGGCGCGCGCCACGTCCTGGAAAAGCTCGACGTAGCTCGCCTCCCGGGCCTCGGGGCTCGCCACCACCAGGAGGTGGGCCTTGGGCAGGTGGAGGCGGCGGAGGATCTCCCGTAGGCGCCGCTTCACCTTGTTGCGCACCACCGCCTTCCCCACCTTTTTGGAGACCACGATGCCCACCCTGAGCTCGGGGGCGGGGAGCCACTTCACGCTTACATACCGCCCCCGCCCGGCCTTGCCCTTGCGGAGCCTTTGGAAGGCCCGGTCCCCTTTGAGGGAAACGAGCTTGCCCCCCGGGGCGGGGGGCGGGCGCTTTAGGCGTTCACCTTGGGCGTGAGGCGCCAGCGGCCCTTCTGCCGCCTGCGCTTCAGCACCTTCCTGCCGCCTGGGGTCTTCATGCGGGCCCGGAAGCCGTGGGTCTTGGCCCGCTTCCTCCGGTTGGGCTGCCAGGTCCTTTTCATCCATTTCCCTCCCTGGGGCCGACGCCCCGATACCCTAACGAGTGTAGCACAGAAAGCCCTGTACCCGGTCTAACGGTTTTTTACACCCAAGCGGTATAACGTTGACATTCCCCCGCCGCCTCCCTTATACTTCCCGGCAAACGGTCGTTAGGGAGGAGCCTGTGGCCCAGCTACTCGTGGAGAACGTCACCTTAACCTTTGGCGGCGTGGCTGCGCTTTCCGCCGTTTCCCTTTCGGTGGAGGAAGGAGAACTCGTCTCCATCATCGGCCCCAACGGGGCGGGGAAGACGAGCCTTTTGAACGTCATCTCCGGTTTCTACCACCCCCAGCGAGGGCGCATCCTCTTTGAGGGCCAGGACATCACCCGGGCAAGCCCCCACGAGATCACCCGCAAGGGCATTGCCCGGGCTTTCCAGAACATTGAGCTCTTCTCCGGCCTCACCGTGCTGGAAAACCTCATGCTGGCCCGGCACACCCACCTCCGCTACGGCCTCCTCCAAGCGGGGCTCTTTTACGGCCGGGCCCTGGCGGAGGAGGTGCGGAACCGGAGGTGGGTGGAGGAGGTCATAGATTTCATGGAGCTGGAGCCCTACCGCAAGGCCCTGGTGGGGAACCTCCCTTATGGGGTGCGGAAGCGGGTGGAGGTGGCCCGGGCCTTGGCCCTGGCCCCCAAGCTCCTCCTCCTGGACGAACCCATGGCGGGGATGACCCTGGAGGAAAAGGAGGACATGGTGCGCTTCATCCTGGAGATCCGGGCCCAAGGCACCACGGTGATCCTCATTGAGCACGACCTGGGGGTGGTCATGGACATCTCCGACCGGGTCTACGTGTTGGACTTCGGCCAGGTCATCGCCGAAGGCTCCCCGGCGGAGGTGGCCCAAAACCCCAGGGTACAGGAGGCCTACCTGGGGGTGGAGGCGTGAAGGCGATCCGGCCCTCCTACGAGATGAAGCGCTACACCCTGCCCCAGCTCCTGAGGCTTCGCGCCCTGGAGGAAGGGGACCGGGTGGCCCTTCGGGAGAAGGACTACGGCATCTGGAACGAGGTCACCTACGCCCAGTACTACGAGAAGGTCCTCCTCTTCGCCCACGGGCTCTTGGCCCTCGGGTTTTCCCCGGGGGAGCGCCTCGCCATCATCGCCGACAACATCCCCGAGTGGCTTTACGCCGAACTGGGGACCCAGGCGGTGCGGGGGATCAGCGTGGGGGTGTACCAAAGCTCCCTGCCTTCCGAGATCGCCTACATGCTTGCGTACACGGGAGCGAGCGTGGTCCTCGCCGAGGACCAGGAGCAGGTGGACAAGCTCTACGAGATCCGGAACGAGATCCCCCACGTGCGCCACGTCATCTACGAGGACCCCAAGGGGATGCGGGGCTACCAGGACCCTTGGCTCATCTCCTTTGAGGAACTTTTGGAGCGGGGGCGGGAGCACCGGAGGCAACACCCCGAGGCGGTGGAGAAGCTCCTCCTTTCCGCAAGCCCCGAGGAGGTCTGCCACCTCTCCTCCACCTCCGGCACCACGGGCCGTCCCAAGGCGGCCATGCTCCGCCACCGCAACCTGATTCACATGGGGGTGGCCCTGCAGGAGGTGGACCCCCTCCAGCCCACGGACGACTACCTTTCCTTCCTGCCCCTCGCCTGGATTGGGGAGCAGATGATGTCCGTGGCCATGGCCCTTACCGGGGGGTTCGCCGTCAATTTCCCCGAGGCGGTGGAGACCGCTTTGCAGGACCTGAAAGAGATCGGTCCCCATGTGATGTTCAGCCCCCCAAGGGTTTGGGAGGGGATCCAGAGCAGCATCTGGGTGCGCATCTCCGAAAGCCCTGGCTTCAACCGCTTCGTTTACGAAAGGCTTCTCCGCCTGGGCTACCGGGCGGCGGAGTACCGCATGCGGGGGCGGCCCATGCCCCTCTCCCTGCGCCTGGCCTACGCCTTCGCCGACTGGGTGTTGTTCCGGCCTCTGCGGGACCAGCTGGGCTTCCTGCGCCTCCGCCGTGCCTACACGGGAGGGGCGGCCCTGGGGCCCGATGTGTTCCGGTTCTTCCACGCCATCGGGGTGAACCCCAAGCAGATCTACGGCCAGACGGAGATCATCGGCATCGCCTTCGTCCACCGGGATGGGGACGTGCGCCACGATACCGTGGGCCTCCCCATTCCCGGCACGGAGGTGAGGATCAGCGAGGAGGGGGAGATCCTGTTAAGGTCCGATGCCGTGTGCGCCGGCTACTGGGAAAGGCCCGAGGCCACGGCGGAAACCTTCCGGGACGGTTGGCTCCACACCGGGGATGCCGGCTACCTCACGGAGGATGGCCACCTGGTGGTGATTGACCGGCTTTCCGACGTGATGCGCACCGAGCGGGGCACGGTCTTCAGCCCCCAGTTTGTGGAGAACAAGCTGAAGTTCTCCCCCTACATCAAGGAGGCGGTGGTGTTCGGCGACCGCAAGCCTTTCCTGGCCGCCTTTATCAACGTGGACCCGCAGACGGTGGGCAAGTGGGCGGAGGACCGGGGGCTCGCCTACACCACCTACCTGGACCTGTCCCTGAAGCCGGAGGTGGCGGAGCTTATCCGCAAGGAGGTGGAGCGGGTGAACGGCGAGTTGCCCGAAGAGCTGAAGATCCGCCGTTTTGTTCTCCTTTACAAGCTTTTGGACGCCGACGACGAGGAGCTCACCCGCACGGGCAAGGTGCGCCGGGGGCTCATCGCCAAGAAGTACGCCCCCTTGGTGGAGGCCTTGTACTCCGGGGCCAAGGCGGTGGAGGTGGAGGCGGAGTACCGGTACCAGGACGGCACCGTCCAGCGGGTGCAGGCCCGGGTGCCCGTGCTGGACCTCGAGGAGGTGGTGGCGGCATGAGCTTCGTGGTGGAACTCTTCCTCTCGGGGGTGGTCCTGGGCCTCATCTACGCCCTGGTGGCCCTGGGGTTTGTCCTCATCTACAAGGCGAGCCGGGTGGTGAACTTCGCCCAAGGGGAGCTCATCGCCATCGGCGCCTTTTCCGCCCACTTCTTCCTGGTGGGCCTCAAGCTCCCCGTGGTCCTGGCCTTTGCCTTGGCGCTAGGGTTCACGGCCCTGGTGGGTTACCTTCTGGAAAGGCTTTTCCTCAAGCGCCTGGTGGGGCAGCCCATCATCTCCGTCATCATGGCCACCATCGGCCTGGCCTTTTTCCTGGACGGACTTCTGCACCTCACGCCCTACGGGGCGGGGAGCTACGGCTACCCTCCCTTCCTGCCCGAGGGCGGGGTGCGGGTTCTGGGGGCCCAGGTTTCCTACGCCCAGCTCCTCGCCCTTTTCCTCACCCTGGGGTTTCTTTTCCTCTTCACCTGGTTCTTCCAGCGCTCCACCCTGGGGGTGGCCATGCGGAGCGTGGCCGATGACCAGATGGCGGCCATGAGCCTCGGGGTGTCCGTGGGCAAGGTCTTCGCCCTGGCCTGGGCGGCGGCGGGCCTGGCGGCGGCGGCGGGCGGGGTGATGGTGGGCACCATCTCCGGCCTTAACCTGGACAGCCTGGTCCACATCGGCCTGCGGGTCTTCCCGGTGGTGATCCTGGGGGGGCTTGATTCCATTCCCGGGGCGGTGGTGGCGGGCATCCTCATCGGCGTTTTGGAAAACCTGGCGGCGGGCTTCCTGGACCCCTATGTGCCCGGTGGGGGCACCCGGGACGTCTTCCCCTTCCTGGTCTTGCTCCTCGTCCTTTGGTTCAAACCCCACGGGCTTTTTGGTACGGAGGAGATTGAGCGCGTATGAGAAACCCTTGGGCGCAGACCGGAAACTACCGCACCTCGTATTCCCAGGATGCGAGCCTCTTTGCCACCCACCGGGAGCTCCTTTCCCTCCTCCTTTTCCTGGGTTTTCTCCTCCTTTTGCCCCAGCTCCTCTCCCGGACCCAGGTCTTCATCCTGGACCTGATCCTGGTCTATAGCATCGCCGTCTTGGGCCTCAACATCACCACGGGGTATGCGGGCCTCATCAACATCGGCCAGGCGGCCTTCATGGGGGTGGGGGCCTACACCGCTGCCCTCCTCGCCCCCCAGGGGCTTCCCTTCTGGCTCCTCATCCCGTTAGGGGGGCTGGTGGCCGCCTTCTTCGGCCTTCTGGTGGGGATTCCAAGCCTTAGGGTGAAGCACCTCTACCTGGCCCTGGCCACCCTGGCCTTCCAGGTGATCTTTGAGTGGACCGTGGGCCACCTGCCCCTCCTGAAGCAAGGGGGGGCCATGGACATGCCCCGGGCGAGCTTTTTGGGTTATGAGGCGGGGTTCCGCAACCACTTCCACTTCTGGTACTACGCTTCCTTGGCAACCCTCGTCCTCCTCGCCCTCTTTTTCCGCAACCTCCTGCGCACCAAGTACGGCCGCGCCCTCATCGCCGTGCGGGACAACGACCGGGCGGCGGACGCCATGGGCATGGACCCCGGGCGCACCAAGCTTTTCGCCTTCGCCCTGGGGGCCTTTTACGCCGGGGTGGCGGGGGTGCTGTACGCCTACCTTTCCCGGGCGGTGGTCATAGAGGACTACGTCTTCGCCCACTCGGTGAAGTACCTGGCCATGGCCATCGTGGGGGGGTTGGGCACCTTGGTGGGAAGCTTCCTTGGACCCCTTTTCCTCGTCCTTTTGGACGTGAACATGGAGGCCCTTTCCAACCTCATCAAGGCCTTGGGCTTCAGCGTGGCGGGGGTGGATGTGGCCAGCGCCCTCAGGCCCTTGGCCTTTGGGCTCATCATCGTCCTCTTCCTCATGTTTGAGCCCAGGGGGCTTTACAACTGGTGGCGCATCGTGCGGAGCTACCTCCGCACGTGGCCGTTCAAGTACTAGGAGGGAAGTATGCGCAAGGGTTTGGTGGCGGTTTTGGCGGCGTTGGGCCTGGCCTTAGGCCAACAACAGGTGACCCTCTTCTGGTCGGGGGCCATCACCGGCCCCACCTCGGAGACGGGGGCCCCTTACGGCGCGGGGATAGAGGACTACTGCCGGCACATGGCCCGGGCCATCCCGGGGGTGGTGCTGAACTGCGTGGTGCGGGATGACCGCTACGATAACGCCACCACGCAACGCCTCTTTGAGGAGGCGGTGGACCGCTTTAAAATCCCCATCTATCTGGGCTACAGCACGGGGGCCATGCTCCAGATGAAGGCCCTCATCCAGGAGCTCAAGATCCCCACCCTGCCCGCCTCCAACCACGTGGGCCTGATTGACCCGCCCAACGGGGACTACTACTTCATCCCGGTTTCCACCTACTCCGAGCAGGTGGTGGCCCTTTTGGAGTACATCGCCAAGCAGAAGCGGGGGGCTAAGGTGGCCCTGGTGGTCCACCCCTCTCCCTTTGGCCGAGCCCCCGTGGAGGACGCCCGGAAGGCGGCGCAGCAGCTCGGCCTCCAGATCGTGGACGTGCAGGAGGTGGGGGCGGGCAACCTGGACAACACCGCCCTTCTCCGGCGCTTTGAGGGGGCGGGGGTGGAGTTCGTGGTCCACCAAAACGTGGCGGGGCCGGTGGCCAACATCCTCAAGGACACCCGGAGGCTGGGCCTCTCGGGCAAGATGCGGCACCTGGGGGCGGTGTACACCGGTGGGGTGGACCTGATCGCCCTGGCGGGGGAGGCGGCGGAAGGCTTCCTCTGGGCAAGCCCCTACTTTACCGCCCAGGACGATACCCCGGGCATCCGCCTCCAGAAAGACCTGGTGGCCCGCTTCGGCCGTCCGGCGAGCTACGTGGAGAACCACAACTACACCGCGGGCATGCTGGCGGCGGCCATCGCCATTGAGGCCATGAAGCGGGCCCAGGAGCGCTTCAAGCGCATCACCAACGAGACGGTCTACCAGGCCATCGTGGGCATGAACGGGCCCAACGCCTTCAAGCCGGGACTCGCCGTGTCCACCAAGCAGGGCATTGAGGTGGACTTCACCAGGAGCGAGCGCACCGGGGCGGAGGGGTTGCGCATCCTCGAGGTCAAGGGTGGGCGCTTCGTGCCCATCACCGACCCCTTCACCTCGGCCCTCTTCCGCAAGGTGCACTACGGCAAATAGCCCTTTTGGGCCCGGGGAAGCCCCCGGGCCCCTTTTCCCTGCCATGAGCCTGAACCCCACGCGTCCAGAGGACCTCGGTCCCATCCTCCTTTTGGTCAACAACATTGAGGTGGTCTACCACGACATCATCCAGGTGCTCCGGGGGGTTTCCCTGAAGGTGCCGGAGGGCAGGATCACCGCCCTCCTGGGCCCCAACGGGGCGGGGAAGACCACCACGCTCCGGGCCATCTCCGGCCTCCTCATCCCGGAGGACGGGGAGGTGGTGCGGGGGGAGATCCTCTATGGGGGCAAGCCCATCCATGGCCTTCCCCCCGAGGAGATCGTGCGGCTTGGCATCGTCCAGGTCCTGGAGGGGCGCCGGGTCTTCAAGCACCTCACGGTGGAGGAAAACCTCAGGGTGGGGACCCTGACCCGGAAGGACGCGCGGCTTAAGGAGGAGCTGGAACGCATTTATCACTACTTTCCCCGCTTGGCCGACCTCCGCCACCGCTTGGCCGGCTACTGCTCCGGGGGCGAGCAGCAGATGATCGCCATCGGGCGCGCCCTCTTGGCGAAGCCCAGGCTTCTCCTTTTGGACGAGCCCTCCTTGGGGCTTGCGCCCCTTTTGGTGCGGGAAATCTTTGACATCGTGGCCCGGGTGAACGCCGAGGAGGGGGTGACGGTCCTCGTGGTGGAGCAAAACGCCCGGGTGGCCCTTTCCATCGCCCACTACGGCTACATCATGGAAACGGGCCGGATCGTCTTGGAGGGGGATCGGGACTACCTCTTGGAGAACCCGGACGTGCAGGAGTTCTACCTGGGGGTGGCCAAGGGTGGGGGGCGCAAGAGCTTCAAGGAGGTGAAGGCGTACAAAAGGCGCAAGCGCTTCATGTAGCCCTTGACCAAATAGTGAAAACTCAGTATCGTTAAGGGCGTGTGGGCCCTGGAAGTAGAGGACCTTTCCGTGCGCCTGGGGGAGTTCTGGGTCCTGGAAGGGGTTTCCTTGAGGGTGCCGGAAGGGGCCTTTGTGGCCATCGTGGGGCCCAACGGGGCGGGAAAGAGCACGCTCCTAAAGGCCCTTTTGGGCCTCGTGCCCTTTCAGGGGCGGGTGCGGGCCCTGGGCCGCCCCTTGGCCCAGGCCGACCCCCGCTGGTTCGGCTACGTGCCCCAGATCAAGGCCTTTGACCGCACCTTTCCCGCCCTGGCGGTGGAGCTGGTGGCCACGGGGCTTCTTGGGCGCTGGCCCTTCCGCCTAAGCCCTGGCGTGCGGGCGGAGGCCCTTCGCGCTTTGGAGCGGGTGGGGGCGGAAGGCCTGGCGGAAAGGCCCTTGGGCCGGCTTTCCGGGGGGCAACTCCAGCGGGTCTACCTGGCCCGGGCCTTCGCCCGCAGGCCCAGGCTCCTCCTCCTGGACGAGCCGGCCACGGGGGTGGACCGGGCGGGGGAGGTGGACCTGTACCGTTACCTCGAGGCCTACCAGGTGGAAACGGGCGCCACGGTGCTCATGGTCACCCACGACTGGGAGGCGGCCCACCACGCCAGCCACGTCCTGGTGCTCAACCGCAGGGTGGTGGGCTTCGGCCCGCCCGAGCGGGCCCTAAGCGAGGAGTGCCTGCGCCAGGCCTTCGGCCACCTGGGCCACGCCCACGGCCTCTACCTGGGGGGAAGCGGTGCTTGAAGCCTTGGCCTACTCCTTTTTCCAGCGGGCCCTCTTGGCGGGGGTTTTGGTGAGCCTTCTCGCCGGGCTCCTTTCCCCCTTCGTGGTGCAAAGGCGCCTCTCCTTCCTGGGGGACGGCCTGGCCCACGCCGCCTTCGCCGGGGTGGCCTTGGGGCTTTTCCTGCGGGGGGAGCCCCTTTGGTTCGCCCTGCCCTTCACCCTTCTGGTGGCCCTGGCCATCACCTTCGTTAAGGAGAGGACCGAGCTTTCCGAGGACACCGCCATCGGGGTCTTCTTCGCCCTTTCCGTGGCCCTAGGGGCGGTTTTCCTGGCCAAGGCCAAGGGGTACGTGGGGGACGCCATGGGCTACCTCTTTGGCTCCCTTTTGGCGGTGGGGCCGGAGGACCTTTGGGCCTTGGGGCTTCTTTGCCTCTTGGGGCTTTTCCTCTTGCCCCTTTGGGGGGCCTTGGCCTACGCCACCTTGGACCGGGAGCTCGCCCTGGCGGACCGCCTGCCCGTGGTCTTTCACGATTACCTCCTTTCCGGCTTTATCGCCGTGAGCCTGGTCCTGGCGGTGAAGGTGGTGGGGGTCCTCCTGGTGGCGGCCTTCCTGGTCATCCCCGGGGCGGCAGCCCGGCTCCTCTCCTCCACCTTCGCCCGCATGACCCTCCTTTCCCTCCTCTTCGCCCTCCTTTCCACCCTCCTTGGGCTTTTCCTCTCCTTCCTCCTGGACTGGCCCAGCGGGGCCAGCGTGGTCCTGGCCCAGGCGGCCCTCTTTGCCCTCGCCTTCACAAAAGCGCTATTTCCGCACGGCAAATAGGGATATACTGAGGGTATGTGGGTTTCCACGAAGGCCCAGTACGGCCTGAGGGCCCTGGTGGAGATCGGCCTCCGCGCCCCCGAGGCGGTGCCGCTTAAGGAGGTGGCCGAGGCCCAGGGCATCAGCCAGCACTACCTGGAGCAGATCGCCGCCCAGCTTCGCCGTGCGGGCTTCATCCGCTCCGTGCGGGGGGCCAAGGGAGGGTACCGCCTGGCCCGCCCCCCGGAACGGGTCACCGCCTTGGAGGTGGTGGAGGCCCTGGAGGGAAGCCTGGCCCCCGTCTCCTGCATTGAGGACCCGGAGAGCTGCGCCAAGGTGGGGCAGTGCTCCACGGAGCTCCTTTGGAAGCGGGTGGACCTGGCCATGCGCCAGGTCCTGGGGGGGACCACCCTCAAGGACCTCATTGAGGAGCGGAAGCTCATAGAGGCGAGGCGCCTGATCCAACTGGAGCCCACCGGGTAGCCTAAGGGGGTGCGCGGGATCTACCTGGACCACGCCGCCACCACCCCCCTGGACCCCGAGGTGCGGGAGGCCATGCGGGGGGTGGAGGAGGCCTTTGGCAACCCCTCCAGCATCCACCGCTTTGGCCAGGAGGCCCGGCGGGTGCTGGAGGGGGCGCGGGAGAAGGTGGCCTCCCTCCTCGGGGTGAGGCCCCGGGAGGTGGTCTTCACCAGCGGGGGCTCGGAGGCGGACGCCCTGGCCCTCCTGGGGGTGGCCTTGGCCAAGGGGCGGGGGCACGTGGTGAGCACCGAGGTGGAGCACTCGGCGGTCCTTGGGGCCCTAAGGCTTCTGGAGCGCCTGGGCTTCGCCGTGACCCGCCTAAAGCCCGACCGCTTCGGCCTTGTCTACCCCGAGCAGGTGGCGGAGGCCTTGAGGCCCGACACCTTCCTGGTGAGCGTCATGGCCGCCAACAACGAGGTGGGTACCCTTTACCCCATCCGGGAGATCGCCCAGGTGGCCCACGCCCGGGGGGTTCTCTTCCACACGGACGCCGTGCAGGCCATAGGCCACGTCCCTTTGCGGGCGGACGAGGTGGAGGCGGATCTGGTTTCCCTAAGCGCCCACAAGTTCCACGGGCCCAAGGGGGTGGGGGCGCTTCTGGTGCGCCAAGGGGTGGACCTCGTCCCCTTGGTGCCGGGAACCCAGGAAGGGGGGAGGCGGGGGGGGACGCCGAGCCCGGTCCTGGCCTGGGGTATGGCGGTGGCCTTGGAGAAGGCCTTGAGGCTCCTGCCCGAGGAAGCGCCGCGCCTCGCCGCCCTGAGGGACCGCCTCGAGGCCGGCCTCCTCGCCGTGCCCGGGGTGGAGCGGAACGGCCACCCCACGGCCCGCCTGCCCCACCTGACGAACGTCACGGTGAAGGGGGCGGATGGGGAGGCCTTGCTCCTCGCCATGGACCTCCTGGGGGTGGCCGTTTCCTCGGGCTCCGCCTGCTCGGCGGGGAGCCTCGAGCCCTCCCACGTCCTCCTGGCCTTAGGCCGCCCCCCCCGGGAGGCCAAGGCTTCCTTGCGCTTTTCCCTGGGCCGCACCACCACCCTGGAGGAGGTGGATAAGGCCGTGGCCGCCTTTGGGGAGGCGGTGGCGCGGGCCCGGGGTTAGCCTTGCCGCTTGGCGAACTCCTCCCTAAGCTCCCGCCTTAGGATCTTCCCCACGCTGGACTTGGGGAGGCTATCGCGGAAGACGAGGATGCGGGGTACCTTGTAGGCGGCCAGGTGCTGGCGGCAGAAGGCCTCTATGTCCTTTTCCGTCACCTTGCCCCGGTACTCGGGTTTGAGGACGAGGAAGGCAGCCACGGTTTCCCCGCGGTAGGGGTCGGGGACGCCCACCACGGCGGCTTCCTGGACGGCCGCGTGGGTGTAGAGGACCTCTTCCACCTCGCGGGGGTAGATGTTGTAGCCGCCGGCGATGATCATGTCCTTTTTGCGGTCCACGATGTAGAAGTAGCCGTCCTCGTCCATGCGGGCCATGTCGCCGGTGTAGAGCCAGCCGTCCTTGAGGGCCTTTTGGGTTTCCTCGGGGCGGTTCCAGTAGCCTTTCATGACGTTGGGGCCCTTGACGATGAGCTCACCCACCTCGCCCAAGGGGACCTCCTTGCCCCCCTCGTCCACCACCTTGGCCTCCACGCTGGGGAGGGGCATGCCGATGGAGCCCTTTTTCACCACCCCTTCCACGGGGTTGGAGTGGGTCACAGGGCTCGCTTCGGAGAGGCCGTAGCCCTCAATGAGCCTGGCTCCGGTGATCTCCTCAAAGCGCTTGGCCACCTCCACGGGCAGGGGGGCCGCCCCCGAGAGGCAGATGCGTATGCTTTTGACGTTGCGCTTCTCAATCCCGGGGAAGTTGTTGAAGGCCACGTACAGGGTGGGCACCCCGGGGAAGTGGGTGACCTGGTGCTTCTCTATGGCCTCCACCACGGCGTGGATCTCCGGGCGGGGGAGGAGGACAAGCTTGTAGCCGGAGAAGAGGCCGTAGTTCATGGCCACGGTCATGCCGTAGACGTGGAAGAAGGGAAGGGCCCCGAGCATCACCCCCTTGCCCAAAAGCTCCCTGGAGGTGGGGTCCCAGGCGTCAATCTGCAGGACGTTGGCCACCAGGTTGCGGTGGGTGAGCATGGCCCCCTTGGAGATCCCCGTGGTGCCGCCCGTGTACTGGAGGAGGGCGAGGTCCTCGGGATCGGCCATGTGGGGCGCGGCGGGGGGGCGCTTGAGGAGCTCAGTGAAGGCGAAGAAGCCTTCCCGCTTGGGGAAGCCCAGGGGAAGCTTGTCCCTTTTGGCCTTCAAGGGGTAGAGGAGGTTCTTGGGGAAGGGGAGGAAGTCCTTGATGCCCGTGACCACCACCCGCTTTACGGGCGTTTCCTTTTCCACCTCCAGGAAGCGGGGGAGGAGGTGGTCCAGGATGATGAGGGTCTCCGCCCCGGCATCGGCCAGCTGGTGCCTGAGCTCCCGCGGGGTGTAGAGGGGGTTCACGTTCACCCCCACGCCCCCCGCCAACAGGGTGCCGAAGAAGGCCAGGACGAACTGGGGCGTGTTGGGGAGCATGATGGCCACCCGGTCCCCCGGCCTTACCCCGAGGTCCTTTAGCCCCTGGGCGAAGCGGCGGGCCAGGTCCCAGGTTTCCCCGTAGGTTAAGGTTTTCCCCAGGAACTCCAGGGCCACGTTCTTGGGAAAGCGCTGGGCGCTCTCCTCCAAAAGGCGCCAAAGGGGGATGGGGGGGACCTCTACCTCCGCCGGGACACCCGGGTCGTAGTGGGCCAGCCAAGGCTTGGTGCCGACTTCAGACATGCTACCCTCCTTTGCCCCCCAGGTTACCAAACTCTTTATACCGCGTTCAAGACTGTGGACTGGTGTAGCATGGATACTGGAGGTTTCCTATGCGCTTCCGTGACCGCCGGCACGCCGGAGCCCTTTTGGCCGAGGGCATAAAACCCCTAGGCTTGGAGCGTCCTGTGGTCTTGGGGATACCCCGGGGTGGGGTGGTGGTGGCGGACGAGGTGGCCCGGCGCCTGGGAGGCGAGCTGGACGTGGTCTTGGTGCGCAAGGTGGGAGCGCCCGGCAACCCTGAGTTCGCCCTGGGGGCGGTGGGGGAGAAGGGGGAGCTGATCCTGCGCCCGTACGCCTTTCAGTACGCCGACAAAAGCTACCTGGAAAGGGAGGCGGCCCGGCAGAAGGACGTGATCCGCAAGCGGGCGGAGCGCTACCGCAAGGTGCGTCCCAAGGTGCCTCTTTCGGGGCGGGATGTGGTCCTGGTGGACGACGGCATCGCCACGGGTTCCAGCATGGAGGCGGCCCTTTCCGTGGTCTTGACGGAAAACCCCAGGCGGGTGGTGGTGGCGGTGCCCGTGGCGAGCCCGGAGGCGGCGGAAAAGCTCAAGGAGCGGGCGGAGGTGGTGGCCCTTTCCACTCCCCCCGACTTCGCCGCCGTGGGGGCCTACTACCTGGACTTCAGCGAGGTCACGGACGAGGACGTGGAGGCCCTTTTGCTACAATGGGCGGCATGAAGCCCGTGGTCAAGCAAGCGGCGAGCGTGGAAGCCCGCCCCGTGGAGCGGGGGGAGAAGGCCTTTATCCAGGTGCTCATCGGTCCCGAGGACGGGGCCCCCCACTTCATCACCCGCAAGTTCACCCTCCTTCCTGGAGGGCGCATCCCCAGGCACAAGCACCCCACCATTGAGCACGAGCAGTACGTGCTTTCCGGGCGGATGAAGGTCTTCCTGGGGAACGAGGTGCGCGAGGTTTCCGCCGGCCAGGCGGTCTACATCCCCCCGGACACCCCCCACGCCTACGTGAACGAGGGGGATGAGCCCGTGGAGTTCCTCTGTGTCATCCCCAAGACGAGCGCCTACGCCACGGAGTGGCTGGAGGAGTAGCCCTTCTCAGGCCCGCACCTCCTGCCGCTGGAAGGCCACGTAGGCCAGGGTGAAGAGGAGGATCACCAGGGCGAAAAGCCCGGTGAGCTGGGGCCAGACGAGGAGGAGGCTTTGCCCTAGGGGCAGGGGGGTGCCGAGCACCGCCCCCTCCAGCTGGGTGATGAGGATGGGCCCCAGGGAACGCACCGCCGGGTTGAGGACGGCGGTGAGGGTTTCGGCGTAGAGGGTGTTGGGGGAAAGCCGGGAGATCCAGAGGGCCAGGTTGGCCTGGCGGAGTTGGCTTTCCGGGTCAAAGGGGTCGGCCTGGAGGAGGAGGGCGTTGGCCGCCAGGTCGGTGAGGATGGGGTAAAAGACGGCGAAGAAGAGCCAGACCCCGATGGCGGCCAAGGCGGCGGTGGCGGGCTGGCGGAAGAGCACCGAGAAGAGAAGGCCTAGGGCGAGCCAGACCCCTGCGTAGGCCAGGGTGGCCAGGAGGAAGAAGAAGGCGCGGGCCATCTCCTCCGCCTCAGGGGGCACGCCCAAGGTGAAGAGCCCAAGGCCCACCACCAGGAGGAAAAGGGCGAGGAGGAGGACCGCCAGGGTGCCAAGCCCCGCCAAGAACTTGCCGAAGAGGAGGGCGTCCCGGTAGATGGGTTGGGAGAGGATGCGGGAAAGGGTGCCCCGGGCGTACTCCCCGTTCACGGCGTCAAAAGCTAGGGCGATGGCCGCCAGGGGCACGAAGAAGGAGAGGAAGCCCACGAAGGAGGGCAGGGGGTCTTGGGCCGTGGTGAGGAGCTTGAGGTAGAGGTAGGGGTCTTCCCCCACGGTCTGCCTTAAGGTCTGGGTACCCGTGTACAGGGCAGCCAGGGCGGAAAGGAGGATGAGGGCCTCCAGGATCCGCATCCTGAGCCCCGAGAGGTGGTCCGCCATCTCCTTGAAGAAGACGGCCCAAAGCCCGGTCCAAGGGGAACCCTCACGCCGCATGGGCCACCTCCTTAAAGTAGTGGGCGTAGACCTCGTCCAGGTTCGGTTTGCGCAAGGCAAGGCCATAGAGGCTACCCTGCGCCACGGCGATGCGGGCAAGCTCAGGCCTGAGGTCCCGGGTGGCGAGGATGCGGTAGTGCCCTTCCCCCGCCTCCACCTTGGCTACCCCGTCTAAGGCGGCGAAGGCCTCGGCGAGGCCCGGGCTCGCCTCCACCTGGATCTCGTACCCGCCCCCGAGCACCCTTTGGGCGAGCTCCTCCACGGTGCCCAAAAGGGCGAGCCTTCCCTTGTGGAAAAGCCCCACCCGGTCGCAGATCTCCTGCACCTGGTGCAGGAGGTGGCTGGAAAGGAGGACGGTGATGCCCTCCTGCTTTAGGCCCTTGATGAGCGCCAAAAACTCCCGGGCGGCCTCCGGGTCCAAGCCCAGGGTGGGCTCGTCCAGGATGGCCACCTTGGGCCGTTTGAGGAGGACCTCCGCCAGGCCCAGGCGCTGGCGCATCCCCCGGCTGAAGGCGGAAACCCGCCGGTCCCTTACCTCCCAAAGCCCCATGCGCTTTAGCACCTCCTCAATCCGGGCCTTGGCCTCGGCCTCGGAAAGGCCGAGAAGCCTTGTGGTGTAGCGCAGGTTTTCCCAGGCGGTGAGTTCCCCATAGAAGCCCACCTGGTCCGGGAGGTAGCCCACCTTCGCCTTCACCTTCAGGGGCTCCCGCATGGGGTCAAGCCCCAGGACCCGGGCCTCGCCTGCGGTGGGCTCGGTGAGGCCCAGGAGCATGAGGATGGTGGTGGTCTTGCCCGAGCCGTTGGGGCCGAGGAGGCCGAAAACCTCCCCCTCCGCCACCTCCAGGTTCAGGTCCTCCACGGCCACCACCCGGCTGTAGCGCTTGGTGAGGCCGCGGGTTTGGATGACCGCCATGCTACCTCCGGCCGAAGCGGTTCACGGCAAAGCCCAGGACCAGAAGGGCCACGGCCATGATGCCCACCCCCACCAGACCCCAGAGGCTGGAGCGCACCACGGTGGCCCGGTAGTCCAGGCTTTCCGAGACCCCCTCGTCCCCCGAGAGGGAAAGGGTCACCATGTAGTCCCCCGTGACCGCCTTGGGGGAGGGCTTGATGCGGGCGGTAATTTCCTCTTCCTGGCCGGGGTTCAGGGCTTCCAGCTTTTCGGGTTCAAACTTCACCTCCCACCCCGAGGGCTCCATGGCGCTGAAGGAGAGGTTCTTGGCGGGGGCGCTTCCCTCGTTTTTCACCACGAGCTTCACGGCGTTTTCCCGGCCCGCCACCACCTGGCCGGAAAGCCGCCCTTCCTTGGTGGTGAAGCGCACCTCGGGCCGCCCCGTGACCTCCAGGGTGAGGGCGAGCTCCGCCCTGGCCTCCCCCGCCACCGCCCGCAGGGTAAGGCCGTAGGTGTCCGCCTGGGTGTCCTTGGGCAAGGAGACCTCCACGTCCAGATCCTTGCTTTCCCCGGCCTTGAGGGGCAGGCTCGTCACCTGCTGGCTGGCGAAGGCGGGGGTGAAGGTGACCTGGAAGCCCTTGGGGGCCTCGTACTCCAGGGAAACCAAAAGGTCCCGGTCGGACTCGTTCTTGAGGGTCACCCGGTAGCGGAAGGCGCTGGTGGGGGGGCCTTTGAGCACGGGGAGTTCGGCCTCGAGGCTAAGCCGTTGCGGCAAGCCTTGGCCCACCACCAAGGCGATGGGGAGGCTCGTCGTTTGCCCTAGGCCCTCGGCCCGCACCAGGAAGCGGTAGGTGCCCGGCTTCACCTCCTTAGGGGGCTGGAGCCTAAGGGTCAGGGTGGCCTCCCCGTCCGTGGCCAGGTGCACCGCCCGCACGAGCCGGCCGCCCCCAATCAGGCTCGCCTGCCAGCCCTGGGGAACCTCCGCCACGCTTAGGCGGATCACCCCAGGCGGAAGCCCGTAGTTCTTCAGGGTGAGGGTCAGGTTGACGCTTTCCCCCGGTTGCACCCCCATCTCGGGGTAGGGGGTGCCCAGGGAAAGGCCCCGGAAGTTTTGTGCCAGGGCAAGACCCAAGAGGAGCACGAGGGGAAAGAGCCTACGCACCATACCTAAGCCTCCTCTATCAAGGCTAGGCAGAAAGGATGAGCGCAAAATGAAAACCCCGGGCGTGCCCGGGGAAGGGGGGTGGGCCCGCTAGCTGACCCGGGCCTCCAGGTACTCCCGTTCGCCCAGGACAATCTTCCGGGCCAGCTCGGGGTCCTTGGGGAACTCCTTGCCCCGGTGGATCATGTAGGTCTCGTAGCGCCCGATCTCAAAGACCTCGGCCAGCTTCTTCAGGGCCTTGGCCATGTCAAAGGCCTTGCAGGAAAAGATGTCGATGGAGAGGAAGCGCTTCTTGGGGAAGGTGTGGATGGCGATGTGGCTTTCGGCGATGATCACCACCCCCGTCACCCCGTCCTCCCCGTTCGGGCCGTAGCTGTAGACGAAGGGGGGGAGAACCTTGGTCATCTCCATCTCCTGGGGGAGCTCGTCCAGGACGCGGCGCACCAGCTCAGCGTCCTGGAGCTTAATGGGGTTGGCGTCGTACCCGTCCACCATGAGATGCGGACCGAATCCGAAGAGTTCCACCATGACCACCTCCTTCCCGTGCCCCCCGGGGTATCCCCCGCGGCACGCCCCCCATTATGCCCCCCCTCCCCCCCCTGTCAATACCTCGTTCCCGGGCGGGAAAAGCCCGCCTTGCCCCTGGGAAGGCCCCCTTCTTGGGGCGGTGGGGGCAGCCAAGGGGGAAGCTTCGTTGGGACCAAGCCTCGTATACGGGCATGGGGTATAGGACGGCGGAAAGGTGGGCTGCCCGACGCAAGGGCCCAGGGGGAAAGGTGTATGATAACTCCGGCAAGGAGGTGCCATGTACAGGGGAAGAGAAGGGCAGTGGGCGTTTTACCTGCACCGGATCTCAGGCCTGGGCATCCTGGTCTTCCTCATGCTCCACGTGGCCAATATCTCAAGCGCCATGTGGGGGCCGGAGGTGTCCAACGCCCTCATGAAGTTCTACCACCAGCCCGTGTTCCAGGTGGGGCTATTGCTCCTCATCGCCGGGGTGCTCTACCACGGGTTCAACGGGCTTAGGATCATCCTCATGGACTTCACCACCTGGGGGGTGCGCTACCAAAGGCAGCTTTGGTACGCCGTCTGGGTGCTTTTCGTCCTCTTCTACCTGCCCTTCCTGGTGAAGATTGGCGGGGGCATCCTGGGAGGGAGCCATGGCGATTAAGTCCAAGCGCTACCAAGAGGCGAGGCTCGAGGCCAGCACCAACCTGGAGCTTTACTGGTGGGTTTTCATGCGCATCTCCGGGGTGGTCCTCGTCTTCCTCCTCATCGGCCACATGTGGATGAACGCCGTCCTCATGGACCTCAACAAGATTGATTACAACTACGTGGCCAAGAGACTTTCCCAGACCACCTGGAAGATCTACGACTGGCTTATCCTGGCCCTGGCCCTCCTGCACGGGACCAACGGGCTTCGCTACGTTCTGGACGATTGGATCCGCCATCCCGCCAAGCGCTTCTGGACCAAGGTGGTGCTCTACGGCCTCATCGCCTTCCTCTTCGTCCTGGGGAGCCTGAGCCTTTTTAACCACGACTTTGGGGTGAACTAGTATGGCGCACAGACACGAGGTCATCGTGGTGGGTGCGGGCGGGGCGGGCCTCGCCACCGCCCTTTATGCGGCCAGGGAAGGCGCCGATGTGGCGGTGGTCAGCAAGCTTTACCCCACCCGGAGCCACACGGGGGCGGCCCAAGGGGGGATAGGGGCGGCCCTGGGCAACGTGGAGGAGGACCACTGGGAATGGCACATGTTTGACACGGTCAAGGGAGGGGACTACCTCACCGACCAGGACGCCGCCGAGGTCTTCGCCAAGGAGGTCATTGAGGCGGTGCTTGAGTTAGAGCACATGGGCCTTCCCTTTGACCGCCTTCCCAACGGCAAGATCGCCCAGCGCCGCTTCGGCGGGCACACCAAGGACTGGGGCAAGGCTCCCGTGCACCGGGCGGCCCACGCCGCCGACCGCACGGGGCACATGATCCTCCAGACCCTCTACCAGCAGTGCGTCAAGCACAACATCACCTTCTACAACGAGTTCCACGTCACGGACGTCATCCTCGAGGACGGGGTGGCCAAGGGCCTGGTGGCCTTGGAACTGGCCACGGGGGAGCTCCACCTCTTCCAGGCCAAGGCCATCGTCATCGCCTCCGGGGGGTTTGGCCGCATCTACAAGGTGACCTCCAACGCCTACACCCTCACCGGGGACCTGCAGGCCATCCTCTACCGCAAGGGCTTGCCCCTGGAGGACATGGAGTTCTACCAGTTCCACCCCACGGGGCTTTACCCCTTGGGCATCCTCCTCACGGAAGGGGCCCGGGGCGAGGGGGGTATTTTGCGCAACGCCTTGGGGGAGCGCTTCATGGAGCGCTACGCCCCCACCATCAAGGACCTAGCCCCCCGGGACATGGTGGCCCGGGCCATGTACCTGGAGGTGCGGGAGGGGCGCGGGGTGGGCCCCAAGAAGGACCACGTCCTCTTGGACCTCACCCATCTGCCCCCGGAGGTCATTGAGAAGAAACTCCCCGACATCACCGAGTTCAGCCGCATCTACCTGGGGGTGGACCCCCTGAAGGAGCCGGTGCCGGTCATGCCCACGGCCCACTACGCCATGGGGGGGATTCCCACCACCCTGTGGGGCCAGGTGATCCAGGACGAGAAGAACACCGTGGTTCCCGGTCTCTACGCCGCCGGGGAGGCGGCCTGCGTGAGCCTGCACGGGGCGAACCGTCTGGGCACCAACTCCCTGGGGGACCTGGTGGTCTTTGGCCGCCGGGCTGGCATCCACGCCGCCCGCTTCGCCAAGGACGCCGATTACCACGAGCTCACCGAGGAGCACCTGGGCCCAAGCCGCGAGCGCATTGAGCGCATCAAGAACTCCACGGGCACGGAGAAGGTGGCGGTGTTGCGGGCGGAGCTGCAGCAGTCCATGATGGACCACGCCTCCGTCTTCCGCACCGGGGAGCTTTTGCAAAAGCAGGTGGAGATCCTCAAGGAGCTCATGGACCGCTACAGCCGGATTTCCATTGAGGATAAGGGGGACGCCTACAACACCGAGCTGGTGGAGGCCTTGGAGCTTGGGTACCTCCTCGAGGTCTCCGAGGCCCTGGTCCACTCGGCCCTAAACCGCACGGAGTCCCGCGGGGCCCACGCCCGGGAGGACTACCCCGAGCGGGACGACCAGAACTGGCTCAAGCACACCCTGGCCTACAAGGTGGCGGACGGCAAGGTGGCCTTCCGTTACAAGCCCGTGGTCCTGGGCCGCTTTGAGCCCAAGGCCCGCACCTACTAGGAGGCGCCCATGCAGGTCACCCTGAAGATCCTCCGTTTTGACCCCGCCAAGGACCCAAAGCCCCGCTGGCAGACCTACCAGGTGGAGGCGGAGCCCACGGACCGGGTCTTGGACCTCCTGCACAAGGTCAAGTGGGAACAGGATGGCACCCTGGCCTTCCGCCGGAGTTGTGGCCACGGGATCTGCGGCTCCGACGCCATGCTCATCAACGGCAGAAACCGCCTGGCCTGCAAGACCCTGGTGAAGGACCTGGGTAACGTCATCACCGTGGAGCCCATCCGGGGCCTGCCGGTGGAGAAGGACCTCATCGTGGACATGGAGCCCTTCTTCGCCGCCTACCGGGCGGTGAAGCCCTTTCTCATCAACGACGAACCCCCGCCCCAGCGGGAGCGCCTCCAGTCCCCCGAGGAAAGGGAGCGCTTTGACCAGGGCACCAAGTGCATCCTCTGCGCCAGCTGCACCACCAGCTGCCCCGTCTTCTGGGTGAACGGCACCTACTTGGGCCCGGCGGCCATCGTCCAGGCCCACCGTTTCATCTTTGACTCCCGCGACCGGGGCAAGAGGGAGCGCTTCAAGGCCCTGGGCTCGGGAAGCGGGGTGTGGCGTTGCCGCACCGCCTACAACTGCACCGAGGCCTGTCCCCGGGAGATCCCCGTGACCCAGCTCATTGAAGAGGTGAAGCGGGAAATCCTCTTTGACCGCTTCTAGCCCCGGGCGGGGAGCTCAGGCTCCCCGCCCCTTCTAGGGGGTAAGCCGGTGCCGGTCCCGGGGGAAGGCCCGGGCGTAGCGCACGTTGGGCAGGCCCAGAAGCTTCTGCGTGAGCCTTTCCGCCCCGATGGCAAAGCCCCCGTGGGGGGGCATGCCGTACTTGAAGACCTCCAGGTACCCCTGGAAGGCCTCGGGGTCCATGCCCTTGGCCTGGAGGCTCTGCAGGAGGTCTTCGTAGCGGTGGATGCGCTGGCCCCCTGAGGTGATCTCCAGGCCGCGGAAGAGGAGGTCAAAGCTCCGGGTGGTGCCGTCGGGCTCGGGGTAGGTGTAAAAGGGACGCACCGCCCGCGGGTAGCGGGTGAGGAAGAGCCAGTCCGTGCCCCAGCGCTCCTTGGCGTACTGGCCGAGGAGCCTCTCCGCCTCCTCGGAGAGGTCCTGGCCGGCGGGGTAGCCTAGCTCCTCCTTCAGGAGGCGCCGGGCCTCGGCCAAGGTCAGGCGGGGGATGTCCTTGGGGAGGGAGGGCCACTCGGCCCCGAGAAGCCTTATCTCGTTCCCGGCGGCGGTGAGGGCTTCTTCCAGCATCTCCTGGAGGAGGCCTTCCTCCAGGCGCATAAGGTCCTCCTCGCCCTCAATGAAGCCCATCTCCACGTCCAGGGAGAGGTACTCGTTCAGGTGGCGGCTCGTGTTGTGCTCCTCCATGCGCCACACCGGGGCCACCTCGTAGACCCGCTCAAACACCCCCACCATGATCTGCTTGTAGAGCTGGGGGGACTGGGCCAGGTAGGCCCTTTGCTCAAAGTAGTCCACGCCGAAAAGCCCCGACCCCCCCTCGGCCCCGGCCCGCACCACCTTGGGGGTGAAGATCTCCGTGAAGTCCTGCCGGTCCAAATAGCGGCGGAAGCCCCGCACCAAGGCGGCCTGCACCTTGAGGGGGGCGCGGGCCTTTTCCCCCCTCAGGGTCACGTAGCGGTACTCCAGGAGGGTATCGGGGTGGGCCCGCCACTCCTCCTTGGGGATCTCCACCGGGGTGGGTTCTAGGGCGGGGGAGAGGACCTCCAGGTCCTGGGCCTGGACCTCGAGGCCCCCCGGGGCCTTGGGGTTTTCCACCACTACCCCCCGCACCCGTAAGGAGGACTCGGGCAGGGGAAGCTTCCTTCCCCCCGTCACCACCTGCACCACCCCGCTTCGGTCCCGGAAGAGGAGGAACTGCACCTTGCCCAAATCCCGCCGCCAGTGGAGAAAGCCAAAAAGCTCCACTTCCTCGCCCACGTGCCGCTTCAGGTCCTTCACCAGTACGCGCATCCTTCCCTCCTAAGCGTTGGCCCCCCCGGCCATGGGGGACCGGGGGGGCCAGGTGCATCGCCCCCCAGCTAGCCGTTGTTGAGAAGACGCGGGCGCATGTTGGGCCTAAGTTTAGGGGGTTTCCCCCTCCCGGTCAAGCCGCTCAAAGGCCAAGACGAGCTCGGGAAGCCGCTCGGGCTCGGCCACGGCAAAGAAGTTCTCCTCCACCTCCAGGCGGGCCGCCCACTCCCCCGCCACCCCGGCTAAGGTCCTGGGGCCCGCTTCCTCCCGGAGGAAGCGGCGCCGCCTTAGCCTTACATCCCCCCCTTCCCCGTAGAAGACCTGGTAGACCACCCCGCCCCGGCGCTTCTCCGCATACCACCCCCCCTCAAGGGGGCTCACCTCGTAGCCCAGGGCTTTAAGGGCTTCCATCCAGGACCTCCAGGGCCTCGGGGCTTTCCAGGACGATCTCGTAATACCCGGCGTAGAGGACGATGCGCCCCTTGGCCCGCACCCGCTTGCCCAGGTAGCTTTGGGGGAAGGGTTGTTGGAAGAGGCCGTAGCTCCGGGGGAAGACCACCAGGCGCAGGTCCCTTTCCCCCGTGCCGAAGTGGAGGAAGGCCACGGTGCCCCGGTCCTCCACCCGCTGGATCACCCCTTCCACCCAGGCCACCCGGCCAAAATACCTGGGGGCCTCCTGCCAGGGGATGACCCCTTCCACCTCGGGGAGGGCGAAGGGGTTCTCCTTAAGCCCCGCCTGGAAGTCCTTTTCCATGGTGGCGAGGAGGCGGGCGAAGGCCTCGGGGGCTTCCTTGCGGGAAAGGAGCACGGCGAGTTCCCGGTTGGCGTTGAGGGAGTTGGCGCTCAGGTTCAGGCTTCCCAAAAGGGCCACCTCCCCGTCCTTGACCAGGACCTTGGCGTGGACATAGGGGTCGGGGAGGAAGCGCACCTCGGCCCCCGCCGCCTTAAGCGCCTCCGCACCCGCCAGGAAGTAGGTGTCCCCGGGCTCGGCGGGGCTTCCCACCAGGCGCACCCTGACCCCCCGGGCCAAGGCCTCCTTCAGAGCCGCCACCACCTCGGGGTCCGCCATGGCCTGGTGCTCCAAGAAAAGCTCCTTCTTGGCCCCGCGGATGAGGGAGAGGAGGACCTCGCGGGCGTTGCCCTCCTTGACCCCGCCCAGGGTGCGGCTTGGGGCCCAGACGAGGAGGGGCCGGGAAAGGTCCAGGCGCTCCCCCTTCCAGTCCGCCTCAAAGACCCGGGCCACCTCCGCCACCTGCTTGGGGTCGTCCAGGATGAGGGCGTATTCCCGGTTGGCACCGAAGGAGCTTCCCGTGAAGTTCATCGTCCCCACCCAGGCCCGTTTGCGGTCCACCACCACGCTCTTCTCGTGGACGAAGACGAAGCGGAAGGGGGTGGTGAGGCGCACCTCCACTCCCCGTTCCTTCAGGGCCTGGTAGACCGTGAGGTCCGCCCGCCCCCCTGAGGGCTCCCGCTCCAGGAGGACCCGCACCTTAACCCCTCGGGCTACCGCCTCCCCCAAGGCCTCCACCAGGTCCAGGCGGCTTGGGGTCCAGAGGTAGACCTTGACCAGGATCTCCTCCTTGGCCGAGCGGATGAGGTCCAGGAGGGGTTCTACCCCGTCCTCGGGCTCCACCACGAGCCGGGGAGCCGCCAGGGCGGCGAGGAGGAGGAAGACCAGGGCAAAAAGGAGCCTTCGCATCACCACCCAAAGCATACCTGGGCGTTTCGGTCCGTGAGGGCTTCCGCCTCGGCGAGGCTTAGCCCCCGCACCTCCGCAAGCCGCGCCAGGGTAAAGCGCACGTAGTGGGGGCGGTTGCGCTTCCCCCGGTGGGGCTCGGGGGGAGGAAGGGGGTGTCGGTTTCCACCAGGAGGCGGTCTTCGGGGAGGCGCCTCGCCACCTCCCTTAGGGGTTCGTTCTTCCTGTAGGTGAGGGGGCCTGCCAGGCTGAAGTAGGCCCCCACCTCGAGGCCCGCCCGCTCCAAGGCCGGGTGCCCGCCGAAGGCGTGGAGGACCACCCGTTTGGGGCGGTGGAGGCGGAGCCAGGCGGCGAGGTCCTCCTCGGCGCTTCCGTCCTTGCTCCGCACGTGGAGGACAAGGGGAAGCCCCCTTTCTTCCGCCAGGGCCGCCTGGAAGTCCAGGGCGCGCAGCTGGGCCCTTTGGGTCTCGGGGGTCCAGTAGTAGTCCAGGCCCGTCTCCCCGATGGCCCTTACCCGCTCGTGGCGGGCGTGGTGGCGGAGCGCCTCCTCCACCTCCGGGGAGAGGAGGTGGGCGCTCGTGGGGTGGAGGCCGAGGGCGGCGTACACGTTCCCTTGGGCCAGGGCCAGGGTCTTCTCCCAACGGCTTGGGTCCACCCCTAGGGTGAGGACGGCCCGGAGTTCCGGGAGGTGGGCCTGCACCTCCGCTAGCTCCCCGGGTTCCAGGAAGTCCAGGTGGGCGTGGGTATCGGTCACGGGGATAAGCTTAGCCCAAAGGCCTGTTTGCGGGGTTACACAGGCCCCCCTCTGCCCCGGTAGGCTATAGGGGGAGGCCCCTTATGAAGCGGCTGGCCCTGCTTCCCCTTCTCCTCGCCGCCTGCGCCCCTCTCCTTTTGCGGGTGGACCCCGAAAGGCTTCCCGACCCCAAGGATTGGGACCCGAAGCCCGCCCCTTTGGAGTGGTGGTACGCCTCGGGCCACGCGGAGCCCTACGCCTTCCACTTCGCCTTCTTCAAGGCCTACGCCCCTCCTTCCTACCGCATCCTGGGCCTGCCGGGAAGCCTCTTTGGCGCCTTCCACGCCGCCCACCTGGCCCTCACCGACCTGCGCACGGGGGAGAGGCGCTTCCTCGAGGTTTCCGACCAGGACCTCCTGGCCCCCCGGGGCCGGGCGGAGCCTGGGCCCAGGCTGGAGGTGGGGGGTTGGCGCCTGGAGCGGGAAGGGGAAGACTTCCGCCTCCTGGCGGGGCCGCTAGACCTCTTCTTCCAGCCCCAAAAGCCCCCCGTGGTCCACCCCCCGGGCTACTCCGGCACGGAGGCCACGGGGCGGATGTACTACCAGTCCTACACCCGGGTCCGGGCCTCGGGCAGGATTCTCGGGGAAAAGGCCGAAGGGGAGGCCTGGCTGGACCACCAGTGGGGGGAGCAGCTTTCCGGGGTCCAGGCCACCTGGGACTGGTTTGGCCTCCACCTCTCCGACGGCTCCGAGCTCATGGCCTACCAGGTGAAGGACGCCCAGGGCCAGGTGGTCCAGGTCCTGGGGAGCCGGATGGACCCCTTGGGGTGGGTGGAGGCCTTGGACCTCGCCTTCGTCCCCTTGGAGGTTTGGCGAAGCCCCTCGGGCCGGGTCTACACCCTGGCCTGGCGCCTCGAGGGGCCAGCGCTCTCCCTAACCCTCAGGCCCCTCTTCCGGGAAGGGGAGATCCTCTCCCGCACCACCCGGGTGGCCTACTGGGAAGGCCCCGTGGCGGGGGAGGGGTGGCTGCAGGGCTACCCCGTGCGGGCCCGGGGGATGGGGGAGTTTGTGGCCGGGACCTTCCGCCCGTAAATGCGCGTGTTATACTAAAAGAGGTTTAGTGCGTAGGTGATATTTATGGGTTTACGCGTGCTCGGCGTCAACGCATCGGCACGGACGGACGGGTTTACGGCGGAGCTTTTGGACGAGGTTTTGGAGGCGGCCAGGCGCAAGGGAGCCACCACGGAGCGCCTGGACTTGGTGAAGCACCCCTTTCCCCTATGCGCGGGGAACTACTCCCAAGACCCTTCCTCCTGCGGTCCCGAAACCTGCGTGCAGGGGCCTTGGGACGGGTTTGGCAAGGTGGCGGAGCGGATCCTGAACGCCGACGCCGTGGTCTTCGCCACCCCCGTGTACTGGTTTAGCGTTTCCGCCCGGATGAAGGCCCTCTTGGAGCGGATGACCTCCATGGAAAACCAGGGGCTTCTCAACCTGGGCAAGCCCATGGCCCTCCTGGCGGTGGCCGAGGAGGAGGGGGCGAGCCAGGCCTTGGCCCAGATGCTCCTGCCCCTTTCCTACATGGGCTTCGTCCTTGCGCCCTTGGGCCTCGTCTATGCCCACCGGCGGGGGCTTGCTACCTTCAAGGAGAACCCGGAACTGGTGGAGGACGCCCGCATCGCCGGGGAGAACCTGGTCCTCATGGCGGAAAGGCTCCGGGGGGCCCCCTTCCAAGAGCCCCTTCCGAGCTACCTCTACCGGGTTCCCCGCCTCCCGGGGGTGGCCGCCGACTAGAGGTAAAGGGGTTCCGCCCCTTCCTGGGCGAAGGGAAGGAGCTCGTAAAGGGCCCGGGGGTCAGGGGGTGGGTCCAGGAGGAGGCCTTCGTGGGGAAGCTCCTCCGCCTTGAGCTTCCTGGGGGGGTTATCTCCACCGGCCTCCCTTCCCGCTTGGCGTAGGTGGCCCCGTAGTAGAGCCGGTTCCTTGCGGTGAAAAGGGGGGTGAGGGGCGGTCCCCCTTCCGCCAGGAAGGGCCAGGCGGCGGCGAGGAGGGAGCTTACCCCATGGACCCTGGCCCCTTGGGCGAAGGCGATGCCAAGCCCCGCCGCCAGGGCGATGCGGAGGCCCGTGTAGGAGCCTGGGCCCGTGCCCAGGACCAGGGCGCCGATCGCTTCCCTCTCCGCCCCCACCTCGGCTAAGACCTCGTCCAGGAGGCCAAAAAGCACCTCCTCGTGCCGCCTTCCCAGGCGCACCACCCGGCCCACCCCCTCCTCCCCCCGGAAGAGGCCCAGGGCCAGGTAGGGGGTGGCGGTGTCCAGGGTCAGGGTCCACATGCTCCCCATCCTAAGGGGGTTGGTATACTCCGGCACGGGATGCGGGGGTACCCGTTGCACCTTCTCCTCTCCGTGGGGGTCCTTTGGGCCTTGGCGGTGCTGGCGGAAAGGCTTGGCTTTGCGCCTCCCTTTTGGGTCCCCCTTGGGGCTTTGGCCTACGGCGCCTTCGCCCTCTATGGCCTCCGCTTTGGCCTCCGCCATGCGCTCTTGCTCTTGGGGCTTTTGGCGCCTTGGTTTCCCTGGGCCGCTTTCCTCGTCCCCCTCGCCTTTGCCCTCCTCTTCGGGCGGCGCATGGGGGAGAGGGAGCAGGCGGCCTTTTACGGGTGGGCTTTGGTCTGGCCGGCCCTGGCGCTTTTATTGGTCTGGCAGGTCTTTCCCACCTTCTACGCCTTTTACCTGAGCCTTTTTGAGAAGGTGAACTTCCTGCGCCCGGCAGCCTTTGCCGGGCTTGAGAACTACCAGATCCTCCTCAGGGACCCGCTTTTTTGGCGGGCCTCGGGGAACACCTTTTGGTACGTGCTCTTCACCGTACCCACGGGGCTTCTCCTGGCCACCGCCATCGCCATCCTCCTGAACACGGGGGTGGCCTTCCAGGGGTTTTACCGCACCCTCTACTTCCTCCCCTACATCACCGCCCTCACGGCGGCGGCGGCGGTGTGGCGGTGGATCTACCACCCGGAGTTCGGCTTCTTGAACTGGCTTCTCGGCACCCCGGGCCTGGACTGGCTCAATACCCCCACCGGGGTCTTCGCCCTGCTCCTCAGGCCCTTGGGCCTCGAGCCCCAGGGCTTTTGGGCGGGGCCGAGCCTCGCCTTCGTGGCGGTCATGGCCATGAGCGTCTGGCACTTCCTGGGCTACCAGGTGGTGATCCTCCTGGCAGGGCTTCAGGCCATCCCGAAGGAGTACTACGAGGCGGCGGAGCTGGACGGGGCGAGCTTTTGGCAGCAACACCGCCTCATCACCTGGCCCCTCCTTTCCCCCACCACCTTCTTCCTCTTCACCTTGGGGATCATCGGGGCATTCCAGGTCTTCACCCAGGTCTACGTCCTGACCCCCACGGGGGGGGTCTTGCAGGACACCCTGACCCTGGCCTTTTACCTTTACAACAAAGGCTTCCGCGATTCCGACTTCTCCTATGCCAGCGCCATCGCCATGGTGACCTTCCTGATCATCCTGGTCCTGACCCTCGTGCAACGGCGGATTTTGGAGCGGCGGGTGAACTATGAGATTTAAGGCCTCTATCCTCCTGGTCCACCTTCTGCTCCTCGCCGGCGGGCTCTTGATGGCCTTCCCCTTCTACTGGATGCTGGCCACGAGCCTCAAAAGCCCCCAGGAGGCCCTGCAGGCAAAGCCCATCTGGGTGCCGGCGAGGATGAAGCCGCAGAACTGGCTGAAGGCGGCGAGGCTTGGGGATAGCCCCTTCTGGGGGGGGTTGGGCCCTGGGCGGAGCGTGGAGCTCGCCTTCCCGGGGGAGGAGGGGAGGCCCCCGAGGGCCTTCGTGCCCCGAACCCCGGGGGCCTTTTTTGACCCGGTGGCGGACGGGACCCGGGTGGAGGTGGCCTACCGGGAGGGGGCGTGGCGGGTCCGCCTCACCAACACCACGGAAGGGGCCTTCCGGGTTCTCCCCTTGGTGGTCCTTTGGCCCAAGGAGGTGCCCCTTTCCCCGCCCTTGCCCCCCGATGCCCTCCGCTCCCAAGGGGAGGCGTGGCGGCTAGAGTGGGTGAACGCCGTGCCCGGGGCCTTGGGGTACGTGTTCCACAACTACCTCGAGGCCTGGCGGGCCGCCCCTTGGGGCCGGTACTTCTTCAATAGCTTCTTCACCGCCCTGACCCAGGTGGGGGTGGGGCTTTTCCTGGCGGCCTTGGCCGCCTTCGCCCTGGCCCGGGTGCCCTTCCCCGGCAAGGAGGGGGTCTTCGTCCTCATCCTCGCCACCCTGATGGTGCCGGGGGAGGTCCTCCTTATCCCCAACTACGTCCTCCTGGCCCGGCTCGGCTGGCTGGACACGTACTACGCCCTCATCGTGCCCTGGCTGGCCTCGGTTTTTGGCATCTTTCTCCTCAGGCAGTTCTACCTCTCCCTGCCCCAGGACCTCTTTGACGCCGCCCGCATAGACGGGGCCGGGTACCTCACCCAGCTTTTCCGCATCGCCTTGCCCCTTTCCCTGCCGGGGCTTGTGTCCTACGGCATCTTTACCTTCCTGGGGGCCTACAACGCCCTCCTTTGGCCCCTCATCGTCACGCAAAGCCCGGAGATGCGCACGGTGCAGCTGGGCCTCCAGGCCTTTGTTTCCGAGGCGGGTTCGGACTATGGGGCGTTGATGGCCGCCAGCACCTTCGTGATCCTTCCCGTCATCCTGGGCTACTTCGTGGCCCAAAGGCAGTTCATCCAGGGCATCGCCCGCTCGGGGCTCAAGTAGCTGACACGGGCCTGACCCGGGGCGGTATACTCCTAGCCGGAGGTGTGGAGGCGTATGAAGAAGATATTGCCGTTCGTGGCCCTTTTGGGGCTAGCCCTAGCCCAGCAGGCCAAACCCGAGGACGTCATCAAGGAGCAGTGCGCCAAGGCCAAGGTGGTGGCTGAGCTTTGGCACGGGTTCACCGGCGGAGCCCCCAAGACCGCTTTGGAGAACCTGGTGGTGGAGTTCAACAAGACCCAGCAGGGCCGTTGCGTCCGCCCCGTGCCCCAGGGGGGGTACCGGGACCTTTCCACCAAGATCAAGGCCGCCTTCGCCGCCGGGAAGGTGCCGGCCATGGCCCAGGCCTACGAGAACAACATTGCCCTTTACCTGGAGGCCAAGGCCCTCTTGCCCATTGAGTCCTTGGGGGTGAAGCTCCAAGGGGTGAACCTCACCTTCCTGAACGCCGTGCGGTTCAGGGGCATGGTCTACGGCGTGCCCTTCAACAAGAGCATCCAGGTCCTCTACTACAACAAGGACCTCCTGAAGAAGCACGGGGCCAAGGTGCCCACCACCCTCGAGGCCTTCGTGGCCCTGAGCAAGCGGCTTTCCCAGGCGGAAGGGGGCCCCGTTTACTGGTTCCAGCCCGACGCCTCCACCTTCGCCTACTTCTTCTTCAACCTGGGGGGAAGCTACCTGCAAAACGGCAAGCTCGTCCTGAACTCCAAGGAGGCGGTGGAGGCCCTCACCCTCCTGCAAAACGGGGTGAAGGAGGGCTGGGCCAAGGCCATCACCTCGGGCTACATCAACCAGAACCTGGGCTCCGGCCCTTACGCCTTCAGCGTGGACACCTCCGCCGGCTACACCTACTACCGCCAAGGGGCCAAGTTTGACCTGGGGGTGGCCACGCTTCCGGGAAGCAAAGGGCAGGCGGGCTTCGGCTTGGTCCAGGGCACCAACCTGGTGGTCTTCCGCCAGGCCTCCAAGGAGGAACAGGGGGTGGCCAAGGACTTCCTCCAGTTCGTCCTAAGCCCCAGGGCCCAGGCGGTCTTCGCCACGGCCACGGGGTACGTGCCCGTGACCGAGGCCGCCCTCAAGGACCCCGTCTACCAGGGCTACGTGGCCGAAAACCCCGATTACGCCACCATCGTCCGCCAAAGCCGCTACGCCAAGTTTGAGCCCGCCTTGGCCGAGTGGGAGCAGATCCGCTTTGACATCCTGGGCCAGGCCATCAAGGAGGCCATCCTGAACAGGGTGGACCCCAAGGCGGCCTTGGACAAGGCGCAAAAGCTCGCCGAGGACCTCCTTTCCGGCAGGACCCGTTAGGCCAAGGGCCCTTGGACCGCCCGCCCTAAGGGCGGGCGGTTTAGACTTAAGGCATGCCCAAGGGATACCACGACCGCGTGGCCTTCGTGGACCTCTCCACGGGGCGCATCTGGTACGAAAGCTACGGTGAGGGCTTTTGGCGCCGGTACCTGGGGGGTAGGGCCCTTGCCGCCTACCTCCTCCTCAAGCACGTGCCCAAGGGGGCGGACCCCCTGGGGCCGGAAAACGCCCTCGTCTTTGCCCCCGGGGTCCTCACCGGCACCCCCATCTCCGGCTCGGGGCGGAACACCGTGGCCGCCAAGAGCCCCTTGACCGGCGGGTACGGGGACGCCGAGGGGGGTGGCTTCTTCGGGGCTGAGCTGAAGAACGCCGGACTGGACGCCTTGGTGGTCCTTGGCCAGGCGGAAAGCCCCGTCTACCTGCACGTGGAGGGGGGCGAGGTGGCCATCCACCCCGCCAGCCACCTTTGGGGCAAGGACCCCTTGGAGGTGGAGGCCCTCATCAAGGAGGCGCACGGGGGGAATGCCCGCATCGCCCAGATCGGCCTGGCGGGGGAGAACGGGGTCCTCACCGCCAACGTGATCCACGACCTGGCCCACTTCGCCGGCCGGGGAGGCTTGGGGGCGGTGATGGGGGCGAAACGCCTCAAAGCGGTTTCCGCCCGGGCAAGGAAGGAAACCCTTCCCCCTTACCACGACCCCGCCCTCCTCAAGGAGCTCGCCCGGCGCATGGCCAAGGAGCGCATGGAGCGGGCGGCGGGCCTCGTCACCATGGGTACCGTGGGCACGGTGAAGCCCTTTAACCTCCGGGGGGTCCTCCCGAGCCACAACTTCCTGGATGGCTTTTTGGAGGGCGCCGAGGCCCTGGACGGCACCAGCCTGGACGCCCTGGGCATCCGCATTGGCCGGGACACCTGCTACGCCTGCGCCATCCGCTGCAAGCAGGTGGTGAGGATAGAGGGCACGGGCAAGTACGATGTGCGCCCGGAGTACGGGGGGCCGGAGTATGAGGGGCTTGGGGCCTTGGGCTCCACCTGCGGGGTCACCGAACCCTACGCCGTGACCAAGGCCAATACCCTTTGCAACCAGTACGGGCTGGACGTGATCGGGGTGGGGGTGACCGTCGCCTGCGCCATGGAGGCGGTGGAAAAGGGCTATTTGGACGATGAGGGGCTTGGCCTCCGCTTCGGCAACGGGGATGCCCTCATCGCCGCCATTGAGAAGCTCGCCCGCAAGGAGGGGCGGCTTGGGGCCCTTCTGGCCTTGGGGGCGAGGCGGTTGGCGGAGGCCATCGGCCATCCCGAGCTCGCCATGCACGTGAAGGGCCAGGAGGTGCCCATGCACGACCCCCGGTACAAGCGGGCCCTGGGGGTGGGCTACGCCGTGAGCCCCACGGGGGCGGACCACAACCACAACCTCCACGACACCGCCTTCGCCAAGGAAGGGAAGGCTCTAAAGGAGCTCCGCTTCTACGGGGAGGACTTCCCGCCCCTGCCCATTGAGGACCTCTCCGAAACCAAGATCCGCATGCTCTGGACCAAGACCCGGGAGCGGGGCTTCGTGAACAGCCTGGTGCTTTGCGACTTCGTCCCCTGGACCCCCGAGGAGTGGCAGGAGGCGGTCTACGCTGCCACGGGCTGGCGCCTGACCCCTGAGGAGATGCTGGCGGTGGGGGAGAGGACCTTGCAGCTCACGCGCCTTTTCAACCTCCGGGAAGGCCTCTCCCCGGAGGAGGACCGGCTTCCCGAGCGCTTTTTCCAGCCCTTCCGGCGGGGGAACCTCGAGGCCCGGCTGGACCCGGTGGCCTTCCGGGAAGGGGTCTTGGCCTACCGCCGGCTCGCGGGCTGGGAAGGGGGGGTGGACCCCGGGCGGCTTGCCGCCCTTGGCCTAGAGGAGTTCCAAAACGCCCTGGCGTAGGAGGGCGGGCAGGGGCGGTTCCCCCACCCTTAGGAGGGCGTACCTTCCCCGGAGGAGGGCGAGGAGGCGGAGGGCTTTGAGGTGCTTCGCCAGGGCCTCCCGGTAGGCCTCCACCTCCGCCCTCCCCACCCAAAGGGCCTCCCCCGTCTCCACGTCCCGCAGGAGGGCTTCCCCAAAGGGCGGCTGGAGCTCCTGGGGGGAGAGGATCTGGACCAGGACCACCCGCCGGGGGAGGAGCTTCGCCCAGGGCAAGGGGTCCAGGCCGTCCGTGAGGAGGACCAAGGTACCCCTTCCCGCCCCCCAGGCCCCGGGTCTACCCCGCGCTAGACGGGCTTGGGGGTCCTCCTGCCGGGCGATCCGGAGGAGGAGGGAGGCCACCTCCTCGGCGTAGGCCAGTTTCCCGTGGAGGCGCATGCTCTCGCTCTCGTCCAGGTAGAGGCGGAAGCGGGGCCTTTCCGGGGCGGTTTCCAGGCGGGTGTAGAGCCTTCCCGTCTTGGCGTAGGCCCGCCAGTGGACCCGGCGCACCTCGTCCCCGGGGGCGTAGGGGCGAAGCTCAAAGAACTCCCCTCCAAAGCCCTTTCTCCGGGCGAGTCGCTCCCCGGGGTAGGGGAGGTAGGGCTTGGTGGCGAGGCGGTAGCGGGTCATGCCGTCTGGCAGAAGGTGCAGACCCCCACGGGGGGCAAGGGCTCCATGACCTCCTCCCGGCTTCCCTCCCGGAAGACGGTGATCCCCTTGCACCCCTCCTTCCAAGCGGTGAGGAAAAGCTGTTCCACCACCTCCTTGGGGGTTTCCTTGGGCAGGTTCACCGTGGAGGAGATGCTTTGGTCCACGTGGCGTTGCAAGGTGGCTTGGAGGCGCACCCTTTGGAATGGGTCCACGGTGTGCGCCGTGGGCCAGTCGGGGGTGCCGCCTTTGGTGGCCTTTCGGTAGCGCTTGAGAAGGGGGTGCTCCGCCAGGAAGACCTCTCCCCCGGCGTGGCGGAGGTAGGTGAGGGCGAAGATGGGCTCAATGCCGCCCGTCACCCCGGCCAGGATGGAGATGGACCCCGTGGGGGCGATGGAGAGGAGGGCGGCGTTTCTTAAACCTTTTTCCACCTTCTGGATGAGGGCCTCGGGGAGGGCCTGGATGAAGGGGCTTTGGAGGTGTTTTGCGGCGTTAAAGGCGGGGAAGGGGCCCTTCTCTTGGGCCAGCTGGGCGCTTTCCCCGTAGGCCGCCTCCTTGATGCGGCGCATGACCTCCTCGGCGAGGCGGAGGGCTTCCCCGCTGCCGTAGGGGAGGCCCAGCATGGCCAGCATGTCGGCGAGGCCCATGAGGCCAAGCCCGATGCGGCGGCTTCTCAGGGAGGCTTCCTTCTGGGCCCGCACGGGGTGGCGGTTCTTCCCCAGGTCCACCACCGCATCCAAGAAGCGCACCGCAAGCCGGGTGGCCTCCTCCAAGGCGGCGTAGTCCAGGGAGGCGTGGGGGGTGAAGGGGGCCTGGACGAAGGCGGCGAGGTTGAGGCTTCCCAGGTTGCAGGCCCCGTAGGGCTCCATGGGCACCTCCCCGCAGACGTTGACGCCTTGCACCTCCATCCCCCCGTACTGGGCCGTGGCCCAGGTGCGCACCCGGTCCCAGAAGAGGAGGCCAGGCTCGGCGCTGGCCCAGGCGGCCTCCACCAGGAGGGTCCATGCCTCCCTGGCCCGGATCTCCGCCCTGATTTCCTCCCTGGGCGTGGTGAAGGAAAGCCGCCAGGGCTCGTCGGCCAAGGCGGCTTCCAGGAAAGCGTCCGTGGCCCTTAGGGAGAGGTTGGCGTGGCGGATCCTCCTGCGCTCGGGGTCGGTCTTGGCCCTAAGGAAGTCCAGAAGCTCGGGGTGGGTGTCGGCGAAGGTGAGCATGAGGGCACCCCTCCTCCCCCCGCTCGCCCCCATGACCCCGGCCAGGGTGGAGAATAGCTCCATGAAGCTCACCGCCCCCGAGCTTTCCACCCCGGCGTTCCCCACCTTGGCCCCCTTGGGGCGGAGGACGTCGGCGTTGGTGCCCACCCCGCCTCCGTAGGCGAAGGTGCGCATGGCCTCGTCCAGGAAGCGGGCGATGCCCCGCACGGAGTCTTCCCGGATGGGGACGAAGTAGCAGTTGAAAAGGGTGCTCTTCCGCCAGTTGCCGAGGCCGAAGAGGATCCTCCCCCCAGGGACGAAGCGGAAGTCCTGGAGGAGCCAAAGGTAGGCTTCCTCCATCCCCCGGTCCAGCCGGGCGGCGTGGCGGGCGAGGCGGCGCCATAGCTCCGGGGGGGTGGCCTCGAGGGGCCTCCCCTCCCTGTCCCGCAGGGCGTAGCGCCGGAGGAAGACGCTCGCCCTAAGTTCGTCCCCCTCAAAGAACTCCAGGGCCAGGCGGATGGCCTCTTCTTCCCGGTAGGGCTTGGGCACGCCTTCAGTTTAGAGAAAAGCGGGGGCGTGGGGGAGCTATAATGCCCCGGACTTTCCGCCCCTGGGATACATGGCCTCCCCCCCGCCCTCTGGAGGCAGACAGAGCATCGTGGGCGCCAGATGCCCTGTCATGGTAGACAGGTGGCGCGTAGAGCCTTCAAATACCGCCTCTATCCCACCAAGCCCCAACAAAAAGACCTAGAACGCACCCTGGAACTCTGCCGCCAGCTCTACAACGCCGCCCTTCAGGAGAGGAGGGAGGCCTACAAGAAGGCGAAGAAAAGCCTCTCCCTCCACGAGCAAAAGCGATGGCTCCCCGAGATACGGGCTGACCTGCCCGAGTACCAAAGGGTCCACTCCCAGGTCCTGCAAGACGTTCTCCAAAGGGTAGACCGGGCTTTTCAAGGCTTCTTCCGTCGGGTTAGGGCCAAAGGGGGAAAAGCCGGTTATCCCCGGTTCAAGGGAAAGGGACGCTACGACTCCTTCACCTTCCCCCAAGCCTACGCCACCGGGGTCAAACTCCAGGAGGGGGGGAAGCGGGTGCTCATCCACGGCGTTGGTTCGGTAAAGGTGAAGCTTCACCGACCCTTAGAGGGGCAACTCAAGACCGCCACGGTCAAGCGAGAGGGGAACGAATGGTACGTGGTCTTCGTCTGCGAGGTGGAGCCCAAACCCCTTTCCCCTTCTGGCGAGGCGGTGGGCATTGACTTGGGGACCAACCCCCACTTTCTCATCACCTCGGAGGGGGAGAAGATAGAAGCCCCCAGGTATTATCAAAAGGCTCAAAACAAACTAGCTAGGAAGCAGAGGGAGCTTTCCCGTAAGAAACGGGGTAGCAACCGGTACGACAAGGCAAAAGAGGAGCTTGCCCGGCTTCACCGGAAGGTAGCCCGGCAACGGCTGGATTTTCACCACAAGGTGGCCCGGGGGTTGGTGAACCGCTATGGAACCATCGTCCACGAAGACCTGAACATCCTAGGTCTGAGCCGTAGCCACGTGGCTAAGGGCGTACATGACGCTGGTTGGGCTCAGTTTTTGCGGATCCTTGCCTACAAAGCGGAGGAGGCTGGTAGGCGAGTGATAACGGTAGACCCTAAGTACACCAGCCAGGACTGCCCGGTGTGCGGCCACAGGGAGAGGCGACCCTTGTGGGTCAGGGAGTTCACCTGTCCCGCTTGTGGGACTTCCCTGCACCGGGATGTGGCCATGTGGCCGCTGCGCGGAACATCCTGGCGAAGGCCTGGACGGGGCCTTCGGGGAGGGATGCCCTCGCGTTCTGAACTGAGAAGCCCTGCTCTGAAGAGCGGGGAGTCGTCACTAGGGTAAGATGGGCGGGTATGGCGAAGGAGAAGGGTCTAACCCCTCAGAGCCAAGACTTCAGCGAATGGTACCTCGAGGTCATCCAGAAAGCAGAGCTCGCCGACTACGGGCCGGTGAGGGGCACCATCGTGGTCCGCCCCTACGGCTACGCCATCTGGGAAAACATCCAGCAGGTTCTGGACCGCATGTTCAAGGAAACGGGCCACCAAAACGCCTACTTTCCCCTCTTCATCCCCATGGGCTTCCTTAAGAAGGAGGCGGAGCACGTGGAGGGGTTTTCCCCCGAGCTCGCCGTGGTGACCCACGCCGGGGGGGAGGAGCTGGAGGAGCCCTTGGCGGTGCGCCCCACCTCGGAGACGGTCATCGGCTACATGTGGTCCAAGTGGATCAAAAGCTACCGGGACCTGCCCCAGCTCTTAAACCAGTGGGGGAACGTGGTGCGCTGGGAGCTTCGCACCCGGCCTTTCCTGCGCACCAGCGAGTTCTTGTGGCAGGAGGGCCACACCGCCCACGCCACCCGGGAGGAGGCGGAGGAGGAGGTGCGCAGGATGCTCGGCATCTACGCCAAGCTCGCCCGGGAGTACGCCGCCATCCCCGTCATAGAGGGCAGGAAAACCGAGAAGGAGAAGTTCGCCGGGGCGGTCTACACAACCACCATTGAGGCCATGATGCGGGACGGGAAGGCGCTGCAGTCGGGCACGAGCCACTACCTGGGGGAAAACTTCGCCCGGGCCTTTGACATCAAGTTCCAGGACAAGGACCTCCAGGTGAAGTACGTGCACACCACCAGCTGGGGGCTTTCCTGGCGCTTTATTGGGGCCATCATCATGACCCACGGGGACGACCAGGGCCTCATCCTCCCCCCCGCCTCGCCCCCATCCAGGCGGTCATCGTGCCCATCTACCGGGAGGAGAGCCGGGAAAGGGTTCTGGAGGCCGCCCATGGCCTCAAGCGCCGCCTTGGGGAGGTGGGGGTGCGGGTCCACCTGGACGACCGGGACCAGTACACCCCTGGGTACAAGTTCCACGAGTGGGAGCTTAAAGGGGTGCCTTACCGGGTGGAGCTCGGTCCCAAGGACCTCGAGGCGGGCGAGGCGGTGTTGGCAAGCCGCCTAGGGGGGAAGGAACGGGTTTCCTTGGAGGCCTTGCCCGTACTTTTGCCGCAAAGGCTAGACGAGTTCCACGAAGCTCTCTACCAAAGGGCCCTTTCCTTCCGCGAGGCCCACACCCGCAGGGTGGACACCTACGAGGCCTTTAAGGAGGCGGTGCAGGAGGGGTTCGCCCTGGCCTTCCACTGCGGGGACAAGGCCTGCGAGAGGCTCATCCAGGAGGAGACCACCGCCACCACCCGCTGCGTGCCCTTTGAGGGGGAGCCGGAGGAGGGGGTCTGCGTACGCTGCGGGAGGCCTGCGGCCTACGGCAAGCGGGTGGTCTTCGCCAAGGCTTACTGACGTGCGGGTCCTGGGGCGCAGGGTTTACTGGCGGTGGTACGGGGAGGTGCTCCTGGAGGAGGGCATCGTCCTCCGCATGTCGGGGGATGCCGCCAAGTGGCTTCGCCCAGGGGACCGGGTGCGCTTAAGGACGGAGTTCCAAAAGCCCCTCCTGGACTTTGACGAGTACGCCCTAGAGGGGGCCTTCCCCCTCTGGCCCCCCTTTAGCCGGGAGCTCGTGCACGTGCGGGAAAGCCCCTTGGGCGGGGAGGCCTACCGGTACCGCCTTCGGGTGCGGGAGGCCACCTACGAGGGGGATTTTGAGGCCATCGCCGAGCTGGAGCAGTTCCACTACGCCTCGGAGAAGGAGGTGGTGGCCCTTTGGGTCTGCACCCGGTGCCATAAGACCCTTCTCGCCAACGCCAAGCCCGTCTGCGATTGCGGGGGAGAGGCGCGGCTTAAGGAGATTCGGGGCTCCACCCCGGCGAGCCGCTTCCTGGTGTTAGAACTCCTGGAGCGCCTCCCCTTTGAGCCCAAGATCCTCGGCTACCTGCGCCTAGACCCGCCCATCCCCCGCATGCACCGCAAGACCCCCCAAGGGGTGGAGCGGGACATCCGGGAAAGGATTTTCCCCAAGGACTGGTTCCACCCCACCTACGAGGGGGGAGGCGACTGGGAGGAGGCCCTGGACCGGGTGCATACCGCCGCCGCCCGCATCGCCCGGGTGGTGGTCCACCCCGACTACCGCTCGGAGGGCTTTGGGAAGCTTCTGGTGGAGATGGCCTTGGCCTGGGCCAAGGAGCGGGGCGCCCCCGAGGGAAGGCGGGAGAAGCACCTCGTCTACACCATCGCCCAGATGGCCCGCTACCACCCCTTCTTTGAGAAGGTGGGCTTCCGCTACCTCTTTGAAACCGCCTCGGGGCGGCCCGTGCTCTTTTACCCCTTAACCGAGGAGGCGAGGGCGTATTTAGAGCGCTTCCTCCGGGAGGATCCCTACGCCCGGGCCCACGGGGGGAGGCTCTTCCGGCCCCGGTTTGGGCGGGTGGCGGGGCTTAAGGGGCCCATAAGCCTCCAAGGGGTCCACAAGGCTTACCGGAGCCACCTGGACCTTAAGGGGCTCTCCGGGGAGGTTCAGGAGGCCTTGGCGGCCTTTGGGGTGAAGGCGCGGGTGGTGGAGCGGGCGGTGCTCCGGGGTGCGGCGTTGGAAATTCCCCCAGGGGCCCTGGTGGTCCTGGCGGGGGCGAGCGGGGCGGGGAAGACCACCCTGCTCCGCCTCCTCCTGGGCGAGCCCCCGGACCTGGGCCGGGTGGTCCTGCCCCCGGGCAGGCGCGTGGCCTACATCCCGGGGGAGCGGGAGGTGGCGCTGGGGGAGGGGGCGGTCCTCGAGGCGGTCTACCGGAAGCTTGGGGACGTGGGGGCGGCCATTGAGGTCTTGAACCGCGTGGGGCTTTCCGACGCCGTGCTCTACCGGGCCAGGCCCTTGGAGCTTTCCACGGGGCAGAGGGAGCGCTTCCGCCTCGCCCTTCTCTTGGCCGAGAGGCCCGACCTTCTCCTCATAGACGAGTTCGCCGCCCACCTGGACGTGCCCACCGCCCGGCGGGTGGCCTTGGGCCTGGGCAAGCTTTGCCGGGAAGCGGGGATCACCCTGGTGGCGGCCACCCACCGCCCCGAGGTCATCGCCGCCTTGGACCCCGACCTGCTGGTCTTTGTGGGCTACGGGGGGCTCACCACGGTACCTCGGAGAGGTCCACGAACATGACCCGGCCCTTGCGCCGGGGAACCCAGAGGGGTTTTTCATAGCGGAAGGCGTTTTCCAAGACCCAGGCGTAGAGGGGGGCATCCTCGGCGTAGGCCCGGAGGAAGGCCTCCTCCGCCCGGTGCTTGGCGAAGTGGGGCAGGAGCTCCTCCACGCTGAAAGGGCCTTCCACGCCCACCAGGTCCGCCTGGCCGATAAGCCTCCCTCCCGTGACGATGCCCAAGGGCCCCCGGTGGCGGGCGTAGCGCTTGCGAATCTCCCAGGTTTTCTCGCCGTCCACGATGAGGCTGGCGTAGGGTTCGCGCACGATGAGCCCGATTTTGGGCCTTTCCACACCCCCATTGTAGAGTAGGGGGCGTGGGTTGTCCGAGGGAAGGGCTTAAGGAAAGGAAGGCGAGGGCGCTGGCCGTTCTCAGAGCCTTAAAGGAGGCCTATCCCGGTGCCCGCACGGAGCTTAAGCACAATAGCCCCTTCCAACTCCTTGTGGCCACGGTCCTTTCCGCCCAGGCCACGGATAGGAGCGTGAACGAGGCCACCCCGGCTCTCTTCGCCCGCTTTCCCGACGCCAAGGCCCTGGCGGAGGCCACGCCCGAGGAGGTGGAGCCCTATATCAGGCGCATCGGGCTCTACAAGACCAAGGCCAAGAACCTGGTGGCCCTGGCGCAGCGGCTCGTGGCGGAGTATGGGGGAGAGGTGCCTAGGAGCAAGGAGGCCCTCATGCGGCTTCCCGGGGTGGGTTGGAAGACGGCCACGGTGGTCCTGGGGGCGGCCTTCGGCGTCCCCGGCATCGCCGTGGACACCCACGTGGCGCGCCTAAGCCGGAGGCTTTGCCTTACGGAAGCCAAGCGCCCGGAGAAGATTGGAAGGGATTTGGAAAGCCTTTTCCCCAAGGAGGACTGGGTCTTCGTCCACCACGCCCTGGTCCTCCACGGCCGCTACGTGTGCACGGCGAGGAGGCCCCGTTGCGGCGCCTGCGTCCTCGCCCCCTACTGTCCAAGCCGGGAGGCTTAGGCTAAGGAGGTCTTCGGTGAAGGGGATTTCCCCCGCATACCGCTTTGTGCTGGCCAGTTTTCTTTGGTCCTTCGGGGCCAACCTGGTTTACTTTTTCCTCAACTTCCACCTCCAGGCCCTGGGCTATACCCGGGCCCACATCGGCTACGCCCAGGCCCTTCTCCTCCTCATGGGGGTGGTGTCCGCCCTGCCCCTCGCCTACCTCATCCCCCGCCTGGGTTACCTCAAAAGCCTCTACTTGGCCTTTTTCCTGGCGGCGGGAAGCGGTCTGCTCCTGGGGCTCGGCCTCTTGGTCTTTCCCGCCCTCGGGGGGTACGGCCTGGCGGGGGCCCTTTTGCAGGGGGCGGCGGCGCCCCTCATGGCGCGGCTCGTGCCCCCGGAAAGGCGGGTGGCCCTTTTCAGCCTGCAGGCGGCCCTCACCACGGCGAGCGGCTTTTTCTCCACCCTGCTCGCTGGCCTCCTGTCCGAGTGGGTGGGGGCCAGGCACGTCCTCCTCTTCGCCCTGCCCTTCTTCCTCCTGGCGGTGCCCTTGGCCCTGGGCTTGCCGGAAGGGGAAGGGAAGACCCCTCGGCTTGGGGGGCGGTTTGGGGTGTGGCTTCGCCTCCTCGTGCCCCAGGTGGTCATCGGCTTTGGGGCGGGGCTCGTCATTCCCTTTTTGAACCTTTACCTGAAGGAGAAGTTCGGCCTCACCTACGGGGCCACGGGGCTCGTCTTCGCCCTCTCCTCCTTGGCCACGGGCGGGGCCATGCTCCTCCAGCCCCTTTTGGTGCATAGGGTGGGGAAGCTTAAGGCCATCGTCCTGGTGCAGGCCCTCTCCCTCCCCTTCCTCGCCCTTTTGGCCTGGGCCCCTTGGCTTCCCGTGGTCACCTTCGCCCTTTTGGTGCGGGGGGCCCTGATGAACGCCGCCGGGCCCGTCTACGCCGCCTTGGTCATGGACTACTTGCCCGAGGAGGAGCGCCCGGGTTTCTTTTTGGTGGAGTCGGCGCTTTGGAGCCTCCTTTTCGCCCTAGGAAGTGCCCTTTCCGGTAAGCTCCAGGCGGCTTTGGGGCTTCCCGCCTTCCACTACCTCTTTGGGGCCACCTTGGCCCTTTACGCCCTGGGCATCGCCCTTTGGCCGTGGGCCTTTGGCCGCCTAAAAGCCCTTTACGAGGCCTAATGCGCTAGACTGGACCCGTGCGCACGAACCTCAGCGTGGAGGAAGCCTTGGCCCTGGTGCTGGCGGAGGCCCGCGGGGAGCTGGGCGTGGAGGAGGTTCCCCTCCGGGAGGCCTACGGCCGGGTCCTGGCGGAAGACCTCGCCTCCCGGGTGGACCACCCGGACCAGGACGACACCGCCGTGGACGGCTACGCCTGCCGGGAGGAGGATACTTGGGGGGCTTCGGGGGATAACCCCGTGCGCCTCCGGGTCATCGGGGAGTCTCCGGCGGGGAGGCCCTTTGCGGGCAGGGTGGGGAAGGGCGAGGCGGTGGCGGTGTACACGGGTGCCCCCATTCCCCCGGGGGCCAACGCCGTGGTGCGGGTGGAGGACACGCGGCGGGAAGGGGAGGATGTCCTCCTCTTCGCCCCAGCGAGCCCCAAGGACATCCGGCCCAAGGGGGATGACCTGAAGCGGGGGGAGGTTTACCTGAGGCGGGGGGATCTCCTCACCCCCGGGAGGCTGGGCCTGGCTGCGGCCATGGGCTACCCACGCCTCAAGGTCTTCCGCCGGCCCCGGGTGGGCATCCTCTCCACGGGGGACGAGGTGGTGGAGCCGGGGGAGCCCTTGCCCTTCGGCGGGGTGTACAACTCCAACGCCTATAGCCTGTTGGGGTTGGTCCTCGAGGCGGGGGGGGAACCCGTCCTCCTGGGCAAGGTGGCGGACCGTCCCGAGGAGGTGCTGGCCCGCCTGGAGGCGGCGGGGCCTTTGGACCTCCTCCTCACCTCGGGCGGGGTTTCCATGGGGGAGTACGACGTGGTGCGGAAGGTCTTGGAAGAGAGGGGCGAGGTGGTCTTCTGGAAGGTGAAGCAGCAGCCCGGAGGGCCTTTGCTCCTCGCCCGGCTAGGGGGCCTTCCCGTCCTAGGCCTTCCGGGAAACCCCGTGTCCAGCATGGTCACCTTCTTCCTCTACGGCAGGCCCTTCCTCTTCCGCCTCCTAGGGCGCACCGACCCCCCTTACCGCCCCCTCAAGGCCCGGGCCCTTACCCCCTTCAAGGGGGCCAAGGGCAAGAAGGTCTTCCGCCGGGGGGTGCTTTCCTTTGAGGAGGAGCTCGTGGTGCGCACCACGGGCAACCAAAGCAGCGGCGTCCTCCGCTCCATGGCCTTCGGCAACGCCCTCGTGGTCCTTCCCCCGGACCGGGACGCCCGGGAGGGGGAGGTGGTGGAGGTCATCCCCTTGACATTCGTGCTCTAGTTCACTAAACTTGAAAGGTTTACGGGCTTTACCCCTCCTTTTCGGGCGCGGGTGGGGCCCGGGAAGCGAGCGAGAATGGAGTTCAAAGATTTTCCCCTAAAGGAAGAGATCAAGGAAGCCTTGGCCCGGCGGGGCATCACCGCCCCTACCCCCATCCAGGCGGCCGCCCTCCCCTTGGCCCTGGAGGGCAAGGACCTCATCGGCCAGGCCCGCACGGGTACCGGCAAGACCCTGGCCTTCGCCCTGCCCATCGCCCAGGCCCTGGAACCGAGCCCCACCCGCGGCAGGAAGCCTAGGGCCCTGATCCTCACCCCCACCCGGGAACTGGCCCTCCAGGTGGCGGGGGAGGTGGCGGCGGTGGCCCCCCACCTCAAGGTGGTGGCGGTCTACGGGGGCACCGGCTACGGCAAACAGAAGGAGGAGCTTGCCCGGGGGGCGGACGTGGTGGTGGCCACCCCGGGGCGGGCCCTGGACTACCTGCGGCAAGGGGTTTTGGACCTTTCCGAGGTGAAAATCGCCGTCTTGGACGAGGCGGACGAGATGCTCTCCATGGGCTTTGAGGAGGAGGTGGAGGCCATCCTTTCCGCTACCCCTGCCGCGCGGCAGACCCTCCTTTTCTCCGCCACCTTGCCCTCCTGGGCGAGAAGGCTCGCCGAACGCTACATGAAGGCTCCCGTGGTCATCAACGTGGTGCGGGAGGAGGGGGTCACCTACCAGGAGGAGGCCATCCTGGCCCCGGGGGACCGGCTGGCCCTGCTTTCCGACATCCTGTACGTGAAGGCGCCCAAGCGGGCCATTGTCTTCACCCGCACCAAGGCGGAAACCGAGGAGGTGGCCACGGGCCTCTTGCGCCTGGGTCACCCGGCCCGGGCCATCCATGGGGACCTTTCCCAGACGGACCGGGAGCGGGTGATGCGGGCCTTCCGCGAGGGGGAGGTGCGGATTCTGGTGGCCACGGACGTGGCCGCCAGGGGCCTGGACATTCCCGAGGTGGACCTGGTGGTCCATTACCGCCTGCCCGATAAGGCGGAAACCTACCAGCACCGTTCGGGACGCACGGGCCGGGCCGGACGAGGGGGCGAGGTGGTGGTCCTTTACGGGGCCCGGGAGAAGCGGGAGCTCTCCGAGCTGGAGCGGGCGGTGGGCCGCACCTTCAAGCGGGTGAATCCCCCCACCCCCGAGGAGGTGTTGGAGGCCAAGTGGCACCACCTCCTGGCCCGGCTGGCCCGGGTGCCGGAGCGGGACTTTAAGCCCTACCTGGACTTCGCCGGGAGGCTTTTCGCCGAGGGGCGGGTGGAGGTGGTGGCCGCCATCATGGCCCTCCTCTTGGGCGGGGCGCCCAAGGAGAAAAGCCTCCTCACGGGGGAGGAGGGCTGGCTCACGTTCAAGGCCACGGGGCCCAGGCTTACCCTGCCCCGGCTTGTGGCCCTCTTGAAGGAGCAGGGCCTCGAGGTGGGGAAGATCGCCCCCGGGGAGGAGGGCTTCTACGTGGACCTCCGCCCCCAGGACCTGCCCCGGCTCGCCGAGGTGCAGGGGGTCAGGCTGGAGAGGGCCAAGCGGGTGGAGGCCCTGCCCGAGGCCGCCCCCAGCCGGCGCCGGGTGCGGGCGTAGGGGCCAAGGTGGCCTAAGGCGCTTTTAAAGATAAAGCGCTCGCCTATCCTTGAGGGGTGGAGTTCGGCCTTTACACCTTTGGCGAGCGCACCTTTGACCCCGGGCTGGGCCGCCCCCCCACGGCGGAGGAGAGGCTAAAGCGCCTTTTGGAGGAGGCAGAGCTAGCCGACGAAGTGGGGCTTTCCCTCTTCGCCGTGGGCGAGCACCACCGGGAGGACTACGTGGTTTCGGCCCCGGCGGTGGTGCTTGCCGCCATAGCGGCCCGCACGCGGCGGATACGCCTCGCCAGCGCCGTGGTGGTCCTCTCCTCCGAGGACCCCATCCGGGTCTTCCAGCAGTTTTCCACCCTGGACCTCCTTTCTGGCGGGCGGGCGGAGCTTTGGGTGGGCCGGGGCTCGTTTGTGGAGTCCTTCCCGCTTTTTGGGTACGATCTCCGGGATTACGAGGCCCTTTTTGAGGAGAAGCTTGCCCTTCTCCAGAAGCTTCGGGAAGAGGAGAAGGTCTTTTGGCCCGGGGGGCGCTTCACCCGGCCCATCCCGGGCCTTGGGGTATACCCGAGGCCTAAGCAAAATCCCCTGCCCCTTTGGGTGGCGGCGGGGGGGAGTCCGGAGTCGGCGGTGCGCGCCGGGAAGCTTGGGCTTCCCCTGGTCCTCGCCATCATCGCCGGAAGCCCCCAGCGCTTCCTGCCCTTTGTGGAGCTTTACCGGGAAACGGCCCAGGCCCACGGCCACACCCCCAGGCTCGCCCTCGCCGCCCACGGCTTCGTGGCGGAGGACGACGCCGAGGCTTTCCGCCTCGCCGCCCCCGCCTTCCTAGAGGTGATGAACCGGATCGGGCGGGAGCGGGGCTGGCGGCCCATGGACGTGAATTACTTCGCCTGGTCGCGGGGCCTACAGGGGGCCGACTTTATCGGCGACCCCCTTAGGGTGGCGGAGAAGGCCCTTTACTGGCATGAGCTTTTCCGCCCCGAGCGGCTCATCCTCCAGCTCACCGTGGGCACTCTTCCCCACACCAAGGTGCTCCGGGCCATAGAGCTTTTGGGCACGGAGGTCCTGCCCCGGGTGCAAAAGGCCCTCGCTACACGCCCTGTCGCAGGATAGGGAGGAGTTCGGGCCGCACCAGTTCGGGTGGAGGGGTTTTCCCCTCCCGCAGGAGGGACCGCACCTTGGTCATGCTGATGGAAAGGCGCTTCTCCCTATGGGCCTCGGGGCAGGTCCTTTCCGAGGCGATGCCGCCGCAAAGGGGGCAGTGGAAGATGGCTCCTACCCGGACGATCTCAATGCCCAGAGGGGGAAGCTCGTCAAAGATGCGGTGGGCGGCGTAGGGATCGTAGAAATCCCCCACCCCGGCGTGGTCCCGGCCCACCAGGAAGTGGGTGGCCCCGAAGTTCTTGCGCACCAGGGCGTGGAAAACCGCCTCCTTGGGCCCAGCGTAGCGCATGGGGGTGGCGAGGCCCAAAAGGGCCACGCGGTTTTGTGGGAGGAAGTCGCGGATAAGGGCCTCGTAGGCTTGGACAATGACCTCCGTGGGGAAGTCGTCCGCCTTTTTGGCCCCGAGGATGGGGTGGATGAGGACCCCGTCCGCCAGCTCCAGGCCGAGCCGGATCAGGTACTCGTGGGCCCGGTGGGGGGCGTTGCGGGTTTGGAAGGCCACCACCCGCCTCCACCCCCATGCCCGGAAGAGGGCCCGCACCTCCTCGGGGGTTTTCTCCAAGGGGCCGCGCGCCCGGGGTTTTAGGACTTCCACCCTACCCCCCAGGGCGTAGGGGCCTTTGGCGTAGAGGCGGGCCACACCGGGGTGGGCTTCGCTTTCCGTGCCGAAGACCTGCTTGGCCAGTTGCCTTAGGTCCAGGGCGTACACGTCCTGCACGTGGAGGAGGGCCACCCGCTCCCCGCCGTGGACCAAGGCCAGGGTCTCCCCCCGGCCCACCCGGGGCCTTTCCGGGGTCTGGAGGAGGATGGGGATGGTCCAGACCTCTCCTGTGGGCAGGCGCATGGCCTCGGCCACGCTTAGGGTTTCCTCCCGGGTCATGAAGCCTTGCAGGGGGGCGAAGGCCCCCGTGGCCAGGTTCTCCAGGTCCAAGCGCTCGTCCTCGCCAATCTGTAGGGTGGGAAGGGTCTCCACCATGGGCTACCTCCATGGGAGGGCTTCGGCTTTAAGGCGGGCTTCCTCAAAGACCTGCACCGTTTCCCCTAGGATCCAGAGGGCAGGGGCTTCCACGGACACCTTGCCTTGGGCCACCTCGCCCAGGCGGGCGAGGATGCGGCGCTCCCTGGGCGTGGTGGCCCGTTCCACAAAGAGGGTGGGTTCTTGGGGGTTGCGGCCCAAGCGGAGGAGCTCCTTGGCGATCCAGACCCGCCGCTTTACCCCCATGAGCACCACCAGGGTGGGAACGTGGGCGAAGGGGGTCAGGTCGGGGTAGCCGCCTCCTTCCACCACGCCGGAAAGGGCGGCGAAGCCGTGGGCGAGGCCCCGGTGGGTGAGGGGTAACCCTGTGGCGAGGAGGCTGCTTACCCCCGGGACCACCTCCACGGGGATCCCGTGCCTGAGGAGGAAAAGCGCCTCCTCCCCGCCCCGGCCGAAGACGAAGGGGTCCCCACCCTTTAGGCGCACCACGAAGGGGTAGCGGCGGGCGTAGTGGAGGAGAAGGTGGTGGATGGCCGCTTGCTTCCTGCTTTCCCCCTCCTCCTTCCCCACATAGACCTTCTTTCCCCGGACAAGGCCCAGAATGCGTTCGTCCACCAGGCGGTCGTGGAGGACCACGGGGGCCTCCTGGAGGAGGCGGTGGGCCTTGAGGGTGAGGAGCTCGGGGTCGCCTGGGCCTGCCCCCACCAGGTAGACCTTACCCATGGGCCACCCCCCGGTAGATGAGGTGCCCCCCAACGAAGAGGAGCCAGAGGAGGAGGGCCACCCTCAGGGGTTCCCGGGGCAGGCGGGTGGCGAAGAGGGCTCCCAGGGTGGCGCCCAGGATCCCCCCGGTCCCCAGGGTGAGGAGGAGGTCCGGGGCCACCTGGCCGAAGAGGAGGTGCACCCCACCCCCTAGGAGGGAGAGGACGAGGCCGAAGAGAATATCCGTCCCCACCACCTGTTGCGGGGAGAGCCGGGTGGCGTAGAGGAGGAGAAGGGTGCCCAAGGCCCCGGCCCCGGCGGAGGAAAAGCCCACCTCGAGGCCAATCCCAAAGGCCGCGGGGGGAAGAAGCCTAGGCCTCTCCCGGCCCACGGTGGGTTTCCCGAAGCTCCGCCAAAGCCCCAAGGCGGCGGAGGCCACCACGGTGAGGCCCACCAGGAGGAGGACAAGGTCCTTAGCCCCCTTGACCCCTGTGAGGAGAAGGCTTCCCAGGAGCACCCCGGGTATTCCTCCGAGGAGGAGGAGGGCCAGGGCCTTGGGCGCCACCTGCCTCTGGGCGAGGTAGACCGCACCTGCGGGGAGCTTCACCAGGAAACCGAAGAGGAGGGCGGTGCCCACCGCCACCTCCGGGGGAAGCCCCAGGGCCAGCATGAGGAGGGGTGCGGTGATGGTTCCCGCTCCCACCCCTGTGACCCCGATGGCGAAGGCGATGAAGAAGCCCAGGAGGAAGGCCATGCTACCCCTCCTTCCCGTGCAGGTGGATGCCGCACTCCAGCTTGCCCTTACCCGCCCAGCGTCCGGAACGGGGGTCGTTGGGGTCTAGGGGCTTGGCGGTGCAAGGGGCGCAGCCGATGGAAAGGTAGCCTTGGTCGTAAAGGGGAAGGTAGGGCAGGTCCTGCACCGCCAGGTAGGCAAAGACTTCCTTGAGGGTCCAGTCGTAAAGGGGGCTTACCTTCCTGAGCCGGTGGCCCGAAGGGAGGACCGCTTCTTCCAGGGGCTGGAGGTTGGCCCGGGTGGGAGACTGTTCCCGCCTCAGGCCGGTAAACCAGGTGTCGTACCCTTCCAGGGCTTGGAAAAGGGGCTCCACCTTGCGGATTTGGCAGCAGCGGGTGGGGTCGCTTTCGTAGAGCTTCCCGTAGCGGCGTTCCTGCTCTTCCCGGGAAAGAGAGGCCTGAAGGTTCACCAGGCGGAAGCCGAAACGCCTTTGCATTGCGTCGCGGTAGGCGTAGACCTCGGGGAAGTGGTAGCCGGTATCCAGGAAGAGGATGGGGATGTCGGGCTTGACCTCCAAAAGCATGTGGAGCACCGCCACATCCTCCGCTTGGAAGCTGCAGGTAAAGCAGGGATTTTGGCTTTGGGCCAGGGCTTCCTGTACGAGGGCCTTGGCGCTTTTCACCTTGTCCATACCTCCTCCAGGGTGGCTTCAGCCTTAGCGATGGCCTTGGACAAGCCTTCCTTGGGATCTAGGTCCAGCTCCTCCAGGGCCTGGTCCACGATGCGGTACCAAAGCCGCCTCCTCTCCTCAAAGCCCGGGATCTGGGCGATCCTGGGCCTTAGGGTGCGGAGGAAGGCCACGAGTTCCCCGTAGGTCTCGGGGAAGAGCCGGGCGAGCCGCTCCTTGAGGCGCACCGCCAGGGCGGGGGCCGCGCCCGAGGTGGAAAGGGCCGCCACCAGGTCGCCCCGGCGGAGCACGGCGGGAAGGATGGCGCTGGCGTGTTCTGGGTCGTCCACCGCCACCAGGAAGATGCGCCTTTCCTCCGCCTCCCGGCGCACCCGGGGGTGGATGGCCTTGTCCTTGGGGTGGCTGAGGACCAGGAAATAGCCTTCCAGGTCCCCTTCCCGGTAGCCCCGCCGGAGCCAGCGGATCCTCCCTTCCCGTTCCAGGGCGCTCAAGCCCCAAGCGTCCTCCTCCGCCAGCACCGTAACCCGGGCCCCAGCCTGGAGGAGGGCGTGGAGCTTGGCCTCGGTCTCGGGGCCCCCGGCGATAAGGAGGACAGGGCGGTTTTTAAGGTCCAGCATCAAGGGGAAGTAGGTCATGGCACCTCCTGGAAAAGGGCCTTCTTGAAGCCCTGGAGCATGCTCCCTAGGCGCTCGGTTTCGTCCACGTAGAAGGGCCTTACCCCCCATTCCCTCAGGGTGTCCGCCGTGACCCGGCCCACGGCCACCGCCTTCACCTGGGTGTTTAGGGCTTCCCGGAGGGCGTGGGGGTTCCTGGCGCCTTCAAAGAGGAACTCCACCTGGATGGCGGCCACGAAGGCCACCGCCTCCACGGCCCTTTCCCGGATGGCTGCCTCCAGGGCCCGGATACCCTCGGGGTTGGGTAGGTGTTGGTAGGGCATTAGGGAAAGGACCTCGTACCCTTTTTCCCTTAGGGCCCCTTCCAGGAGGGGCAGGGGCTTGCCGTAAAGCTGGAGCGCCGCCTTGCCCGGGCCTTCAGGGAGGAGGGGGATGAGGCTTGGGCTCGTACCGTCCCCCATGGCGTGGGGGGAAAGGCCTTCCTCCCGCAGGATGCGGGCCGCCTTGGCCCCCCGGGCCAGGCGGTGGGCCTCGGCCAGGGGCCCCTTGAGGTCCAGGCCCAGGGTCCTGCCTCCCTCCAGGAGGTCCCGCACGCCCACCCCCGTGGTGGCGAGGAAGAGGTCCACCCCTTGGTGGAGTTCCCGGAGGCGGTCCTGGTACTCGGGGACGGGCACCTTTTCCGTGGTCTGGGCGGGGAGAATGAGCGGCGTAAAGCCCAGCTTTTCCGCTAGGGCCTTGAACTCTTCCCTGCGTCTTAGGCCAGCGTAGGCGATGCGCATGGCGTCTTCCTATACGGCGCATTCCCCGCGCCCAAGCTGCACGCTGAAGGCCTCCCCTTCCGCCCCCAGGTCCTGGTAGAACTCCGGGGTCTCCGCGTAGGGCGGAATCTCCTGGAATTGCTCTAGCAATGCCTTGAAGGAAGCTGCTCCTACCCGGTCCAAGTAGGCTTGGAAGCTTTCCCCGTTTTGCCGCTCCCCTAGGTAGCGTTGGAGGATGGCCTCCACCGCCTCGGGAACCCGGTGGGCGGGGATGCGGCCTACCACCTGGCCGAAGCGGGCTTCCCCTTCCCGGGTCCGCCCTCCCAGGAGGAGGACGTAGTGGGGCACCTCCCGGTCCCCCACCTTGCGGCTAGAGCCGTAGAAGCCGATGTCGGCGATGGGGTGTTGCCCGCAAGAGTTGGGGCAACCGGAGATTTTGACGCTGATGGCCTTTACCCCTGGGTCCTGGGCCAAGGGGAGGGCCTGTAGCTTCTCCCCCAGGGCCTGGGCCAGGCCCCGGGAGCGGGTGATGGCCAGGTTGCAGGTGTCGGCCCCGGGGCAACGGGTAATGTCCAGGAGGGTGTGGGCGTCCGTATGGGCGAGCCCTGCCTGCAGGAGGGCCTCGTAGAGCCCACCCAGGGCCTCCTCGGGCACAAAACGCAGGAGGAAGTTTTGGCTGATGGCGCTTCGGATCTCCCCGGCGTAGGTCTCGGCGATTTCCGCCAGGGCCCTGAGCCCTTCGGGGGTGATGTCCCCCAAGGGGAGGCGCACGGTGACGGTGTAGAAGCCTTCCTGCTTCTGCTTGAAGAGGTTGGTTCGCCGCCAGGCGTCAAAGCCGGGAGCGAAGGAGAAGGGCTTTCGGGGCGGGTTGGGGAGGCGAGGGGGCGGGTAGTCCTCGGGCGGGGCCCAGGCCTCGAGGTCGGCCCCGCTTGCCGTGAGCTTCACCACCCGCCTTTCTTCCCGCACCGCCTCCCGGAAGGCGGCGATGCCCCACTTCTTCACCAGGAACTTGAGCCGGGCCTGGGTCAGGACCTTGCGGTTGCCATAGCGGTCAAAGAGGCGGATGATGGCGAGCATGGTGGGGAGGAGGTCCTCCTCGGGGGTAAAGGCTTCCAGGAGCTCGGCGCTCATGGGGGCGGCGCCCAGCCCCCCACCCACGTAGATGCGGAAGCCCCGCTTGCCCCCCTCCACCGCCGCCACCACCCCGATGTCGTGGATGGGGGTGCGGGCATGGTCCGTGGCGCACCCTTCAAAGGCCACCTTGAACTTCCGGGGCAGGTTCTGCCCCACGGGGTGGCGGAGGAAGTAGCGGTAGGCCCTTTCCGCATAGGGGGTGACGTCAAAGGGCTCCTCGGGGGAGACCCCGGCGTAGGGGCAACAGGTGATGGCCCGGATGGAGTGGCCGCAGGCCTCGCGGGTGGTGAGGCCCACGGCGTTCACCGCCCGGAGGACCTTGGGCACGTCCCGCCGGTGCACGTGGTGGAGCTGCACCGCCTGGCGGGTGGTCACGTGGGCCAGGCGGTTTTCCGTATAAGCCTCGGCCACGTCCGCCAGGACCCGGAGGCCCTCTGGGGTAATGCGGCCCACGGGGAGCTTGATGCGGATCATGTGGTGCTCAGGGCGTCCCCGAATCCCGTAGATCCCGTTCTTGAGCCGGTAGACCCGGAAGTCCTCGGGGTCTTCCTCCCCGGCCTCGAGGCGGGCGATCATCGCCTCCAGGTACCGGATTTCCGCTTCCACCACCTCGGAAAGCCCTGCCATCTTCCCCTCCTTCCCCTCCCAGAGGGAGGGTTGCCGGGCATGGTATACCATTGAGCTCATGAATGTCAAGGGTATAAGGCCCTTTGTGTCCCCCTTTCCATTCCCTAGGCCCTTTCGTGGTAAAGTGGCCCTTGCAGGCTAGGGGTGCCCTAATAGAGGGGCTGAGAGCTGGGTCTTTCCCAGCAACCCTTGGAACCTGATCCGGGTAATGCCGGCGGAGGGAAGCCTATGCGGAGGATCCCCAATCCCCAAAACCCAAATGCCCCTTGGGCCGCGTGGGCCTTGGCCGCTGGCTTGAGGGGGTGAAAGGTTGTTTGGAAGGCTCTACTTGGTGGTGACCCCAAGGCCTGGCTGGACGTGGGAAGAGGTGCTTTCCCGTACCGAGCGGGCCCTTGGGGGTGGGGTGGAGGTGTTGCAGCTTAGGGCCAAGGACTGGGAGGCCAGGCCCATCCTGGAGTTGGGCGAAAGGATGCTGGCCTTGGCCCGGCGCTACGGGGTTCCCTTCTTCCTCAACGACCGCCCGGACCTCGCCGCCCTCTTGGGGGCCGATGGGGTGCACCTCGGGCAGGGGGACCTGACGCCCCTGGAGGCCAGGCGCTTTTTCCAGGGCCTCGTGGGCCGTTCCACCCACGCCCCCGATCAGGCCCTACGGGCCTTGGAGGAAGGGGCGGACTACCTTTCCGTGGGGCCCGTGTGGGAAACCCCCACCAAGCCCGGGCGCAAGGCGGCGGGGCTCGGCTACGTCCGCTTTGCAGCGGAGAACCTGGGGGAGAGGCCCTGGTTCGCCATCGGGGGCATCAACCTGGAAAACCTGGCGGCGGTCCTCGAGGCGGGCGCCCGGCGCATCGTGGTGGTGCGGGCCATCCTGGACGCCGAAGACCCCGAGAAGGCAGCCCGGGCCTTTAGGGAGAGGCTTTATGGTGTGGCTTAACGGCGAGCCCAAGCCCTTGGAGGGGAAGACCCTTAAGGAGGTGCTGGAGGCCTTGGGGGTGGAGCCGGAGCGGGTGGCCGTCCTCCTCAACGGGGAGGCCTACTCCGGCAGGGAGCTTCCGCCCCACGTCCTCCAGGAGGGGGACGAGGTGGAGGTGGTGGCCCTGATGCAAGGGGGGTAAAGGAGGATAGATGGACGCTTGGCAGGTGGGACCCATAACCCTCACGAGCCGCCTCATTTTGGGCTCGGGGAAGTTCCAGGACTTCGCGGTGATGCGGGAGGCCATAGAGGCGGCGCGGGCGGAGGTGGTGACGGTTTCCGTGCGCCGGGTGGAGGTGGGGGCCCCGGGGCATGTGGGGCTTCTGGAGGCCCTAGAGGGGGTGCGCCTCCTCCCCAACACCGCCGGGGCGCGCACGGCGGAGGAGGCGGTGCGGCTTGCCCGGCTCGGCCGGCTCCTTACAGGGGAGAACTGGGTGAAGCTGGAGGTCATCCCCGACCCCGCTTACCTCCTCCCCGATCCCCTGGAGACGCTAAAGGCGGCGGAGATGCTTCTCCAGGAGGGCTTCGTCGTCCTGCCCTACATGGGGCCGGACTTGGTTCTGGCCAAAAGGCTCGCCGCCCTGGGCACGGCCACGGTGATGCCCCTGGCCGCCCCTATCGGCTCGGGATGGGGGGTGAAGACGCGGGCCCTTCTGGAGCTCTTCGCCCGGGAACGCCCAGGCCTCCCGCCCGTGGTGGTGGACGCCGGGCTCGGCCTTCCCTCCCACGCGGCGGAGGTGATGGAGCTGGGCCTGGACGCCGTCTTAGTGAACACCGCCATCGCCGAGGCCAAGGACCCGCCCGCCATGGCCGAGGCCTTCCGCCTGGCGGTGGAGGCGGGGAGGAAGGCCTACCTGGCGGGGCCCATGCGGCCTAGGGAGGGGGCGAGCCCCTCTAGCCCCACGGAAGGGGTGCCCTTGGGGAGGCCAGGGTGAGGGCCGAGGTGGCCGTGGTGGGGGCGGGGATCATCGGGGCCCTGGCCGCCCACGAGCTCGCCAAGCGGGGCCTCGAGGTTCTCCTCCTGGATGCGGAGAAGCCCGGCGCCGCCACCCTGGCGAGCGCCGGGATGCTCGCCCCTTACCCCGAGGGGCTTTCGGGGGAGCTTCTGGAGGCGGGGCTTTTCGCCCTGGACTACTACCCGGAACTTTTGGCGGAGCTTGGGGAAAAGGGCTTCCCGGTGGAGGCGGGCTTCGCCGGCACCTTCGTGGCCGCCTTGAGCCCCGGGGAGAAGGAGGCCTGGGAGGCGGAAGACCCCCCGCCCTACCCGGTCCGGGGGGCCTTGGGCGCCCGGGCCTTCCCTGGGGGGTATGTCCACCCAAGGGCCCTTAGGGAGGCCCTTTTGGCCTCGCTTCGGGGCATGGGGGTGCCCTACCTGAGGGCCGAGGCCCAGGGGGTGCGGGAGGGGCAGGTAGTCCTCGCCGAAGGGGCGGTACAGGCCCGGCGCATCCTCCTCGCCGTGGGGGCCTGGGGAGCGCGGTTTGGCCTAGGGGTGCGCCCCCTTAGGGGGGAGGCCCTCCTCCTCCAGGGACCCTCTCCCCCTGGCCCCCTCTTCGCCGGCGAAGGCTACCTCCTGCCCCGGGAGGGCGGGGTCTACGTGGGGGCCACGGGCCGGGAGGGTTGGGGGGAGGGCGTGGACCTCTTTGGGCTTCGGTGGCTTGCGGACTACGCCCACGAGCGCTTTCCCCTCCTGGAGGGGGCCCGCTTCCGGGGGGTGGTCTGGGGGTATAGGCCCATGGGGGAGGTCTTCGTGGGGGAGGTGGGGGAGGGGGTCTATGCGGCCACGGGGCATGGCCGGAACGGGGTTCTCCTCGCCCCTTGGACGGCGAGGCGGCTTTTGCGGCTTATGGGGGTGGAAGGATGACGCAACTGGAAGCGGCAAGGAAAGGGATCATCACGGAGGAGATGGCTTACGTGGCGGAGCAAGAGGGGGTTTCCCCCGGGTTCGTGCGGGAAGGGGTGGCGGCGGGAAGGATCGTGATCCCCAGGAACCCCAACCACCGCACCCTTAGGGACTTCAAGGGGATCGGGGAGGGGCTTGCCGTAAAGGTCAACGCCAACCTAGGCACCTCCTACGATTACGTGGACGTGGAGGAGGAGGTGGAAAAGGCCCGGGTGGCCATCCGCTACGGGGCGGACACCCTCATGGACCTCTCCACCGGGGGGGATCTGAAGGAGATCCGGCGGCGCATCCTCGAGGTGGCCACCGTCCCCCTGGGCACCGTGCCCATCTACGAGGCGGAGTTCCGGGCCGCCAAGCGCAAGAACTTCTTTGACATGTCCGCCGATGAGCTCTTTGCGGTGATTGAGGAGCACGGCAAGGAGGGGGTGGACTACATCACGGTGCACGTGGGGGTCACCCTGAAGAACCTGGAGGTTTACCGGCACAGCCCCCGCACCACGGGCATCGTGAGCCGGGGCGGGGGGCTCATGGCCGCCTGGATGCTCCACCGCGGGGAAGAAAACCCCCTCTACGCCCGTTTTGACGACCTCCTGGACATCGCCCGCACCTACGACATGACCCTTTCCCTGGGGGATGGCCTTAGGCCGGGCTCCCTGGCGGACAGCACCGACCGGGCGCAGATCGCCGAGCTCCTCACCATCGGGGAGCTGGTGGAGCGGGCCAGGCGGGCCGGGGTCCAGGCCATGGTGGAGGGGCCAGGGCACATCCCCCTCAATGAGGTGGCCACCAACGTCCAAATCCAGAAAAAACTCACGGGGCACGCCCCTTTCTACATCCTCGGCATGCTCCCCGTGGACACCGCCGCCGGCTTTGACCACATCGCCGGGGCCATCGGCGGGGCGTTGGCGGGCTGGATGGGGGCGGACATGCTCTGCTACCTAACCCCGGCGGAGCACCTGGGCCTGCCCACCGCCGAGCACGTGAAGCAGGGCGTCATCGCCTTCAAGGTCGCCGCCCACGCCGCCGACGTGGCCCGGGGAAACCCGAGGGCGTTAGAGCGGAACCGGCGCATGTCCGAGGCCCGCTACCGCCTGGACTGGGAGGCCCAGTTCGCCCTCGCCCTTTTCCCCGAGGAGGCCAGGCGGCTTAAGGAGGAGCGGGGAAGCCGCACCAAGGCTTGCAGCATGTGTGGCCCCTTCTGCCCCATGAACCTGGTGGAGGCGGTGCTAAGGGGCCGCGAGCGCCAAGAGCTTCCCCTGGCATGAGGGTAGCCCTCACCATCGCCGGCTCCGACTCGGGGGGTGGGGCGGGGGTGCAGGCGGACCTCAAGGTGTTCTTCCGCTTCGGGGTCTATGGGACGAGCGCCCTCACCCTGGTCACGGCCCAGAACACCCTGGGGGTAGAGGCCCTTCACCTTTTGCCGCCCCGCCTGGTCTATGCCCAGATCCAAAGCGTGGCCACGGATTTCCCCATCCACGCCGCCAAGACGGGGGCTCTCGGGGATGCGGGCATCGTCCAGGCGGTGGCCGAGGGGGTGCGGCGCTTTGGCATCGCCCCCTTGGTGGTGGACCCCGTGATGGTGGCCAAGGGCGGGGACCCGCTCCTCGCCCCCGAGGCGGTGGAGGCCCTGAAGGCGGAGCTTTTCCCTTTGGCTGACCTCATCACGCCCAACCGCCTCGAGGCGGAAGCCCTCCTCCGGAGCCCCATCCGCACGCTTGCCGAGGCGGAGGAGGCCGCCCGGGCTCTTTTGGCCCTTGGCCCCAAGGCGGTCCTCCTCAAAGGGGGGCACCTGGAGGGGGAGGAGGCGGTGGACCTCCTCGCCACCCGGGAGGGAGTGCGGGCCTACCGGGCCCCCAGGGTGGCCACCCGGAACACCCACGGCACGGGCTGCACCCTTTCCGCCGCCATCACCGCCCTTTTGGCCCTGGGAAAACCCCTGGAGGAGGCGGTGGCCGAGGCCAAGGCCTACCTCACCCGGGCCCTAAGGACGGCCCCTCCCCTGGGCCAGGGGCACGGACCCCTTAACCACGGGGCCTAAAAAGCCTCTCCCCTCCCAAAGGAGGGGAGAGGCTTTCTGGTGCGCCCGGAGGGATTCGAACCCCCGACCTAGGGCTTAGGAAGTCCTTGGAAAACGTTTCCTGTGCTCCGTGGGGACCCATGGAGGGGCACGGGGACGCGATTTATTCGCTTGGCTGTTTCCTGGTGTTTCTCCGTTTAGGGGTAGCCGTGGGGGTAGTATGGGGGTAAAAAGAGGGGTAAAACTTTGGAAAAGGGCTAATCTTTCTCCCGCCCCTCGAGGAGCGGGTAACTACAACATGTGGCGGTTATCACTTGCGACACCACTATATGTTGGGGTACAAGTGGAACCGGAGGGATAGCGGATGAAACAGAGCACCGGGCAGCCCCCCCTGGCCGTGAGCGTGAACGAGGCCGCGCGTTTGCTTTCGGTGAGCAGGGTTACGATCTACCGCGCGATCTGGCGCGGGGAGCTCAAGGCCATGAAAATCGGGGCGCGCACGCTCATCCCGTACAAGGAACTCGAGGCGTTTCTGGAAAGGGGATTGGGGGGAAGGAGGTAAAAAAGGCGCTCCCACGGGGGGCGTGGGAGCGTACGCGCGATCCGGCTGATGCGCAAGGTTCAGCTTATCCACCCAAACGCAACCTTGCAACCCCGCCCTGGAAACCGGGAACGGGCGGCCCTCTCCTACCCCCTACGCCGCATGACGGCACGGGACGCTAGGGTCGGCGTGATGAGGGAGAAGAAACTCCTCACCTTCAACGAGGTGGCCCCCATCCTGGCCGAGCACCTGGGTCTGGGGAGGGATGGGGTGCGGCGGTTTATGAGGAAATACGGCGTTCGTGTGGGGCGCAAACTTTACCTTCATTCCAGCATCCTCGAGGGCCTTCTGGAGCGGGGCCGCTTGCCCCGGGAGGAGGCGTAGCCGTGGGAAAAGCTCAAACGCTTCGCGACCGCATCCTCCTGGCGGTCCTGCGCGTCATCCTCGCCATGCTCACGCCCACGGGCCGCGTTGACGCGCTGTACGCGGCCAACGAGGCGGTTGATTGGGACCTGCAACGTGAAGAGGAGGGGGCGGAAAAAACCGCCCCCGCCCTCGAGGGGCGAGGGAGGTGAGCACGATGAACCCGGTGCCCGCCGGTACTCGCACCCTAGGCCCCGAGGGGGTCCTCGAGCACATCCTCTGGGCCACCCGGGCCCGCCCCTCGGGCCAGGGCCGGTGGATCGGCCATTGCCCCGCCCACGAGGACCGGGATCCCTCTCTCTCCATCCGCCTCAGCCCCGAGGGGCGGGTCCTGTTGCATTGCTTTGCGGGCTGCCCCACGGAGGCCGTCCTCGAGGCCCTGGGCCTTTCATGGGGCGCACTTTTCCCCGACTCCCACGAGGAGCCCTTGGGGAGGGTTTTTCGCCGCGTTCGGCCCGCGCCCTCTCCCCGCCCCGAGCCCCGACCGGACGAGGGGCGGCGGAGGCTCCTCGAGGCCATCTGGGCCCGGGCTGTCCCCCTCGACCGCCCCGGCGCGGAGCTGGGGCGGCGCTACCTCGAGGCCCGGGGCCTGAGCCTCGAGGCCGTCCTCCCCGGCCTCCAGAACCTCCGCCTCCACCCCGGCCTGGAGTACCGGGAAGGGGAGGAGGCCTTAGGGACTTTTCCCGCCCTCCTCGCCCGGGTGGAGCACCCTCAGCACGGCTTAGTAGCCCTGCACCGGACCTATCTGAGCCCGGACGGGAGGGGGAAGGCCCCGGTGGGGAGCCCCAAAAAGCTCAGCCGGGCGGTTCTCGAGGGCGGCCTGAAGGGGGCGGCCATCCGCCTCTACGCCCCTGGGGGCGGGGTTTTGGCCGTGGCCGAAGGGGTGGAGACCGCCCTCGCGGTGCGCGAGGCCGCGGGCCTTCCCGCCTGGGCCGCCGTGAGCGCGGGGGGCCTCGAGGCGTGGGAGCCCCCACCCGGGGTGGGAGAGGTCTTGATCGCGGCTGACGGGGACGAGAGGGGGGTGGAAGCTGGGAAAAAACTGGCGAAGCAGCTTTTGGCGCTTGGGATCGCGGTGAAGTTGGCCGTGCCGCCAGACGGCACGGACTGGCTTGACGTGCTGGCGGCGAAAAAGCGCGCGGGGCGGGTAGAGGCCGCCCCGGGAGAGGAGGAAACTGATGCTCAAGGAACACTCTAAGGTTTTGAACGGCGTTTCGCAACAGGCTGACGGCTTCGACCCCGAGAAGGCCCTCGAGGCCCTGCGCAACGTGCCCTACGTGCGGCCCGAGGACGTGGACGATTGGCCAGAGCCCCTGCCCCTGTTCCGGGAGGCCGACCCGCCCGAGCCCTACCCCCTCGAGGCCCTCGGGCCCCTGGAGGGCGTGGTGCGGGAGGCCCTGCGCGTGGTCCAGGGCGCGGAGGCCCTGACCGCCGCCGCGTTCCTCGCCGGGGCGTCCCTGGGGGCCCAGGGCATCGCCAACGCCGTGGTGGACGGGCGGACGTACCCGGCGAGCCTGTTTTTCCTGACCGTGGCCGACTCGGGGGAGCGCAAAACGGAGTTGGACCGCCTCGCCCTCCTGCCCGCCCGGGCGTGGCAGACCGCGAAGGCGGAGGTTGCCGCCTTGGCCGAGGAGGCCTGGCGCGCGGAGCGCGAGGCCTGGGAGGCGGAGCGCCGGCGCATCCAGGGGGAGAAGGGCCTCTCCCGGGAGGAGCGGGCCGAGGCCCTGAAGGCCCTGGGCCTCCCCCCGGCCAGGCCGTGGAGCGGGTTGTGCCTCCTCTCGGACGCTACCACTGAGGCCATCGTGAGCGCCCTGGCGGACGACTGGCCCAGCGTGGGGCTGTTCGCCTCCGAGGCCGGCGTGTTCCTGGGCGGCCACGCCATGAGTAAGGAGAAGCGGCTCTACACCATCTCCGTCCTGAGCCGCCTCTGGGACGGGCAGGGAGTGGAGCGGGCCCGGCAGGGGGACGGGAAGCGCCTCCTCCTCGGGAGGCGGCTGAGCGTCCACCTGGGCATGCAACCCGAGGTGGCCCGGGACCTCCTCGAGGACCGCCTGGTGCGAAACCAGGGACTCTTGGCGCGCTTCTTCACCGCCTGGGCCCCCCAGGTGGGCCCCCGGCGCTACGTGGAGGAGGACCTGACGCGAAACCCCGCCTACATCGCCTACCAGGGCCGTCTGGACGCCCTCCTCGAGGCCACCGCCGGGAACGTCCGGGACGACCCCGAGGCCCGGGTGCGGGGGCTGGAACTCCCCAGCCTCCCCCTGCACCCCGCCGCCAAGCGGCTGTACGTGGCGTTTTTTGAGCACCTGGAGGCGCAAAAGGAGGAGCTTGGGGAGGCCCGGGCGTTCGCGGCCAAAACGCCCGAGCACGCGGTGCGCCTCGCCCTGGTCCTGGGCCTCTTCGAGGATCCGTCTCTCACCCGCCTGGGCCCCGAGCACATGGAGCGGGGCATCGCCCTAGCCGAGTGGTACATGCTGGAACACCGGCGGCTGATGGAGGGGGCCCGGGTGCCCGAGCCCCTTCGGCGGGCCGCGCGCCTCCTGGAGTGGCTGCGGGAGCGGGCGCGGGGGGGCGCGTCGCCCATCGCCACGCCGGACGTGGTGCGCTACGGTCCCCGGGCCGTGGGGCGCACCACCCAGGCCGTGCGGGAGGCCCTGCGGCTCCTCGAGGCCCACGGGTACGTTCGCGTCCATCGGGAGGGGCGCAGGGAGGTCTGGGAGTTGAACCCCCGGGCGCTTTGAGCGGGGGGTGGCTATAGTGGCTACTTTGGCTACTGAACCCCATGAGCGCCGTCCAGGACGGTAAAAAAACAGTAGCCACCCCCTGGCTACTGTTGGCTACGGAATGGCTACGGTCCTGAGGATCCCTACCCCGGGGCCCCGGCTACCGTAGCCGACCGTAGCCACAGTAGCCACTCCGTAGCCACCCTGTGGCTACTGTATTTTCCCCGTCCAGGACGGAGAAAACCCCTCTCAGTAGCCAAAGTAGCCACCGTAGCCATAGCCGCGTGGAGGAGGTCGTATGGGGTACCAGCGGTTTCGGCCTGAATGGGTAGTGGAGCCCCCTGTTGCGCCAGAGAGCCGCACCGAGAGCGAGGAACCCCATCGGGCGGTGCCTGTCCGGCCCACCGGGCGCGAAGTCCGCGCCGCCTGGTTTGCCGCGCCGCCCCGCCCCCTCCCTCCCGAGGTCATGCGCAAGGTAGGGGCGGTCTTGGAGATCCACGGCGTTCAGGGGGCCTGGAACATGGCGGGCAACCGCCTCCCCCCGGAGGAACTTGCCCGGCTCCTCGAGGCTTTGGGAGAGGGCACGTTGCCAGCGTAAGGCCGGGGGTAGAATGGAGTCCCCTAGGGGGGGCCGGGATGAAAACGGTAGAGGTACCCATCAAGCCAGAAACCCTCCGGTGGGCCATGGACTGGGCGGGCCTCGAGGCAGAAAGCCTCGCCCGGAAGGTCCAGGTCAAGCCGGAGAAGGTGGAGCGCTGGCTAGAGGGGAAAGAGAAGCCCACCTACCCCCAGGCCCTGAAGCTGGCCCAGGCCCTTCATTTGGGCTTGGGGCACCTCCTCCTGCCCCCGCCCGAGGTCAAGCTTCCTTTGAGGGACTTTCGTCGGGGAAGAGGGCGGCAAGCCCCCCCAAGCCCGGAGCTCCTCGAGGCCTACCACGACGCGCGACGTAAGCAGGAGTGGTGGCGGGAGCGCAAGGGGAAGCCCCTTCCCTTCGTGGGAAGCGGCAAGGGCGCTTCCCCGGCAGAGGTGGCCCGCGAGATGGCGACCTTCCTGCAAGTGGAAGCCTTGCGGAGAAGGGCCCGGGACCATCAAGGCTTCCTCAAGGCCCTTGCGGACAGGGCGGAAGCCCTTGGGGTTCTGGTCCTCCGGCAAGGGCACGTGGGCACCCACACCCGGAGGACCTACGACCCGGAGGAGTTCTCCGGCTTCGCCCTGGTGGACCCCGTGGCCCCCGTGGTCTTCCTGAACGCCCGCGAGCACCCTTCCCGCCAGGTCTTCACCCTGGCCCACGAGCTGGCCCACGTGTGGCGGGGAGAAGGGGGACTGGAGGGCGGGCTGGAGGAAGAGGCCCGGGACGAGGTGGAGGTCTGGGCGGACCACGTGGCCGCGGAGCTTCTGATGCCCGAGGAGGAGTTTCGCGCGGCTTGGAACGGGCACCTTCCCCCCTTGGAGGCCGCCCGGGAGGCTTCCCGGCGCTTCTTCGTGAGCCCGAGGGCCGCCCTGGAGCGGGCCTTTCGCTTGGAACTTGTGCACCGGGAGGGGTACATGGAGGCCCTCGAGGCCCTGCGGAAGACCGCGCCTCCCCGTCCCAGGAAGGGGGGCGGGGACTTCTGGAAGACCCTGGTGGTCCAGAACAGCCCCGCCTTCGTGCGGGAGGTCAGGCGGGCGGCCCTAGAAGGGGAAGTGGACGCCAAGGACGTGGCCTTTCTCCTCAATGTGGACCTCAGGACGGCCTGGGCCTTCCTGGAGGGCAAGGGTGTACCTACTTGACGCCAACGCCATCATCACTCCCTTCGTCCCAGGCTTCCTGGAAGCCCTGGCTAAGGCCCTCGGGAGATCACCAGAGGAGGCCAAGGCCCATCTGGAGGCCTGGTTCCGGGACGGAATCAAAAGGGGCATCCTTCGGCTAGGGCGCGAAGTGAGGGACGAGATCTTGCGAAAGCGGGGTCCGGGCCATGACCTCCTGAAGTCCTTAGACGGGCAGTACAAGCTTCTGGAAGTTACCGAAGCTTTTTTTGACGCCTTGGAGAAGGTGGCCCACTTTGTGAGGGAACACTATGCCCCTGAGGACGCTGAGCCTTTTCTCCGAGGCGCTGACCCGACCCTGGTGGCCCTGGCCAAGGTCCACAACCTCACCCTGATTACCCAGGAAAGGCACGTGGTGCCCCAGCTGGACGGGGCGAGTGGCCTAATCACGGGAAGGCCACGCCTACCCTATGTGGCCTTCGCCTTCGGGGTGCGGTGCGTGCCCTTGCTGACGGCTCTCCTGGAGGTCCAGGGGCAGGCTAGCCTTCCTCAGGCTCCAGGCGAGGCGGGCGGAGGGTAATCGGTAGCCCATCCCTCGAGGCCCCGCCCGAACCGGTTCTGAACCGCCCTTCAATCGCCCGAGGCGCCGGAGGTCTTGGGCGGGCTCCAGGCCCCCCTAATCCTTCCGCGTAGGACTCGGAGCCAAGCGGGGTCAGAGACGGGCCGCTTGGCGGAGGGCATCAAGCTCTTGGAGGGTGCGCACCATGAGGAAGCGGTTGCCCGTCTTCCGGGCCCAGAGCTGGCCAATGGCCTCCTTCTCGTAGGTCTCGGGGGTGTGCGCCAGGTGCGCCCCCTTGTACTCCACCACGAGAAGGGTCCCGTTCCGAAGCTTGGCCAGGAAGTCCGGGAAGAAGGTGCCACCGGGGTAGGGCAGGCGGAAGGCGTGGCGCCAGGTGGGGTAGTTGCGCACCCAGAACTCCACCTCGTCTAGCTCGTCCAGAAGGCGGGCGCACTGGAACTCCTCCGTGCCGTCCTCGAGGTCGGCGATGACCGGGAAGAAGTGCTTGCGGAAGACGTAAGCCCCCCGGTAGGGGTTGGACGGGAAGTAGTCCCCCTCCAACCGCAAGGTGAGGGTCCCCAGGCTGGCAGGAGGGTTCTTCAAGAGGCGCTGAAAGACCTCCTTTCGGGCCGCTTCCCGGTGGGCGCGGATCTTGGCCTCCAGGAGGTCTCTGAGCCGCCGCTTCTCCGCCACCAGATCCTCTAGGGCGAAGCCCCGCTCCAGAAGCCCCCCCAAGGCCCTGTAGAGGAAGGGCAGGGTCTCCTCCTGGGGCAGGTCGGGGTGGGGGATGTGGCGGTCCAGCCAAAGGGCGAGGCTTTCCAGGGTCCAGCCCACGTGGGGACCGAACAGCCTCCCCGCCCGGTCCAACCCCTCCAGGCGGGCGATGCGCACCCGGCCCCCCTCCAGGCCGATCTCCCCCCTCACCCCCAGGGGCCCCGGGACGAAGTCCACGTGGGCGTCCCGACCCGCCAGGCTCCACCCCTCCTCCAGAAAGTGCTCGGCCTCCAGGGGCTCCCCGTGCCAGGCGAGGAGGGGTACTTCCAGGACCCTGCCCTCCTCGGAGGGGGTGCGAACGGTTTGTGGAAGCTTGTCCCGGTCCTCCTCCTTCAGCCCCTCGCGGAGGATGGCCTTTTCGCTAGGGGTCAGGGGCTCCTTGAGGACCAGGGTTTTGGTCTTCGGGTCGTAGGCGATCTTGGACCCTAGGGACTCCAGGACCTCTGGCTTGGGATGGGCTTTGAGGGGCACGCGCTCCTCCAAGCCCAAGCCCACGGCGTACACGGCCCGCTCGGCCTCGTAGCGCTCAAACCCCTCGAGGACCAGGGCTTCCCGGAGGGTGTTGGCCGCCTCCCAGAAGTCCTCGGACACGGCGAAGGCGTAGGCCCGGTTGAGCTCCTCCCGCTCCTTGGGCCTGGCCCCCGGCATCCGCAGCACCCGGCCCAGCACCTGTTCAATGGCCGTGGACGACTTCAGGGAGCGCACCGAGGCCAGCACGTAGGCGAAGGGGCAGTCCCATCCCTCCTTGAGCTTGTCCACGGTGATGACGTAGCGCACGGGGGAGGAGGGAGAGAGGAGGTCCTGGCCCGTGAGGTCGTCCCGTTCCCCCGTGGAGACCGCTATCTGTTCTTCCTTTACCCCGAGCTCCAGGAGGAAGGAGCGGACCCTTTCCCAAGTGAAGGGGTCCTCGCCACGTTTGGGTTCGGCCTGGATCAGGAGGATGGGGCGGAGGTACTCCCGGCTTCCCTCGGCCAGGGCCTCGAGGTCCTTCCGCTTGGCCAGGGCCGCCTGTAGGACCGCCTCCCGGTCCTTCAGCACCACGAGCTCTATGGGCAGCTTGATCATGCCCTCCCGGTGAAGCTCGTGGGCCGTGGCGGCGAAGAGGACGTTGGAGTCCTCCCGGGGCGTGGCGGTGAACTCCAGGATGACCCCGGGCTCCAAGCGGGCCAGGGTGTCAAAGGAGAGGGGGGTGCGGGCGTTGTGGGCCTCGTCCACCACCACGATGGGACGCATGAGGCGGAGGAGGTTGGCCAGGGAGTACCGCCCCACCCCTTCCGGGGGCGAGGATGCCCCTTCCGGAAGGGCGGTCTCGAGGTTCCCGAAGACGGCCATGAGGTGGCCGTTGTCCTCGTAGACTTTGCGCCCCTCGGTTTCCTCCACCCGGAAGGCCTGGAGGGTGGCCACCAGCACCAGGCTGACCGCGCCTACGTCCCCGGGAGTCAGGGCCAGGGCCTCCCGTAGGTCCATGACCCGGACCTCACCCAGAGCCCCCTCGAGGGCCTGGCGGTAGGGATGGCGGGGGTCCTTCAAAGCCCGCAAGGTCTGCTGGCGGATGGCCTCCGTGGGCGTGAGCCAGACCACAGCGGGGGCGTCTTGGCCCAGGAAGCGCCGGGCCGGGGCCAGGGCGTGGGCCGCCAGGAGGGTTTTGCCCCCGCCCGTGGGGATGCGGAAGCACACGTAGGGGATCCCCTCGAGGCCCACCGGTTCGTAGTAAGGAGGGGGGTTGTCCAGATACCTCCCCGCCACTTCGCGGTAGGCCTGGCCCAAGGGGTTGGGAAGGCCGGCGTCCGCGTGAACCCTTACCCGGTGGAGGAAGTCCTCCAGGGCCTTCAGGGCTTCCTCTTGATAGGCCTTCAGCTTCATCATGGAGCCACCTCGTAAGGGATGTGGCGGAAGGTGATGCCCAAAGCCTTCAGGGTGGCGGGGCTCAGGCGGCAGGAGGTGCCGTAGACCACCTTGGGGCCGTCAAAAGGGGGCAGGTGGGCCAGGACCTCCCGGGTGAGGGCGTTTCCCCCCTTGGGGGACTTGTCCTTCAGCACCCCGTTGTAGAGGAGGTAGACCGCCACCCCGCGCTGGGACACGCCTAAAAGAGGGGGGGTGAAGGTCTCGGGCAAGGGCTCTCCCGTCTCCCGGTAGTAGACGTACCGGGCCAAGGTGAGGTAGTCCACCCCTTCCCGGATGCGCCCGTCTGGGGTGAAGAGGGGTTCCCCCAGGCGCAGGTACCGGAAGCCGCCCCCATGCGTCCTGGCGGCGTACTCCAGGCGCTTGCGGGTGATGTTCTGTGCGATCCCAGGGTCCAGCTCCACCAGGATGAAGCGCCGGTTACCCCCGTCCTCGGCGTTTTGCTTGAGCACCGCGTGCCCCGTGGTGCCGCTACCGGCAAAGGAGTCCAGGACGATGTCCTCGTCATGGGGGTTCGTGGCGATCTGCAGGATGCGCTGGAGGAGCCGGGTGGGCTTGGGGGTGGGGAAGTCCTCCCCTGCCAGGATTTGGCGCACCTCTCTGCGGGCCTCCTGGGTATCCCCAACGTCTTCCCGCAACCAGAGCGTGGTGGGCACCATGGCGGCCTGGACTTCACTTAGAAACTTCTTTAGCCTGGGTCTACCCCTACCATCTTTCCCCCACCAGATGCGATTTTCCTTCAAATGGCGCTCGTGTTCCTCACGGGAAAAGGCCCAGACCCGGGTAGGAGAGGGCCAGATCTCCTCGCCGGTGTTGGGGTTGACGATGGGGTAGTAAAGGTTGGGCCGCTCGTCTTTGGTTTTTGCGCACGTGTAATCTACCGACTGCCAAGGACCTCTCGGATCATCGTCCGGGTTTTGGTACCGGGCCACCTTCGCCGGCGTAGCGGGGAGTTTGTTCAGAGCCCATCCCGCAGGGTCGTCCCGGTTGGACTTTTTTCGCTTGGCGTAGACCAGGATGTAGTCGTGCATGTCGGAGAAGTAGGTGGCATCGTTTTGAAGCGAAAACTTCTTTTGCCAAATCACCGTGGCCACGAAGTTTTGAGGCCCAAAAATCTCGTCTAGGAGCATCCTCGCCCGGTGGACCTCGTTGTCGTCTATGCTCATCCACAGGCTTCCGTCCTCCCGCAAAAGCTCGTGGAGGAGCCTGAGCCTGGGATACATCATGGAAAGCCACTTGTCGTGCCGGGAGAGGTCTTCCGCTTCCGGGCCTACCACCTTCTTCAGCCAGGCCTGGATTTCGGGGCTGTTCACGTTGTCGTTGTAGACCCAGCCTTCGTTGCCCGTGTTGTAGGGGGGATCTATGTAGATGAGCTTCACCCGCCCCCGGTACTCGAGGAGGAGGGCCTTTAGGGCCTCGAGGTTGTCCCCCTCCACCAAAAGGTTCTCGCCCTCGCCGTAGGAGAGTTCGGGCACCGGGGCGAGGATGCGGTAAGGGACTTCCAAGTGGTGCCGCACCACCGCCTGCTTGCCGATCCACTCCAAGGCTGGCATGAGGAAGAGTATATCCCCAGGTATAATGGAACCATGCCACAGCAAAGCCCGGTCTATCCGGTGCCCACGCGCATCTACCACATCACCCACCTGGAAAACCTCGAGGGCATCCTCGTTTCATGCGAGACGACCTCCTCAAAGCCCCGGTGGAAGCCCTGGTCAACAGGGTGAACACCGTGGGGGTCATGGGCAAGGGGTGGCCTTCTTGAAGCGGGGGGCCCTCCGCCCCGAGGAGTGGCGGGACCGGCTTCCTAAACCGCCCGCCAACGTGGCCCAGGAAGCTTAGGCCACTCGCGCCCGCGCCTTCCCCGACTCCCGGGAAACCGCCCCGGGAGCTGTGCGTTGGCTACCGCATCCGGGGCAGGGAAGGCGGGACCATGTCCGGGTCGTTCACCACGTAGGCTTCCTCGTGAGGGGGCATGTAGCTGTGGGGCTCGTAGCGCTCCCCCCAGGCCACCTTCTGCTGGTAGTGGCGGATGGCCGCCCTCCAGAGCTTCTTCCAGTCCCCCTTCCAGTAGGCGGCCAGGCGCTCCCGGGCCACGGGGTCGTCCGCCTCCCCCTGCACGGGGGAGTCCTCCCCGTAGGCCTCTTGCAGCCAGCGCTTGATCCACCACCAGTAGGGGCCGAAGGCCACGTAGCTCATGGGGTCCATCCTCAGGAGCGTGGCCACCCCCTCGAGGAGCTCCTTTCCTGGTCCTTCCTTAAGCACGGCGGGCCTCCGTCACCAGCTTATACCAGAACTGCTCCAGAGCGTCTTTGATGGCGAGGCGGCTCCGGAGGCAAACTCCCAGGGAGGGTGGCCCACCTGCGGGAGAGGCGGAGGGCGAAAGGGGAACGGGATAAGGACCGTTATCCGTTGACAGGGGGGAGCGTCGGGGCATACTGAGGACGTGCCTGCGCATGGGCTCGCGCGCCAGACCCTGAAAGCCAAGCCTTCTACCTCGGCTTTGTGGGGCTTGGCGCGGCGTGGCACGGCCCGGCATGGCGAGGCGTGGCCCGGCGTGGCGCGGCTGGCGCGGTAAGGCCAGGCCTTGCGCGGCGACCCATCCGCACCACAAGCCTGCCTCTCTTGCGCTTGGCGAGGGAGGCAGGTTCTTTTGCTTGCAGGGGCTTGAGGGGCGGTCCCTTCTTGGGCAGGTGCTCCCTTCCCACACCCCCCTGGGCCACCTGTGCTTTAGCTCCACAAGAGTAGTCTAGTAAAGCAGTTGATTGATATAGTAGACTATCGGACAATGGGGCGGAAGCGCATTCGGTTCCGACTGCGGGAGTACCTGAAGGAGCGGGGGCTCAGCGTCTACAAGCTGGTGAAGCTCGTGCCCGAAATGCACCCGTCTACGGTCTACGCGATCGCCGCAGGTAGGATTGAAAGCGTTAGGCTCAGCACACTCGCCCAGGTGTTGGAGGGCCTCGAGCGGCTCACGGGCGAGCCCGTGGACCTGTGTGCGCTCCTGCGGGTAGAGGAGGTGGAAGGTGCCGAAACGGGGCGCTAAACCGCGCCGCCACGCCTCGGGCCTTTGGGAGGTCCGGGTGTATGTGGTGGAGGACGGCAAACGCGTGCGCCGCTCCTTTTACGGCAAGACGGCCAAGGAGGCGCAGGCGAAGGCGGCGGAGTACCAGGTCAAGCACCGGCTGGGACTCATCCCCAAGCGCGACCCCCGGACCTTTGCCGAGTTCGCCCAGGCCTGGCTTGAGCGCAAGGCCCGGGTGCGTGGCCCCACCACCATCCGGGCCTACGAGAGAGAGTTGCGGTACCTGCTGCCCACCCTGGGCAACAAACGCCTCCAGGACATCGTCCCAAGCGACATCCGCGCCGCTCTTGACGCCCTGGCCCGCAAGGGGCTTTCCCCCAGGTCGCTGAGGAAGGTCCTGGAGCGGGCCCGGGCCGTGTTCCGGGAGGCCCTGGCCCTCGAGCTGGTGGCGCGGGACCCCACCGCCGCCGTGCGGGTGGAGGTCCCCTCAAGGCCCCCCGTGGGCCGCGCCCTCGAGCCCCACGAGGTGGAGGCCTTGCTCCGGGCCTTTGACGCGTGGCCCACTTGGGAGGTGGGCATGGCCCTGCGCCTCTGCCTTGCCCTGGGGCTTCGCGCGGGCGAGGCGCTGGCGCTCCGGTGGGAGGACGTGGACCTCGAGGCGGGGGTCCTCCACGTGCGCCGGGCGTGGACTGCGATGGGCGGGCGGGGGGTCCTCACCGAGCCGAAGACGCCCTCCTCGAGGCGGAGCATCCCCATCCCCCACGCCACCCTGGCCCGGCTTCGCGCCCGCTACCAGGAGCTCCTCGAGCTGGGGATCCCGCCCGAGGAGCTCAGGTTGGCCTGGGTGTTTCCGGGGCGGACGGGGGGGCCCCTGAACCCCCACACCCTGGGGCACGCCTTACGGAAGATGACCACCCGCCTGGGCCTTCCCCCCATCCGTGTCCACGACCTTCGCCACACCTACGGAAGCCTGCTCCTCGCCAACGGAGCCCCCCTTGAGCTTGTGGCGGAGCGCATGGGCCACGCAAACCCCAGCATCACCCTGGGCATCTACCGCCACCTCTTGGCCCACGAGCGGGCGGCCTGGGTCGTGGACCCCGAGGAGCTGACGAGCCGGCCCAGGGGGCAAGCGTAGGGGGGCACATGAGGGGAGCTTGGCGCTATGGGGGTAGAACATGGGGGTAAAAAAGGCCCCGCCCACGCTTCCGTGGGCGGGAGGATTGCGTCCTGGTGCTGGTGCGCCCGGAGGGATTCGAACCCCCGACCTAGGGCTTAGGAAGCCCCCGCTCTATCCTGCTGAGCTACGGGCGCCCACGCCCTTGGGATTTTAGCACCCCTTGGAGGCCATGGCAACCGCCCGGGGTCCGGTATAGTCTTTCGCGGGGGATAAGGGGGTTTTCATAAGTCCCCCTTTATGCGCCAACGCCCCAGGCTTCCTTGCGCTTTGGCTCGGGGAAGCCTACCCTGGAGGGAACATGACCAAGACCCAGGACCTCACCGCCCTATCCGTGAACGCCATCCGTTTCCTGGCGATGGATGCTGTGGAAAAGGCCAAAAGCGGCCACCCGGGGATGCCTATGGCCATGGCCCCCTTGGCCTACCTCCTCTTCCGGGAGGTGATGCGGCACAACCCCCTGGACCCCACCTGGCCCAACCGGGACCGGTTCGTCCTTTCCGCCGGCCACGGGTCCATGCTCCTTTACGCCGCCCTCCACCTCACGGGGTACGATCTCCCCCTAGAGGAAATCCAGCGCTTCCGCCAGTGGGGCTCCAAGACCCCAGGCCACCCCGAGCGGGGGCACACCCCAGGGGTGGAGGTGACCACGGGGCCCTTGGGCCAGGGGATTTCCACGGCGGTGGGCCTGGCCCTGGCGGAGAAGAAGCTCGCCGCCGAGTTCAACCGCCCTGGGCACACCGTGGTGGACCACTACACCTACGTGCTGGCCTCCGACGGGGACCTGATGGAAGGGGTTTCGGGGGAGGCGAGCTCCTTGGCGGGGCAGTGGGGGCTTTCCAAGCTCATCGTCTTTTGGGACGATAACCGCATCTCCATAGACGGCCCCACGGACCTGGCCTTTAAGGAGGACGTCCTCCTGCGCTACCGCGCCTACGGCTGGCAGACCCTAAGGGTGGAGGATGCCAACGACCTGAACGCTCTCCGCCACGCCCTCAGGCTTGCCCAACTGGACGAGCGCCCCAGCCTCATCGCCGTGCGGAGCCACATCGGCTACGGCTCTCCCAAGCAAGACTCCCCCAAGGCCCATGGGGAGCCCTTGGGCCCGGAGGCGGTGGAGGCCACCCGCAAGAACCTGGGCTGGCCCTACCCGCCCTTTGTGGTGCCCGAGGAGGTTTACCGGCACATGGACCTGCGCGCCCAGGGGCGGGCCTGGCAGGAGGCTTGGGAGGGGGCGATGGAGGCCTACGCCAAGGCGTACCCCGAGCTCTACCAAGAGCTTCTTCGGCGCCTCCGTGGGGAGCTTCCCCCCTTGCCGGAGGAGCCTCCCGCCTTTGACAAGCCCCTCGCCACCCGGGCGGCAAGCGGCAAGGTCCTGGACCTCCTCGCTCCCCGTATGCCCGAACTCTTGGGGGGTAGCGCCGACCTTACCCCTTCCAACAACACCAAGGCCCAGGGTATGGAGGACTTCTCCCCGCAAAACCCCACGGGCCGCTACCTGCGCTTTGGGGTGCGGGAGCACGGCATGGGGGCCATCCTCAATGGGCTTAACCTCCACGGGGGCTACCGGGCCTACGGGGGCACCTTCTTGGTCTTCTCCGACTATATGCGCCCTGCCATCCGCCTCGCCGCCCTTATGGGAACCCCCACGGTCTTCGTCTTCACCCACGACTCCATCGCCCTGGGGGAGGACGGGCCCACCCACCAGCCCGTGGAGCACCTAATGGGCCTGAGGGCCATGCCGGGGCTTTGGGTGATCCGCCCTGCCGACGCCTACGAGACCTTCTACGCCTGGCAGGTGGCCCTAAGGCGGAAGGAAGGCCCCACCGCCTTGGTCCTCACCCGGCAGGCGGTGCCCCTCCTTTCCCCCGAGAAGGCCAAGGGACTTTTGCGGGGCGGGTACGTTCTGGAAGACGCCGAGAAGCCCCAAGGGGTGATTTTGGCCACGGGGAGCGAGGTCCACCTGGCTTTGAAGGCTAAGGAACTCCTAGGGGAGCGGGGCGTTGGGGTGCGGGTGGTAAGCCTGCCTTGCCTGGAGCTCTTTGAGGCCCAGCCCGAGGAATACCGCAAAGCGGTCTTACCCCCAGGCCTTCCCGTGGTGGCGGTGGAGGCGGGGGCTTCCTTGGGATGGGAGCGGTACGCCCACAGGGTGGTGGGCCTGGACCGCTTTGGGGCGAGCGCCCCCTACCCTGAGGTCTACGAGCGCCTGGGCTTTACGCCGGAGCGGGTGGCGGAAGTCCTTCTAGAGCTGGTGTAATCACACGAGCTTTTCCCTCCTGGGCAAGGGGTGTCCTCGGGGTTACCCTTTCCTCATGGAGGGGTTTTACCGCTTTTTTCCCCGCGCGGAGGCGGTCATTTATCTCTTCGCGGGGATATTGGTTGTTTTGGGTGCAGCCTACCTTTTGGCCATGGCGGTGGTGGAGGGGGTTGCGCTTCTCCTGGGCGGTGAAGGGGGCAAGCTGGCCGTTTTTCTTTTGGATCGCGTTCTCCTTGCCTTGATGATGGCGGAAATCCTCTACACCTTGGTGCGTTTTGCCAAGGAGGGTCAGCTTCAGGTGGAACCCTTCCTTATCATCGGGGTGATTGCGGGGGTACGGCGCATCTTGGTGGTGACAGCCGAAGGGCTCCAGAAGTTTCCCTTTTCCCTGGACCATCCGGGTTTTCAGGCGGTTTTGGCTGAACTTCTCCTGCTTTCCCTGATGATTTTGGCTTTGGCCTTGGCGTACCGGTGGGTGCGCCGCTAAGGAGGGGGTATAGTTTTTTCGTGCATTTCGCCGCTTCTATTCTCACGGCTGATTTCGGTAGGTTGAGGGAGGAGATCCAGGAGGCGGAAAGGGCGGGGGTGGACTGGATCCACCTGGACGTGATGGACGGGGTGTTCGTGCCCAACCTGACCTTTGGCCCCATCCTGGTGGAGGCGGTGCGCCGGGTCACGGCTTTACCTCTGGACGTGCACCTCATGATCGTGCACCCCGAGCGCTACCTGGAGGACTTCGCCCACGCAGGGGCGGACCACATCACCGTGCACGTGGAGGCCACCTACCACCCCCATCGGGCGGTGGAGCGCATCAAGGATTTGGGCAAAAAGGCCGGCCTCGCCATCAACCCCGGAACCCCCCTCCAGGCCTTTGAGCCCCTTTTGCCCTACCTGGACCTGGCCCTCCTCATGACCGTGAACCCGGGGTTTGGCGGGCAACGGTACATCCCCACTTCCACCGAGCGGATCCGGGGGTTGAAAGCCCTTAGGGACCGCCTAAACCCCGGCTGCCTCATTGAGGTGGATGGGGGGGTGAATGCGAGGACCGTGGGAGAGGTATACCAAGCGGGTGCCGATGTGGCGGTGGTGGGTAGCGCCCTTTTCAACGGGAGGCCCGTGGCGGATAACCTTCGGGCTTTGCGCGAGGTCTTGGAATAAACCATGGCCCCGCCTTTGGGCGGGGCCTTTTTTGGTCGGGGAGGCCGGATTTGAACCGACGACCACACGCACCCCAAGCGTGTGCGCTACCAGGCTGCGCTACTCCCCGGCGCGCAAAGGTTAGTGTAGTGCCCCAAAAGGGCTTCGTCAAGTAGACTGGGGCCCATGGAAATCCGGGACCTCAAGCGGCTGGCCCGCTACAGCCAGGAGAAGATGGTGAAGATCCCCGTATTTGACTCGCCATACCTGCTCTACGACCTCTACGCCCTCCTCCCTGGCCAGGCCCAGAAGGTGCACGCCCATGCGGGGGCGGACAAGGTCTACTTGGTGCTGGAGGGGGAGGTGGTGGTGCAGGTGGGGGAGGAGGAGGCCCTTTTGGCCCCGGGGATGGCTGTGCGGGCCAGGGAAGGCGAGCCCCACGGGGTGCGGAACCAGTCGGCAAGCCCCGCCCTCCTCCTGGTGGTCATGGCCCCAAAGCCCTAGGCCTTCACATCCCCTTCAAACCTTCGGGCTAGGCTGAGGACGATGCTCCAAGAGCACCCCCCCACGGACCTAGCCTTTTTGGCCGAGCTTTTGCGCCGGTACCCGGTGCGGGTGGCCTTCCGGGGGGAGGTGTTGCCCGAGCCCCCCCTGCGGGGGGAGAAGCTTTGGGAGGAGGGGGACCTGGCCCTTTACTGGGAGGGTAGGCCTCCCTCGCCCCAGGTCCAGGAGGCCCTGCGCCTCCTCCTTCGGGCGTTTCGGGAGCTTTGGGAGCTTCGGGAAAGGGAGCTGGCCCTGCTTAAGGCACAGGGGGAGACGGCGAGGCTCCTTGGCCTACTCCTCCACGAGATAAAAAACCCCCTCATGAGCGTCTTGGGGGCTTTGGAGCTTCTCCGGGAGACCGAGGGCCTGCCGGAAGAGGCTTTGGAGCTTCTGGAGATCGCCGAGCGCTCCGCCCGGCGTATCCGGGAGCTTTTGCAACGGGCCCAGGAGTACCTGAGCCTGGGCCAGGGGGTGCGGCTTAAGTCCGAGCGGGTGGACCTGAAGGCCCTCCTCTTGCAGGCGGTGGAGGAGGTGCGCCCCCTGGCCCGCAGAAAGGGCCTGGCCATCCGCCTTTCCCTGCCCCGGCGGGAGGCTTGGGTCTACGGGGACCGGGACTGGCTCTACCAGGCGATCCTCAACGTCCTGAGCAACGCCGTCAAGTACACCCCAGAAGGGGGAAGGGTTTCCGTGCGGCTTCTTGCGGGCGCGGACCGCTACGGCATAGCCATAAGCGATACCGGGCCTGGCATACCCGAGGAGGAGGCGGAGAAGGTCTTTGAACCCTTTTTCCGGGCCTCCACCCGGGGGGAGGCGGAGGGGACGGGGCTGGGCCTCGCCTTGGTGAAGCGGGTCCTCGAGGCCCATGGGGGAGAGGTGCGCCTGAAAAGCCGCCTGGGCCGGGGGAGCACCTTCCTGCTCCTCCTCCCCCGGCCCCGGCCTGGGCAGCGGGCTCCCGTGGGGAGGCTTCTTCTCCTCATGCTGGCCCTCATCGCCCTGGCCCGGCTTCCCGTTTACCCCGCTCCCTTGGGCTCCCGGGCCTTTGGGGAGGTGCCGGCGGGGGAGGTGGTGCGGCTTAAGGGGCTGGAGCTCGCCTTTAGCCCCGATGCGCAAGGGGAGGCCCGGCGTTGGCGGAGCCTCTGGGGTGGGGGGGAGCGGGTAAGGGTGGCCTTGGAAAGGGGCGGGGTGGAGGCGGTGCGGGAGGGGAACGCAAGCCTCGCCTTCGCCACCCCCGAGGGGGAGCTAAGGCCCACGGGCACCCACCTGCGCCTTTCCCGGGAGGAGCGGAGTAGGGTTTCCCTCTACCAGGGGCGGCTTTCCCTGGGCCGGGAGGCCCTGCCCGCCGGGGAGGGGGCGGTTTTGGGCACGGGGGTGCGGCGGAAACTCCTCCCCGCTCCCCTGGTGCGGCCGGCGCCGGGGGAGGGGGGAGAGGTGGTCTTCCGCCTCTTGGGCCCGGAAGGGGCGAGGGGCTTTTTCGTGGAGGTGCGGAGCGGGGAAAAGGTGCTCCTTTCCGCCCGGACAGAGGAAGGGTTTTTCCGCTACCTGCCCGAGGCGGACCGCTTAAGCCAGGTGCGGGCTTTCGCCCTGGACGAGGCGGGGCTTTTGGGCTACCCTTCGGACCCCGTACCCTTTCGGGAGCGGTATAGCTTGTACCAGGGTAAAAGGCGCTTGCCCAAGGACCCCGCTGGGGCGGAAGCCTTCTTGCGCAGGGCGGTGGCCGTCTTTCCCGACGACGCCGAGGCCCTTGGGGAATTGGCCTTCGCCCTCTACCTCCAAGGCCGCCACGCCGAGGCCAAGCCCCTATACGAGCGGGCCTTGGCCCTCTTGGATAGCCCCGATATCCGCGTGCGCTACGGGCGGCTCCTTTACCATATGGGCCGCTATGCCGAGGCGGAGGAGAGCTACCGCCAGGTGTTGGCCGAGGATCCGGGCAACCTGGATGCCCGCTGGGGCCTCGCTGAGGTGGTCTTGGCCCTAGGGCGGGCCAGGGAGGCGGAGCTTTTGGCCCGGCAGGTGCTTTCCCTAAAGCCCGACTACCCCTTGGCCCGCTTCACCCTGGCCAAGGCCCTGCTGGAGGTGGGCAAGAAGGAGGAGGCCCGGCGCCTCCTTGCGGAGGAGCTTCGCCGCAACCCCGACCCCGAGGTGCGGGCCCTTCTGGAGCGCCTATCCGGGGAATAAAATGGCCTCCGTGGCCCGGGTTTTGGTGGTGGAGGATGACCCCGCCGTGGCCAAGGTCCTGGAGCTTGCCCTTAAGCGGGAGGGCTTCCAGCCCCACCTGGTCCGGGACTACCCCTCAGCCCTGGCGGTTTTGGGGGAAGACTGGGACGCCATCCTTTTGGACCTGAACCTCCCCGGGGGGTTCGGTCTGAACCTCCTGCGCCACCTGCGCGGGACCCTGGGGAAGCGGACCCCGGTGCTGGTCCTTTCGGGCCTAAGGCAGGAGCACCACGTGTTGGAGGCCCTGCGGGCGGGGGCGCAGGACTACCTGACCAAGCCCTTTAGCCCAAAAGAGCTGGTCCTTCGCTTGGAGCGGTATGTGGCGTCCCGGTGAGGGGCTTTACGCCCTGGTGGTCTTCCTGGTGGTCCTCCTCGAGGCCCTGGCCTTGGGGTATCTGGTCCTCACCCTTACGGCGCGCCTCTTTGGCCTTCTTGGGTATGGGGAAACGCTGGGCGCCCTTCTCCTTGGCCTCGCCCTCACCGGGCTCGCCCTTGTCCTCCTGGGGGCCTATGCCCTCCTCTACCACGCCTACACCGCTTGGCGGGAAGGCCAGGAGGAAAGACTCCGGGAAAGATACCTGGAGCGCTTCGCCCAGGCCCTCCTGGAGGGGGGAAGTCCGCCTCCTTTTCCTTGGCCCAAGGAGGCCTTCGCCGCCCTTTTGGCCTTAAGGGAGAGCCTGAAAGGGGATTTGGGCCAAGCCCTCCTTCCCTGGCTCCGCCTGGGCTTACCCCGTTGGGAAAGGGCCTTGAAGGGCCCCCTCGCTTCCCGGGCCCGCCGCCTCGAGGCCCTGGACGCCCTGGCCCAGGCCCGCCTACCCGAGGCCTTTCCCCTCGTCCTCCCCTACCTGGCCCACCCGGACCCCGTGCTGCGCCTGGCGGCCGCCCGGTCGGGGGCCCGCCTCGTGGGGGAGCAGGACCTGGAGGCCTTCGCCGAGGCCTTGTTGCGGGCGGCGCTCCCTCGGGGGGCGCTCTTGGAGGTCCTCCTCCTCTTGGAGGGCCGGGCGGAGCCGGTGGTGCGGCGCCTTCTGAAAGCGGGGGGAAGGGAGGAGGTGGGGGCGGCCTTGGAGGCCCTGGGCCGGCTCAAGCTCCACAGCCTGGCGGAGGAGGCCCTAGCGTTTCTCCACCACCCGGACCCCGAGGTGCGGGCGGCGGCCATGCGGGCCCTTTGGCGCCTGGAATACCCTCCTTTGGGGCACGAGGAGGCGGTGCTCGCCGCCTTGGAGGCGGAGGAGGAGTTCGTGCGGCTTCAGGCGGTGCGCCTTCTTCCCCTCCTGGGGGAACCCTTGGCCCGGAGGGCCTTGTGGAGGGCCCTCTCCGACCCCTCCTTCTACGTGCGCCGGGCGGCGGCGGAGGCCCTTAAGGCCTTGAACCCGGCCCTCCTGGAACGGGCGGCCGAGGCCCACCCCGACCCTTACGGCCGGGCCATGGCCAAGCAGGTTTTGGGGGCGTGATGGAGACGCTTCTTGGGCTTCTTTTCGCCTATCAAGTCTTTATCCTCTACTACTTTGCCCTTTTGAACTTACTTTACGCTTACTTCGCCCTAAGCGGCCTCGCCATGGTGGCCCGTTACGCCCGGGAGCTTTCCGAGGTGGCCCTGAAGGACCTCTTGGAGCGGGAGGCTTACCTGCCCGTTTCCATCCTGGTGCCCACCTACAACGAGGAAAAGACCATCGCCGCCGCGGTGGGTTCCTTCCTCGCCCTGCACTACCCGGAGTTTGAGGTGGTCGTGGTGGCGGACGGGCCCAAGGACCGGACCCTCGAGGTCCTAAAGGAAGCCTTCCGGCTGGTGGCGGTGGACTGGGTCTACCGCCGGGTGCTCCCGAGCAAACCGGTGCGGGGGGTGTACCGCTCCCTCCTCTACCCCAACCTCCTGGTGGTGGACAAGGAAAACGGAGGCAAGGCGGACGCCCTGAACGCCGGGCTCAACTTCGCCCGCTACCCCCTCTTCTGCGCCGTGGACGCCGATAGCCTCCTGGACGCCCAGGCCCTCCTCAGGGCGAGCCGGCTTTTCCTGGAGGACGACCGGGTCTTGGCCGTGGGGGGCACCATAAGGCCCCTGAACGGGGCCGTGGTGCGGGGCGGGGTGGTTAGGGAGATGCGGCTACCCCGGGGCTTCCTGGAGAAGATGCAGGTGATTGAGTACGCCCGGGCCTTCTTTATGGGGCGCGCCGGCTGGAGCGCCATGAATGCTCTCCTCATCATCTCCGGGGCCTTTGGGGTGTTCCGCCGGGAGGAGGCCCTCCGCGTGGGGGGCTACCGCACGGACACCGTGGGGGAGGACATGGAGCTCGTGGTGCGCCTGCACCGCCGCGCCCGGGAGGAGGGGCGGGCGTACCGCATCCTCTACACCCCGGACCCCATCTGCTACACGGAGGTGCCCGCCGACTGGGCCACCTTGCGTAAGCAGCGCAACCGCTGGCACAGGGGGCTTTGGGAGGTGCTTGGGCACCACCGGGCCATGCTCTTCAACCCCCGGTACGGGCGGCTTGGCCTCGTGGCCATGCCCTACTTTTTCCTCTTTGAGGCCTTGGGCCCGGTGGTGGAGGTGCTGGGCTACGCCCTTCTTCCCGTCTTCTGGCTTCTGGGCCTCCTGAACGCCCAGGTGGCGGGGCTCTTCCTGGCCCTGGCGGTGGGGTATGGGGTGCTCCTTTCCCATCTCGCCGTGGGTATGGAAACCCTGCTCCTCAAGCGGTACCCCCGGCTAAGGGACAGGCTTTGGCTCCTCTTCCTGGGGTTCCTGGAGGCCTTGGGCTACCGCCAGCTCCTCGCCTGGGAGCGCTTTCTCGCCACCTTCCAGGTGTGGCGTAAACGGGGGGTCTGGGGGGAGATGCAGCGGAAAGGCCTAGAGGCGCCGGAAGGCCAAAGCCACCAGGAGCCGAAGGCCTAACGAAACCAGGATGGGCAGGTGGTAAGGGCTAGGCCCCACGCCTAAGTGGGCGATGCTTCCGGCAAGGAGGCTTCCCGCAAGCCCCCCGAGCCCTAGGGCGAGCCAAAAGAGGGCCAGGTAGCCGCCCCGCACCTCCTCGGGGGCCCGGGCGAGGGCGGCGTTGGCCATGGCGGTGCTTAGACCGCTCCAGGCCAGGGCGTCGGCCACAGCGGAAAGCCAGATGGGCCAGGGGAAGGTGGGGGAGCCTAGGAGCCACAAAGCGGGCATCAGGGCCCCCACTAGGCCCGCCCGGAAGAGGACCACGCCGTGCCCTTCCCGGTCGGCGAGCCGGCCCCAAAGGGGGCCAAAGAGGAGCCCAGAGGTGGCGGAGAGGAGGGTCCAAAGCCCCACCTCGGCCATGGAAAGCCCGCCCACCTGCACGAAGTAAGGGACCACGAAGGGTCCCCCCACCATCACCGCCCCGTACCAGAGGAGGACGCAGGTCAGGTAAAGGCGGTAGGCCTGGTCGTGGAAGGCGGCCCGCAAGGCGGTGCGGGGCGGAGGGGGGGAAGGCGCTCGGGGTTCGGTCTGCAACCGCAAAACCCAAACGGAGAGGAGGCCTGCGCCTACCCCCAAAAGGAGCACCGCTTGGTACCCCGTGGGCGAGGGGAGGGTGTCCGCCACCAGGCCGCCCAGGGCGTTGCCTAAGGTACCCACCAGGCCCAGAAGGGCGTTTCGGAAGCCGAAGTAGCGGCCCCGCCTTTCTTGCGGCACCAGGTCCGCCATCCAGGAAAGCCAGAGCACCCCCACCGGGGCGGCGAGGAGCTGGGAGATGGCGGCGAAGAGGAGAAGGCAAGGCATCCTTAGCCCTTCGGGCAAGAAGGGGGCCAGGAGGGTGGGCAGGAAGAGGAGGCGGGAGGCCAGGTTGAGCCGCACCGCCCAAGCCTTCTGGCTTCCCCGGAGGAAGGGAGCTAGGGGGGCTGTGAGTTGGGCGAGAAAGGGCAGGGCCTCCAGGAGGGCCAGGGCCAGGGGCGGGGCCCCTAGGGCCAGGGCGTACCCGATGACGAGGACGTCGGTGCTCCAGTTGAGGAAAAGGACGGCCAGGGTTCCTTCCCAGATGGAGAGGCGCAGGGAGCGGTCCGGTTCCACCTGCCTATTATCCTTGAACCGGGTAAAATCCCTCCTATGGAGACTGCCATCACGAGGATGCTGGGCATCCGCTACCCCATCGTGGCCGCCCCCATGTTCTTGGTTTCCGGGGCCAGGCTCCTTTTGGCCGTGGCCGAGGCGGGGGCCATCGGGGTCATCCCTAGCCTCAACTTCCGCACCCACGCCGCCTTTCGGGAGTTCTTGGAAACCTTCCCCGAGGGGGTTCCCTTCGGCGTGAACCTGATCCTGAAGGCTAACCCCCGCCTCGAGGAGGACCTCCAGGCGGTGGCCGAGCGCCAGGTCCCCCTGGTGGTCACCTCCTTGGGGGACCCAACGCGGGTGGTGGAGAAGGTCAAGGCCTACGGGGGCGTGGTCTGGTGCGACGTGGTGGGGTTAAGGCACGGCAGGAAGGCGGTGGAGGCGGGGGCCGATGCCCTGGTGGCTGTGGCGGCGGGAGCCGGGGGGCATGCGGGGGTGGTGAGCCCCTTCGTCCTGGGCCCCTGGCTCAGGGAGGAGCTTGGGGTGCCCGTCCTGATCGCTGGGGGGATCGCCACGGGAAGGCAGCTCCTTGCCGCCTTGGCCCTGGGGGACGGGGCCTACATCGGCACCCGGTTCATCGCCACCTTGGAGTCCGAGGCGCCTTTGGAGTACAAGGAGGCCCTTCTCCGGGCTACCCCTGAGGAGATCCAGTACACCCCCGAGGTCACCGGGGTGCCCGCCAACTTCCTCCAGGAGTCCCTGGAGCGCTTCCGCCAAGGCGGGGGGAAGGCCTGGAAGGAGGTCTACTCTGCAGGGCACGGGGTGGCCTTCATTCGGGACATCCCCTCGGCCAAGGAGGTGGTGGCCCGCCTGGTGGCGGAGTACGAGGAGGCCAAACGTAGCCTTCCCTAGGGCCTGGCGCTTGGGGGCTTCCCGGGGCGAACCCGGGCTTTTTTGCCGACCATGCGAAGGTGTATAGCGCTCCTTACCCTCTTGGGCCTCGTCTGGGCCCAGTACGACCTGGTGGTTTACGGGGCGACCCCGCAAGGCATCACGGCGGCGGTGGCCGCAGCCCAGGAAGGGCTGAAGGTGGCCTTGGTGGAACCCGGCCGGGGCGTGGGGGGCGTTCTTACCCAGGGGTGGCTCGCCACCTTGGACGTGGCCAAGGATGGGGAGGGCCTTCTCCAGGGAGGGCTTTTCCGGACCTTCTACCGCCTCGTGGGGGGCGAGGCTTCCTTTGACGTGAAGCGGGCGGAGGACGTTTTCTTGGGGATGCTGCGGGAAGCGGGGGTGGAGGTGCGCTTGGAAGAGCCCTTGGACGGGGTAGAGGTGGCGGCCGCGCGCATTCTCGCCCTGAAGACGCCCAAAGCCACCTACCAAGCCCCCTACTTTGTGGATGCGAGCGACACGGCGGAGTTGGCCTTCCGGGCCGGGGCCTCCTTCACCTTGGGCCGGGAGGACACGGGGCTAGACCGGCGCACCATGGCCGCCACCTTGGTCTTCCGCCTGGAGGGGGTACCTTGGGGGGCGGTCTTTTTGGCCCTCAACTACGAGGGACAGGTGCGGCGCACGGGAGCCGGGGCCTGGGGCCGAAGCGGCTGGGGCTTTGGCGAGTTGGTGCGGGGGTATGTGGCCTCGGACCTAAGCCGTTATGCCCTGAGGGGCCTGAACCTGGCCCGCCAGGACGACGGCACCCTCCTGGTGAACGCCCTCCTCCTTTTCGGCCTGGAAGGGTTGGACCCATGGGATTTGGAGCGCAAGCGGCAGGAGGCGGCGGGGGAGGTGGAGCGGGTGGTGGCCTTTCTGCGGGAGAAGGACCCCCTGCTCTTCGGCACCGCCCGCCTGGCCGGGGTAGCCCCGGCCCTTTACCTGCGGGAAAGCCGCCACCTCAAGGCCCTTTACCGCTTGCGGGCGGAGGAGGTCCTCCTGGGCCAGGACTTTCCCGATGCGGTGGCCCTAGGCGGCTATCCCCTGGACGGCCAGGCCTACTTCCCCGGGGAGACCCCTTACCTCCTGGGGACGCCAGCGCCCTACGGCGTTCCCTTCCGCACCCTTGTCCCTAGGGAGCTTGCCAACCTGCTGGTGGTTTCCCAGGCGGCGGGGTTTGATAACGTGGCGGCCTTTTCCGCCCGGGTGGTTCCCCTGCAGATGGCCTTGGGGGAGGCGGCGGGCGTGGCGGTGGCCCGCTTGCGGCTGGCCCCCCAGGTGGGCCTGGGACGGGTACCCTTGGGGAGCTTCCAGGAGTTTGCTGCGAGCCCTGGGGCCCTCCAGTCCCTGCGCCAGCGGCTTTGGGAGCGGGGTGCCCGGCTTTCCTCCAAGGAGAAGGGCCGGGTGGAAGCGGGTGGCGTGGGCTACCGGGAGGCGGTGAGCCTCTTAAGGCGGGGGCTTTTTGCCGGGCCCTACTACCTAAAAGGGAGCCTGGGCCTTTCGGAGCCCATGCTGCTAGGCGACCTTCTGGCCAACCTGGAACACTACTACCGGGCCAAGGGGCCTGAGGAGCGTCTGAGGGTGGTCCTCAAGGCCAGGGAGCTGTACCGGGAGGAATTGCAGCAACCCCTGCAGCGGTCCCTTCTGAACCGGATCCTCCAAGCCCTGGGGGAGGCCCCGGTTCCGGGGGACGGGCGGATAAGCCGGGGCGAGGCGGCCCGGCTCCTCTTCCGCCTTCTGCCATAATGGCCTAGGGTGCTTGCGGTCCTGCTCCTTCCGGAGTTTTCCGAGCTGGAGGCTGCTATAGGCCTCGAGGCGGCCCGCCGCCTGGGGGTTCCCGCCTACACCGTGGCCAAGGGCAGGAAGGGGACGCCTGGGCTTGCGGGCTCGGTCTGGACCCCCACGTACGCCTTTCCCGCGGCCCCCCCTCCCAAGGCCCTTCTCATCCCCGGGGCCAGAAGGCCGGAAAGGGCGGCGAAGGACCCCGCTTGGCTAGCGTTTTTGGGGGAGGTATGGGAGGGCTTGGAGGCGGTCTTCGTGGGCCATAACGCCCATCTTTTCCTGGCCGAGGCGGGCCGGCTTCCCTTGGCGGTGGCCGCTTGCCCGGAGGTGGCGGGTACGCTAGCGGGGATGGGCTATCGGGTGAAGGAAGTCCCCTTTCACCGGGAGGAACGGGTCTACACCACCCAGGGGGGGCTCGCCCTCCTGGCGGCCTTGGCGGACTGGGCACAGAAAGCGGTTGTGCTATGAGTTTGAACTGGAGTACACTAAGCCCATGTCCGTCCGGGAGTACCAAAAGAAGCGCCGCCGGGACCGCATCTTCCAGGCGGCCATGAAGCTTTTCCGCGAGCGGGGTTTCCGGGAAACCACCGCCGCGGACATCGCCAAGGCGGCCCACGTTTCCCGTGGTACCTTCTTCAACTATTTCCCCTACAAAGAGGCGGTGCTTTTGGAGTACGGCAGCTTTCTCTTGGACCTCTTGAGGGAGGAGGTTCGGCGCTGGCTGGCTGAGGGGCAGGATCCCTTGGCGGTGTTGCGCTACGTTTTCCGGGAGTTGGCTACCTTCACTAAGTCGGAGAAGGACCTACTCCTTCCGCTCCTCTACGAGCTTTTAAACCCGGACCCCATCCGGGCCCGGGCGGCCTTCCAGGCCCTGCCCTTGGGGGACCTAATTGCGGAAATCCTGAAACCCCTGCAGGAGAAGAGGGTGGTGCGCCAGGACCTCTCCTTGGAGCGCATGGGGCGCACCCTGGCGGACCTTTACTTCTTGGCGGCCTTGCGTTGGGCGGCTTACACCCCAAAGCGCGACCTAGAGGAGGAGCTGGACAAGTTTTTGACCTTGGCCCTCGAGGGCATGCTGGCGCGGGAACCCGTCCAGGCCTAGTCCGTCGCCACTTTAAGCCTTTCGGCGATCTCGGGAATGCGCGCCAGGAAGACCCCCGTGGGGCTTCCCGAAAGGGCCACCTCCTCCGGGGTGCCCTCGGCCACGATCTCCCCGCCCCGGTCCCCGCCCTCGGGGCCCAGGTCAATGACCCAGTCCGCCGTCTTCACCACGTCCAGGTTGTGCTCAATGACCACCACGGTGTTGCCCGCCTCCACCAGGCGGTGGAGCACGTCCAAAAGCTTGGCCACGTCCTCAAAGTGGAGGCCGGTGGTGGGCTCGTCCAGGATGTACAGGGTGCGGCCCGTGGCCTTGCGCCCGAGCTCCGTGGCCAGCTTGATCCGCTGGGCCTCGCCGCCGGAGAGGGTGGGGGAAGGTTGGCCAAGCCGCATGTAGCCGAGCCCCACGTCCACCATGAGCTGGAGCTTGCGGGCGATGGTGGGAACGTTTTGGAAAAACTCCAGGGCCTCCTCGGCGGTCATGTCCAGGACATCGGCGATGCTCTTGCCCCTTAGCTTCACCTCGAGGGTTTCCTTGTTGTACCGCTTCCCCTTGCAAACCTCGCAGGGCACGTAAAGGTCGGGCAGGAAGAGCATCTCAATCTTCACCGTGCCGTCCCCACCGCAGGCCTCGCACCGCCCCCCCTTGACGTTGAAGGAGAAGCGGCCTGGGCCGTAGCCTCGCTTCCTGGCCTCCGGGGTCTTGGCGAAGAGGTCGCGGATCTCGTCAAAGATGCCCGTGTAGGTGGCGGGGTTGGAGCGGGGGGTGCGGCCGATGGGGGACTGGTCAATCTCAATGACCTTGTCCAGGTGTTCTATGCCCTCCAGGGCCTCGTAGGCCCCCGGGGTGGTCTTGGCCCGCATGAGCCTTTGCGCCAGGGCGGCGTAGAGGACATCGTGGATCAGGGTGCTCTTGCCGCTTCCCGAGGGCCCCGTTACCGCCACGAAGCGGCCCAAGGGGATGCGCAGGGTGACGTTTTTCAGGTTGTGCTCCCGGGCACCCCTGAGGACGAGCCACTTGCCGTTCCCCTTGCGCCTTTCCTTGGGTACGGGGATTTTCTTTTCGCCCCTCAGGTACGCCCCCGTGAGGCTACGGGGATTGTTTAGGATTTCCTCCAAGGGTCCTTGGGCCACCACCTCCCCCCCGTGGATCCCCGCCCCCGGGCCCATGTCCACAATCCAATCGGCGGCCCGCATGGTCTCCTCGTCGTGTTCCACCACGATGAGGGTGTTGCCCAGGGCCTGGAGCCGCTTTAGGGTGGCGATGAGGCGCTGGTTGTCCCGGGGGTGGAGGCCGATGGAGGGTTCGTCCAGGACGTAGAGGACCCCCGTGAGGCCGCTCCCCACCTGGGTGGCCAGGCGGATGCGTTGCGCCTCTCCCCCCGAGAGGGTGTTGGCCGCCCGGTCCAGGGTGAGGTAGTCCAGGCCCACCCCCACCAGGAAGCCGAGCCTCTCCACGATTTCCCGGAGGATGGGCCGGGCGATCTGGGCCTGGAAGGGGGAGAGGTGTGCCTCAAGCCCCTGGAAGAAGGCCAAGGCCTCCCGCACGGGCAAGGCGGAGACCTCGGCGATGTTCTTGCCCCCTACCCGCACCGAGAGCACCTCCTTCTTGTAGCGCGTGCCCCCGCAGGCCGGGCAAGGCTTTAAGGACATGAAGCCCTCCAGGGCCTCCCGCACCCCCTCGGACTCCGCCTCCTGGTAGCGCTTTTCCAACCAGGGGATGACCCCTTCGTAGTGCACCTCCACCCGGAAGGTCTCCTTCCCCCCCCGGCGGAAGACCACCTCAAAGGGCTCGGGTAGGCCGTAGAGCACCGCCCGTTGCACCGCCTCCGGCAGGTCCTTGAAGGGGGTCTTGAGGTCAAAGCCCAGGTACTCGGCAAGGGCCCTTAAGCGGTCCCAAAGGTAGCTCCGCCCCGTGTCCCGGCCCCGGGCCCAGGGCAGGATGGCCCCTTCCGCCAGGGAAAGCTCGGGGTTGACCACCAGCTCGGGGTCAAACTCCTGCTTGTACCCAAGCCCCGAGCAGGCGGGGCAGGCCCCGTAAGGGGCGTTGAAGGAGAAGATGCGGGGTTCCAGCTCCTCCAGGACGCTTCCGTGTTCGGGGCAGGCGAACTTTTCCGAGTAGAGCTCTTCCTCGCCCGTATCGGGGTAGAGGACGCGCAAAAGCCCCTCGCCCCGGAGGAGGGCGAGCTCCACCGCCTCGGCGATGCGGGGGCGTTCCTCCTCCTTGAGGACCACCCGGTCCACCACCAGGTCAATGTCGTGCTTCTCGTACTTCTCCAGGTTGAGGCCTTGCGCCTCCTCCAGGAGGTAGATCACCCCGTCCACCCGCACCCGGGCGTATCCCTCCTTCATGAGTTGTTGGAAGAGTTTCCGGTACTCCCCCTTCCTCCCCCGCACCAGGGGGGCCATGAGGACGGCCCGGGTGCCCTGGGGCTTTTGCAGGAGGCGGTCGGTGATTTCGCTGGCGGACTGCTTCTCAATGGGGCGGCCGCAGGTGGGGCAGTAGGCCTGGCCCACCCGGGCGAAGAGGAGGCGGAGGTAGTCGTGGATCTCCGTCACCGTGCCCACGGTGGAGCGGGGGTTGTGGCTCGTGGTCTTCTGGTCAATGGAGATGGCGGGGGAGAGGCCTTCGATGCTCTCCACCTCCGGCTTGTCCATGACCCCGAGGAACTGGCGGGCGTAGCTGGAGAGGCTTTCCACGTAGCGCCGTTGCCCCTCGGCGTAGATGGTGTCAAAGGCTAAGGTGCTTTTCCCCGAGCCCGAAACCCCGGTGATGACGATGAATTTTCCCCTGGGGAGCTCGAGGCTGATGTTTTTGAGGTTGTGCTCCCTCGCGCCCCGGATGACGATGCGGTCCATCCGTGGAAGTATACCACCCCTTCCGGGAAGGGGCTAGGGTAGCCGGGCTACAATGGCTCTTATGGTTTCCTCCATGCGCCGCGAAGCGGAAGAGGCGCCCAAAGTGGTGGAGAGGCTCCTTCGGGAGAACGAGGGGGAGGTCAAGGCCTTGGCCGCCTTCCTGCGGCGTAGGCCCCCCGCCCTGGTCCTCACCGTGGCCCGGGGGAGTTCGGACCACGCCGCCCTTTTCGCCAAGTACCTCCTCGAGGCCCGCCTGGAGTGGCCCGTGCTCCCCTTGGCCCCTTCCGTCCTCACCCTGTACCGGGCGCGGCCCAGGCTCCCCCATCCCTCCCTGCTCCTCGCCTACAGCCAAAGCGGGGAAAGCCCGGACCTTTTGGAAGCCGTGCGGGCCTACCGGGAAAGGGGCGTCCTCACCGTGGCCTTGGTGAACCGGGAGGATAGCCCCTTGGCCAAGGCGGCGGAGGTGGTCCTCCCCCTCCATGCGGGGGAGGAAAGGGCGGTGGCGGCCACCAAGAGCTTCTTGGCCATGTTGGCGGCCACGGCGCACCTCCTCGCCCATCTCTTGGAAGGCCCTGGGCTTAGGGAGGCCTTGCCGGCTTTGCCCGAAGCCTTGAACCGGGCTTTGGAACCGAAGGGCGACCTGGGGTATTTGGAGGAGGCGGAGAACCTCTTCGTGCTGGGGCGGGGCTTCGCCTTCCCCGTGGCCCTCGAGGCGGCCCTAAAGCTCAAGGAGGTGGCGGCCCTCCACGCCGAGGGGCTTTCCCTGGCGGAGTTCCTCCACGGGCCCCAGGCCCTTTTGGAGGAGGGCTTTCCCGTGCTGGCTTTGGTGCAGAGGGACGAGGCCCTGGAAACGGTTCTAGGGACCCTGGAAAGCCTACGGGTTAAGGGGGCTCACCTTTTGGTCCTTTCCCCCGAGCCCGACGCCTTGGCCCTGGCCCACACCCCCTTGGCCCTTCCCGTGGCCCTTACCCCCGAGCTAACCCCCCTTCTCCTCGCCCAGGCCTTTTACCCCCTGGCGGAGGCCCTAGCCCAGGCCCGCGGCCAGGACCCCGACCGCCCCCGCCACCTCAGCAAGGTGACCCGGACCCGCTAGAAGACCTTCTCCCCCAGGGGTACCTCCCGTTCGGGGGTGAGGAGGACCACCCGGCCCTCCTCGTCCTTCACCCCCAGGACCAGGACCTCCGAGGGGAAGCCCCCGATGACCCGGGTGCCCAGGTTCACGGCACAGACCACCAGGCGGCCCACCAGGCCCTCGGGCGTGTAGAGCTCGGTGATCTGGGCCGAGCTCCGCTTCACCCCTAGGGGCCCCAGGTCAATCCAGAGCTTGTAGCTGGGCTTTCGGGCCTTCTCGTGGACCTCCGCCTTCACCACCCGGCCCACGCGCAACTCCAGGAGCTGGAAAGCTTCCAGGGCCTCCATGCCCTCCATTCTGCCAAAAGGAAAGGGCCCCTAAGGGGCCCCTTTGGTGGGCCGTGCAGGACTTGAACCTGCAACCAACCGGTTATGAGCCGGCCGCTCTGACCGATTGAGCTAACGGCCCACGCCAAGGGCTTATTGTAGCACAAGGCCAAACGTCCTGGCCCACCTGGTGTACGCTTGAAGGCGGAGGTCAGCCATGACGGTGAACGAAAGCACCGCCGATAGGGTCATCCGGTTCGTCCTGGCCCTGGTCCTCTTCTACTTCGCCTTCCAGTCCGCCTCTCCCTGGAACTGGATTTTGGGCATCGTGGCCGTGGTCCTCCTCTTCACCGCCATCACCGGCTTCTGCGCCCTTTACAAGGTCCTGGGCATCAGCACCAAGCGGTGAGCTGGCCCCTTGCCCCGGGGGACTCCGTCCGGGTGGAGTTCTGGAAGTACCCGGAGGGGGTCCTTCACTACTACTGGGAGGCCCGGGTGGTGGAGGTGCGGCCCGAGGGCGTGCTCACCCTCCTGCCCCAGGGTGGGGTCTTCCACCACGTGGCCAAGGGGCGGTCTGTGGTCCTGGACCACGACGCCTACGTGGCCTTTTTCCCCGGGGCCTGGTACTCAGGCGGGCCCGACGTGCGGGAGGGGCGGGTCTTGGAGTACTACTGGAACGTGCAGACCCCAGCGGAGTGGACGGGGAAGGCCCTGCGGCAGTACGACCTGGAACTGGACGTGAAGTGCCGGGCGGACCACACCTGCGAAGTGTTTGACCGGGAGGAGTTTTGGGCCAAAAGGGCCCTCTATCCTCCCCTTTGGGTGGCGGAGGCGGAAAGGGCGGTGGAGGCCATCTTCCGGCACATGCGGGAAGGGCGCTGGCCGGTCCTACCCCCGGGGGAACCCCTCCCTTGGATGGAGCGGGTTTAGGGGAGAAGGCGGGGCGGGTAGGCGCTGGGCGAGGCCTGGGTGCCAGGGCCGTAGATCCTTTCGGGAATAAGGGTCTGGCCCTCCAGGTGCCAGTGGCCCTCCAGGACCTCTTCGTAGAGGAGGCCCTTAAAGAACCCATGGAAGCTATCCTCCCAGGTTTCCAGGTTCTGGGCCCTCAAGGGGTAGTTGTGCCAGGCGGGGCCTAGGTAGTGGAGCCAGGGGTCCTCGAGGGGGCGGGTATCCCCAGGCGAAAGCCCCAAAATGGCATTGAAATAGCCCCTTAGGCGGCTTGCCGTGAAAAGAAGGTTGAGGTAGGGGTCCTCCAACGCCGCCCGGGCCTCCGCCTCTGTGCGGGGAAAGGGCCTTGCGGGGTCCCAGGCGCCAAACCGCCTTAGCCTTTCCTCCTGTTTGAGGGCGTCTTCCCAGCTCATCTGGGCGAGGCCCAGGGTGCGGCTAAAAGGGGCTTGGCCCTGAAGCGTCGCTAGGTCTTCGGCCAAGGCGTCCGCTGCTTCCCGCACGCTTCGGGAAAGCCCCAGGGCCTTGTCCCCCCCGTACTGCTCGTTGTCCACAATGGCCGCCAAGGTGCCTTTGGGGATGTGCAAGGCCCCTGCCGCCGCCCGAATCTCCCTGGTGTGGGGCAGGACGTGGTGAGGAGCCGTGGGAAGGCCCCGGAGGTCCACCCTTTGCCTCCGGTGGGCTTGGCCGATGGCTTCCACCCACCGCTTGGCGGCGGCGAGGGCGGCCTGGGGTTCGGCGAAGGCCGAGTGCTTTCCCGCCCGCTGGTTGCTGAGCTCCAAGCGTAAAAGCCGGTCGTAGGCCCGGGCCGCCCCTTCCCCCAGGAGGAGGCGAAGGCTCGCCTTGTTCCGAAGATGCAGGGCCACAAGCCTCTCCCGAACCGCCTTGGGGTAGGGGAGAAGCGCCCGCAGGCTCGGGGAGGGTGGGGCTTCCGGGAAGGTGGGCGGGGTCCAAAAAAGAAGGCCCGCCAGCAGGAGGACGAGCCAGGGCCCAGGGCGCATGGCCCTTTCAGGGTTTTCCCTCTTCCACCGTAGCGGGGGGTACTTCCACCGTGGCCTCCACAGGGTAGCCCACGTAGGTGCGCCGGCCCCCTAGGGTCCTTTCCAGCACCTCCCGCCACTCGGGTAGGTTCAGAAAACGGTCCGCCTGGTTGCGGAGCTCCAGGTCGGCCAGTTCGTGGACGCCTAGGAGGTGGACTTCCTTGCCCATAGCCCTAAGGGCGGCAAAGGTGTGGGCCAGGTCCCCGGAGCCGCTCGCCACGATGGCCCGGTCCCAGCGGGGGGCGGTGGTGAGGAGGTCGGTGGCGATCATGGCCTCAAAACGGGCTTCCCCCCGGATGAGGCGGCTTCGCACCGTGTAGCCCATGAAGACCAGGGCGTCAATGAACCGTTGTTGTCGCTCGTCTTCGGGGTCGGTGATGGGCACGTAGTAGAAGGCGTTGTAAAGCTGCTCGGGGGTGGCGAACTGCGTGAGGACGCGCCGGTGGTCCACGTTCCACCCTAAGCGCTTAGCCGCCAGGTACATGTAGGAACCGTCAATGAAAAGGGCAACCCGCATATGCCCCCATGATAGAACAAGCGAAACCCCCTGGGGTCCAGGCCCCAGGGGGTGGAGGTCCTTAAGCAGGGGTTTTCTCCTCCGCCTTCTCCGAGGAGTGGCCCGGGTTCACCTTTAGGGCGGGGTTGGCGTAGGCGGCGGCGTGGTTAGCGGCGATGGCGGCCTCGCCAAACCCCAGAACGATGAGAGGGAGCTTTCCCGGGTACGTGACGATGTCCCCGCAGGCGTAGACCCCGGGGATGCTGGTGGCCATGGTGGTGTCCACCTTGATCTTGTTCTTTTCCAGCTCCAGGCCCCAGTTGGCCAAGGGGCCCAGCTTGGTAAGGTAGCCCGCCAGGATAAGCACGGCGTCCACCGCCAGCACCACCTCTTCCTGGGTTTGGTTGTGGAAAATCACCACCTGCTTCACCCAGCTATCCCCCTCTATCCGCCGCACCTCGTAGGGGGTAAGTACCCGAAGTTTCCCTTCCTCCTGGGCCTGGAGAAGCTCCCTCACGCTGGCCTCGTGGGCCCGGAACTGGGGCCTGCGGTGGATGAGGGTGATTTCTTGGGCGGTGCCCAGCAGGTTGAGGGCCCAGTCCACGGCGCTATCCCCCCCGCCCACGATCAGCACCCGCTTCCCCTGAAACTCCGCCTTGGCCTTCACGGCGTAGTACACCCCTTTGCCCTCAAATTCCTTCTCCCCAGGGGCCCCGAGACGCCTGGGCTCAAAGGCTCCCACCCCTGCGGCGATGATGACCGCCTTGGCGGTGTAGGTCTGGCCCGTGGAGGTGGTGACCCTGAAATGGTCGCCATCCTTCTCCAGGGTTTCTGCCCGCTCCCCTAGGCTGTAAATCGGGTTAAAGGGGGCCACCTGCTCCACGAGGCCCTTCACCAGGTCCTTGGCGTATACCTTAGGAAAGCCCGCCACGTCGTAGATGTATTTTTCCGGGTAGAGAGCGCTAAGTTGGCCCCCAGGTTCCGGCAAAGGGTCTACGAAACGAAAGGAAAGCCCCCGCATCCCCACGTAGAAACCCGCAAAGAGACCCGCTGGCCCCGCACCGATGATGAGGACGTCCGTATGTTCCATAAACACCACCTCCCACGGCATTCTATCCCTTTAGCCCGTAGTCCAGGCTTCCCTTAGAGAAGGGACGAAAGGCCTTTAGTCCACCCGAAGCACCACCTTGCCAAATACCCGCCGCTCCTCCAAAAGCCGGTGCCCCTCGGCTGCCTCTTCCAAGGGGAGAACCTGCCCCACCACAGGCCGCAGTTTCCCTTCTTCCACGAAACGGAGGATGGGAAAGAGGCGGCTTTTAGAGGCCATGGTAGATCCCAAAATGGAAAGCTGGCGGAAAAACACGTGGGCGAAAGGTAAGGTTCCCTCGTAACCCGAGGAGGCGCCAGCGATGGCGATGCGTCCGCCGTTGGCCGTGGCCTTGATCACCCCTTCAAAGTAAAGGGCGCCGGTATGGTCCACCACCTTGTCCGCCCCCTTGCCCCCGGTGAGGCGGCGCACCTCCTTAAACCACTCGGGGTGGGTGTAGTTCACCGCTTCGTCCGCCCCCAGTTCCCGGGCTTTCCTGAGCTTTTCCTCGGAACCCGCCGTGGCGATGACCCGAGCCCCGTGGAGCTTGGCGATCTGGATGGCGGCCACGCTCACCCCGCTCCCCGCCGCCATGATCAGGACGTCGTCCCCAGGGCGGACCTGGAGCTTGTCCACCACCATCTGCCAGGCGGTGAGGAAGGTGAGAGGGATGGCCGCCGCCTCCTCAAAGGAGAGGTTTTGGGGTTTTTTGAGGAGGTTCGCCTCGGGCACCACCAGGTACTCGGCGTACGCCCCCCAGCGGTGCTCCCCCAGGATCTCGTACCTTGGGCAAAGGTTATCCTCCCCCGCCAGGCACCGCTCGCAGTGGCCGCAGGAAAGGCCGGGGTTCACCACCACCTCGTCCCCCGGCGCGAAGGCCGTGACCCCGGGGCCCACCGCGTCCACCACCCCGCTGGCGTCCGCGCCCAGCACGTGGGGGAGGGGAAGCTTGGGGCTCGCCACCCCCTTGCGCACCCAGACGTCCAGGTGGTTGAGGGCCGCTGCCTTCACCCGTAAGCGCACCTCCTTGGGCCCTGGCTCGGGTGTAGGCACCTCCGCCACCTTGAGCACCTCCGGGCCGCCTCTCGCCTCCATGACCACCGCTTTCATGGCCGCCTCCTTATGCAGGGGATTTTTTCACGAACCCCCCCGCCGGTCAAGCGTGCTTGACAGGGGCTAAACGGAACGTGTAGCCTTAGCGCCGTAAGGCAAGGGGAGGCGAGAATATGAGAAGAGCCCTGGTGTGGATGGCAGGCCTTATCGCGCTGGCCGGCGTGGCCAGCGCCCAAACCTTTGTCTGGCCCCAGAATGTGGACGGTGGCCAAGCCCTCTGAGGTGAAGCGGGGCGGTACGCTGCGGGCAGCGGTTATTTCCGACTACCGTACCTTTAACCCCTTTATCACCGCCGAGGCGGACAGCGTCCCTGACCTCATTTCCGGGGATCGCGGCCTCGTGAGGCGCGACCCCACCACCGGGGATTGGATTCCCTACATGGCGGAGTCCTGGACCATCAGCCCCAACAAGCTGGAGATCACCTTCAAGATCCGCCGGGGGATGAAGTGGTCCGACGGCAAGCCCATCACTGCCGACGACTGGATCATGACCTGGCGCATCCACACGGATAAGGCGGTGGGGTCCAACCTCTACGATACCTTCTTTATTGACGGCAAGCCTATCACCCTGCGCAAGATTGACGACTACACCATCCGCTTCATCTACCCCAAGACCGATGCGGACGCCTTTGCCGTGGCCAGCTTTGCGCCCTGGCCCGCCCACGTCTTCGGCCCCGTCTACCAAAGGGAGGGGGCCGAGGGCATCAAGAAGATGTGGACCCTGAACGAGAAGCCGAATAACATTGTTTCCGGCGGGCCCTGGCTCATTGAGAGCTACCGCCCGGGTGAGCGCCTGGTCCTGAAGCGCAACCCGGCCTTCGGGGAGTGGAACAAGGACGAGGCCGGAAACCCCTTGCCCTACCTGGACCGCTACGAGATCAAGATCGTCAAGGACGTGAACGCCCGGCTGGCGGAGTTCCTGGCAGGCAACATTGACCTCTTTGCCCCCGCTACCGTAGACCACATTTCCCAGGTGCGCCAGGCCATCCAGCAGGGCCGCCTGGACGCCACCATCAAGGTGAACGCTTCCCCCGTGGCCAGCAGCCAGTTCATGGTCTTCAACTGGAATAAGGCCTCGGACCCCTTCAAGCAAAGCCTCTTCCGCTCGGATAAGTTCCGCCGGGCCATGAGCCACATCGTGAACCGCCAGGCGGTGATTGACATCGTCTACGGTGGCCTGGGCACCCCCATGTACAGCAGTGTCTACCCGGTCCTCACCCAGTGGGTGAACCCCAAGGTGCCCAAGTACGAGTACAACCTGCAGCAGGCGGCGAAGCTTTTGGCCGAGCTGGGCTTCACCAAGAAGGACAAGGACGGCTACCTGGTGGACAGCAAGGGACGCCGCCTGGAGTTCAACCTCGCCACCAACGCCGGCAATAACCAAAGGGAGCAGATCGCCAAGATCTTCGTGGACGAGGCCAAGAAGGTGGGGGTGAAGGTGAACTTGACCGCCATTGACTTCAACACCCTGGTGGGCCAGCTCCTCTCCTCCGGCCCCGACCGGCCCTTTGACGCCATCATCATCGGCCTCTCCGACGGGAGCCTAGACTGGCCCTTTGGCTCCAACGTGGTGCCCTGCAAGGGCAACCTGCACATGTGGAACAAGTCGGGCCAGTGCCTGGACCCCAGGGAAACCCAGCTGGATGCCCTTTACTCCCGTGGCCGCACCGAGCTGGACTTCAAGAAGCGGGTGGAGATCGGCTACCGCATGCAGGAGATTGAGGCCCAGCTCCTTCCCGTGATCTACATTGCCGGGCCCAACTACCACCCCGCCTGGAACAACCGTCTGGGTGGGGAGCACCCCGATGCCATCATCAGCAGCATCTGGGGCCAGCGGGAGCTGGAGCTGACCTTCATCAAGAAGTGAGCTAGCTGTAGAGTATCCCCGGGGTCTATCGGCCCCGGGGATACTTTGGGAAGCCATGACCGCATATATCCTTCGCCGAATCCTGTACCTGATCCCCACCTTCTTCGGGGCTACCTTCCTGGCCTTCCTCATCATCCAGCTGGCCCCGGGGGATTACCTGACCCAGCTGGAGCTGGATCCCAAGGTAACCCCGGAGACCATCGCCCGCCTTAGGGTCCAGTTCGGCCTGGATCGCCCCATCTACGAGCAGTACCTGCTTTGGATGGATAACCTGTTGCACCTGAACCTGGGCTACTCCTTCGCCTTCCAGGCGCCGGTCCTGGAGGTGATCTGGCCCCGGGTGGTGAACTCCATGGTAATCGTCATCCCCTCCACCCTTCTTCTGTACCTGGTGGCCATTCCCGTCGGGGTCTACGGGGCGGTGCGCCAGTACTCTTTGGGTGACCGCCTCCTCTCCTTTCTGGCCTACATCGGGCTCTCGGTGCCCAGCTTTTTCCTGGCGCTCATCGCCATCTACGTGCTTCTCCAGATCAAGTTCCGCACGGGTACCCTTATCTTTCCGGTTTCCGGCATGACCAGCAGCGGCTTTGAGCAGATGCCGCCCTTGCGCCAGATCCTGGACATCGCCTGGCATGCGGTGGTGCCTGTGCTGGTGGCCACCGCCAACGATATCGCCGGGCTTTCCCGCCTCATGCGGGGACAGATGCTAGAGGTCTTGGGGCAGGACTATATCCGAACCGCCCGGGCCAAGGGCTTGGCCGAGCGGGTGGTCCTGTACAAGCATGCCTTTCGCAACGCGGTGATTCCCTTTGTGGCCACCTTGGGCGGGCTTCTTCCCAGCCTGATCTCGGGAGCGGGGTTCGTGGAGGTGGTTATGGCCTGGCCGGGTATTACCCCCTTTTTCCTGGACGCCATCGCCAACCAGGACCTTTACGTGATCGCCGGTTTTCTCACGGTGAGCCTGGTCCTCTTGATGATCGGCAACCTCATCTCCGATCTCCTCCTGGCCTGGGTGGACCCCAGGATCCGCTACGAATAGGGGTGATCTGTGGAACGCCTTTCGTCTTCTACCGCCCGCACCCAGCTGGTTTTGCGCCAGTTTCGCAAGCACCGCCTGGCGGTCTGGGGCGGGCGCATTCTTCTGGTGCTTTACCTGATGGCCGCCTTCGCCGGGTTTTTCAGCCCCTACGATCCCAACTACTATGAGCTCTATCCCCCCAAGGGGAACCACCCGCCCACCCGAATCCACTTTGTGGACCCCGAAACGGGAAGGCTCAGTCGGCCTTTTGTCTACGCCACCAAACGCAGCATTGATCCGGTAACCCTCCAGCCCCGTTACGAGGAGGATCCATCCCAGGGCAAGTTCTACCTGCGCTTTTTCGTGCGAACCCCCGACCAGCCCTACACCGTCTTCAAGGTGTTCCGCTCCGACCTAAGGCTCATTGGGGTGGATCCCCCGGGGCGCATCTTCCTTATGGGTACGGATAACTTTGGCCGGGACCTCTTCAGCCGGATCGTCTACGGGGGGCAGGTATCCCTTACCATCGGTATCCTTTCCGCTTTGGTTTCCTTCGCCCTGGGGCTCTTGCTGGGGGGCATCGCCGGCTACTTTTCGGGGCGGCCCTTTGCCCTTTCCCTCCCCCCTCGAGCCTGGCGCGGCTGGAGCGGGGTGCTGGGGCTTGTGGGCCTTCTTCTCTGGCTGGCAGTGGCCGCTGGCGTTCTTTTCTTGGCCTGGTCCTTTGTGCGGCTCAGCCCTGGCAAGGGTGTCTTTTCCCTGGCGGTGGATGGGGTCGTCCTGCTCCTGGGTTTTGGGGGAGCCCTTCTTATCCTTTGGAAGGTTTTCCGGGAGCCTTTGAAGCTCGATCCTGACGACCTCATCATGCGCACCGTGGAGATCATCGCCGCCATTCCCAGCCTTTTCCTCCTCATCTCCTTGCGGGCGGTGTTTCCCACCAACATTGATCCGCTCATCACCTTTTACCTGGTGGTGGGGCTTTTGGGCTTCATCGGCTGGGGGGGATTGGCCCGGGTGGTGCGGGGGATCGTCCTCTCCGTGCGGGAGATGGACTACGTGCAGGCGGCCAGGGCCTTGGGGGCTTCGGATGGGCGCATCATCGCCCGGCATGTTCTTCCCGCCACGGCGAGCTACGTGATCGTGAGCCTATCCCTCACCATCCCCGGCTTTATCCTGGGAGAAAGCGGGCTTTCCTTCTTAGGCCTTGGGGTTACGGAGCCGTACACCAGTTGGGGGCTCCTGCTCCAGGCGGCGCAACAGGGCGGCTTCGCTTCCTTTACCGACCGCCCTTGGGTGCTTTGGCCTGGGTTTTTCATCTTCCTGGCTGTGCTTTCGTGGAACTTCCTGGGGGATGGGCTCCGGGACGCCTTGGACCCAAGGAGGAGGCGGTAGGCTCTTCTCTTTTGACCGGGCATGGCGTATAACGGGTGAGGTGTTTTAAGGGCAGTGCCCGAAGGAGTGCGCATGGACGACAAGCGGCTGCTGGAGGTGAGAGACCTTAAGGTCCACTTCTTCACGGACGATGGCGTGGTGAAGGCGGTGGACGGGGTGTCCTTCCACGTGGACAAAGGGGAGACCCTGGCGGTGGTGGGGGAGTCGGGCTCGGGGAAGAGCGTGACTTCCTTGGCCATCATGCGGCTCATTCCCACGCCCCCGGGGCGGATTGTGGGCGGGGAGATCCTCTTCCGGGGGAAGGACGGCCAGGTGCGGGACCTCACCAAGCTCTCCGAGGCGGAGATGCGGCGCATCCGGGGTAACGACATCGCCATGATCTTCCAGGAACCCATGACGTCCTTGAACCCGGTGTACACGGTGGGGGACCAGATCGCCGAGGCCATCATGCTCCACCAGGGGAAAAGCCGGAGGGAGGCCATGGAGCTCGCCGCCCACATGCTGGACCTGGTGGGGATTCCTGAGCCCAAGAAGCGGCTTGCCAACTACCCCCACCAGATGTCCGGGGGGATGCGGCAGCGGGTGATGATCGCCATGGCGCTTTCCTGCAACCCTTCGCTTCTCATCGCCGACGAGCCCACCACCGCCTTGGACGTGACCATCCAGGCGCAGATCCTGGAGCTGATGAAGAAGCTTCAGGAGGAGATCGGGATGAGCATTCTCTTCATCACCCACAACCTGGGGGTGGTGGCGGAGATGGCGGACCGGGTGGTGGTGATGTACGCGGGGCGGGCGGTGGAGCAGGCGGACGTGGTGCCGCTTTTCAGGGAACCGCTCCACCCGTACACCCGGGGGCTTCTCCACTCGGTGCCCCGGCTGGACCTTGCGGCGGAGCGCAAGGAGCGGTTGGAGGCCATTCCTGGGAACGTGCCGAACCCGCTTTACCTGCCTTCTGGTTGCGCCTTCCACCCCCGGTGCAAGCACTACGTGGAGGGGCTTTGCGACCGGGAGGTGCCGCCCTTGGAGGAAGTGGGGGACGGGCGGCAGGTGCGGTGCGTGCGCTGGCGGGAGATCCGGGAGGTTAGGGCATGAGCGGGGTCCTGCTGGAGGTCAAGGACCTCAAGAAGCACTTTCCCATCCGGGGCGGGGTGCTTTCCCGGGTGGTGGGGAGCGTGAAGGCGGTGGACGGGGTATCCTTCGCCATCCGGCGGGGGGAGGTACTGGGGCTTGTGGGGGAGTCGGGGAGCGGCAAGACCACGGTGGGCCGCACCCTGTTGCGCCTCATTGAGCCCACGGGGGGAAGGATCCTTTTTGACGGGGAGGACATCACCGAGCTGCCCAAGGACAAGCTAAGGCCCTACCGCCGCCGGATGCAGATCATCTTCCAAGACCCCTTTAGCTCCCTGAACCCGCGGATGACGGTGGGGGACATCATCGCCGAGCCCCTGGTGATTCACGGCATCGGCAAGACGCCCCAGGAGCGGACCGAGCGGGTGGCGGAGCTCCTAAAGCTCGTGGGGCTTTCTCCCGATCACATGCGCCGCTACCCCCACGAGTTTTCCGGGGGGCAGAGGCAACGCATCGGCATCGCCCGGGCCCTGGCGGTGGCACCGGAGTTCATCGTGGCGGACGAGCCGGTTTCCGCCCTGGACGTGTCCATCCAGGCCCAGGTGGTGAACCTTCTCCAGGACCTGAAGGAGGAGCTGGGCCTCACCCTGCTCTTCATCGCCCACGACCTGGCGGTGGTGGAGTACATCTCCGACCGGGTGGCGGTGATGTACCTGGGCAAGGTGATGGAGATCGCTTCTTCGCGGGAGCTCTACCGCAACCCCAAGCACCCCTACACCGAGGCCTTGCTCTCGGCGGTGCCCATTCCTGACCCCACGGTGAAGCGGGAGCGCATTGTGCTCCAGGGGGATATTCCTTCCCCCATCAACCCCCCTTCGGGGTGCGTCTTCCGCACCCGTTGCCGCTACGCCCTCCCCGAGTGCGCCCACACCGTGCCCGAACTCAAGGAGGTGGCCCCGGGCCACTACAAGGCCTGCATCCGGGACGACATCCTCTGAGGCCATCGTGGGCCGAGCACCCCCCTTCGGGGGGTATACTCGTTTCATGCTGGTCAAGGACGTGATGCGCTCCCCCGTGGTCACGGTGGGGCCGGACGCCACCCTGGAAGAGGCCTACCGCCTCCTCCTGGAGAGGGGCATCCGGCACCTACCCGTGGTGGCCGAAGGGCGGCTTCTGGGCATCGTCACCGACCGGGACATCCGCCTGGCCACCAGCCACCTGAACCCCAAGGGCCCCTGCCCGGGGTGCACCCAGGTGGCCGAGGTGATGACCCGGGGCGTGGTCACCGCCCACCCCCTGGACCCGGTGGAGGAGGCGGCCCGGGTGATGCGGGAGAGGAAGATCGGTTCCCTGCCGGTCTTGGAAGAGGGGGCTTTGGTGGGCATCGTCACGGGCATAGACCTCCTGGATGCCCTGCTTAAGCTCACCGGGGTCACGGAGCCTTCGGGAAGGCTGGAGGTCCGCCTTCCGGACAGGGTAGGGGAACTGGCCCGCCTCACGGGGTTCTTGGCGGGCCGGGGGGTGAACATCCACTCCCTCTTCTCCTACCCGGAGGATGGGGACTTCGTGCGGGCGGTGGTGCGGGTAAACACCCTGGAAACCCACCTCTTGGCGGAGAGCTTGAGGCGGGAAGGGTTTGAGGTGCTTTGGCCCCCCAAGAAGCCATGGTGATCTACCGGGACGAGTATCGCCTCTACAACTTTGGCCCGGACCATCCCTTCTCCCCCGTGCGCCTGGAGATGCTCACCTCCCTTCTCCAGGCCCTGGGGGTGTGGCGGACGCCCCACCTTCCCCCGGAGGCCACCCGGGAGGAGGTGCTCGCCGTTCACTCCGAGCGCCTGGTGAAGCGGGTGGAGGCGGCAAGCCTTGGGGAAAGGGTGCCGGACCTGGAGCACTATGGCTTGGGCACGGGGGATACCCCCGTCTTCCCCGGCATGGACCGGGCGGCCCGCATCCTGGTGGGGGGGACCCTCGAGGGGGCGAGGCGCATCCTTTCCGGGGAAAAGCGGGTGCTCCAACTGGGAGGGGGCCTGCACCACGCCCAGTACGACCGGGCCTCGGGGTTTTGCGTGTACAACGACCTCTCCGTGGCCATCCGCCACCTGACCCGGGCCGGGCTTCGGGTGGCCTACCTGGACATTGACGTTCACCACGGGGACGGGGTGCAGTGGATCCACTACGAGGAGAAGGAGGTCCTCACCCTAAGCCTCCACGAGTCGGGCCGTTACCTTTTCCCCGGCACCGGGCACGTGCACGAGCTGGGCCGGGGGGAGGGGGTGGGGAAGAAGCTCAACCTTCCCCTGGAGCCTTTTACCGAGGACGGAAGCTACGTGGAGGTCTTTGAGGCCTTGGTGCCCTGGGCCCTAAGGGCCTTCCGGCCCGATGTTTTGGTGGTCCAGGCGGGGGCGGACGCCCACTACCTGGACCCCTTGGCGGACCTCCTCCTCACCACCCGGGCCTACGAAAGGCTTTTCCGCCTCATCCTGGAGTACGCCGAGGCCTATGCGGGGGGACGGGTCCTCTTTACCCTGGGGGGCGGGTACAGCCTGGACGGGGCGGTGCGGGTCTGGGCCATCCTTTACCACGTCTTCCACGGCCTTCCCTTGCCCGAGCGCCTCCCGGAGGGGTGGCTTAGGGCCTGGGAAGGGCGGCTTGGGCGGTCCCTTACCCCTACCCTCCACGACCCCGAGGACCCCTACCCGGAAATCCCTAGGCGGCCGGAGATAGAAAAGCGGAACCGGCTTACCCTAAGCCGGCTCACAGAACTTGTCTCCTCCTACCTGCTAGACTAGCGGGGTGAAGGTCATTCTGCGCCTGCCCGAGCGCAAGGAGGTGGAGGTTAGGGGGGACAGGCCCCTAAAGGAGGTTCTCCTGGAGCTTGGCCTGAACCCGGAGACGGTGGTGGCCGTGCGGGGGGAGGAGCTCCTCACCCTGGACCAGGTGGTGGGGGAAGGGGAGACCCTAGAGGTGCTTTCCGCCATCTCGGGAGGCTAGGGTGGTCTGCAAGGTCTGCGGGGAAAAGGCCCAGGTGGAGGTGCGCTCCCGGGGCTTTGCCCTCTGCCGGGCGCACTACCTGGACTGGTTCGTGAAGGAGACGGAAAGGGCCATCCGCCGCCACGGGATGCTCAAGCCCGGGGAGCGGGTTCTGGTGGCGGTCTCTGGGGGGAAGGACTCCTTGGCCCTCTGGGACGTGCTAAGCCGCCTGGGCTACGAGGCGGTGGGGCTTCACATTGAGCTGGGTATCGGGGAGTACTCCCGGCGGAGCCTCGAGGTCACGGAGGCCTTCGCCCGGGAAAGGGGCCTGGAGCTTTGGGTGGTGGACCTCAAGGAGGCCTATGGCTTTGGCGTGCCGGAGCTCGCCGCCCTCTCCGGGCGGGTGGCCTGCTCCGCCTGTGGGCTTTCCAAGCGCTACATCCTCAACCAGGTGGCGGTGGAAGGGGGGTTCCGCGCCGTGGCCACGGGCCACAACCTGGACGACGAGGCCGCGGTGCTTTTCGGCAACCTCCTCAACCCCCAGGAGGACGCCCTGGTCCGCCAGGGGCCGGTCCTGCCCGAGAAGCCCGGCCTCGCCGCCCGGGTCAAGCCCTTCTACCGCTTTAGCGAGCGGGAAGTTCTCTCCTACACCCTCCTGCGGGGCATCCGCTACCTGCACGAGGAGTGCCCCAACGCCCAGGGGGCGAAGAGCCTCCTCTACAAGGAGGCCTTAAACCTGGTGGAGAAGGAAATGCCGGGGGCCAAGCTCCGCTTCCTGGAGGGTTTTTTGGAGAAACTACAACCCCGGTTGCAGGCGGGGGAGGAGGTGGCCCTTAGGGAGTGCGAGCGCTGCGGCTACCCTACCACGGGAAGCGTCTGCTCCTTCTGCCGCATGTGGGACGCCGTGTACCGAAGGGCCAAGAAAAGGCGGCTCCTTCCGGAAGAGGCGGCCTTCCATCCCCACGTGGAGCCCCTCCGTGTCCGTTAAGCCGGGGCTTTACCGCCACTATAAGGGAGGGCTTTACCAAGTCCTCTTCCTGGCCCGCCACTCGGAAACGGAGGAGGTGATGGTGGTCTACCAGGCCCTCTATGGGGAAAGGGGGTACTGGGTCCGGCCCTTATCCCTTTGGCTTGCCCCCGTGGAGGTGGAAGGGAAGGCGGTGCCCCGCTTCCAACCCCTGGAGGAGTAGGGGGTGGAAGCCCTTCCAGCCTGGCCTGGGCCGGGGTAGACTTGGGGTATGTGGTGGAAAGAGGCGGTGATTTACCAGATTTACCCGCGAAGCTTCCAGGATAGCAACGGCGATGGCATCGGGGACCTGGAGGGCATAAGGCGGCGGCTTCCCTACCTCAAGTCCTTGGGGGTGGATGCCCTTTGGCTTTCCCCCTTTTACAAGAGCCCCATGAAGGACTTCGGCTACGATGTGGCCGACTACTGCGACGTGGACCCCATCTTTGGGACCCTCGAGGACTTTGACCGCCTCCTCCAAGAGGCCCATGCCCTGGGGCTAAGGGTCCTCATAGACCTGGTGCCCAACCACACCTCCAGCGAGCACCCCTGGTTTTTGGAGTCCCGGGCCTCCCGGGAAAGCCCCAAGCGGGACTGGTACGTCTGGGCCGACCCTGCCCCCGATGGGGGCCCGCCCAACAACTGGCAGAGCTTCTTTGGCGGCCCCGCCTGGACCCTGGACGAAAGGACGGGGCAGTACTACCTCCACCAGTTCCTCCCCGAGCAACCGGACCTCAACTGGCGCAACCCCGAGGTGCGGGAGGCCATTTATGAGGTCATGCGCTTTTGGCTCCGGCGGGGGGTGGATGGGTTCCGGGTGGATGTCCTTTGGCTTTTGGCCGAGGACCTCCTCCTGAGGGACGAGCCCGGCAACCCCGACTGGCGCCCGGGCATGTGGGACCGGGGCCGGCACCTCCACCTCTTCACCGAGGACCAGCCGGAAACCTACGCCTATGTGCGGGAGATGCGCTTTGTCCTGGACGAGTTTTCCGCCCCCGGGCGGGAGCGGGTGATGGTGGGGGAGATCTACCTGCCCTATCCCCAGCTCGTGCGCTACTACCAGGCGGGTTGCCACCTCCCCTTCAACTTCCACCTCATCTTCCGGGGCCTTACCGATTGGCGGCCCGAGAACATCGCCCGCATCGTGGAGGAGTACGAGCGCCTCCTCACCCGCCTGGACTGGCCCAACTGGGTTCTGGGCAACCACGACCAGCCCCGCCTGGCCTCCCGCCTGGGGGAGGCCCAGGCCCGGGTGGCCGCCACCCTCCTCTTCACCCTGAGGGGCACCCCCACCTGGTACTACGGGGACGAGCTCGCCCTCCCCAACGGGGAGATTCCCCCGGAGAAGGTGCAAGACCCCGCCGCCTTAAGGCAAAAGGACCGCAAGGGCGAGCACGGCCTACCCCCGGGCCGTGACCCCGAGCGCACCCCCATGCCCTGGGACGACTCCCCCCATGCCGGCTTCTCCACCGCCGAGCCCTGGCTTCCCCTCAACCCTGACTGGCCGAGGCGCAACGTGGCGGCCATGGAGCGGGACCCCCGCTCCATGCTCCACCTGGTGCGCCGCCTTATCGCCCTGCGGAAAGACCCTGGCCTCCTTTACGGGGCCTACCGCACCTACTGGGCCCAGGAGGGCGTTTACGCCTACCTTAGGGGGGAAGGGTGGCTTGTGGCCCTCAACTTCACGGACAAGGAAAAGGCCCTTCCCCTGCCTCGAGGGGGGCAGGTGGCCCTCTCCACCCACCTGGACCGGGAGGAGCGGGTGGGGGACCTTCTCCGCCTCAGGCCCGACGAAGGGGTGGTGGTGCGGCTAGACTGAGGGCGTGGAGGACCCCTTTCAGGGCCTGGCGGAGGCCTACGAGGCCTGGTACGAGACCCCTTGGGGGCGTACGTCATCGCCGAGGAGGAAAGGGCGCTAAGGGCCCTCCTCCCTCCAGGGGAAAGCCTTCTGGAGGTGGGGGCGGGGACCGGGTACTGGCTCAGGCGCCTCCCCTACCGGGAGAAGGTGGGGGTGGAGCCTTCCCCTGCCATGCGCCGCCTGGGGGAGGTGCGGGCCAAGGAGGCGGTGTGGGTGGAGGGGCGGGGGGAGGACCTGCCCTTTCCTGGGGGGCGGTTTGACGTGGTCCTCCTCTTCACCACCTTGGAGTTCGTGGGGGATGTGGGGAGGACCCTGCGTGAGGCGAGGAGGGTCCTTAGGCCGGGCGGGGCCCTGGTGGTGGGCATCCTCGAGGCCCTCTCCCCCTGGGCCGCCCTCTACCGCCATCTGGGGGAGAAGGGGGTGCGTCCCTGGACCCACGCCCGCTTCCTCACCCGGGAGGACCTCGCCGCCCTCCTGGGCCCCCCGAGGCGGAAGGGGAGGCGGTCCACCTCGCCCCGGAGGCCCGCCCCCCCTACGGCGAGGCGGACCGGGCGGGGAGGCGGGCGGGGAACCGCCCTGCCCTATACTTGGGGCGATGGCGCTAAAGGCCCTTTTCGCCCTCTACCCCCTCCTGCAAGGGGACTACCGCGCGGTGGAAAAGGCCCTCCTGGCCCTGGAGGGTAGCGGCGTGGACCACCGGGTTTTCCCCACCCACACCGAGCTCTCCGGGGAGGAGGCGGTGGTCTTTGGGGCGCTTCGGGAGGCCTTCGCCAAGGCGGCGGAGGAGGGGGCTTTGGTCATGTGGGCCCTCCTTACCAACGCCTGCGAGGCCCAGGATCCCTTCCGCCTTCCGGAGCGCCTGGAGCGCTTCGCCCCCCTGGAGGTGGCGAGGCGGGCCCTCGAGGGCCTTAAGGCCAAAAGCGCCCTGGACATCGGCACCGGGACCGGGGTCTTCGCCGAGGCCTTCCACGGCCTTGGGCTTTTCACCGTGGGCCTGGACCCGCGGGCCGACCGCCTGGAGATGGCCCGGGCCAAGGTGAAGGGAGCCCGTTTCGTGGAGGGCAGGGCGGAAAGCCTCCCCTTTCCCGACGGGAGCTTTGACCTGGCCTTCTTCGGCCTCTCCCTCCACCACCTGGACCCCATCCCCGCCCTGAAGGAGGCGGCGCGGGTGGCCCGGCGGGTGGCGGTGTTGGAGTGGCCCTACCGGGAGGAGGAGGTGGGCCCGCCCTTGGCCAGGCGCCTCTCCCCAGAAACCCTTAAGGCCCTTTTCCAGGAGGCTTTGGGAAGCCCGCCCCACCTCCACCTGGAGGAGGCGTACACCCTGGCCCTCTGGGAAAAAGCCTAAAGGCCCCTTGCGGGGCCCATTGGTGCCGGGAGCGGGACTCGAACCCGCACGCCCTCATCGGGCAACAGATTTTGAGTCTGCCGCGTCTACCAATTCCGCCACCCCGGCAGACGCACCCTAAGGATAAGGCCAAAGAGAAAAATGGTCAACGCCAGGGCCACCGCCCAGTCCCCTAGGCGCACGTAGGGGGTGGCGCCCTCCCTTTGGGCATAGGGGGCGAGGAGGAAGCCCTCCCGGTGGGGGGGGATGGCCGCCACCGTGCGCCCCAAAGGGTCCACACTGGCGGTGATGCCGTCGTTCCCGGCCCGGAGGAGCCAAAGGCCCGTTTCCACCGCCCGAAGCCTCCCCATGGCGAAGTGTTGGCGCCCGCCGAAGGAGGGGCCGTACCAGGCGTCGTTGGTGAGGAGGACGAGAACCCTAGCCCCTTCCCGGGCCAGGCCCCGGGCCACGGAGGGGAAGACGGACTCGTAGCAGATGAAGACCCCATAGGCCCCCAAGGGGGCGATGCCTTCCCCCGGGGTGCGGTTGGCCAGTTCCCCAAGGCCAAAGGCGCGGAAGAAGAAGCCGTAGACCCTCCCCAGGACCTCCCGGAAGGGAAACCGCTCCCCGAAGGGCACGAGGCGCACCTTATCGTAGTGGGCGAGGATTTGGCCGCCTTGGTACAGGACCGCCCGGTTGGGGCCAAAGAGGTTGAGGCCGGTGATAAGGGGGCGGCCTTGGAGAAGGGTGTCCAGGCCTTCGGGGATTTGCCAGACGGCGGTTTCCGGCCAGACCACAAGCCCCGCCTCCGGATGGCGGGCGAGGCCCTCTCGGGTGAGGCGGAGGTAGACCCTTTCGTCCAGCTCCCCCTGGACCTTGGCCAGGGGGTTCAGGTTACCCTGGACGAGAAGGCCCTTCTCCTCCCCTTCCACCTGCGGCAGGGGCCAAAGCCAAAGGAGGGCCCAGGGAAGGAGGACCCAGGGGCGCCGGTGGGCGAGGCCGTAGGCGGCGAGGAGGACGAGGAGGGAGAGGAGGTAAACCCCGCCCCAGGCGGCCAGGACCCGGCCCGGGGCCTCCGCCAGGGCGTAGCCCAAAAACCCCCAGGGGAAGGCCAGCTCGCCCTGCTCCGTGAGCCACTCCAGGACCACCCACCCCCCAAGGCGGGCGAGGGGCGAGGGGGTGAGGGCGAAGAGGAGGCCGAAGGAAAGGGCTTTGAGGAGGACGAGGGGCAGGAAGGGAAGCGCCCCCAAGGGGCCGAAGAGGTTTGCGAAGCTTTGGGGAAGCCAGATGAGGTGGAGCCCCCAGAAGCCCACGCCGGCGAGGAAGCCTTCCCGGAAACCACCCCGGAGGAGGAAGGCGAGGGGCAAGGGGGCGAGGAAGCCAAAAGGGAAGGGGGGAGGGTGAGGGCGAGGGCGAGGCCTAGGAGGAAGGGGCGCACCCTTTCACCATAAGGCGCTTCCTAAGGATTGACCAGGTGGGGCTATGGCAGAATGGTCCCATGCGTCTTGGGGTCCTTTCCGATATCCACGCCAACCTGCCCGCCCTCGAGGCCGCCCTGGAGGCCCTGCGGGCTGAGGGGGTGGACGAGGTCCTGGTCTTGGGGGACCTCGTGGGCTACGGCCCCCATCCCCGCCAGGTGGTGCGGCGCCTCATGGAGGAAGGGCTTCCCGCCATCGCCGGGGCCTGGGACCTGCGGGTGGCCTACCCCGTGGACCGCGCCCTCCCCGAAGGCCTGGGCAAGGCCACCCTGGAATGGACCCGGGCGCAACTTGGGGAGAAGGAGCTCGCCTACCTCCGTTCCCTGCGCCTTTCCCACCGGCGTACCTATGGGAACTTCCGCCTCGTGGCCTTCCACGGCAGGCCGGGCCGCCCCGAGGAGGGCGTGGACCTCTTGGGCCCGGCCCGGGAGTTCCTCACCCTTTTGGAGCGCTACGGGGCCAAAGCCCTCCTCCTTGGGGGGCGGCACCTGCCCCTGGCCAGGCGGGTGGGCCAGGGGCTCGTGGCGGACCCAGGGAGCGTGGGGCTAAGCCTCTCCGGGGAGCCGGGGGCCGACGCCCTCCTCCTGGACACGGATACCCTCGAGACCCGCTTCCTCAAGGTACCCTACGACCTCGGTCCCCTGCTCTTTGACCTCAGGGCCTGGGGCCTGCCCCCCGCCTTGGAGAAGGTCTACCGCACCGGGCGCTTCCAGTAGGGCCTGGGCGTCCTGGCGCACCGTGGGGTCGGGGTCCTTTAGGAAGCCTTGGATGGGCTTCCCCGCCCGGAAGAGGGCGTGGAGGGCGGTGCGGCGCACCAGGGGGTTGGGGTCCTGGGCCGCCTCCGCCATCAGGCTTTCCCCCAAGCCCAGGTTGGCGAGGACGATGAGGGCGTTGCGGGCCATGCGGGCCCGGCCAGGCCGGAGGAAGGCGGTGCCCGCGTACTTCTTCCGGAAGGCGTGCCCCGAGAGGCGGAAGAAGTCCCGAAGGTCCGGGTGGGCCAGCTCGGGCTCGGGGGCAAAACCCGGCCAGGCCTTGCCGAACCGCCCCCAGGGGCAAGCCTCCCCGCAGAGGTCGCACCCCAGAAGCCACGCCCCTATCCCAGGCCAAAGCCCAGGGGGGATGAAGCCCTTGTGCTCCACGGTGAGGTAGCTCACGCATACCCGGGCGTCCAGGGTGCCGTCCCCCAGGAGGGCCCCCGTGGGGCAGGCGGGAAGGCAGCGGGAGCACCGGCCGCAGCGGGGGGGGTGGAGGGGGGAGGGGGCCACCTCCAGGGAGGTGAGGAGGACGGCGATGAAGGCGTGGACCCCAAAGCCTTGGGAGAGGAAGTAGCCATTCCGCCCAATCCAGCCTGCCCCCGAGAGGGCGGCCAGGGTGCGCTCGGAAAGGGGCCCGTGGTCCACATAGCCCTTGGCGAAGACCCCAAGGCCCTCCGCCACCCGCTCAAGCCGCCTAAGCTCCTCCCCCAAGAGGAGGTGGTAGTCCCGCACCCAGGCGTAGCGGGCCACCCGGCCCACCCGGAGGCCCCCAGGGGGCTTCCCGGGGTCGGGGAAGGCGTAGGGGGCGAAGAGGAGGAGGGCGCTATGGGCCATGGGGAAGCGGCGCCTTGGGTCAAAGCGCTCCTCCACGCGCCCTTCCAGGTAGGCCATGCCCCCATGCCGGCCTGCTCCCAGCCAGGCCTGGAACCGGGCCTTGGCCTCCTCCTGGGGGGCGAGGGGGGCCCAGGCCACCCCCAGGCCCCGCTCCCGGGCGGCTTCTTCCAGGAGGGCCTTAGGGTCCACACCTATATAATCCCTCCCATGGAGACCTTAAACCTCGCTCTCCTCGGGGGCGGCACCGTGGGGAGCGCCTTTTACACCCTGGTCCAGGAGCGGCAGGAGGAGCTTGCCGCCCTGGGCTTTCTTCCCCGCTTCCTTGGGGTCTTGGTGCGGGATAAGGCCAAACCCAGGGCCATTCCCCCAGAGCTCCTCCGGGTGGAGCCCTTTGACCTCCTGGAGGCGGACGTGGTGGTGGAGGCCCTGGGGGGGTGGAGGCCCCCCTCAAGCTCGTCCTCCCCGCCCTCGAGGCCGGCATCCCCCTCATCACCGCCAACAAGGCCCTTTTGGCCGAGGCCTGGGACGCCCTTCGCCCCTTCGCCGAGGAGGGCCTCATCTACCACGAGGCGAGCGTCATGGCGGGCACCCCGGCCCTTTCCTTCCTGGAAACCCTAAGGGGAAGCCAGGTCCTGGAGCTCCACGGCATCCTGAACGGCACCACCCTTTACATCCTCCAGGAGATGGAGAAGGGCAGGACCTACGCCGAGGCCCTGGCCGAGGCCCAGCGCCTAGGCTACGCCGAGGCCGACCCCACCCTGGACGTGGAGGGAATAGACGCCGCCCACAAGCTCACCCTCCTCGCCCGCCTCCTGGTGGACCCGGGCTTTCCCTTTGCCGAGGTGAGGGCCCAAGGGATCGCACGCCTCACCCCGGACCACCTGGAGGAAGCGGGGCGCCGGGGGGCCAGGGTGCGCCTGGTGGCGAGCCTCTACGGGGAAGGGGGGAGGTGGCGGGCGGAGGTGGCGCCCCGGTACCTGCCCCAGGACCACCCCTTGGCCCAGGCCCGGGGCAACGCCCTTTGGGTGCGCGCCCACCCCTTGGGGGAGGCCTTCGTCACCGGCCCCGGGGCGGGGGGTGGGGCCACGGCGAGCGGGCTTTTCGCCGACCTCCTCCGCCTCCTCTCCGGGGCGCCGGGGCACCTGCCCGCCCCAAGGGCCAAGCCGCCCCTTGCCGAGGGCCACCCCTTCCCCGAGGTCTTGACCCAGTAGCCCTCTCCCTGGAAGCATATCCCCATGCGCCTTCCCCTCCTTGAACGCTACCGTCCCCACCTGCCCGTTTCCGAGAGGACGCCGGTGGTTAGCCTCCTGGAGGGCTCCACCCCCCTCATCCCCCTCAAGGGCCCCAAGGAGGCCAGGGAGAGAGGCATCCGGCTTTTCGCCAAGTACGAGGGCCTAAACCCCACGGGGAGCTTCAAGGACCGGGGGATGACCCTGGCGGTGTCCAAGGCGGTGGAGGCGGGGGCAGAGGCCATCGCCTGCGCCAGCACCGGGAACACGGCGGCGAGCGCCGCCGCCTACGCCGCCCGGGCCGGGATTCGGGCCATCGTGGTCCTGCCCGCCGGGTACGTGGCCTTAGGCAAGGTGGCCCAAAGCCTGGTGCACGGGGCCCGCATCGTCCAGGTGGAGGGGAACTTTGACGAGGCCCTAAGGCTCACCCGGGAGCTCACGGAGCGCTACCCCGTGGCCCTGGTGAACTCGGTGAACCCTTTCCGCCTCGAGGGCCAGAAGACCCTGGCCTTTGAGGTGGTGGACGAGCTCGGGGATGCGCCCCACTACCACGCCCTCCCCGTGGGGAACGCCGGGAACATCACCGCCCACTGGCAGGGATACAAGGAGTACCACGCCTTGGGGAAGGCTAGGCGCCTACCCCGCATGTTGGGCTTCCAGGCGGCGGGGGCGGCCCCCTTGGTCCTGGGGCGCCCGGTGGAGAAACCCGAGACCCTGGCCACCGCCATCCGCATCGGCAACCCGGCCAGTTGGGAGGGAGCGGTGCGGGCCAAGGAGGAGTCCGGGGGGGTAATAGAGGCGGTCACGGACGAGGAGATCCTGGCCGCTTACCGCTACCTGGCAGAGGAAGAGGGCATTTTCTGCGAACCGGCGAGCGCCGCCGCCATGGCCGGAGTGTGGAAGCTCCTTAAGGAGGGCCGCCTGGAGCCGGAGAGCACCCTGGTCCTCACCCTCACGGGCCACGGCCTCAAGGACCCGGCCACGGCGGAGCGGGTGGCGCGGCTTGACCCCCCGGTGCCGGCCACCCTCGAGGCGGTGGCGAAAGCGGCAGGCCTCTGGTAGGCTTCGGGTATGCCGGAGGCCAAGCGCGCCCGAAAAAAGGTGCCCGAGCCCTTCCCCGGGGCCTACTACCTGGCGGGGGCCATCACCATCCTCCTCATGCTCCTCTTCCTCTACCTGGGGGCGAGCCTTCCCCCGGGGGTGGCGGGGTTTTTGGTGGCCTTCGTCCTGGGGCTTACCGTGAACCTCAAGTACGTCCCCTACTTCTTCCTGGCCGGAGTCTTCTCGGCGGTGATGGGTTTCCTGGGGCGGGAGCCCCAGGTGGCCTGGGGCGGGGTGGCCCTGGCCCTTTCCCAGCTTTGGGTCCGCCGTTTCGTCCGGGAATGAGCCCGCACCGCCTCTCCCAAGCCCTCGCCCTTTTCGGGGTGACCCTTTACGCCTACTTCCTCTTCCTGCGCCCCAACCAGGAGGGGATGGCCCTGGCCGTGGGCCTCTTCGTGGGCACCATGGGGGTGGCCTACGGGGAGAGGCCTTTTCCCGTGCCCTTTTTCTTGGGGCTCTACGGGGTGCTTTTCCTCCTCCAGCTCCTCTTCGGCCACCCCCTTGCCTTCCTTCTGGGGGGGCTTCTGGGGGTAGGGCTCCCCTACCTCCTCTACCGCTTGCGGAAGCCCGCCAAGTAGAGGAGGCTTCCCCCAAGCATCCCTTCCCCTAAGGTGGGGAGGTAGAGGAGAAACTCCCTCACGTCCAGCCGCAGGTAGAGGAGGAGGGGCCAGGGGGTGAGGGCCCAGGCCAGATCCGGCCGCCCGTACCCCGCCGCCAGGAAGAGCCCCGCCCCAAGGCCCCGAAGGTAGGGGAGCCAGCCCGAGCCCAGCTCGTTTTGGTAAACGAAGTAGAGGAGGTTGAGCCAGACCCCAAGGACCCAAAGGGGTAGGCGCTTTTCCAAGCGGAAGGCCAGGGCCAAGAGGAGGGAAAAGGCCAGGGCGTCAAGCACGGGCCACCTCCGCCTGGCCCCGGGCCTCCAGGTAGGCCACCAGTACCTCCAGGGCCTTCTCCACCGCCTCGTCCAGGTCCTCCCCGGGGATGAGGGGGATGCCCTCCTCCTGGGCCCATAGGAGGAGGTGCTCCTGGATGAGCCGGATCTCGGCGAAGTGGGCCAGGTACTTGTCCTTGGGCCGGGCGTGGCCCGTCTCCCGGTCCCGCAGGCGGAAGCGGTCCTGGTGGAGCTTCTCGTCCTGCAGGTAGACCAGCATGGGCACGGTGAGGACCCGGTCCTGGTAGGGGTGTTCCAGGTAGCGGGGCACCACGTGCACCCCCTCCAGCACGATGGAGGTGCCCTCCAGGGCGCTCCGTTCCTGGATGGCCCTGAGCCCCACCGCCACCCGGGCCACCTGGTCCAGAAAGCCCCTGAGCACCCTCCCCTCGTGCCCCTCCTGGGAAAGTTCGGGCAAAAGGGCCTTCCAGGCCTCAAAGGTGGAGAGGTGCAGGGTGGGGAGGAGGTCCTTGGACAAGGAGGCGCGGAAGACCTCCCGCACGGCGTCCGAGGGGACGATGTGGGTGATGCCCAGGCGGTAGGCCAGGGCCGAGGCCAAAACGCTCTTGCCCACCCCCGTGACCCCGCCGATGAGGATGTGCACGGGCCGGGCGCTCCGGCGGAGGTGCCTTAGGAGGAGGTAGCGCCGGGCCACTTCCTCGCCCGCTTCCTTAAGGAGGGCCTGGAAGACCCTTTCCCGGAGCTCGGGCCGGCGGATGACCTTTAGGCCTTCCCGCCGCAAGGCCCCCTCAATCTCCCGGGCCAGGCGGTAGGCCCCTTCAGGGGAGAGGCCGATGCCCATGAGGGACTGGGCCAGGATGCCCTTGGAGAAGGGCATGCGGGGTTCACCCCCCTCCTCTTCCACAAAGAGTTCCCCAGCAAAGGCCCGGCGTTCCAGGTAGCGCCTTCTCGCCGCCTGGCCCTTGGCCTTGGCCACCTCTTGGGCCACCACCTCCTCTAGCCGGCGGGCGGCAATCTGCCGCACGCCCTCCTGGCGTAGCCTTTCCTCTACCCGTTTGGCAAGCTCGTGGGCTTCCTTTAGGGAAAGCCCCGCCTCCTCTAGGCTCCGCACCAGGAGCCCCTTGGAGAAGGGGCGGCGCCGTTTGCCGTCCAGGACCAGGATTTCCTCAAAAGGAAGCGTTCTTTGGGCCAGGGCCTCCGCCACCTCCTTTCCCAGGGCCTTGGCCACTTCTTCTAGGAGGACCTGGCGGAGGTGCCTGGGGGTTACCTCCTTGCGCCCCTCCTCCTTAAGCCTTTCCTCCACGGTGTGGGCCAGGGCCTGGGCGGCCTCGAGGGGGACCCCTAAGGGCAGGAGGGCCTCCAACAAAAGCCCCTTGGAAAAGGGCCACCGCCCCCGCCTGAGGCGCACGAAGACGTCGCTCATTGCTTGGCATCATAGCACCTTTCCCTTAGTTATGGGCTTTCTTGACACTCCTTGTGGCCCCGTGCTAAGCTACCTTACGGCTTGGCGCCGTAGCCAAGTGGTAAGGCAGAGGTCTGCAAAACCTCCATTCGCCGGTTCGAATCCGGCCGGCGCCTCCAAAAGCGCGGGCGCGTAGCTCAGGTGGCCAGAGCACTACCTTGACACGGTAGGGGTCGGTGGTTCAAGTCCACTCGCGCCCACCAGGCCAAGCCCCCGGGGTGATCCCTGGGGGCTTTTGGTTTGCGGCGAGGCTGCCTCGGGGTATACTCGGGCCATGAGCGCTGCCCACGACCGCGAGCTCTACCAGGCCTGGGTGGAACTCCTTTCCTGGATGCGGGAGTATGCCAAGGAAAGGGGTGTCCGCTTTGAGAAGGAGGCGGACTTCCCCGACTTCATCTACCGCATGGAGAGGCCCTACGACCTCCCCACCACCATCATGACCGCCTCGCTTTCCGATGCCTTGGGGGAGCCTTTCCTCCTGGCGGACGTCTCCCCCCGTCACGCTAAGCTGAAGCGCATCGGCCTCCGCTTGCCCCGGGCCCACATCCACCTCCACGCCCACTACGAGCCCGGCAAGGGCCTGGTCACGGGGAAGGTTCCCCTCACCAAGGAGCGCTTCTTCGCCTTGGCGGACCGGGCCCGGGAGGCCTTGGCCCTGGCCTAGACCTGGCTAATCGTCCCCTGGGCCAGGGCGATGAGCCGGGGTTCGGGCTCCTCGCTGTAGGCTTCCCCCTGCACCACGGCGAGGCGCCTGCCGGCGTGGACCACCCGGCCCAGGGCGCGTAGCCTTTCCCCCTTGGCCGGGCGGAGAAAGTTCACCTTAAACTCCACGGTGAGGACGTTGGGGCCCAGGGCAAGCCCCCCGGCGAAGGTGAGGGCGTTGTCCAAGAGGGCGCTGATGACCCCGCCGTGGACCACCCCGAGGTGCTGGTAAAACTCGGGCCGCACCTTCAGGGCGAACTCCACCTCCTCCCCCTCCACCCGCACCACCTCTGCCCCTAGGTGCTGGGTGAAGGGCTGGGCACGGGCTACCTGTTCCGCCAGGGCTTTCAGGTCCATGGGTCTCCTCCTTAGACTTGGTCAAAGTTTAGCCTGTTCCTTCCCCTCCTTCAAGGGCTTCCCAGAGGGAGAGGACCACCCGGTGGAGGAGGGGAAAGGCCTTGGGGGTGGGGCGTAGCCGTTTTCCCTCCACCTGGAGGAGGCCAGCTTCCGCTAGCTCCTTTGCCCGTGGTTCCAGAAGGGGGAAAAGGGAGAGGCCTACCCTCGCCTCCACCTGGGCCACGTCCACCCCTTCCCTAAGCCTTAGGCCCAGCATGAGGCTTTCCTTGGCGTGCTCCAGGGGGCTTATGGCCTCCTCCCTTGGGGCCTCCCGGGCGAGCCAGCGGGGGAGGGGAGGGTTGGTGCGCCTTAGGGCGTAGGCCAGGCCCTCCCCGGGGTACTGCCCGGTGGCGGCGGGCCCCAGGGCGAGCCAGAAGCCATTCCGCCAGTAGACCAGGTTGTGCTGGGCCTCCTCCCCGGGGCGGGCGAAGTTGGAAACCTCGTAGCGCTCTAGCCCCGCCTCGCCCAGAAGGGCCTCCGCCCGCTCCATGGCCCAGGCTTCCCGCTCGGGGTCTTCGGGAAGCCCGAGGAGGGCGAAGGGGGTTCCCTTTTCCACCTGCAGGGTGTAGGCGGAGACGTGGCCTAGGCCGAGGCTGGCCGCTTCCTTGAGGTCCTTCTCGGGGTCCTGCATGGGAAGGCCCAGGATGAGGTCAATGGAGGTGCGGAAGCCCGCTTCCAGCGCCATCTCCACCGCCCTTAGGGCCCCCTTGCGCCCGTGGGCCCGGCCGAGGAACCGGAGCACCGGGTCCTGGAAGCTTTGCACCCCCAAGGAAAGGCGGTTGACGCCCAGGTCCTTAAGGAGCCTTAGGCGGGCGGGGTTCAGGGTGCCGGGGTTGGCCTCGAGGGTCACCTCCGCCCCCTCGGCCAAGGGCCAGGGGAGGGCCTGGAAGAGGGCCAAAAGTTCCCGGTCCCGCAGGTAGCTGGGCGTGCCCCCGCCCAGGTAGAGGGTCTTTAGGGGATGGGGGTAGCGGGCATAAAGGGCCTCCGCCTCTTCCTTAAGGCGCCTCAGGTAGGCCTCCACCCACCCAGGCCCCCGGCGTACCACGTGGAAGTCGCAGTAGGGGCAGAGGGTGGGGCAGAAGGGGACGTGAACGTAAAGCGCCAACCCCATCAGTCTACCAGGAGGAGGCGGAAATCGTTAAGGTTGGTGCCCGTGGGGCCGGTGACGAGGAGGGTCCCCACCTCTTGGAAAAAGCCCAGGCTATCGTTCTCCTCTAGGAAGGGCCTGGGATCTAGGCCCCGGTCCCAGACCGCAGGGGTGAGGAGGGCACCCGCTACCCCGCTGTTCCCGTCCAGGCCGTCGGAGTCCGCCGCCAGGGCGTAGAGGGGCCTTGGGAGGTGGGCGTAGAGGGCGAGGAGGAACTCCAGGTTGCGCCCCCCCTTGCCCCTACCCCTTACCCGCACCTGGGCCTCGCCCCCCGAGAGGAGGAAGATGGGCCTGCGAAAGGGCACCCCGTGGGTGCGGATGGTCTCCGCCAGCTCGGCGTGGAAGCGGGCAAGGGCCCTGGCCTCCCCCCCGAAGCGGTCGGAGAGGACCACGGCCCGGTGGCCCTGGCGCCTGAGGAAGCCTTGGGCGGCCCTTAGGAGGTGGAGGTTCGCCCCCACCAGCTTCCAGGTGAGGCGCCTAAGGGCGGGGTCTTGGGGCTTGAGGGTCTCGGGAAGCTTCCCCTTAGCCCCCGCTTCCAGCACCGCCCGGGCCTCGGGGAAGGCGAGGCCGTACCGGTCCAAGACCCCTAGGGCCTCCGGGTAGGTGGAGGGGTCTGGGTGGAAGGGCCCGGAGGCGATGACGCTGGGGTCGTCCCCGGGGACGTCGGAGAGGAGGAGGGCGTGGACCCTGGCCTTGGTGGCGAGGAGGGCCCTTCCTCCCTTGATGCGGGAGAGGTGCTTGCGCACGGCGTTGATTTCCCGGATGCCCGCCCCACTTTGGAGGAGGGCCTGGGTGAGGGCCTGCTTCTCCCTAAGGCCTATCCCCAGGGGGGCGCACCAGAGGGCGCTCCCTCCCCCCGAAAGGAGGGCAAGGACCCGCGCTTTGGGGGAGAGGGAGGCGAGGAGGTGGAGGACCTCCTCCGCTGCCCGCACGCTTCCCTCATCGGGCACGGGGTGGCGGGCGAAGACTGCTTTCAGGCCCAAGGCCTCCTGGCCTTGGGGCAACGTGAGATGGTAGGGGACTTCCCCATACCGCTCCAGGGCTGCCCGGAGCATGGGGGCCGCCGCCTTGCCCACGGCGAGGATCAGGTCGGGTCGGAAGGAGGGAAGGGCCTTGAGGGTGAGGCGGTAGGGGTCCGTGGCCCTTAGGGCGTGGAAGAAGGTTTCTTTCAGGAGGGCTTCCATACCAGGCTGGTTGGGTGTGTCAAACCCTTATAGGTAAGTTCCAAACGGCTGTGGGGGACTTATCGTCCCTATTATAGTTTCAAACCCTCATAGGTACGGTACGAACACGCCGCCCCCGCCCCTAAGCGTAGGCGGAAGAAGGCCGAGGACGCCGAGGCGTTTCAAACCCTCATAGGTACGGTACGAACCAGGCACTCCTCCGGCACGCCGTTAGCGCCCACTTTGAGTTTCAAACCCTCATAGGTACGGTACGAACGAGGTGGAAGGATGCTAGTAGCCTCCTTCAGGGTTGAAAAAGTTTCAAACCCTCATAGGTACGGTACGAACGTCGGGATAGGGGGGTTCGTAGAGGTTCGTACGGACCTGTTTCAAACCCTCATAGGTACGGTACGAACCGTGGTCCCCAAGGGGAAGAGGGACATCAAGCACTACGCGTTTCAAACCCTCATAGGTACGGTACGAACAGATGGCCGCATTGTCTACCGAGCCTTGGAGTTGGGCGGTTTCAAACCCTCATAGGTACGGTACGAACTTGCACGGATAGGGAGCGAGCCAGGGCGTTTGAGGTTGCGTTGGCGTTTCAAACCCTCATAGGTACGGTACGAACGTGAAACGGCCTTTTCTGGTGGAGAAGCAGGTTCAGAGGTTTCAAACCCTCATAGGTACGGTACGAACGCCGCCCTAGCCCCAAAAGGCTAGGGTGGCCGCTACCACGTTTCAAACCCTCATAGGTACGGTACGAACTGGGCATCGTCCTCATCATCGTTATTTTGCAAAGGGCGGTTTCAAACCCTCATAGGTACGGTACGAACGAAGCCACGCGCCTGGTAGCGGTGTCCACCACCGCGACGTTTCAAACCCTCATAGGTACGGTACGAACTTCCCGACCTCACCCGTGAGGGAAGCCGGGCCTTGAAGTTTCAAACCCTCATAGGTACGGTACGAACTCAGGAGGTCGCCCTGGTCAAGCACACGACCGGAGGAAGGTTTCAAACCCTCATAGGTACGGTACGAACAGCCACAACATCGTCAGGAACACGAAACACTCATGAAGCTCTAATCTTAGTTTTCAAGAACCACTACGGCCGAGGTGGGAAAGTTTGGCCGTCTGAGGTCAGGCTAGCAGGGTGGGGGGTAGTGCGTCAACCCCCCCGGGTTTTGGGGGGGATTGGGGGTTGGCGCAATCGTGGATTTGGTCCAACTTCTTACATAGGGAGATACCAGGTTTAGGTCGCCCTAGCTCCTTAGGGGTCCCTTAAGCGGGTCCTTCCCCTCGTAGAGGAGGGCCAGAAGCTCTGCCGTGTGGAGCACGGGGATGCCCTGGAGGTAGGCGCCAATCTGGGTGAGGCAGCCGATGTTGCCCGTGACCACCAGGTGGGGCTCGGTGGCCTTGAGGTTTTCCGCCTTGCGCCGGCCTAGGGCCTCGGCGATCTCGGGTTGGAAGAGGTTGTAGGTGCCGGCGGAGCCGCAGCAGAGCTCCCACTCCTTGGGCTCCAAGACCTCGAGCCCCGCCGCCTTCAGGATGTTCCGGGGGGCTTCCCGCACCCCTTGGGCGTGGGCCAGGTGGCAGGCGTCGTGGTAGGCCACCCGAAGGGGGGTTTTGGGGGGTGGGGGCGGAGTGAAGCCCAGTTCGTCCAGGATGACGGTGATGTCCTTGACCTTCTGGGCCAGGGCCTTGGCCTCTGCCTCCTCGGGTTCCCCCAGGAAGAGGAGGGGGTATTCCTTCATCCCCGAGCCGCAACCAGCGGCGTTGGTGACCACGTAGTCCACGTCCTGGAAGGCCTTTAGGTTCTTGCGGGCGAGGGCTCTCGCCCCCTCCTTGTCCCCGGCGTGGAGGTTCAGGGCCCCGCAACAGACCTGCTCCCGGGCCACCACCACCTCCACCCCGTTTTCCTGGAGGACCCGGATGGTGGCTTCGTTGATGGAGGGACGGAGGACCCTTTGGGCGCACCCCAGGAGAAGCCCCACCCGGGCCTTTCTCTCGCCCTTGGCGGGGTAGACCTCTAGGTACGGGGCTTCCTCCGGAAGGCGCTCGGGGAGGAGGTCTATAGGCGCCTTGAGGGGCTTGGGCAGGGGAAGGGGCTTGAGGAGGGGCTTAAGCCGGGCGGCGAGCCCTGCCAGGGGCCGGAAGCGCTCGGGGTAGGGGAGGGTGCGGAGGAGGGCCAGGCGGTAGGCCCTTTCCAGGGGGTAGCGGTGGCGCTTCTCCTCCGTGTGGAGGCGGAAGGCGGCGATGAGCTCGCCGTAGGGTACCCCGCTCGGGCAGGCGGTGACGCAGGCCTGGCAGGCTAGGCACCGGTCCAGGTAGGGGAGGGCTTCCTCCAGGGGCAAGGCTCCCTCCAGGACCTCCTTCATCAGGAAGATGCGTCCCCTGGGGGAGTCCATCTCCTCTTGCAGGACCACGTAGGTGGGGCAGGTGGGGAGGCAGAAGCCGCAGTGGACGCAGGCCTCTATGGCGTGGGCCATCACCTCCCCTTCCTTGCCCAAGGTTTCCACGGGAATGCGGTGCTGCATGCTCTCACCCTAAGGGAAAACGGCCCATGGGGTCCAGGGCCTGCTTGAGCTTGGCGAAGAAGGCCTCGGGGGGCAGGGGGTAGAGGGGGTCTTCCGCCCCGCGGAGGACCAGGTGGGGAAAGCCCGCCCGCCTCAGGGCCTCTAGCCCTTCGGGCCCCGTGCCGGCGTAGAGGACCTCCCCCCCGTCCAGGTAGCGCCTTGGGCCCAAGGGAAGGGCCTCGAGACGGGGTATGGATGCGGGCTTGGCCGGCACCTTCACCCAGATGGGGCTTTCCTCCAGGAAGCGGAGGTCCCGCACCCCTTCCCAGTGGGCCTCGTCCTCCTCCAGGACCTCGGTCCTTTGGGCTCCCTCCTGGGCGAGGAGGCGCTTTAGGCCCTCCAGGCGGGCCGCCACGCTCCCGGGAAAGCCTCCCAGGCGGGCCTCGAGGGTGGCGGGGGGATGAGGTCCAGGGCCAGGAGGTCCAGGGGGAGGAGGCGTAGCCTTTCCAGGGCGGAAAGGGCCTCGCTTAGGCCCGGCATCTCCGCCCGGAGGGTCCGCGTGGCCCTGGGGTAGGGGAAGACTTTGAAGGAGAGCTCCACCATGACGCCAAAGGCCCCCAAGGAGCCCACCATGAGCCGGTGGAAGGGGAAGCCGGCGGCGTTCTTCACCACCTTGCCCCCGCCCCGCACCACCCTCCCCTCCCCGTCCACGAAGCGCACCCCCAAGAGGAAGTCCCGCACCCCCCCAAACCGGTGGCGCAAAGGCCCGGAAAGCCCCGCCGCCACCGTCCCTCCTAGGGTGGCCCCCTTCCCCTTCAGGGGCGGGTGGAAGGGGAGGTACTGCCCGTGGGCCCTTAAGGCCTCCTCCACCTCGGCCACCGGGGTGCCGGCCCAGGCGGTGAAGACGAACTCCTCGGGCTGGTACTCCAGGATGCCGGAAAGCCCGGAAAGGGCTAGCCCCACCTCCCCTTCCCGAGGGGCGGAAAGGGCGGGCTTGGTGCCCCCGCCCATGGGCCTCAGGCGCGGGTAGGCCCGCACCGCCTCCACCACCTCCTGCAGGGTGCCCGCCCTAACCACGGACCACCTCCGGGAGCACCTTGCCCCGGTTGGCAAGCCCCTTGGGGTCCAGGATAGCCTTCACCCTTTCCATGGCGAGGAGGTCTTCCTGGGCGAACATCTCCGGCATGTAGGCCTTCTTCTCCACCCCAATCCCGTGCTCTCCCGTCAGGGACCCCCCAAGGCGCACGCAGAGCTTGAGGATCTCCCCCGCCAGGGCCTCGGCCCGCTCCAGTTCGCCCGGCTTCTTGCCGTCGTAGAGGACCAAGGGGTGGAGGTTCCCGTCCCCAGCGTGGAAGACGTTGGCCACCCTAAGCCCAAAGGCCTGGGAAAGCCTCCCTATTTCCCGCAGGGCCTCCCCCAGGCGGCTTCGGGGCACCACCCCGTCCTGGACCAGGTAGTCCGGGGAGAGCCGGCCCACGGCGCTAAAGGCCGCCTTACGCCCTTTCCAGATGGCCTGGCGCTCCGCCTCGCTTGCCGCCACCCGCACGGCGTAGGCCCCGCTTTCCCGGATGACCTCCTCCAGGACCTGGGCCTCCGCCGCCACCTCCTCCTTGGGGCCCTCCAGCTCCACGATGAGGAGGGCTTCCGCCTGCGGGTAGCCTGCCCGCACCGCCTTTTCCGCCGCCTCAATGGCCAGGCGGTCCATGATCTCTATGGCCCCGGGGAGGAGGCCCCTTTGGATGATGAGGCTCACGGCCTCGCCCGCCCGCTCCAGGCTCTCGTAGGCGGCGAGGAGGGTGTGGTAGGCCTCGGGCTTGGGGAGGAGCCTCAGGGTGATCTCCACCGCCACCCCCAAAAGCCCCTCCGTGCCCACGAAGAAGCCGTGGAGGTCGGGCCCCACGCCCTCTAGGCTCTCCCCCCGAGGCGCACCACCTCCCCTTCCGGGGTCACCACCTCGAGGCCCAGCACGTGGTTGGCCGTCATCCCGTACTTCAGGCAGTGGGCCCCCCCCGAGTTGAAGGCCACGTTGCCCCCAAGGGTGGAGACGGGCTGGCTGGAGGGGTCCGGGGCGTAGTAGAGGCCAAAGGGGGCTGCCTGGCGGGAGACCTCCAGGTTCACCACCCCAGGCTCCACCACGGCGATGCGGGCCGCGGGGTCCAGCTTGAGGATGCGGTTCATGCGGTTTAGGGCGAGGACAATCCCCCCTTCCACGGGCAAGGAGCCCCCGCTCAGGCTGGTGCCGCTTCCCCGGGCCACGAAGGGGACCCCGTGGCGGTGGCATAGCCGCACCACCTGGACCACCTCTCCTTTTTCCTGCGGAAGGACCACCGCCAGGGGGCGCTTGCGGTAGGCGGTGAGGGCGTCGGACTCGTAGGGGGCGATCTCCGCTTCCCGGGTGAGGACCCTGCCCGGCAAGAGGGCCTTGAGTTCTTCCAAAAAGCCCACGGCTTCCCTCCTTTCCTCCCACTTTAAGCCAAAGGGCGGGGAATCCCCGCCCGCCCCGGCCGCCCTTCGCCCTAGTCCAGGTACTCGTAGGCCACCAGGGTGAGGAACTCTATGAATTCCTCCGAGAGGACGAGCTTGTCCAGGATCTCCTCCGCCTCCTTGTAGCGCTCCTTCCCCCGGCCCCCCAGCTTGGCGAGCTCCTCCTCCTTGACCTTTTGGTAGAGCTCCGGGGTCACGGTGCGCCCGTCCTCCAGCTGGGCTTCCCGGTGGACCCACTGCCAAAGTTGCGCCCGGCTGATCTCGGCGGTGGCGGCGTCCTCCATGAGGTTGAAGATGGCGGCGGCCCCGTTGCCCAAAAGCCACTGGTTCAGGTACTGCAGGGCCACGGAGATGTTGTTCCTGAGGCCTCCCTCCGTCACCTTGCCCCCGGGGACCGTGAAGTTGAGGAGGTCTTCCGCCTTCACCTGCACGTCCAGGCGCTTCACGTGTTTCTGGTGGGGCTTGTCCCCCAGGTAGCGGTCAAAGACCTCTTGAGCCACGGGCACCAGGTCGGGGTGGGCCACCCAGGTGCCGTCAAAGCCTTGGGAGGCCTCCCGCTCCTTGTCCGCCCGCACCTGCTGGAAGGCCCGCTCGTTCACCTCGGGGTCCTTGCGGCTTGGGATGAAGGCGGCCATGCCCCCGATGGCGTGGGCCTCGTGGATGTGGCAGGACTTCACCAAAAGCTCGGTGTAGGCCTTCATGAAGGGGACGGTCATGGTCACCTGGGCCCGGTCGGGGAAGATGGGGGCGGTGGTGGCGAACTTCTTGATGCAGCTAAAGATGTAGTCCCACCGCCCGGCGTTGAGCCCGGCGGCGTGCTCCTTGAGCTCGTAGAGGATTTCTTCCATCTCAAAGGCCGCCAGGATGGTTTCAATGAGCACCGTGGCCCGGATGGTGCCCCGGGGGATTTGGAGGTAGTCCTGGGCGAAGTTGAAGACCTCGTTCCAGAGGCGGGCCTCGAGGTGGCTTTCCATCTTGGGCAGGTAGAAGTAGGGCCCGCTTCCCCGCCTCAGGAGCTCGTGGGCGTTGTGGAAGAAGTAGAGCCCGAAGTCAAAGAGGCTTGCCGAGATGGGCTCCCCGTCCACCCGCACGTGCTTTTCCACCAGGTGCCAGCCCCGGGGGCGCACCACCAGGGTGGCGGTCTTCTCCTTGAGGCGGTACGCCTTGCCCTCGGGGGAGACGAAGTCAATCTGGCGGCGCACGGCGTCGTAGAGGTTTTTCTGCCCCTGGATGACGTTGTCCCACGTGGGGGAGAGGGCGTCCTCAAAGTCCGCCATGAAGACCTTGGCCCCGGAGTTCAGGGCGTTGATGATCATCTTGCGGTCCACGGGGCCCGTGATCTCCACCCGGCGGTCCAGGAGGTCCTGGGGGGCCTCGGCCACCCGCCAGTCCCCGCCCCGGACGAAGGCGGTTTCTGGGAGAAAGTCCGGTTTGTCCCCGGCCTTGTACCGCTCCCAAAGCTCGTGCCGGCGGGCAAGAAGGGCCTTGCGCACCGGGTTGAACTCCCGGTGCAGGGCCACCACGAACTTCAGGGCCTCCTCCGTGAGCACCTCCCCGAGGAGGGGATGGTCTTTGGTGATTTCCACGCCCTTCATGGTGGCCTGAGCTTACGGGGGTGGGGGCGGGTTTGTCAATAGACGGAATGGTTTTTCGTGTCTTGAAAAATAGCCGGGGCCGTGCTACCTTAGGGCCCTATGCCGAGGCCGAGGGAAAAGGGCGCAAGCGGGGTGAAGACCTTGGAAAAGGGGCTTGGGGTTCTGGAAGCCTTGGGGGAGCAGAAGGAGGCGGGGCTTTCCGCCCTGGCCGAGGCCACGGGGCTATCCAAGAGCACCCTTTACCGCCTTCTCCAGACCCTGGTTCGCCGGGGCTTTGCCGTGGAGGAGGGAGGCGTGTACCGGGTGGGGCCCAAGGCCTTCGCCGTGGGGCAGGCCTACCCGAGGCGGGACCTCCTCAAGGCGGTGCGTCCGGAGATGGAGGCCTTGGCGGGGGAGACGGGGGAGAGCGTCAACCTGGCGGTGCCCGTGGACGGGGAGGCGCTTTACCTGGACCAGGTGGAGGGGGGGCAACTGGTGCGCCTCTTCACCGCTCCAGGAAGCCGTGCCCCCCTCCACGCCACCGGGGTGGGGAAGGTCTTCTTGGCCTACCGGGGGGTGCCCGAGGGCCTCCGCCTCATCCCCTTCACTCCCCATACCAAGACCCGCCTGGCGGAGCTCTTGCAGGAGCTCGGGGAGGTGCGGGCCCAGGGCTACGCCTTGGACAACGAGGAGAAGGAACTGGGGGTGCGGTGCGTGGCCGCTCCCGTCTTTGGCCCTTCGGGGGAGGTGGTGGCGGCCATCTCCCTCTCCGCCCCGGCGAGCCGGCTTTCCCTGGAGGCGGCCCGGCGGCTGGCCCCCCGGGTAATGGCGGCGGCCCAGCGCGCTTCCCTGCGCTTAGGGTTCTCAGGGAGCGTATAATGAGAAGGGTTAGTGGGGTTTAGCGGGAGGAGCTAAAGGCCATGGACAGGGTCATGGACAAGGACCGCCCGGTCTATGTGATTTCGGTGGCGGCGGAGCTGGTGGAGATGCACCCGCAGACGCTGAGGCTTTACGAGCGGAAGGGGCTCATCAAGCCGAAGCGGTCTGGGGGGAAGACGCGGCTTTACTCGGAGCGGGACATTGAGCGGTTGCGGGAGATCCGGCGGCTGACGCAGGAACTGGGGGTGAACCTGGCGGGGGTGGAGGAGATCATGCGGCTAAGGGCGGAGCTGGAGGCCCTCCAGGCCCGCTTTGAAGCCGAGGTGGCAAGGCTCAAACGGGAGATTGGGGACCGTTTCCAGGAACTGGACCGCAAGGCCCTTCCCGCCCCCGGGGAGACGCAAAAGCCTTCCCCCAAGGACCGCCCGGTCTATGTGATTTCGGTGGCGGCGGAGCTGGTGGAGATGCACCCGCAGACGCTGAGGCTTTACGAGCGGAAGGGGCTCATCAAGCCGAAGCGGTCTGGGGGGAAGACGCGGCTTTACTCGGAGCGGGACATTGAGCGGTTGCGGGAGATCCGGCGGCTGACGCAGGAACTGGGGGTGAACCTGGCGGGGGTGGAGGAGATCATGCGGCTAAGGGCGGAGCTGGAGGCCCTCCAGGCCCGCTTTGAAGCCGAGGTGGCAAGGCTTCGCCTTCTCCTCTTGGAGGAGGGTAAGGCCCTGGAAGAGGGTAGCATGGGGGCGTGAAGACGCTGGAGCCCCTACTGGAATTCCTTTCCATCCCTTCCGTATCCACCGACCCCGGCCATAGGGACGACGTGCGCCGGGCGGCCCTTTGGCTCAAGGACCGCTTGGAGGCCTTGGGTTTTGTCGCCGCGCTCCACGAGACCCCCCTCCACCCCATCCTTTATGCCGAGCGCCTGGTGGACGAAAAGGCCCCCACCGTTCTGGTCTACGGCCACTACGACGTCCAGCCCCCCGATCCCTTGGAGCTTTGGGAAACCCCGCCCTTCTCCCCGGTGGTGCGGGAGGGGCGGGTCTATGCCCGGGGCGCCTCCGACGACAAGGGGCAGCTTTGGGCCCACGTGGCGGCCTTGGAGGGCCTTGCCGCCCGGGTGAACGTCAAGTTCCTGGTGGAGGGGGAGGAGGAGATCGGAAGCCCCCACCTCCTCCCCTTCGTGCGGGAAAACCGGGAGCGGCTTCGGGCGGACGTGGTCCTCATCTCCGACGGGGCCATGTTCGCCCCCGAAACCCCCACCCTCACCTACGGCCTGAGGGGGCTTTGCTACCTGGAGGTGCGGCTTCAGGGGGCGAGGCGGGACCTGCACTCCGGGGCCTTCGGGGGGTGGCCCCGAACCCCATCCAGGCCCTGGGCTGGCTCCTCGCCCGGCTTAAGGACGAGCGGACGGGGAAGGTCCTCATCCCCGGGTTCTACGAACGGGTGCGGCCCGTTGCCGAGGAGGAGAAGCGCCTTTGGCCCGCTTTGGACGAGGAGGCCCTGAAGCGGGAACTTGGGGTGGACTGCCTGCCGGGGGAGGAGGGATATACCCCCTTGGAGCGGCTTTGGGCGAGGCCCACCCTGGACCCAAACGGCATCTACGGCGGTTACCAGGGGGAAGGGTCCAAAACGGTGATCCCCGCCGAGGCGGGGATGAAGCTTTCCATGCGCCTGGTGCCGGACCAGGACCCCGAGGAGGTGGCGGACTTGGCCGAGGCCTACCTTAGGGAAATCCTGCCCCCCGGGTACCGCCTCGAGGTGCGCCGCCTCCACGGGGGAAGGCCCGTCCTCACCGACCCCTTTAGCCCCCCCATGCGCCTCATGGCCAGGGCCTTGGCGGAGGTCTGGGGGAGGCCTCCCGTCTACGCCCGGGAGGGGGGGACCATCCCCGTGGTGGCGGAACTCCAGGAGGCCCTTCAGGCCCCCATCGTCCTCCTGGGCCTCGGGCTAAGCGACGATAACCTGCACGCCCCCAACGAGAAGTTTGACCTCCTCAACCTGGAAAAGGGCATCGCCGCCATAAGGCGCTTTTACGAGCTTTTGGCGGAGGAGGGCCTTCAGTAGGCCCGCTTGAAGATGAGGGCGTCCCCCACCCGCCCGGAGAGGATGGGCACGGCGGCGCTCTTGGCCACCTGGGCGGCGAAGGGGACGTCCCCCTCCAGGCCCACCCCTTTAAGGGCCTGGGCGGCGGCGGAAAGGCTTAGGGCCTCCAGGGGGTCCTGGTAGGCCCGCTTGACGGCCAGGGCGATGCGGGCCCCGTCCTCGGGCTCCACCTCGCCCAAGAGGCCTAGGTACTCCGCCAAGACCCCGGCGGTGTAGAGGTCGTCCAGCCCGGCCCGCCCTTCCTTGCCGGCGCAGAGGATGGCCACCTCCTCCGTGGCCAGTTCCTTGGCGAGCCGGGCGGCGGCGTGGGCGTTGTAGAGGGAGGCGAGGAGGACATGCTTGGCGGACTTGGCGGCGGCGTGGGCCGCCCGGGTGCCGTTGGTGGTGCTCATCACCACCACCTTGCCCCCCACGGGGGCCTCCAGGGCCTCCCGGGGGGAGTTCCCCAGGTCAAACCCGGGGGGCTTCAGCCCCCCCACCTCCCCCGCCAGGACCACGTCCTCGTCCTTGAAGGCCCGGGCGGCCTCGAGGCTTTCCACCAGGTATAGGGCCTCCGCCCCCGCCTCCAGGAGGCAGGCGGCGGTGGTGGTGGCCCGGATCACGTCCACCACCAGGACCACATCGGGGTAAACCGCCCCTTCGTTCGGAAGCACATCCACCCTCAGGCGCAAGGCGCACCTCCCCTAGATAAGGCCGAAGGCCACCTCTTCCAGGAGCCGAAAGTCCCGCACCTCCACCTCCCCCGGGGCCAGGGCCAGGATGCCCTTGTCCTTTAGGTCGTGCAGGACCCGGGTCACCGTTTCCCGGCTCGCCCCCGCCAGGGCCGCCAGGTCCTGGTGGCGCAGGCGGAAGCGGGGTCCGTGCCCCTGGCGGTGGAGCTTGAGGAGGGCGTAGGCCACCCGGCTTTGCGCCTCTTCAAAGGCGAGGAGGTCCATCTCCACGTTGAGTTCCCTCAGGCGCCGGGCCAGGATGCGGGCGAGGTTGTGGGCCAAGAGGGGTAGGCGGCGGATGAGGGCCAGGTAGCTTTCCCGGTAGAGGGCGAGGAGGTGGGCGTCCTCCTCGGCTTCGGCGCTGGCGCTCCTTTCCTCTGGGTCTAGGAGGCTCATCTCCCCGAAGACCTCCCCGGGGCCTAGGAAGCCCAGGGTCTTCTCCTGCCCGCCCAGGTGGGTGCGGTAGAGCCGCACCCGCCCCGCCTCCACCAGGTAAAGGGCTTGGCCCAGGTCCCCCTGCTGGAAGATGGTCTTCCCCTTGGGGAAGAAAAGGGGCTGGAAGTAGGAGTGGGCGAGCGCCACCTCCTCCGGGGCCAGGTCCTGGAACAAGGGGCTTCCCCGCATCGGTCCCACTCTAACCGAAGCTTCATCTTTTGCCTAGAGGATGAGAGGGTGCGCCCGGTCCTCGAGGCCCAAAACCTCGGCTTCGCCTACGCCGATGGCCCCCTTTTCCGGGGGATTTCCTTGCGGCTGGGGCCCGGGGAGGTCCTGGCCGTGCTTGGGCCTTCGGGAAGCGGCAAGACCACCCTCCTCCACCTCCTCGCCGGGCTTCTCCCCTTGCAGGAGGGAGAGGTGTGCTGGGAAGGGACGCCCATTCGGGAGCTAAAGGAAGAAGCCCTCGCCCGGCGCAGGCTCCGCTTTTTGGGCCTTGTCTTCCAGCACCACTTCCTCTTTCCCGAACTCACCGCCTTGGAGAACGTCCTGGCCCCCGGGTACTTGGCGGGATGGGTGGACCGGGCCTGGGGCCTTTGCCTCCTGGAGCGCCTGGGGCTTGGGGGGCGGGCCCACTTCCTGCCCCAGCGGCTTTCCGGGGGCGAGAGGCAACGGGTGGCGGTGGCCCGGGCCCTCTACCTCAAGCCCAAGCTCCTCCTGGCGGACGAGCCCACGGCGAGCCTGGACCGCCACCAAGCCCGGGAGGCCTTGGCCCTCATGCGCGCCTTGGCGGGGGAGGTGGGGGCGGCCCTGGTCCTCGCCACCCACGACGAGGCCCTGGTGGAAGGGCTTCCCGCCCTCAGGCTGTAGTATCCTTAGGCGGTATGAGTCCCATCCACGTGCGGGGAAAACCCGGGGATGTGGCGGAACGGGTACTCCTTCCCGGGGACCCGGGCCGGGCGGAATGGATCGCCAAGACGTTTTTGGATGAACCCGTGGTCTACAACACCCACCGGGGGCTTTTGGGCTACACGGGGCGCTACCGTGGGGTGCCCATCTCCGTCCAGACCACGGGGATGGGGGCTCCTTCCGCGAGCATCGTGGCGGAGGAGCTGGTGCAGCTTGGGGCCCGGGTTCTCCTCCGGGTGGGCACCTGCGGGGCGGTGGATGGGGCCTTGGCCCCTGGGGATTTGGTGATCGCCCAGGGGGCGGTGCCCCTGGACGGGGCCACCCGTCAGTACCTTGGGGGGCTTCCTTACGCCCCCGTGCCCGACCCTTCCCTCTTCCGCGCCCTTTGGGCCAAGGCGGAGGAGCGGGGCTACCCCCACCACGTGGGCCTGGTGGCCACCGAGGACGCCTTTTACGCCACCACCCCCGAGGCGGCCCGCGCGTGGAGCCGCTTTGGGGTCTTGGCCTTTGAGATGGAGGCGAGCGCCCTCTTCCTCCTGGGCCGGATGCGGGGGGTGAAGGCGGGGGCTATCCTTACGGTTTCCAACAGGATTGGCGACCCCGAACTCGCCCCGCCCGAGGTGCTCCAGGAGGGGATAAGGCGTATGGTGGAGGTGGCCCTATTGGCCTTGTTGGAGGTGTAGCATGGAGCACGAACACGAGCACGAGTTCATCCTGGAAATCCCCGAGTTCCAGCACCTCACCTACGAGGTGGAGGGGAATATCGCCCTGGTAACCCTTAGGCGGCCCGAGGCCCTCAACGCCCTCTCCCGAGAGGTGCTGGAGGAGCTCGCCCAGGTGGCGGAGGTCATCCACCAAGACCCCGAGGCCCGGGTGGCCATCTTCACGGGGGAGGGGAGGGCGTTCGCCGCCGGGGCGGACCTCAAGGAGATCGCCGCCCTTAAAGACCCCTTCATGGCCCGGGAGTACGCCCTTTTGGGCCAGCAGGTCTTCGCCGAGATCGCCGCCTTGCCCATACCCACCATCGCCGCCATCCACGGGTACGCCTTGGGGGGCGGGCTGGAGCTCGCCCTGGCTTGCGACCTCCGGGTGGCGGCCAAGGGGGCCAAGCTGGGCCTTCCCGAGGTGGGCCTGGGGCTCATCCCCGGCTTTGGGGGCACCCAGCGCCTGCCCCGGCTCATCGGCCGGGGGCGGGCCTTGGACCTCATCTTCACCGGGCGGCACGTGGAGGCGGAGGAGGCCCTCCAGTTGGGCTTGGTCAACCGGGTGGGGGAGGACGCCCTGGAAGAGGCCAAGCGGCTTGCCCAGAGCATCCTCAAAAACGCCCCCATCGCCCTGGCCCTGGCCAAGGAGAGCGTGGTGCGGGGGGAGGGGCTGGATCTGGCGGAGGCGTTGGAGATAGAGGCGGACCTCTTCGGCTACGCCGCCGCCACCGAGGACATGAAGGAAGGGGTGCGGGCCTTCCTGGAAAAGCGGGCGCCGGAATTCAAGGGGGAGTGAGTCCCTTTTCTTCCCCAAGGCCCGGTGTAAGGTGAGGGGTGCCCATGACGGGAGACCGCGTGGTCCACGTAGCCAGCCCCAAGGCCAAGCTCTACGCCGAGGCCGACCAGGCCATCCGGGAGCGCTTAAAGCCTTTTCCCAAGGCGCTTAGGGCTTACGAGCTCTTGATCCAAGACCCCGAGGCCCGGGCCGGTTGGAACATGGCCAACTACATCACCATGCGCAAGCTGGGCTACAACGACCACGGCCGGGTCCACGCCCTCCTCACCGGGGCGGCCAGCGTGGCCATCCTGGGCCTTTTGGCCGAGGCGGGGGTGCGCCTGGACACCCTGGAATCGGGGGCGGGGGAGCTGGAGGACGCCTACGTGGTGGTCCTCCTCTCCACCATGCTCCACGACCTGGGCAACCAGGTACACCGGGACCACCACGAGGCCTTTGGGGTGTCCTTGGCCCTGCCCATCCTGAACCGTATTCTGGAGAGGATCTACCCGGACCCCGAGCAACGCACCGCCTTAAGGGCCTTGATGCTCCACAGCATCTACAGCCACGACCTCGCCCCCGAACCCCTCACCATAGAGGCGGGCATCACCGCCGTGGCCGACGGCACGGACATCACCAAGGGCCGGGGCCGGAAGGCTTTTGCCCTGGGGAGCATTGACATTCACTCCATCAGCGCCCTAGCGGTGGACGAGGTGCGCATCCTAAAGGGCGAGAAGGTCCCCGTGGAGATCCAGGTGACCATGAACAACTCCGCGGGCATCTTCCAGGTGGAGGAGACCCTCACCAAGAAGGTCTTGCGAAGCCCCTTGCGCCCCTACGTCACCGTGGTAGCCATGACCGAGCCCAATGGGGCCCAGGACCAGCGGATCGTCCACCGGGTGCGCCTGCACGAGACGGAGGACCGCTTTGTTCTGGACTAAACCCCCCCGACTGGGGGGCTCTGCCCTAGCCTTCGGGCCAGAGCTCCCTTAGCTCCTTGGGAAGGAGTCGGCGGACGTCCTCTATCTCCCCTTCCACCACCTTTTGCCCAAGGACTTTGAACACCGCCTTCACCGCCGCTTCGGGGTCCATCGCTGGGCCGGAAGGGGTTTTGAGCTCCCGGGCCACGTGGGCCAAGAACTCCTCCTTGTGCCGCTCCTTTAGGGGCTTGCCCGTGGGGTCCCAACCCTCGTAGTAGATGCCCCGGATGAGCATGGGGAGCTGGGCCCCAAGCTGGGCTACCTCCTCCACGGGCAGGCGGTCCCGAAGGGCGTGGAGGACGGCCCGGAGGGCCATGTAGGCCCGGTGCCGGTCCTCCGTGCCCAGCTCCTGCATGATGGCCTTGAGCCAGGTGTGGGTCTTGTGGAGGGTGGTGTCAAAGACCTCCAGACCGGTGGCGCTCATACCCCTTCACCCCCTTGCCCTTAGCATATCTCTTGAGTGAGGGTTTGTAAAGGGGTATGCGTTCTAGAAGCGGAAGCGATTACTCCTCCAGGCGGAAGCCCACCTCCAGCACCACCTGGTACTCCTTAACCCCTTGCGGGCCGATGGTCCCCCGGATTTCCTTGACCTCAAACCAGTCCAGGTGGCGGAGGGTCTTCTGCGCCCGCTCCAAAGCCCTTTGGATGGCCGCCTCGAGGCCCTCCCCGCTCGTCCCCACCAGCTCCACCTTCTTGTAAACCTTGCCCATGGGCCCATCCTACCGCCTTGGCCCCACCTCTTTGGTGAGTTCCCGCTTCAGGATCTTCCCCACGCTGGACTTGGGGAGGCTATCGCGGAAGACGATGATGCGGGGCACCTTGTAGGCGGCCAGGTGTTGGCGGCAGAAGGCCTCTATGTCCTTTTCCGTCACCTTGCCCCGGTACTCGGGTTTGAGGACGAGGAAGGCGGCCACGGTTTCCCCGCGGTAGGGGTCAGGGACGCCCACCACGGCGGCTTCCTGGACGGCCTCGTGGGTGTAGAGGACCTCTTCCACCTCGCGGGGGTAGATGTTGTAGCCGCCGGCGATGATCATGTCCTTTTTGCGGTCCACGATGTAGAAGTAGCCGTCCTCGTCCATGCGGGCCATGTCGCCGGTGTAGAGCCAGCCGTCCTTGAGGGCCTTTTGGGTTTCCTCGGGGCGGTTCCAGTAGCCTTTCATGACGTTGGGGCCCTTGACGATGAGCTCGCCCACCTCGCCCAAGGGGACCTCCTTGCCCTCCTCGTCCACCACCTTGGCCTCCACCCCGGGGAAGGGGAGGCCCACGCTCCCGAGCTTTCTTGGGCCGTGAAGGGGGTTGCAGTGGGTGACGGGGCTGGCCTCGGTGAGCCCATACCCCTCCACCAGCTTGGCCCCGGTGAGGGCCTCAAACCGCTCCGCCACCTCGAGGGGGAGGGGGGCGGAGCCGGAGATGCAGGCCCGGACGCTCCTCAGGTTGCGCTTCTCAATCCCGGGGAAGTTGTTGAAGGCCACGTACAGGGTGGGCACCCCGGGGAAGAGGGTGACCTGGTGCTTCTCAATGGCCTCCACGATGGGGCCGATCTCCGGGCGGGGAAGGAGGACCAGCTTGGCCGCCCCCAGGAGGGCCAGGTTCATGGCCACGGTCATGCCGTAGACGTGGAAGAAGGGGATAGCCCCAAGGACCACCTCTTCCCCTTCCCGAAAGTCGGGGATCCAAGACCGCACCTGCAGGGCGTTGGAGGAGAGGTTGCGGTGGGTGAGCATGGCCCCCTTGGCCACCCCGGTGGTGCCCCCGGTGTACTGCAAAAGGGCCAGGTCGTCCAGGCTAAGGGGCACGGGGCTAGGGGTTCCGGGTTTTAGGAAGCGCCGCCAGGGAATGCCCTCCAAGGATTGGGGCCACTGCCCCTTGCGCTTGAGCATGAGGGGGTAGAGGAGGTTCTTGGGGAAGGGGAGGTAGTCCTGGATGCCCGTGCGCACCAGGATTTCCACCGGGGCTTCCCCCTTCACCTCTTGGTAGCGGGGAAGGAGCTGGTCCAGGATCACCAGGGCCTTGGCCCCGGAGTCCCGAAGCTGGTGCCGGAGCTCCCTGGGGGTGTACATGGGGTTGGTGTTCACCGCCACGCCCCCGCCAAGAGGGTGCCGAAGAAGGCCACCACGAACTGGGGGGAGTTGGGGAGCATGATGGCTACCCGTTCCCCAGGCCTAAGCCCCGCCTCCTGGAGCCCTTTGGCAAAGGCCTCCACCTCGCGAAAGAGGGCGGCATAGGAAAGACTTCGCCCCAGGAACTCCAAGGCCACCTTCTTGGGGTAGCGGCGGGCGTTTTCCCGCAGGGCTTCGGTCAGGAGCCGGGGCGTGGGGGCCTCCTTGGGGACCCCGGGATCGTAGTGCGCATACCAAGGATGCATGGCACCTCCTTGAACCGGGTCAAAGTTTACCGCCCCGCCCTCGCCGGGGCAAGGGGCGTTAAACCCGGAAGTAGCGGTACGGGGGGCCTTCCCGCCCCACCGTGCCTTCCGCCCGCAGGTACTCCAGGTGGGCGAGGGTTTCGGCGAAGGCGAAGCGGCGGCCGGCGGCGTCCAGGTCCTGGGGGAAGAGGAGGAGGGAGAGCTCCCAGGCGGTTTTGGGGCCTTCCAGGTACGTGAGGAGGGCTTGGAGGCGCTCCTGGTGGTGGGCGAGGAGTTCTTGCGCCCGCCCCTTGACGTTCCCTATGGGGCCGAAGTGCCCGGCGTGGGCCACCCGGACGGGGAGCTCGGCCAGGCGCCTGAGGGAGTTCAGGAAGTCCTTAAGGGGGTTTTCCCGGGTGTAGGCCCAAAGGCCCACGTTGGGGGAGACGTGGTCCAAAAGGGCGTCCCCTGCCAGGAGGACCCCTTCCTCCTCCAGGTAGAAGGCCACGTGCCCGTCGGCGTGGCCCGGGGTCCAGATGGCCCTAAGCCTCCTCCCCGCCACCTCCAAGACCGCCCCGTCCTCGAGGGCCAGGGGCTCCTTGGGCGGGTGGACCCTTTCGCGGGTCTTGGCCATGGTTTCCCGGATGCCCAAGAGGGCCTCCTCGGGGGTGCCGTGGTCCAGGAAAAGCCGCCAGGAGGCCTCCTCAAAGGCCTCGGGGGTGAGCCAGAAACGGTGGCCCCGGCCTAGCTCCTCTGCATGCAGGTACACCCTCGCCCCGAGGCCCTCAAAGAAGCCCGCAAGCCCGTAATGGTCCGGGTGGTGGTGGGTGAGGAGGACCGTCTTCACGTTCTGGAAGCAGAGCCCGAGCTCCGCCAGGTAAAGCTCCAGGCTCCCTTGGGCGGTGCGGGTGGCGAGGGCGGTGTCCACCAGGGCCACCTCTCCCTTTCCCTTGAGGAGGTAGAGGTTCACCGTCTTCAAGGGGTACGGGATGGGGACGGGGAGGAGAAAGACGCCGGGCAGGATTTCCCTCATAGGAGGACCCCCAGGAGGAGGAGGGCGGCGAGGAAGGGGTCGGGTTCCTTCAGGTGCCAGGGGAAGCGGAAGCCCCCTTCCCCATCCCCCTCCACCCCTTTGCCGCCCAGGGCCTCCTTAAGGTGTCCCAGGACGGCCTCGTCCCCCAAGGCCTCCGCCCCGGGGAGGTAGACCCTTAGCCGGCAGGCGTCCCCGTCCAGGGCCAGGCCCAGGGCGGGGGGTTCTTGGGCCTTGAGGAGGACCTGGAGGGTTTTCAGGTTCTCCGGCCTCGGGTCCGGGTCCACCCCGTAGAAGAGGGGGTGGGGGAGGGGGTGGAGTTCCCGGAGTTCGGCCTCGAGGCCCAAAAGCTTCCACACCCCGGGCAGAACCCCGCCCCCCGCTCCCCCCATGGCGTCCAGGTAGACCACGCCCTTCCGCTTGGGCACCCCCCCGGCGCTTTGCGCCAGGTGCTCCTGGTAGGCCCGCTTCACGTCCAGGGTGGCGAAGCTTCCCCGGGCAGCCGGGGGATCTAGGAAGGGTACCTCCTGCCCAGGGAGGGGCTTCCCGGGGCCCAGGCGGAGCTTGACCCCTTGGAAATGGGCGGGCCTCCGCCCCGCCGAGAGGTAAAGCCCCGCCGCGCCCTCCCGCTCCAAGGCGAAGCCGAAAAGGGGGAGGGGGGAAGGCCCGGGAAGGAGGGAGGTTTCCAGCCCGAGGGCCGAAAGCACCCCCGCCGCCTCCTCCGCCATCTCCCGGGCCAGGAAGCGGGCATCGTGGCCCACCACCACCCGCCCTATGCCGTCTCCCTTCAGGCGCTCGCCAAAGCCCGCCGCCAGGCGCGCCAGGGCGGCGAAGGTGAAATCCTTGGCCAGCTCGCCCAGGAAGCCTTCTTGGGTGGGACGAAGCTCCATGTTCCCAAGTCTACCCCGTGGTAGACTCCACCCCGTGGACGAGGCCCTCCTCTCCTCCTTGAACGAGGCCCAGCGCCAGGCGGTCCTCCACTTCCAAGGCCCTGCCCTGGTGGTGGCGGGGGCGGGTAGCGGCAAGACCCGCACCGTGGTCCACCGGGTGGCCTACCTCATCGCCCACCGGGGGGTCTTCCCCACGGAGATCCTGGCGGTGACCTTCACCAACAAGGCGGCGGAGGAGATGCGGGAACGGCTTAAGGGCATGGTCAAGGGGGCGGGGGAGGTTTGGGTTTCCACCTTCCACGCCGCCGCCCTGCGCATCCTCCGCGTCTATGGGGAGCGGGTGGGTTTAAAGCCGGGCTTCGTGGTCTACGACGAGGACGACCAGACGGCCCTCCTCAAGGAAGTCCTCAAGGAGCTCGGCCTTTCCGCCAAGCCGGGCCCCATCAAAAGCCTCTTGGACCGGGCCAAGAACCGGGGGGAGGCCCCGGAGGCCCTCCTTTCCGAGCTTCCCGAGTACTACGCCGGGCTTTCCCGGGGGAGGCTTCTGGACGTCCTCCGCCGCTACCAGGAGGCCCTAGCGGCCCAAGGGGCCTTGGACTTTGGGGACATCCTCCTTTACGCCCTGAGGCTCTTGGAAGAGGACCAAGAGGTGCTCAAGCGGGTGCGGAAGCGGGCCCGCTTTATCCACGTGGACGAGTACCAGGACACGAACCCGGTCCAGTACCGCTTCACCAAGCTCCTCGCCGGGGAGGAGGCCAACCTCATGGCGGTGGGGGACCCGGACCAGGGCATCTACTCCTTCCGGGCGGCGGACATCAAGAACATCCTCCAGTTCACGGAGGACTTCCCGGGGGCCAGGGTGTACCGCTTGGAGGAGAACTACCGGTCCACGGAGGCCATCCTGCGCTTCGCCAACGCCGTCATCGTCAGGAACGCCTTGCGCCTGGAGAAGACCCTGAGGCCGGTGAAGGGGGGAGGGGAGCCCGTGCGGCTTTTCCGCGCCCGGGATGCCCGGGAGGAGGCCCGCTTCGTGGCGGAGGAGATCCTGCGCCTAGGGCCTCCCTTTGACCGCTTTGCCGTCCTCTACCGCACCAACGCCCAAAGCCGCCTCCTGGAGCAGGCCCTGGCGAGCCGGGGGGTGGGGGCGCGGGTGGTGGGCGGGGTGGGCTTCTTTGAGCGGGCGGAGGTGAAGGACCTCCTGGCCTACGCCCGCCTGGCCCTGAACCCCTTGGACAGCGTGAGCCTGAAGCGCACCCTGAACACCCCGCCCCGGGGCATCGGCCCCGCCACGGTGGAGAAGGTGGCCCGTCTGGCCCAGGAGAAGGGGCTTCCCCTCTTTGAGGCCCTGAAGGAGGCGGAGGGCGTTTTGCCCCGCCCCGAGCCCGTGCGCCACTTCGTGGCCCTGATGGAGGAGCTCATGGACCTGGCCTTTGGCCCGGCGGAGGCCTTTTTCCGACACCTCCTCCTCGCCACCGACTACCCCGCCTACCTTAAGGAGGCCTACCCCGAGGACCACGAGGACCGCCTGGAGAACGTGGAGGAGCTTCTGCGGGCGGCCAAGGAGGCGGAGAGCCTCATGGAATTCCTGGACAAGGTGGCTCTCACGGCCCGGGCGGAGGAGCCGGGGGAGGCGGAGGGGAAGGTCTCCCTCATGACGCTCCACAACGCCAAGGGCCTGGAATTCCCCGTGGTCTTCCTGGTGGGGGTGGAGGAGGGGCTTCTGCCCCACCGGAACTCCTTAAACACCCTGGAGGGCCTGGAGGAGGAGCGCCGCCTGTTCTACGTGGGGGTTACCCGGGCCCAGGAGAGGCTTTACCTCTCCTATGCCGAGGAGCGGGAAGTCTATGGCCGCACGGAGGCCTCGAGGCCAAGCCGCTTCCTGGAGGAGGTGGGCGAGGGGCTTTACCAGGTGTACGACCCCTACCGGAACCCGGGGCCCATCCCGCCCCCCCACCGGCCCAAGCCCGGGGCCTACAAGGGCGGGGAGAAGGTGGTCCACCCCCGGTTTGGCCCCGGGGTGGTGGTGGCGGCCGCGGGGGACGAGGTGACGGTGCACTTTGAGGGGGTGGGGCTCAAGCGCCTTTCCCTCAGGTACGCCGACCTGCGCCCGGCGTAGGAGAAAGCCTATGTGGCCCGCGTACCACAAAACCCGGCCGGTAGCCTTCCTCCATCAGGGTACCCCCTTTTTTGACCGCTTCCTGGCCGAGGTGGTGGCCCTGCGCCTGCCCCTTTTCCCTTACCCGGTGGAGGGGGAGGCGCCTTGGCGCCTTCTTCCCTGCCTGGCCCCCCTGGGCTTTGCCGGGATGGTCCTGGACGAGGGCCTGCCGCCCCCGGAGGGGGTGCGCCTCGAGGCGGAGGCGGTGGAGGCGGGCCTCGTGGACCTGGTGGCGGTGGGGCTAGGGGGGCTCGTGGGCCAGTACACGGAAGGGGTGGCTTTGGAGCGCTTCCTTTCCGCCCACTTTCCCGGGGCCAAGGCCCTTTGGCTTGGCCCTTTGCGCCCTTCCTTGGCCCCCTTCCTCCGCCCCTTGGCCCAGGTTTCCGTGGCCGCCCCAAGCTTCGCCGAAGGGGACGCTTTCCTCGCCCGCCTGCCGGAAAGGGCCAGGGGGCACGTGGCCTTGAGGCGGGAGGAGGTGGAAGCCTTGGCCCTTAAGGCGGACCTCCTCCTCTATGCCGGGGGTAAGCTTTTGTTGGAGTTGCTCCAACCCTTTCACGCCCTTTTGGCCTGGGTCCCGGTGGAGCGCAGGGTTTACGAGCGCGTGCACGGGGTCCATGGCCCCGAGGACCTCTTGGCCTTCCGGGTCCGAGCGGCCTTGGAGGCCCTGGGCTACGCCCCTTGAGCTAGGCTAGGGGTATGCGGGTGGACCTGAACGCCGATGCGGGGGAGTCCTACGGGGTCTACGCCTACGGGCACGACCGGGAGCTTTTCCCCTTGGTGAGCTCGGTGAACCTGGCCTGCGGTTTCCACGGGGGAAGCCCTTCGCGCATGCGGGAGGGGGTGGCCCTGGCCAAGACCCACGGGGTGGCGGTGGGGGCCCACCCCGGCTTTCCCGACCTGGTGGGCTTCGGCCGCCGGGAGATGGCCCTAAGCCCCGAGGAGGTCTATGCCGACGTCCTCTACCAGATAGGGGCCCTTTATGCCTTCTTGCGGGCGGAAGGCCTTCCCCTCCACCACGTGAAGCCCCATGGGGCCCTTTACCTCAAGGCCTGCCGGGACCGGGAGACGGCCCGGGCCATCGCCGAGGCGGTGAAGGCCTTTGACCCGGGGCTACCCCTGGTGGTCCTCCCCGGCACGGTCTACGAGGAGGAGGCGCGGCGGGTGGGGCTTAGGGTGGTCCTCGAGGGCTTCCCCGAGCGGGCCTACCTGCAAAACGGCCAGCTCGCCCCCCGCTCCCTCCCCGGGTCCTGGATCACCGACCCTAAGGAGGCGGCGCGGCGGGCGGTGCGCATGGTCCTAGAGGGCAAGGTGGAGGCCTTGGACGGGGGAGAGGTGGCGGTGCGGGCCGAAACCCTCTGCATCCACGGGGACAACCCCAACGCCCCCCAGGTGGCGAAGGCGGTGCGGGAGGCTTTGGAGGCGGAGGGCGTGGCGGTGCAGGCCTTTTGAGCTTGACCGCCCGGGTGGCCTCCTCTAAGATGGGGGTTGCCTGGCGCCCTTGGCGGCGTAGCTCAGGTGGTCAGAGCACACGACTCATAATCGTGGTGTCGTGGGTTCGAGTCCCACCGCCGCCACCAGTGCCCCGGGAAGCTTCTTCCCGGGGCCTTTCTTATCGCCAAAATCCCGCCTTTCCGGAAACGGGCGGACACCCCCCTGCCGACGCGTCATCCGAACACAATCATCTGAATGAACCGGGTACAAAACCGAACACAAGGGGGGTTGTGTGGAAAGGCTTTCGGAATGGCTTGGAGTGTTCCTGCAGGACGGGAAGGCGCGGGGATTGTCGCCCAGAACCTTGGCCTTTTATCGGGAGGGGGTGAATAGCATGCTTAGGATTGTGGGGGACAAGCGGGCGCAGGACCTGGCGCCCTCGGACCTTAGGGCTTTCCTGGCGCGTTCCCACGAGGAAGGGCTTAGCCCCGGCGGGGTTGTGGCCCGCTACCGGGCGGTGCGGGCGTTTGTTAGGTGGCTTGTGCGGGAGGGTGTTTTGGAGCATGACCCTACGGCCAGGATTAGGCCCCCCAAGGCCCCGCCCCCGGACCTTGCGGTGGTGCGCCCCGGGGAGATACGCAGGATGCTTCTGGCGGCGGATGGGGGGCGGCACCCCTTCCGCGATAAAGCGATACTGCTTTTGCTTTGGGATACCGCCGCGCGGATAGGGGAGATTGTGGGGCTTAGGCTTGAGGACTTCCGGCCCGAAGGGATAAGGGTAAGGCGCAAGGGCGGGGCCTACCAAGTGCTTCCCATTTCGCCCCCTACGCGGAGGGCGGTTTGGGCTTACCTTAGGAACGAAAGGCCGGAAAGCCCAAGCGATGCCCTATTCCTAAGCGCCACGGGGAGGCCGATAAGTAGCGATGCGGTCCGGCAAATGCTACGGCGGCTTGCTAGGGCGGCGGGTGTCCCCTATAAGTCCCCGCATGCCTTCCGTAGGGGGGCCGCGGTGGTCATGGTGAAAAACGGGATTAACCCTTATGCCCTCCAGGTCCTAATGGGGCACAAGTCCCCGGCCATGACCGCCCACTATGTGCGGCTTGCGGAAAAGGACCTTAAGGAGATACACGCGAAGGTCGCACCGGCCCTCGGGCTATTGCGGGACATCTAGAACGGCGGGTTCCACTTCTTCTAGGGGAACGCGCCAGACTAGGCTAATCCAGGTGCGCCCCCCGTAGCCCTCGGTCCGGGTTTCCCTAAGGTAATCCCCCCATCGGGCCCTGTTCGCTTCGGCAATAGCCCGAAGGGTGGGCAAGTGAAGGACCAGAAGCCCATCGGTGTAGACCACGATGAGGAGTTCCGCCGGGGAAGTCCAAAGCCATCCCGGGGTGCCCCTGTCCAGGTCTGCCGTGGTTTCCAGGAACACGGCGGCGTGCTTCAGGGGGTGTAATGAGCCCCGGTAGCGCTTGATTTGCACGGGGATGGGAAAGTGGGGGCGACGGATTATCAGGTCCACGCCGCGCCGGTCAAGGTCTGAGGGTGCGGGTTCTATGGGGCATCCGGGGTAAAGCTTGCCCAGAAGGGCCAGGACTTGGGGGTCTTTCTCGGCGGCCCTACCAAAGTCCAGGTCCTGGGCAAAGGGCCGCGCGGTCATGGTCCACCCCCAGAAGGGCGCTAAGCCTTCGTAGGTCGGGGGGTGGGGGTAGGTCCACGGCTTGGCAGAAGCTTTCCAGGGCATCGCGGGCGGCTTGGCGGACCACCGGCGAAGGGGACTCGAGGCCCCGGAGGTTAGCCGCCAGGAACCTCGGGGGGTCCACCACGACCACACCGGGGGCCAAGGGGATGGGTCCTTGGGGAAGGGCCGGTTGTTTCCCCGGGAAACGCTTGGGGGAACGGCCTTCGCGCCCCGTGGAGGCCCAGAAGCCCCGCGCCCCAAGGAGGGCGTCATAGTGGCGCCTTTGGCCGGCCTTGGCCAGGTAGCGGGCGGCGGCCTTGGGGTTTTGCAGTTCCTCGGCGTGGCGCAGTTCCAAGCCCGAACGCCGGGCGAGGGTGCGCAAGCGCGCAATGGGGAGCCCTTCGGTGATTAGGTGCGCATGGGGATAGAAGGCCCCATCCCCGGCCCGCGTTTCCACCACCAGGGCGAAGGCCACCCCTTCGCGGCGCAAACGGCCGGCAAGGGCGGAGAAAGCTTGCCCCACTTCAGGGGGGACGGCGGCCAAGCGGCGGGCTTCCTCGGAAGGGGGAACAGGGGGGACGAGGGTCGCGAAAATAGCCTCCCCCCGGCCCGCAAGGGCCTCGGCGACCGCGTCAAGTTTTTCGCGGCGGCGCTTGTAAGTGGCGGGTTTCGCAAGGGACCGGAAGCGACGGGACTTCCGAGGACGCCCCCGCCGCCTTTTGGGGGAGGGCGCTATCGGCGGTGCCGGGTCATCTTCCCCGTCATCGTCCCCGCTTTCGTCGTCCTCTTCATCCTCGGGAGGCCCATTAGAAGGGGCATTAAGGTTGAGGGGGGTGCGGGCCCGGGGTTGGGAACGGGGGCGGTGGAAGGGGATGGTTTTTATAACCCGCCTTCGTAGAACCTCGGGAACAATCCTGTTGTTGTGGTGCTCCACGTCTAGCGCGGCGTACCTTTCCCAAAAGTGCAGGGCTTCGTCATAGACGCGGGCCTTAAGGATAGGGTCAATGCGGGCCTTCTTGCGCTTCTTGGGCTTCTTGCGGTTGTAAAGGTGGATCCACACATAGGTGCGTATCAAGCGCCCTTTGGCGCGTTCTTTGCGCTTTTCTACCCCGCATTCAATTCTATTTTGACGCCCTTCCGAACGCCTTTTCCACCGGGGTTGACGCCGTTTTAGGCTTTTTGATATAATGTTCTCAGGTAGCATGTTGTTTTCCTCCCCGGGGGCATTGAGCCCCCTTTTGTCACATATTTTACCACGCTGTTCGTAAGGACTAAAGTGCATGGTGAACGCGAAAGCACGCTAGACCCCTGGAAAAATCGGAAAAGCAAAATCTAGGCAACGGGGATAGCCCAAGATATAAGCGGGGCCGTGGGGGGCGCCCCCTGAAGGGCGCTAGCTAACCCCCGAGGGGAAAGGGTTGACCCCGGAAGAAGAACGCCCCGGGGTAAAGGGGATAGCCTCTTTAAAAGGGCTAGGGGTCTAAGGAAAAAATCGGTGCGGTTTGTCCCGTTCTGGAAGGGGTTCTTTTGCGTTTTGTCGGGTTTGGGATATACCCGTATACCCGTATACCCGTGTAGCGGGTACACGATTGTGGGTTTGGGGGTAAAAGTTCCCGGAGAAAAATCGGCGGGGTTTTTCCCGTTAGGGACGAAGTTTCTCCGGGTTTTGTCGGGTTTGGGATATACCAGTCCCGTTAGGGACGAAGTTTCTCCGGGTTTTGTCGGGTTTGGGATATACCAGTATACCAGTGTAAGCCCCAGACCAGGGGAGGGGGTCCATCTTCGCGAAAGGCGCGTTTCGCGAAAGCCTTCCCTAGGAAGGGCGTGGTAAGATAAGGACGGCAAGGGTAGGGTGTCCGTCCTTCCAGGGAGGCAAAGGGAAGTGGCTTCTGTAGCCCTCCGATGCGATTTTGGGCCTTTGTGGGGCCTCATAATCGTGGTGTCGTGGGTTCGAGTCCCACCGCCGCCACCAGTGCCTGGAGAGGCCCGCCCACGGGCGGGCCTTCTTGCTACACTGGGGAGCGCAGGGTCCGGGATCCCCCCGGTAGCCCTAGGAGGCATATGCGCGCGCACATCATTACCTACGGTTGCCAGATGAACGAGTACGACTCCCACCTGGTGGCCAGCGAGCTGGTGAGCCTGGGGTGGGAGCTGGTGGACTCGGTGGAGGAGGCGGACTTCGTCCTGGTGAACACCTGCGCCGTGCGGGGCAAGCCCGTGGAGAAGGTGCGTTCCCTCTTGGGCCAGCTCCGCAAGGAGAAGGAGAGGCGAGGCCTCCTCGTGGGCATGATGGGCTGTCTGGCCCAGCTGGACGAGGGCCAGCAGATGGCCAAGAAGTTCGGCGTGGACATCCTCTTGGGCCCCGGGGCCCTCACCTCCTTGCCCGAGGCCCTGAAGCAGAACGAGCGCTTCTTTGACCTCACCTTCCGGGACGACCTCCTGGACTACATCCCCCCTCCTCCCAAGGGGGCCCTTTCCGCCCACGTGAGCATCATCCGCGGGTGCAACCACCACTGCACCTACTGCATCGTCCCCACCACCCGGGGCCCCGAGGTCTCCCGCCACCCGGACCTCATCCTGAAGGAGATTGAGCTTCTGAAAAAGGCGGGGGTGGTGGAGGTCACCCTCCTCGGCCAGAACGTGAACTCCTACGGCAAGGACCAGCCAGGCTACCCGAGCTTCGCCGAGCTTTTGCGCATGGTGGGGCAGATGGGCATCCCCAGGGTGCGGTTCCTCACGAGCCATCCGGTGAACTTCACCGACGACATCCTCGAGGCCATCGCCGAAACCCCCGCCATCTGCCGCTACATCCACCTCCCCGTGCAGTCGGGCTCGGACCGGGTGCTGAGGCGCATGGCCCGGGAGTATCGCCGGGCCCACTATCTGGAAAGGATCCGGCGCATCCGGGAGCTGTTGCCCGATGCCGTCCTTTCTACCGATATCATCGTGGGCTTCCCGGGGGAAACCGAGGAGGACTTCCAGGAAACCCTCTCCCTTTACGACGAGGTGGGCTACGACCAGGCCTACATGTTCATCTACTCCCCCCGCCCCGGCACCCCCGCCTACAAGCACTTCCAGGACCTGCCCCGGGAGGTAAAAGTGGAAAGGCTCCAGCGCCTCATTGAGAAGCAGAAGGAGTGGAGCTACCGCCGCAACCTGGAGTGGGTGGGGAAGACCGTGGAGGTCCTGGTGCGGGGCATGGCCAAGGAGGAGGGCTTTGTCCAGGGGCACGACCGGGGGAACCACCCGGTCCTCATCCCCGCTGCCCAAGCGCCCACCCCAGGCCTTTACCAGGTGGAGATCAAGCAGGCCACGCCCCACCTCCTCTTCGGCGAGGTGGTGGGGGCGAGGGAGCCCGCGCCCATTCCCCTGCCGGTGGCCTAAGGAGGCGGCGTGGCCCGGGTCCTTCCCCTAAGCACCGCCTTGGCCTTTTTCCTCCTCCTGTGGGCGGGCCTTGGCTTTTCCGCTTTGGGCCTGGGGCTGGCCTTGGGTGCCGGGCTTTTAGGCTATTGGGGCGTGGCCCGCTGGCAGGGGCGGATGCTTTCGCAAGGGCCTTCCCAAGCGGCTTTGGAGCGGCTTGCCATGAAGGAGGCCTGGCGGCGGGGCGGCTTCTTGCGCCCTAAAGACCTCTTCCCCTATATGGGGGAAGGGGAGGCCCGGGCGCTTTTGGAAGGCCTGGCCGCCCGGGGGCTTTGCCGGAAGGAAGGGGACGGGTTTCGCTTTTGATGCGGGAAGCGGAGGTGGTGGTCCTGGGGGCCGGGGTGGCGGGGCTTACCCTGGCCCGCCTCCTTTGGGAAGGGGGGCGTTCCGTGCTGGTGGTGGCGGAGGCCCTGGGGGAGGCGAGCCGCCCCCCCGTGGCCTTGGTGAACCCCCTAAGGGGGCGGCGCTTCACCCTGGCGGAGGAGGGGGAGAGGGCCTTGGAGGCTGCCCTCGCCTTCTATGGGCGTTTTGTTTCCCTTCACCTCGAGGTCTACCGCCCGGTGCCTGAAAGGGAACGGGACCAGGTGGCCAAGCGGCTTGGGGGGCTTAGGCACCGCTGGGAGGGCGGGGGCGTGGTGCTGGAAGAGGCCTTTTGGCTGGAGCCCAGGCCCCTCCTGGAGCGCCTGGCCCGAGGGGTGCCCCTCCTAAAGGGGCGGGTTTTGGCCTGGGAGCCCCCTTACCTCTGCTTGGAGGGCGGGGAGAGGGTGCGGGGCGAGATCCTGGTCTACGCCGGGGGCGGGCGGGGGGCGCACCTCCTTGGCCTAGGGGGCCGGCACGTCCCGGGCCTGGTCCTCACCCTTTTGGACTACTTCCCCCGGGCCATAAGCTACCGGGTCTACCTGGCGGGAAGCGCCCTTGGGGGAAGCTACCTGCCCGAGGGGGAAGGCCCAGACCCCCCGCCCCCCACGGAGGGGGAGGTGGCGTGGCTTTTGGAGGGGGCGGAGGCCCTGGTGGGCTACCGGCCCCAGGTGGCCTCCGCCTGGCGGGGAGTCCGCTTCCGGCTTCCCGCTCAAGGGGAGGGTCTTCCTTACCTCTTTCCCGTGGAGGGAGGGTATGCCCTCACGGGCTTGGGCTCCACGGGCTTTTTGTATGCGCCCCTTTTGGCGGGACGGCTTGCGGGAAAGCTTTAGGGGCGGCATGGGGGGATAAACTGGGGGCGTGTATAGCGGGGCGGTCCTGGCCGGGGGAAGGTCCCGGCGCTTTGGGGAAGACAAGGCCCTCTTCCCCTACCGGGGGAAGCCGCTATTGGCCTGGGTTTTGGAAAGCCTCTTGGGGGCGGAGGAGCGCTTCATCGTGGCCAACCGCCCTTACGAGGGCTTCGGCGTGCCCGTATACCCGGACCTCCTCCCGGGGGCGGACAGCCTTTCTGGGCTCCACTCGGCCTTGGCGCACGCCCAAAACCCCTGGGTGGCGGTGGCGGCCACGGACCTTCCCTTCCTTTCCCGGGCGTATTGGGACTTCCTTTATGAAGAGGCCCTCCGCTCCTCCTTCCCCGTGGTGGTGCCGGTGAACCCGGAGGGCCACCTGGAACCCCTCATGGCCTTTTACCACAAGGACTGCCTGCCCCAGGTGGAGAGGCAGATCCAGGAAGGGGATTTCCTCCTGCGAAGGGTGATGGAGGCCCTGGGGGCTACCCTCGTGGCGGCGGACGAGGTGGTGGCCCGGTTTGGGCGGGAGGTGTTTTTGAACGCCAACCGGAAGGAAGAGCTACCTTAGGCCCCTGCCCCCGGCTGCGGCCGGTCCCCTGCGCCCACGGGCGGGGGAGGAGGGGGCAGGAGGAGGAGCCTTAAGACCTCCCCCACCTCCTCCACGAAGGTGATCTCCAGGTCCTTGAGGATTTCCTCCGGTACCTCCTTGAGCTCGGCCTCGTTTTCCTTGGGCAGGATTACCTTGTGGATGCCCGCCTGATGGGCGGCGAGGAGCTTTTCCTTTACCCCGCCGATGGGGAGCACCTTGCCCCTCAGGGTGATCTCCCCGGTCATGGCGATGTCCATGCGCACCGGGCGGCCCGTGAGGGCGCTGGCCAGGGCGGTGGCCATGGTGATGCCGGCGGAGGGGCCATCCTTGGGCGTGGCCCCTTCCGGCACGTGCACGTGCAGGTCAAAGTCCTTGTGGAAGCCCTCGGGCAGGCCCCACTCCTCCCGGTGGGCCCGGAGGTAGGTGAGGGCGGCGTGAGCCGATTCCTTCATCACCTCTCCTAGGTTGCCCGTGAGGTTGACTTTGCCCGTACCGGGAACGGCCACCGCCTCAATGGTGAGGAGGGCACCCCCATAGGGCGTCCAGGCCAGGCCCTGGGCCGCCCCCACCTGCGGGGCCTTTTCCGCCCGATCGGGGCGGTACTTGGGCACGCCCAGGTAGGCCTCGAGGTCCTTCGCCTCCACCACCCGCACCCCTTCCCAAGGCTTTTCCAAGTAGTCTTTGGCCGCCTTGCGGGCCACCTTGGAGAGCTCCCGGTCCAGGTTGCGCACCCCCGCCTCCCGGGTGTATTCCTGCACGATGCGGTCAATGGCGGCGTCGGTGATTTCCAGCTTCCCCACAAGCCCCGCCTCCTTCACCTGGAAGGGCCAGCGGAAGTGGCGGGCGATGGCCCGCTTTTCCGGCAGGGTGTACCCGGGGATTTCAATGACCTCCATCCGGTCCAGAAGGGGCCTGGGAATGGTGGAAAGGGTGTTGGCCGTGGTGATGAAGAAGACCTTGGAGAGGTCGTAGGGCACGTCCAGGTAGTGGTCGGTGAAGGTGTGGTTCTGCTCGGGGTCCAGGACCTCCAAAAGGGCCGAGGCCGGGTCCCCCCGCCAGTCGGAGGAAAGCTTGTCAATCTCGTCCAGGAGGAAGACGGGGTTCACCACCCCCACCTGCTTCATTCCCTGGATGATCTTGCCGGGAAGCGCCCCGATGTAGGTGCGGCGGTGGCCCCTGATTTCCGCCTCGTCCCGCACCCCACCCAAGGAGATGCGGTGGAACCTGCGGTTCATGCTCCGGGCAATGCTCTTGCCCAAGGAGGTCTTGCCCACCCCCGGCGGCCCCACGAAGCAGAGGATGGGGGCGTGGCCCCGCACCTCCTTGCCCTGGGTGAGCTGGCGGACCGCAAGGTACTCCAGGATGCGCTCCTTTACCTCCTTGAGGCCGTAGTGGTCCTCGTCCAGAACCTGCTTGGTGACGGCGATGTCCAGGAGCTCGGGGTCCGCTTCGGTCCAGGGAACGTCCAGGAGCCAGTCCAGGTAGGTGCGGCTTACCGTGGCCTCGGGGGAGCCGGGCTGCATCCTTTCCAGGCGCCTGAGCTCCTTGAGGGCTTTTTCCTTCACGGGCTCGGGCATGCCCTTCTTCTCTATGCGCTCCCGAAGCTCTTCAATCTCGGTTAGGAAGTCCTCCCCGCCCCCGAGTTCCTTCTGGATGGCTTTCATCTGCTCCCGGAGGTAGTACTCCCGCTGGTTCTGGTCCATCTGCTCCTTGACCCGGGCGGCGATCTTCTTGTCCAACTCAAAACGCTCCAGGTCGCGAAGGAGAAGGGCCAGGACCTTTTTGAGCCGTTCCTCCACCTCCGGGGTTTCCAGGAGGTTCTGTTTCTCCTCCAAGGACCAGGTGGCGTGGTGGGCCACCAGGTCCGCCAGGATGGCGGGGTCCAGGGTGCTTTTGATGGCCTCTTGCTGGTAGCGGTCCAGGCGCAGGGTCTTGTGGTTTTGCAGGTAGCGCTCAAAGGCCTCCTGCACCTCCCCCACCAGGACGCGGGCGAGCCCCGCGTCCGCCAAGGGAGGCTCGGGCAGGACCTCGCCCAAGGCCCTCAGGTAAGGGGCGGCCACGAAATCCTGGAGGCGCACCCGGTTCCTGGCCTCCACCATCACCTGCAGGGTGCCGTCGGGGAGGCGCATGGCCTGCTTGACCACTGCCAGGGTGCCCACCCCGTAGAGGTCTTCGGGCGTGGGGTCGTCCACCTCCGGGTCCTTCTGGGCCCCCAGGAAGATGAGGCGGTCGGCGGACAAAGCCTCCTCCACCGCCCTCTTGCTCTTGGGGCGGCCCACGTCCACCCCGGTGGTGGTGTGGGGCAGAATGACGGTGTTCCGCAAGGGGAGAACGGGTAGTTCTAGGCGCAAGGCGTCCTTCATCTGCCTTCCATGATAAGGCAGCAGACGGGCGCTTTAGCGCCCGAGGGCACAAAGGAGGCCTAGAGGCCCACGGTGATGAGGGCCTTCATCTCCTCCAACCGGATTTCACCGAGACCGGGCGGCACGTTGCCTTCCACGGCCACGCCTAACCAAAGCCGCCCATGGCGTAGACCTTGGAGTAGGGTATCCCCCACGAGGGTAAAGGGTGTTTCTGCCCGGCCCCCGAAGTCCAGGGTTCCCACCCTCTCCCCGGCTTTGCTGGCAGGGCAAAGGACAAACTGGCTCGTGGCGTGGCATTCGGGTCCGGGTTCTTGGGCCCGGGCATAGACGAGGATACGGGCGTTTAGGGGCAGGTTGGCCCTGGCCATCCCCTTTACCTCCAGGGCCCGCACCACATCCAGGGGAGGCGGGGTTAGGGTGAGGGGGGTTGTGGGGTAGACCACGTAGGGCTCCCCAAAGGGGTTTGTGGGGGGGAGGCTGCCTAGGTTGAGGCTCGTGGAGCCCAGGTCCACGGTAAAGGTGTAGCTACAGGCGGCGAGGAGGATAGCCAGGATGAGAAGGGAAGAGCGTCTCTTCCACACGGGGGCATTCTACCGGAAAATGGAAAGGATGCACCGCCTCCTCTTCGCCCTGGACCCGGAAAGTGCCCACGAGCTCGCCCTGAAAGCCCTGGCCTTTTGGTCGGAAAGGGGGCCCCTTTTGGAGGTGCCGGCGCGGCTTCTTCGGGTGGAGGACCCGAGGCTTAAGGTGGAGGCCCTGGGCCTCACCTTCCCGAATCCCTTGGGCCTGGCGGCGGGTATGGACAAGGATGCCCGGGCCCTTGGGGCCTGGTGGGCCCTGGGTTTTGGCTTCGCCGAGGTGGGGACCCTCACCCCAAGGCCCCAGGAGGGAAACCCCAAGCCCAGGCTTTTCCGGCTTCCCGAGGACGGCGCCCTCATCAACCGCATGGGCTTCAACAACCGAGGGGCGGCGGAGGCGGCCAGGCGGCTTGCGGCCTTCCGCTCCCGGGGGCTTCCCTTCCCCGTGGGGGTGAACCTGGGGAAGAACCGGGAAACCCCCCTGGAAAGGGCGGCGGAGGATTACCTAGAGGCCCTGCGCCTCTTGGAGCCCTATGGGGACTACTTTGTCCTCAACGTAAGCTCCCCCAACACCCCGGGCTTGCGCACCCTGCAGGAAGGCCCCTTCTTGGACGAGCTCCTTTCCCGCCTCCGCCCCGCCACGGCCAAGCCCCTCCTCCTCAAGGTGGCCCCGGACCTTTCCCTTGGCGCCTTGGACCAGGTGGCGGCCTTGGCGCTAAAGCACCGCCTGGAGGGCTTGGTGGCGGTGAACACCACCCTAAGCCGGGAGGGGCTTACGAGCCCCTGGGCCCGGGAAGCGGGGGGGCTTTCGGGGAGGCCCCTTAGGGGGCGGGCTTTGGAGGTGCTTCGGCACCTCGCCCAGGTCCCGGGCCTCACCCTCGTGAGCGTGGGGGGGGTGGAAACCCCCGAGGACGCCTGGGAAAGGCTCAAGGCGGGGGCAAGCCTCCTTCAGGTCTACACGGGCTTTGTCTACGGGGGCCCCCTTTTCCCCAGACGGCTCCTCTTGGGGCTCCTTTCCCGCATGGAGGCAGAAGGCGTTAGGGCTTTGAGGGAGCTTCAGGCGGTGCGGGCATAGCCGAAAGAACGGGAGCCCCCCGGGGGAGACCTAAAGGAAAGCCCCTTCCTGGCGCAGATGGAGGACGGGGAGGGTGTAGGGGTCAACGACCCCCACGCCCTGGACCCTTGGGAGGTGAAAACTTGGGCCTGTGGCTCGGGAGGGACGTCCACGCCGGCTATGGGCACCGGGGGGCAGGGTAAGCCCTCCTCGGGGCGGATGTTGCTGTCCATGGCCTTTGGGTGGGAGGCCCACCCCTCCCACCCAAAGCCGGTCCCGCCCGCTTTTACTCCAGCGCCTCGTGGACCACCCGCCCCGCCACCAGGGTGAGGACAGGCCACCCCCCGAGGACCCACCCCGCCCAAGGGGAGAAGCGGGCCTTGGAGGCAAAGGCCTTGGGGTCCACGGGCCGCTCTTGGGGGGAGAGGAGCACCAGGCTTGCCTCCGCCCCCACCTCCAGGTGGAGGGGCTCAAGGCCCAAAACCCTCCGCGGCCCGTCCGTGAAGAGCTCCACCAGCCGGGGGAGGGGGAAGCCCCTTTTCAGGTGGAGCTCGGTGTAGAGGAGGGGGAAGGCCACCTCGAGGCTCGGGATGCCAAAGGGGGCCCTCAGGAGGTCCATCTCCTTCTCCGCCCGGGTGTGGGGGGCGTGGTCCGTGGCGATGGCGTCCAGGGTGCCGTCCAGAAGCCCCTCCAGGAGGGCCTCCTGGTCCTCCTTCGTCCGGAGGGGCGGGGCCACCTTGAAAAGGGGGTCAAAACCGGCAAGGGCCTCCTCCGTGAGGGTGAGGTGGTGGGGGGTGGCCTCGGCGGTCACGGGGAGGCCGGCCCGCTTGGCCTCCCGGAGGAGCTCTACTCCCCGTTGGGTGGAAAGGTGTTGCACGTGGAGGTGGGGCCTGGCCCCGCTACGCCTTAGGGCGTAGCGGAGGACCTCGAGGTCCCGGGCGATCCGGGCCGCCTCCGCCTCCGGGGGGTTTCCGGGTAGGCCCAAAAGGTCTGCAAGCTTTCCGTCGTTCATCACCCCGCCCCGGCGCAAGGTAGCGTCCTCCGCGTGCACCGCCACGGGAAGGCCTAAGGGAGCGGCCTGGAGGAGACCCAGGGCCAGGACGCCCGCATCCTCGTTGGTGCGGCCATCGTCCGTGAGGAGGGCGGCCCCCGCTTCCCGGAGAAGGCCCGCCGGGGCGAGATGCTTCCCTTCCTGGCCCAGGGTGAGGGCGGCGGCGGGGTGGAGCCGGGCGAGGCCCAGGGCCTCCGCCTTCTCCTTAAGGGCCCGCACCGCCTCCGGGGTGTCCACGGGCGGCTTGGTGTTGGGCATGGAAACCACGTCCGTGTACCCGCCCCGCACCGCTGCCAAGAGCCCCGTGGCGAGTTCCTCCTTCACCTCCTCCCCCGGCTCCCTTAGGTGGGCGTGAAGGTCCAAAAACCCTGGGGCGAGGAAGAGCCCCGTCCCGTCAATGATCCGCTTGGCTTCCCCGCCCTCCAGGGAGAGGATGCGCCCTTCCCCGATGAGGACGTCCAGGGGACCTCTTTCCCCCTGGGCGTCCACGAGCCGCACGTTCCTGATGAGGATCATGCCCCCTCCCTTCCCACCAGGAGGTGGTAGAGCACCGCCATGCGCACCGCCACGCCGTTTTGCACCTGCCGGTTCACCAGGCTCCTATCCGAGTCCGCCAAGACGCCCTCCAGCTCCACGTCCCGGTTCATGGGGCCCGGGTGGAGGAGGGGGGCCTGGGGCTTGGCCAGGCGAAGCCTCCTTTCCGTCACCTGGTAGCGGGCGATGTAGTCGTCCAGGTGAACGAGGCCCGCTTCCATGCGCTCTTTCTGCAGCCTGAGCACCATCACGGCATCCGCCTCCTCCAGGGCTTCCCCCAGGTTGGGGGTGAGCCTCGCCCCGGGCAGGGCCTCGGGCAGGAGGCTTGGGGGGCCGGCGCACCACACCTCCGCCCCCAGAAGCGGCAGAAGCTCGGCGTTGGAGCGGGCGACCCGGGAGTGGAGGATGTCCCCCACGATGGCCACCTTCTTCCCCTCCAAGCTACCCAGGGCCTCCAGGAGGGTGTAGGCGTCCAGGAGGGCCTGGGTGGGGTGGGCCCGGCGCCCATCCCCCCCGTTGATGACCGCCCCCTTCACCCACCGGGTGGCCTGGTGGGGCACCCCGGCGGCGTCGGCGCGGATGACGTAGGCGTCTATGCCCATGGCCTCGAGGGTGAGGAGGGTGTCCTTGTAGCTTTCCCCCTTCTGGAGGCTGCTGGTGGCGGCGGCGAAGGAAACCACGTCCGCCGACATGCGCCTCGCCGCCAGCTCAAAGGAGATGCGGGTCCGGGTGGAGGGCTCAAAGAAAACGGTGGCCACGGTGAACCCCTGGAGGGCGGGCACCTTCTTCACCGGCCTCTCCAAAACCTCCCGCATGACCCGGGCGGTGTCCAGGAGGTTTTCCACCTGGGCTCGGGTCCAGCCTTGGAAGTCCAGGAGGTGCCTCATAGGCCCTCCCTTTCCCAAAGCTCCACCCGGTCCTCCCCGTCCACCTCCTGGACCTTCACCTTCACCACCTCGCTTTTGGCGGTGGGGACGTTTTTGCCCACGAAGTCCGCGCGGATGGGCAGTTCCCGGTGCCCCCGGTCCACGAGCACCGCCAGGTAGATGCGCTTGGGGCGGCCCAGGTCCATGAGGGCGTCCAAGGCGGCGCGGGCGGTGCGGCCCGTGTAGAGGACATCGTCCACCAGGACCACCGCCCTGCCCGTGAGGTCAAAGGGGATGCGGGTTTCCCGCACCTTGGGCCTCACCCCGATCTCCGTGAGGTCGTCCCGGTAGAGGGTGATGTCCAGGGTGCCCACGGGCACCTCCTTCCCCTCAAACTCCAAAATGTACCGGGCGATGCGCTCCGCCAAGGGGATGCCCCTTGTATGGATGCCGATGAGGGCCAGGCCTTCCACGCCCTTGTTGGCCTCCACGATCTCGTGGGCGATGCGGTAAAGGGCCCGGCGCATCTCCTCGGCGTTCATGAGTTCCGCCTTAAAGCGCACGGCTTACCCTCCCAAAAAAAGCGGGGGCGAAAACCCCCGCGCCGCTTTCCTTGTGCCTTTTCGTCCCTTTACGCTTCATCTTTCCCCCTTTCCGGCCTCGCGGGACCGGTTTAAAGGCCACCCCCACCTTACACCCTGGGCCGGGCTAAGGCAAGGGAAGCCCGCCCAGGAGAGCCTGGGCGGGACTGGGGGTAAGCCTTAAGCCGCCTTGGGCTTCTCCCGGGTGACGCTTAGGGCCAAGGCCCCCACCAGGACGCCCACGATGAGGGCGTTCCACAGGGCGTTGGCCTCCCCGCTAAACCCCAGGATCCAGGGGGAGAGGATGAGCCACACGCCCAAGAGGACGTTAACCCACTCCTCCCACAAGGGGCCGCCCCTCAGGTGCATGAGGGCCATAAGCCCCACCACCACCCCCACGATGACGGCGTTCCACATGGCGGAAGGGATGCCGCTAAAGCCGAGAAGCCACGGGGAGAGGATGAGCCATACGCCCAGGACAAGATTGGCCCAGTCCTGCCAGCGCGTCATGGTTGCCCACCTCCTTTCACCCCTTATTGTAAAAGGGTTTGAGCGCGGTGAATAGTGCAAAAAGTTACTTTGCTTTCCCCGAGGGGCGAAGGTACCGCCACCCCGTCCAGAGGAGGACGGCGGCGAAGACCACCCGCAAGGCCCCTTCGGGCAGGAAGTGGGCGAGCTCCCCCCCGAGGAAGGTCCCCACCAAAACCCCGGGCACGAGGCCCAGGGCGAGGGCGCTTTCCACGTTCCCCAGGCGCAGGTGGGTGTAGGCCCCCACCAGGCTCGCCGGAACCATGGCGAGGAGGCTGGTGCCCTGGGCGGTGTGCTGGGGCATGCCCAGGAGGAGGACCATGGCCGGCACCATGATGGTCCCCCCGCCCACCCCCATCATTCCCGAGAGGAACCCGGTGAAGCCTCCCGCCAAGAGGAGGGTGAGGTCCTCCAGGACCTCCCCCCGCACCAGGCCCATAGGGGCCAGGTAGGGCCTAAGGAGAAGGAGGAAGCTCACGGCCACCAAAAACCAACCGAAGGCCCGCTTGAGCTCCGCTTCCGGGAGGCTGTGGGCGTAGCGGGCCCCCAGGCGGGCGGTGAGGATGGCGGTGAGGGCTAGGAAAAAGGCCGCTTTGAGGTTCAAGGAGCCTTGGAGGCCGTAGGTGAAGGCCCCCACCAGCCCGGTGAAGAAAACGGCCACCAGGCTCGTGCCGTGGGCCTTGTGCTGGGAAAGCCGGAGGACGCCCACCATGAGGGGGATCATCACCGTGCCCCCCCCAAGGCCCACCAAACCCCCAAACGCCCCGCCCAGAAAGCCGATGAGGAGGCTCATGGGGCTCATACTACCGGGTTTGGCGGCTCGCGGCCCTCCAGGACCGCAAGCAGGTTGGCCACCGCCACCTCGGCCATGCGCTCCCGGGTGCGGCGCCCCGCCGAGCCGATGTGGGGGGTGATGACGGCGTTTTTGAGGGCGTAAAGGGGGTGGCCCTTGGGCAGGGGCTCGGGGTCGGTGACGTCCAGCCCCGCCCCGAAGAGGTGGCCCTTTAGGGCCTCCACCAGGGCTTCCGTGTCCACCAGGGCCCCGCGGGCGGTGTTGATCAGAAGGCTCCCGGGCTTCATGGCGAAGAGCCTTTCCCGGTTGAGGAGGCGGAAGGTTTCCGGGGTAAGGGGGGCGTGGAGGGAGACGATGTCGGCGGTGGCGAGGAGGTCCTCCAGGGGGAGGAAGGGGTAGGGGAGAGGCTTGGGGGTGCGGCTCGTGTAGACCACCCGCATCCCGAAGGCCAGGGCCCTCTTGGCCACCGCCTGGCCGATGCGTCCCATGCCCACGAGGCCCAGGGTGAGGCCCTCTAGGTCCAGGCCCAGGAGGAGCTCGGGGTGCCAGGCCCGCCACTGTCCTTCCCGGGCCAGGTCCACCCCCTCCACCACCCGCCTGGCCACGGCGAGGAGGAGGGCGAGGGTGAGGTCGGCGGTGGCCTCGGTGAGGGCGTCCGGGGTGTGGGTGACCCGGATGCCCCTGCGTTGGGCCGCCTCTAGGTCCACGTGGTCCACCCCCACGCTGTAGCAGGCGATGACCTTGAGGCTTTTCCCCGCCCGGTCCATCACCTCGGCGTCTATGCGGTCCTCCACGGTGGGGATGAGGCCGTGCACGCCCTCCACCTTCCTTAAGAGTTCCTCCCGGGGGAGGAAAAGCCCCTCGTGGACCTCCACCTCGAGGCCCCGCTCCTTTAGCCTTTCCAGGGCCTTTCCGGGTAGGGTGCGGGTGACGAAGACCCTCATGCCCCGGCGAAGGAAAGCTCGGCCACGGCCACCAGGGGGCTGCCGAAGGCGCTTGACCCCATGGGGTACCACGCCAGCTCCGCCCCCAAGCCCTCTACCCCTTGCAAAAGCTCCAGGAGGTTGCCGCTTACGGCGAAGTTCTCCACGGCGTGCTGGGGCCTGCCCTCCTCCACCCAAAGCCCCAGGGCCTGGAGGGAGAAGTCCAGGGTAATGGGGTTCGCCCCAGCGTGGAGGCCCATGAACTCCGTGACCAAGACGCCCTCCCTTAGGGCCAGGTTGCCCAAGGGCTTGAGGTACAGGTTGCTCGGGGCCACGTCCAGGGCGGAGCGGTAGCCCCGGTAGGCGTGGCCGGTGTTCTCCTGGCCCAGGGCCCGGGCCGTTTCCGAGTTGTGGAGGAAGGTCCGGAAGACCCCCGCTTCAATCGGGGCCACGGGCCTTGCCGGGGTGCCCTCGGCGTCAAAGGGGCGGGAGGCGAGGCCCTGGGGCAGGGTGGGGTCGTCCAGGAGGGTGACGAGGGGGCTTGCCACCCTTTCCCCTAGGCGCCCCAGGAGGCGGCTTTTCCCCTCCAGGGCGTTCTTGCCGGAAAGGGCCTGGGCCAGGACGCCCAGGAGGGCCGCCATGGCCTTGGGTTCCAGGTAGGCCCGGTAGCGGCCTGTCTTGAGGGGTTTGGCGTGGAGGAGGCGGGCCGTCTTTTCCCGGAGGTCCAAGGCGGTGCGCCCGGGGTCTAGGGCGTGGAACTCCTTGCTCGGGGTGAAGTCAAAGCCCTGCTTGAGGCTACTCCCTTCGGCCATGACGAAGCTCGCCATGAGGCCAGCGAGGCCCGTGCGGTAGCTTCCTTCCGCTCCCAGGGTGCTGGCCAAGGAGAGCCGGATTTCCCGCTCGGCGTAGCCGGCGAGGGCCACGCTCCGGACCCGGGGGTCTTGGCGCAGGGCGCCTTCCAGGGCTAAGGCGGCCTCCTTTTTGGCCTCCAGGGGGGCGGAAAGCCCCTCTCCCAGGAGGTCGTGCTCCCCCAAGGCCCTCCCCGAGGGGAGGTGGGCGGACCTCCCCCCAAGGAGGGCGTTTTCCCGGGCCTCCTCCAGGGCCCAGTCCAGGGCCTCGGGGGAGAGGTCCTCGGTGTAGGCGTAGCCCACCCGGCCTTGCGCCAGGACCCTAAGGCCCAAGCCCCCTTGCCGCGCCTCCTTGATCTCCTCCAGCTGGCCTTCCCGGGCCCTGAGGGAAAGCTCCCTATCCTCCAGGAAAAGGAGTTCCGCCTCGAGGCCCAGTTCCTTGGCCCGCTGGAGGAGGTAGCGCTTCGCCTCTTCTAGGGTCATGCCCGCCCTCCCACCACCATTTCCGAAACCAGGACGTGGGGCTGGCCCACCTCCACCGGCACGAAGCCGGAAAGGCTTCCGCACATCCCGGGGGCGTTTTCCCAGTCCTGGGCCACGGCCACCACCCGCTTGAGGGTGTCCGGTCCCTTGCCCACCAGCATAGCCCCCCGCACCGGCTCCTCTATGCGGCCCTTGCGGATGATGTACCCCTCCTGCACGGCGAAGTTGTACTCGCCCGAGCCGGGCTTCACCTGGCCACCCCCCATCTCCTTGGCGTAGAGGCCGAAGGCGATGCCCTGGAAGAGGTCCTCCACCTCCATCTCCCCGGGGGCGATGAAGGTGTTGCGCATGCGGGAGGTGGGGGCGAAGGTGTAGTCCTGGCGACGGCCCGAGCCCGTTAGGGGGTAGCCGGTGAGGAGGTGGCCCAGCCGGTCCACCATGTAGGCCTTCAGGACCCCCTTTTCAATGAGCACCGTGCGCTCCGTGGGGTGGCCCTCGTCGTCCACCTCGCTGGAGCCCCAGGCGTGGGCCAGGGTGCCGTCGTCTATGTAGGTGACGGCGGGGCTCGCCACCGCTTCCCCAAGCCGGTCCGCCAGGACGCTCGCCTTCTTGGCCACGCTGGTGGTCTCCAGGAGGTGGCCCACCGCCTCGTGGAAGAGGACCCCGCCGAAGCCCCTGCCCACCACCACGGGGAAGGTGCCGGCGGGGGCGGGCTTGGCCCGGAGGTTGGTGAGGGCCTGGCGGGCCGCCTTCTCCCCCACCGCCTTGGGGGGGTAGAGGTCAAAGAGCTCCAAGCCCACGCTCTTCCCGGGGGCGCTCACCCCGGTCTGGACCTCGGCCCCGTCCTGGGCCACGGCGAGGACGTGGAGGCGGGTGCGCACCCGCCTTTCCTCGGCCCAGGTGCCCTCGCTGTTGGCGATGAGGACCTCCTGCTCCCACTCCAGGAGGCTCGCCTCCACCTCCTTGATCTCCGGGGCGATGCGGGCCCCCGCCTCCGCCTCCAAAAGGCGCTCCAGGCGGTAGCGCTTGTCCTTGGCGGAAAGGGGTACCTGGGGGGCGTGGAGGCCCTGGGGGGCGCGCTTGCGGAAGTCCAAACCCCCTTGGCCCCGCTCGTCCACCTGGCCCAGGGCGCCCCTGGCCCGGAGGAGGGTTTCCAGGGCTTCCCGGAGGCCTTGTTTCGTGAGGTGGTTGGTGTAGGCGTAGACCACCTGGGTGCCGAAGAAGAGCCGGATGCCGGCCCCATAGTCCAGGCCCGAAAGGGCCTCCTCTAGGCTTCCCGAGCGCACCCGCATGCGCCGCCTTAGGGAGCGTTCGGCGTAGACCTCGGCGAAGTCCGCCCCGCCCTTCAGGGCGCGCCGGAGCAGGTCTTCCACCGCTTCGGGGGGTAGCATGGCAAGACTTTACCCTCTGGCTGACCGGCCGGTCAAGGCGCCCTGGAGGAGAGCGAAAACCGCCCCCTCCAAGGCGAGCCAGGGGTCTTTTCCCTCCTTGGCCCGCCGTTCTGCCTGGATGAGGGTGTCCAGGGCCTTTTTGAGAAGCCCTTCCTCCAGGGTCCGGGCCAGTTCCAGGGCCTTCTTGGCGGCGTAGGGGTGGGCCTCGAGGCGCTGGAGGTCCTCCTCCTTGGGCCGCGGGCTCTCCTTGAGGAGGAGGTGTGCCCGGGCGAGGAGGGAAAACTGCCAGGAAAGCGCCCCCAGGACCCTCAGGGGTTCTTCCCCCTCTTCCCGTAGGGCCTTCAGGCGGCGGAAGGCCTCCTTGGCGTCGCCCTCCAGCACCGCCCGCACCAGGTCAAACCCCGTGACGGGGGGCTTGAGGGCCACCACCCGTTCCACCTTTTCCAGGGTGAGGGGTGGGGTGAGGAGGGCGAGTTTTTCCAGTTCCCTTTCCAGGGCCTCCAGGTCGGCCTCGAGGCCCGCCAGGTACTGGGCCACCCCAGCGGGAAGCCTGAACCCAAGCCGCTTCGCCCGGTTTTCCAAGTGGCGCAGGAGGTCCTTGCCCTTGGGGGTGGGGAAGTCCCGCCGCTCCCGGGCGCGGTAAAAGGCGGCCCGGGCGGGGGTGGGTTTGGGGTCCAGGAGGAGGACGGGGACGTTTTCCGGGGTCCGCTCCAGGAGGGGCTTTAGGGCCTTCCACTCCCCTTCGCCCACCTCCCGCAGGTCCAAAAGGGCCCCCGCCCCGCTGAAAAGCCCGGGGGAAAGGGCCTCCGCCAGGGCCTCCGGGGTGGGGTCGGTGAAGCGGGCAAGCCCCCAGACCCGGGCCTCCTCCAGGAGGGCCTCCTTGGCCAAAAAGGGGTCCCCGGTGAAGGCGATGACCATCTAGAAGGCGCTCAGCCCCGTGGCCTCCCGGCCCAGGACCAGGGTGTGGACGTCGTGGGTGCCCTCGTAGGTGTAGACGGTCTCCAGGTTCAGCATGTGGCGGATGGCGTGGTACTCCAGGGTGATGCCGCTTCCTCCCAGGATGTCCCGGGCGAGCCGCGCGGCCTCTAGCGCTTTCTTGACGTTCTGCCGCTTGGCCAGGGAGACCTGGGCCGGGGTGAGCTTTCCTTCGTCCTTAAGCCGGGCGAGCCGCCAGGCCAAGAGGAGCCCCTCCGTGTGCCAGGAGAGCATGTCCGCCAGCTTGGCCTGCACCAGCTGCTTCTGGGCGATGGGGGCGCCGAAGGTGCTGCGGCTTTGGGCGAAGGCCACCGCCTCCTGGTAGACCATCTCCAAGGCCCCCAGGACCCCCCAGGCGATGCCGAAGCGGGCTTGGGTGAGGCAGGAAAGGGGGGCTTTGAGCCCTTCCGCCTTGGGCAGGCGCAGGGACTCGGGCACCCGCACCCCGTCCAGGATGAGCTCGCTGGTCACCGAGGCCCTTAGGCTCATCTTGTGCTTCACCTCCCGGGCCTGGAACCCGGGGGTGTCCGTGGGGACGAGGAAGCCCAAAACCCGCCCCTCCTCGTCCTTGGCCCAGATCACGGCGATGTGGGCCAGGTTGCCGTTGGTGATCCACATCTTGGTGCCGGTGAGGACCCAGGTGTCCCCATCCCGGCGGGCCTTGGTCTTCATGTTGCCGTAGGGGTCCGAGCCCCCGTCGGGCTCGGTGAGGCCGAAGCACCCCACCAGCTCCCCCCGGGCGAGCTTGGGCAGGAACTCCCGCTTTTGCGCCTCGCTCCCGAAGGCGTAGATGGGGTACATGACCAAGGAGCTCTGCACGCTCACGAAGCTCCTCAGCCCCGAGTCCACCCGCTCCAGCTCGTAGGCGATGAGGCCGTAGGCGGCGCTGGAAACCCCCGCCCCCCCGTACTCCGGGGGCAGGGTGGGGCCTAGGAAGCCCAGCTCGGCGAAGCGGGGGATGAGGTGGGTGGGGAAGACCCCCTCTTCCCACCAGTGGCGGATGTGGGGCAGGGCTTCCTTTTCCAGGAAGCGGCGGGCGGCTTTTTGCACCTCCTTCTCCTCGGGGGTGAGGAGGTCTTCCAAGGCGTAGAAGTCCAGCATGGGGCACCTCGTTTAGAGCATACCCGCCAGGAACCCCTCTTCCCGGATGGTGCGGATCAGGTCCATGACCGTGAGGGACTGGGGGTCGTACTCCACCAGGACCTGGGCGGGGCCCGTGGCCTGGGCCTGGGCCACCCCTTCCAGGGCCTTGAGCGCCGTGAGGATCCTTTCCATCCCCTCGGGGGTGGGTTCCCCCCGGATGCCGATGAGGACGCGGTTCATGCCCTTCATTCTAAGACGCCCCGGGTTTCGCCCCTGGCCCCCCGGCTTCCCAGGACCCGCACCGCCAGGACCAAGGGGCCGATGGCGAAGCCCTGGGCCTTCAGGGCCTCCTCCAGGTCCTTCCTCCCGGGGTCCAGGTGAAGGGCCACCTCGTAGACCCCGGCGTCGTAGGCGCTTTTCACGATGGCGGCGAGGAGGCCTTCCAGGGCCTCTTGGCTCTGCCCTTCTATGCGGGTGATGAGGACGGTGGCCCTTTCCCCTTGCCACACCGCCTGGGCCAGGGCGAAGCCCAAGGGCGTTTCCCCTTCCTCGGCCAGGAAGGAGTGGCCCGTGCGGGCGAAGTGGCGCACGGCGCCCAGGCTTAGGGGGCGGTTCCCCGCCACCTGGTTTAGGGCCTCGAGGTCCAACTCGCTGAAGGGGCGAAAGCGCATGGTCTCATTATCGCCTTCGGAAGAGGAGGGCCTCCAGGAGGAGGACAAGGGCGGCGAGGAGGGCGAAAAACCTTCCCCCGCCCCCCGAGGTTTTGGGAAGGAAGCTCGCCTCCGGGGTGGGAAGAAGGGTCTCCTCAGGGGCGAGGAGGCCGGTGCGCACCTCCCGGTAGGGCTTGAGGAAGTTGTGGACCAAGAGGGGGAAGAAGGGCTTGTCCTGAAGGGCCTCGAGGGGCGGAAGGTAAAGCCCCCCCTCGGCGACGTAGAGGAGGCCCACGCCGCCCTCCCCCTCCGCCAGGGCCCGCCAGGGGCCTTGGGGCCTTGGGGGCGGGGGCAGGGCCTCCCCCAGGAGAGCCACCCCCTCCAAAAGGGGATGGGGGGTGGTGAGGAGGACGGGAATGGGGGCGCCGCCCCTTGGGGCCAGGAAAAGGGTGGGGGTTTCGGGGGCACCCTCGGGTACCCCAATCCGCACCAGGACCTCCCTCCCCGGGCTTACCCCGATGAGGGCGAAAAGCCGTGCCAGGGCGGGAAGCGTAGGGTAGTCCACCCCGGGCCGCCTCAGGCCAAAGGCCGCCCCGTCGTCCAGGGCCAGGGCGTCTTCCCCCACAAGCCGGGCGGCGAAGGTGGGGGGGAGGTCCGGGAGGCGGGCGTACCCCCGGGCGGGGACCTCCGCCCGAAGGCGCTCTCCCCCAAGCTCCACCTCGGCGGTAAGGGGCCTTTGGGCGCTATTCCCCAGGGCCAAAAACCCCCGGTCCACCGCCACCAGGCCCAGGTTTTCCTGGGGGCTTCCCACCCCCAGGTACCCCTCCGCCCCCGGGGGTGGGGGGCCGTCCGTGGCCACCACCACGGGCGCCTTGAGGAGCCTCCTCCCCAGGGCCATGGCCCCCTCCAGGTCCGCCCGGCGGTCCTCCGCCTCCAGGGCCAAGAGGGCGTCCCGCAGGGCCACCCCCGGGGCGGGGCCGAAGGCTTTGGGCGTTTCCCCCGCCCGCACCAGCACCGCCTCGGGCGCCCTTTCCAGAAGGGGAAGAAGCCTTTCCTTGGCGAGGTCCAGCCGGGTCTTGGCCCCTTCCCTGGCCCTCATGCTGGCGGAGGCGTCCACCACGAGGACCATGGGGGTGGGGCCTAAGGGGGGGTCGTCCAGGGCCAGGACCAAAAGGGCTGCGGCGAGGAGGAGGAGGAGGAGCCGAAGGTCCAACCGGGGCCGGAAGCGGCGCCTTTTCCCCCTCCGCCAAAGCCACACCCCCGCCCAGGGCTGGGGCCTTTGCCTCCTGGCCCGGTAGAGGAGGTAGACAAGGAGGAGGATGGGAAAAAGCCAGAGCACCTTCTTCCCCAGCCTAGCCTTGGTAGGGTGAAGGGGTGTGGGTTTTGGGGATTGACACCTCCTGCGACGACACCGGGGTGGGCTTGGTGCGGGACGGCCAGGTGGTGGTGAACCTGGTGGCGAGCCAGGTGCGCCTCCACGAGGCCTACGGCGGGGTGGTGCCGGAGCTGGCGAGCCGCGAGCACCTCAAGGCCATCCGCCCCCTCACGGAAAGGGCCTTGGCCGAGGCGGGGATTACCGCTAAGGATCTAGACCTGGTGGCGGCCACCCGGGGCCCCGGGCTCATCGGGGCCCTCCTGGTGGGCTACACCTTCGCCAAGGGCTTGGCGTGGGCCTTGGGGCGGCCTTTCTACGCCATTCACCACCTCGAGGGCCACATCGCCGCCGCTTGGCCCGAGGGGCTTTCCCCTCCCTTCCTGGCCTTGGTGGCCTCGGGGGGCCACACCCACCTCTACGAGGTCTTGGGGCTTGGCCGCTACCGGCTCCTGGGGGCCACCCGGGACGACGCCGCCGGGGAGGCCTTTGACAAGGTGGCCCGGCTTTTGGGCCTCGGCTTCCCCGGGGGGCCGGAGATAGAGCGCCTGGCCCAGGAGGCGGAGGAGGCGGTGCCCTTCCCCGTGCCCCTTCGGGAGCAGGAGGGGTATGACTTTAGCTTCTCCGGCCTCAAGACCAAGGCGCTCCAGCTCGTGGAAAAGGGCCTTCCCAAGCCGGCCTTGGCCAAGGGCTTCCAGGAGGCGGCCATCCTGCATCTGGCGGAGGTGGTCCTGCGGGCGGCTCGGGACACGGGGCACAAGGTCCTCCTGGTGGCGGGGGGGGTGGCGGCGAACCAGGCCCTGCAGGCCCGCTTCCGGGAGGCGGGGCTTCAGGTCTACTTCCCCCCCAAGGGGCTTTCCCAGGACAACGGAGCCATGATCGCCCTCGCCGCCTACCGCCGCTTTAGGCAAGGCTTTCCCCCAAGCTCCCTTTCCTTGGGGGCCACCGCCTACTGGCCCTTGGAGGAAGCCTAAAGGGGTTTCTCATCCCCAAGGAGTACAATCGGCCCTAGGATGCTGGGCCTCTTACGGAAGCTTTTTGACAACAACGAGCGGGAGATCGCCCGCTACTACAAGCAAGTGGTGGAGCCCACCAACCGGCTGGAGCCGGAGGTGGAGAAGATTCAGGACCTGGCCGCCGCCTACCGGGAACTGAAGGAGAAGCACCAGAAGGGGGCTTCCCTGGACGAGCTCCTCCCCATGGCCTTCGCCCTCACCCGGGAGTCCGCCAAGCGGTATCTCGGCATGCGGCACTTTGACGTGCAGCTCATCGGGGGGGCGGTGCTCCACGAGGGCAAGATCGCCGAGATGAAGACCGGGGAGGGGAAGACCCTGGTGGCCACCTTGGCCGTGGCCCTGAACGCCCTCACGGGCAAGGGCGTCCACGTGGTCACGGTGAACGACTACCTGGCCAAGCGGGACGCGGAGTGGATGGGGCCCGTTTACCGGGGCTTGGGCCTGAGCGTGGGGGTGATCCAGCACGCCTCCACCCCGGAGGAACGGCGCAAGGCCTACCTGGCGGACGTCACCTACGTGACCAACGCCGAGCTCGGCTTTGACTACCTCCGAGACAACATGGCCATCAGCCCGGACCAGCTGGTCCTGCGCCACGACACCCCCCTCCACTACGCCATCATTGACGAGGTGGACTCCATCCTCATTGACGAGGCCCGCACCCCCCTCATCATCAGCGGCCCGGCGGAGAAGGCCACCGACCTCTACTACAAGATGGCGGAGATCGCCAAGAAGCTGGAAAGGGGCCTGCCCGCGGAGCCTGGGGTGCGCAAGGAGCCCACGGGGGACTACACCATTGAGGAGAAGAACCGGTCCGTCCACCTCACCCTCCAGGGCATCGCCAAGGCGGAAAAGCTCCTGGGGGTGGAGGGGCTTTTCAGCCCCGAGAACATGGAGCTCGCCCACATGCTCATCCAGGCCATCCGGGCCAAGGAGCTCTACCACCGGGACCGGGACTACATCGTCCAGGATGGCCAGGTCATCATCGTGGACGAGTTCACGGGCCGCCTCATGCCGGGGCGCCGCTACGGCGAGGGCCTCCACCAGGCCATAGAGGCCAAGGAGGGGGTCAGGATTGAGCGGGAGAACCAGACCCTGGCCACCATCACCTACCAGAACTTCTTCCGCCTCTACGAGAAGCGCGCCGGCATGACGGGCACCGCCAAGACGGAGGAGAAGGAGTTCCAGGAGATCTACGGCATGGACGTGGTGGTGGTGCCCACCAACCGCCCCATGATCCGCAAGGACTACCCCGACGTGGTCTACCGCACGGAAAAGGGGAAGTTCTACGCCGTGGTGGAGGAGATTGCCGAGAAGTACGAGCGGGGCCAGCCCGTCTTGGTGGGCACCATCAGCATTGAGAAGTCCGAAAGGCTTTCCCAGATGCTCAAGGAGCCCAGGCTCTACCTGCCCCGCCTGGAGATGCGCCTGGAACTCTTCAAAAAGGCCAGCGCCAAGCAGCAGGGGGAGGCCTGGGACCGCCTGAGGAAGCTTCTGGAAAAGCCCGGCCAGCTCAAAGACGAGGACCTGGCCTCCTTTGAGGAGCTCATCCCGCAAAAGGGCAACCTGCGCGCCGCCTGGGAGGGCCTGAAGCGGGCGGTGCACACCTTAAACGTCCTTCGCCGGGGCATCCCCCACCAGGTGCTAAACGCCAAGCACCACGCCAAGGAGGCGGAGATCGTGGCCCAGGCGGGCCGGAGCAAGACCGTCACCATCGCCACCAACATGGCGGGCCGGGGCACGGACATCAAGCTGGGGGGGAACCCCGAGTACCTGGCCGCCGCCCTTTTGGAGAAGGAGGGCTTTGACCGCTACGAGTGGAAGGTGGAGCTCTTCATCAAGAAGATGGTGGCGGGCCAGGAGGAGGAAGCGAAGGTCCTGGCGGCGGAGCTTGGGGTGAAGGACGAGCTTTTGGAGAGGATCCGCCAGATCCGGGAGGAGTGCAAACAGGACGAGGAGCGGGTGCGGGCCTTGGGGGGGCTTTTCATCCTGGGCACGGAGCGGCACGAGTCCCGGCGGATAGACAACCAGCTCCGGGGCCGCGCCGGCCGCCAGGGGGACCCTGGGGGGAGCCGCTTTTACGTGAGCTTTGACGATGACCTCATGCGCCTCTTCGCCTCTGACCGGGTCATCGCCATGCTGGACCGCATGGGCTTTGACGACTCCGAGCCCATTGAGCATCCCATGGTCACCCGATCCATTGAGCGGGCGCAAAAGCGGGTGGAGGACCGCAACTTCGCCATCCGCAAGCAGCTTTTGCAGTTTGACGACGTGCTAAGCCGCCAGCGGGAGGTGATTTACGCCCAGCGCCGCCTCATCCTTCTGGGCGAGGACGAGGCGGTGCGGGAGGCCGCCATGGGCATGGTGGAGGAGACGGTGGCCGCTTTGGCGGAGAACTTCCTCAACCCCCAGGTCCACCCCGAGGACTGGGACCTCGAGGGCCTCAAGGCCGCCCTCCTGGACACCGTGCCCCAGCTGGCGGACTTCCCCTTTGAGGAACTGAGGAAGCTCAAGCCGGAAGAGGGCGTGGAGCGCCTGGTGGAGGGGGCCCTTAAGGCCTACGAGACCCGGGAGGCGGAGCTTTCCCCACCCCTGATGCGGGCCGTGGAGCGCTTCGTCATCCTCAACGTGGTGGACTCCGCCTGGAAGGAGCACCTGCACAACCTGGACGTGCTGCGGCAGGGCATCTTCCTCCGGGGCTATGGGCAGAAGGACCCCTTCCAGGAGTACAAGATTGAGGCCACCCGCCTCTTCAACGATATGGTGGGCTTCATCAAGGGCGAGGTGGCCAAGTTCCTCTTCCGCCTCAAGGTGGAGGCTGAGCCCGTGCGCCCGGTGCGGGAGGCCCCCTACGTGCCCGTGCCCGAGGCCCCCAAGACGCCCGAGGCCTTTGGGGTGGAGAGGAAGCGCCCCGCAACCCCCCCGCCCCAGCCGGGCCTCTCCCGGGCGGAGCGGAGACGGCTCATGCGGGAGGAGAAAAAGCGCAAGAAGGAGGAATAGGCGTCCGCCCGGGGAAACCCCCGGGCGGCCCCTTTACGCCTCCACCTGGAGGCTTGCGGGGTCTAGGTTGGTGTAGACGTTTTGCACGTCGTCCAGGTCCTCCAGGGCCTCCACCAGGCGCATGACCTTGGCGGCCTCCTCGGGGGGGAGGCTCACGGTGTTCTGGGGGTGTTGCACCACCTCCACCGCCTCCACGGGGATGCCCCGCTTCTTGAGCTCCTCGGCGATGCGGTAGGCCTCGGCGGGGTCGGTGTAGAGGGTGAGGCTATCCCCTTCCTCCTCGAGGTCCAAGGCCCCGAGCTCTATGGCCGCCTCCTGGGCGGCTTCGGAGTTTTGGCAGACGATGACGCCTTTCCGCTCAAACTGCCAGGCCACGCTCCCCGAGGTGCCCAAAGAACCCCCGTACTTGGAGAAGACGTGGCGCACCTCGCCGGCGGTGCGGTTCCGGTTGTCCGTGAGGGCGTAGACCAGAAGGGCCACCCCACCCGGGGCGTAGCCCTCGTAGACGATTTCCTCGTACTGCTCGGCGCCTTCCCCGCCCCCCTGGAGCTTCTGCAGGAGGCGCTCAATGTTCTCCATGGGCACATCGTCGGCGCGGGCGGCCTCAATGGCGTTCCGCAGTTGGACGTTGGCCTCGGGGTAGGGGCTTCCCCCGGCCCGGGCCGCCGCCTGGATGGCCCTAAGGTGCTTGGAGATGATCTTGCCGCGCTTGAGGTCGTTGGCGGCCTTCTTGCGCTTGATTTGTGCCCACTTGCTATGACCGGCCATGGCTCACCTCACCCATTATAGCGAGCCTTTCCAGTACCTTTTCCGCCAGGCGTTCCCCCGCCTCCCGGAAGGGGTGGAAGAGGAGGCTTGCCCCGGCGGCCTCCAGGGCGGGGTCCTCCTCCAGGTGGAAGCTGGTGGCGGCCACCACCCCCCTGAAGCCCCTTTCCTTGAGCCAGCGGGCGGCGAGGAGTTTGGCCTCGAGGTCCGGCAAGGCCAGGACCACCGCCTTGAGCCCCGAGAGGTCCAGCCTTTCCCAAAGCTCGGGGTCTTCCGCATCCCCGTAGAGGACCCGCCGGCCCTTGGCCCGGTGCCGTTCCACCTTTTCGGGGTCGGCGTCCAGGCCGAAGGGCCGTTCCCCCCCCGCCTCCAGGACCCGGTAGACCGCTCCCCCCGTGCGCCCCATGCCCACGATGAGGACCGTGGCCCCGTCCAGGCGCTCGGGCTCCTCGTCGGGGTGGCGGCCCTTGCGCTCTAGGCGAAGGAGAAGGGGCTCGAGGCGCTTGTACAGGGTGTGGCTGTAGCGGCCAAGGGGGGCGGAGAGGGCCATGGAGAGGGCCACCAAGAGGGCCAGGTTGCCCAGGGACACGGGGAGAAGCCCGGCCTCCTCCAGGGCCACCCCCACGATGAGGGCGAACTCCGAGTAGTTGCCGAGGTAGGTCCCCGCCACAAAGGCGGTGCGGGCCCGAAGGCCCAGGAGGAGGAAGAGGAGGAAGAAGAGGGGGGCCTTGAGGAGGGAGAGGAGAAGGAGGCCGAGCAAAAGCCCCGCCTCCACCCCCTGAACGCCCTCCCTGAGGCCAATGTCCAGGAAAAAGGCCACCAGGAAAGCCTCCTTGAGGCTCCACAAGGACTTGGCCATCTCCGTGCCCTTGGCGTGGCCCGAGAGGAGGGTGCCCATGAGGAGCGCCCCCAGCTCCGGGGATAACCCCACCTGGCGGAAGGCTTCCCCTCCCAGAAGGGCGAGCCCCAGGCCGAAGAGGACCAAAAGTTCCTCGTGCCCGCTTCTTTCCAAAAGCCAGCCCACCTGGGAGCGGAAAAGGGGAAAGAGAAGCAAAAGCACCGCCCAAGGGCTCACCGAGCCTCCTCCATAAAGGGTGAGGAGGCCCACCGCCACCAGGTCCTGGAAGACCAGGATGCCCAGGGAGAGGCGGCCGTGGTAGGTGGTGAGTTCCCGCTTGTCCTCCAGGAGCTTGGCCACCAGCACCGTGCTGGAGAAGCCCAGGGCCACGGCCAAGGGGAGGAGGCCCACGAAGGGTAGGGCGAGCAGGGAGAAGAGGAGGAGGTGAAGCCCTCCTGCCCCCAGGACCCGGGGCTCCAGGAGGTCCTTAAGCCGAAGCTTGAGCCCCACGCTGAAGAGGAGGAGGAGGACCCCGATCTCGGCGGCGTGGTGCAAAAACTCCGTTTCCCTCAGGCCCAGGGCGTTGAGGCCAAAGCCCGCCCCCAGGTACCCCACCAAGGGGGGGAGGCCTAGCCGGCTGGCGAGAAGGCCTAGGGCAAAGGCGGCGGCGACCCAGAGGGCCTCCATGCCCCAAGGGTAGCAAAGGAAGGGGAAAGGGGCGGGGGTGTGCTTCCCCCGCCCTTACACCGCTTGGCCTATTTCTGGGAGAGGGCCTGGTCCAGAAGGGCCTTCCATTCCTCGTAGGGGAGGAAGCCCGTACGCTTCTCCCCGGCGATGAAGAAGGTGGGGGTCCCGGTGAGGCCGAGGTCGTTTGCTAGCTTCTGGTCCGCCAAAACCCCTTCCCGGTGCCGCCCGGAGGCCAGGCAGGCCTGGAAGGCCTGGGTGTCCAGGCCCAGCTGCCCCGCCAGGTCCACCAGATAGCGATCCAGGACGTCGCCCGTGAGGTTGCCCCAGCTGCTGGCAGCCCGGAAGAGGACCTCGTGGTACTCGTAGTAGCGCCCCTCTTCGTGGGCGCAGGCGGCGGCCTCGCTCGCCCGGATCACGTGGGCCTGGCCGGGGAAGGGGAAGTCGCGGAAGAGGTAGCGCACCTTGCCGGTGTCAATGTACTCGGCTTTAAGCCGGGGAAGGACGTTGAGGGCGTGGTTCTGGCAGTGGGGGCAGAGGTAGTTGGAGAAGTCCACCACCACCACGGGGGCGTCCTCCCGCCCCAAGGCGAAACGGGCCCCTTGGGCGGGGTCAAGCCCCGCCTTGCCCTTGGGCCCCCACAGGATCCAGCCCAGGCCCCCAAGGGCCAAAACCACCACCACGAGAACGAGCGCGCGCGGCATGGGTTTACTCTACCACCTACTGGATATAGGGCGCTTGGCGCGCGTCCCCTTCTGGGGTGACGTAGAAGGGATTGGCGTCGGTGGAGACCATCTCCTCCTTGTCCAGCGCCTCCTGCAGGTCCTTGGGCAGGACGAACATGGCCTCGAGGTAATGGGCGTTCAGGTGGCGCAAGGGGAGGTTCCGCTCCCGGATGCGGGCCTCTATGACCCCTTCGGAGAAGGCGGCGGGGTCAAAGGCATCGGAGGCCAGGAGGAAGCCGAAGTTGAGGAAGAAGCCCGGGATGTGGTTCTTGTAGCTCCGCACATAGCGGAAGGCCTCCCTTACCGTGCGGTGGACCACGGGGTGGACCCGGTGGTGGGTGAGCATGATCATGCCCGCCTGCATCCCCATCACCCCGCCTGGGTTGAGGTGAGCCTTGACCAGGCGGTAGAACTCCACGGTGTAAAGGAGGCGGGCCGGGTTGTCCTCCCCCACGGGGTCGGTGAGGTCAACGATCACCACGTCGTAAGTGTCCTGGGTACGTTCCAGATAGGCCCGGGCATCGTCAATGACGAGCACCGACCGGGGGTCGTCAAATGCCCCCTGGTGCCACTCGGGCAAGTGCTGCTTGGCCATCTCCACCAGCTCCCCGTCAATGTCCACCATCACCGCCTTTTCCACCGTGGGGTGGCGGAGGACCTCCCTTAGGGTCGCCCCCTCCCCACCCCCCACGATGAGCACGGTCTTGGGCTCGGGGTGGGAGAGCATGGCGGGGTGGACCAGGGTTTCGTGGTAGATGTACTCGTCCTTTTCCGTGCTCTGCACGTCCTTATCCAGGACCAGCACCTTGCCAAAGCCCTTGCTTTCAAAGAGGAAGTAGTCCTGGTACCGGGTGCGGCCCGAGGCGATGACCCGCTCCATGCGCCGCACCATGGTCTCAAAGGGGGTGATGTGTTCAAAGAAGTACATGCCGTAGTCCATACCTAACCTCCTTGGTGGTCCGTGAAGCCCCGGCGCCGGATGGCGTGCTCCGTGCCCCGCCAGTAGCGGAAGGCGGACTCCTCCTTGGCCCCGAAGGCCCGGGAAAGCCCCTTCAGAACCTCCTCAGGGTCCACCCCGTCCCGGTAGAAGTAGAGGTCCAAGGTGGCGGAGGCGTTGTCCTCGGGCCAGGTGTGGATCATCACCGCCGCCACCGGGCTCACCACGGCGGCGGAAAGCCCCTGGGGGTGGAACTTGTAGACCACGGACTGGGCCGAGCCCTTGGGGGCCCCCAGGCGCATCACCGCATCCAGAAGGGCCGCCTCCACCATCTTGGGGTTTTCCAGCACGTCCAGATCGCAACCGTAAATCTCCGCTACCCAGCGCCCACCCGGCACCATTTCCACAAGGGGCCATGATAGCACACTAGCCGAAGAAGTCCTTGAGTTGCTCCTTGGTGATGAGGACCTCCCGGGGTTTGGAGCCCTTGGGGGGCCCACGATGCCCATGGCCTCCAGGGCGTCCATGAGCTTCCCCGCCCGGGCGTGGCCGATGGAAAGCCGGCGTTGCAACCGGCTCACCGAGCCGTAGCCCTCCTCCACCACGATCTCCGCCGCCTTCTTCAAAAGGGGGTCGGAGAAGTCCACCTCTCCCGGCCCGGTGCCCTCCGGGGCTTTAGGGGGCTCAAAGTCCGCCCCGTAGGCCTCGGCGAAGCGGTCCTCAAAGCTTTGCCCCCGGAGGTACCCGGCCAGGCGGGCCACCTCTTCCTCGGAGAGGTAGGGCACCTGGAGGCGCACGGGCTTGGTGAGGCCGGGCTGGTGGAAGAGGGCATCCCCCTGGCCGATGAGCTTCTCCGCCCCTTGCGTGTCCAGGATGGTGCGGGAGTCAAAGCCGCTGGCCACGGCGAAGGCCAGGCGGGCGGGGATGTTCACCTTGATGAGGGAGGTGAGGATGTCCACGCTGGGGCGTTGGGTGGCGAGGATGAGGTGCATCCCCGTGGCCCGGGCCATCTGGGCGAGGCGCAGGATGGCCGCCTCCACCTCCTTGGGGGCGGTCATCATGAGGTCGGCCAGCTCGTCCACCACGATGACCAGGTAGGGCAGGGTTTCGCCCCCCTCCTTCTCCATCTTGGCGTTGTACTGCTCCAGGTTCCTGGCCCCCACCTGGCTCATGAGGCGGTAGCGCCTTTCCATGTGGGCCACCGCCCCCTGCAAGACCCCGGCGGCCTCCTCCGGGCTCGTCACCACGGGGCGTACCAGGTGGGGGATGCCCTCGTAGGGGGTGAGCTCCACCATCTTGGGGTCAATGAGAAGGAGGCGCAGGTGGGTGGGGAGGTGTTTGAAGAGGAGGCTTGCGATGAGGACGTTGATGGCCACGCTCTTGCCGCTTCCCGTGGAGCCGGCGATGAGGAGGTGGGGCATTTTGGCGAGGTCCCTTACCCAGATCTCCCCCTCAATGCTCTTGCCCAGGACCAGGGGCAGGAGGGCTTTGGCGTTTTGGAAGCTAGGGGAAAGCACCGCTTCCGAGAAGCGCACCAGTTCCCGCTTGGGGTTGGGTACCTCCAGGCCCACGGTGTGCTTCCCGGGGATGGGGGCCTCAATCCGCACTGCCCCCACCGCCAAGGCCCGGGCCAGGTCGTTTTGCAGGCTTTGGATGCGGCTAATCTTCTCCCCGGGTGCGGGGAGGAGTTCGTAGCGGGTGACCGAGGGCCCCCGGGCGTGGCCCACCACCTCGGCCTGCACGCCAAACTGCTTGAGGGTTTCGGCGATGGCCCCCTTGAGCTTTTCCGCCTCCTCCTCCAGGGCGCGGAGATGGCCCTTGGGCTCAGGGGGGTCAAGGAGCTCGGGGGTGGGCAGGGCCAAGGCGGTGCTGGGCACCACCGCCACCCGGGCCTCGCCTTGGGGACGGGGGGGGTCCTTGGGGGCGGGGTGGGCTCGGGGAAGACCAGGTCCAGGTCAAAGGGCTCGGGTTCGGGCTCCCCTTTGGGCGGCTCCTTCGTCTCCGAAGGCGGGGGTGGGGGGTTGCCGGTGAGGAGGGCCTTGAGCGCCTCCTTCGCCCCCTCGGGCCCAAGCGCCAGGAAGGGGAGCCAGCGGGATAGCTCCTCCTGGCGGGCCTCCAGGTCCTCGAGGAGACCAGAAGCCTCCTCCCAGCGCCCCCGCCGTTCCTCCCTTAGTTTCCGGCCCAGGAGGAGGCCCCTGAGGGAAGGGGTTAGGCGGGGGAGGGTTTGCAGGGCCTTAAGCCGGGCCTTGAGGGCCTGGACCTCCAGGTGTAAGGCGGCGCGCCGCTCCTCCAGGGCCTCCCGCAAGGGCCCTTCCCCCGGGATGGGGTTCTTGAGGGCGGCTTCCAGGGCGAGGAGCCTGGGCTCGAGGGGCCTTTGGTCCGCTTCCATCTGGCGCCTAAGCTCCCCTACCCGCTCCTCCAGAAACCGGCTTAGGGCCTTTTCCACCTCGGGGAGTTCCTCGGGGGTGAGGCTTTTGGCCAGGGCGGGGAGGGCGGTGTGCTCGGGGTAGAGCCGGGCTAAGGCCCCGATCCTCTGCCGCAAGAGCAGGGCCTTTAGCGCATGCCGCACCCGCCGCACCCCTTCCACCCCTTTCCGGACGCCCGAGAGGAGGAGGGAGAAGGGGGGGCGGGAAAGCCAAAGGTCCAGGACCAGGCTGCCCAGGAGGAGGGGGGCCAGGAGGCCCAGGGCCCCCGCCCGTTCCTCCAGGAGGCGCCTAAACCCCCGCCCCACCTCCCCCGCCAAGGGCCCCGCCAGGGGAAGGAGGCTAAAGGCGAGGAGGTAGGCGAAAAGGAGGTGGCGGAGGAGGCGCCTTAGGGGTTTCTGCCGGTAAAGGGCCACCGCCAGGAGGGCAAGGCTTAGGGGAAGGAGGTAGCCGGGTAGGCCCACCGCCCGGTAGAAGGCGCCCAAGGCCTCCCCCAGCGCCCCCGTGTCCAGGGGGAGGAAGGGGGAGGAGAGGAAGAAGGCCAGGGCGCCGAGAAGGGCGGTGTAGCCTTCTCGCTCGTACCCACGGCTAGCCTTGGCGGGCTTCCGCTTGGCCATCGGGACGATTATAAGGCGCACTCAGGGCAACGGCCATAGACCGTGACCTCGTGGTCTTCGGCTTGGAAGCCCGGAGGGAGGTGGGTTAGGGCGAGCTCGCACCCCAAAAGCTCAAACACCCGGCCGCACCGGCGGCAGAAGAAGTGGTGGTGGTGCTCCAGGCCTGCGGGCTCGTACCGGGGGGGCTCGCCCGGCAGGGCCACGGGGGTGAGGAAGCCTTCCTCCACCAAGGCCTTCAGGTTGCGGTAGACGGTGGCGAGGCCCAAGGAGGGCACCTTCTTCCGGGCCAGGGCCAGCACCTCCTGGGGGGAGAGGGGCCTTTTCGCTTCCAGGAAGGCCTCCCGGATGGCCCGCCGTTGCTTGGTGGCCCGCTCCATGCCCCTTAGCATACAATCTGAGAAGCTTCTTTCATCTTCCCGGGCTAGAGTGGGGGCATGTGGCGAGCGCTCGTCCTCTTTCTGCTTCTCCCCGTCTGGGCCCAGGGGGATGGAGGCTACCTTCTGGGGCAGATCCTGGCCCTAGACATGGCACGGGGCGTGGCCCAGGTGCGGGTGGCGGAAGGGGTCCAGGAGGCCCTCCTTCCCGCCGATGGGGGCGGCTTCCGGGTGGGGGAGCGGGTGGTCCTCTACCAAGAGGGGGGAAGGCTTTACGTTACCGAGCCCGACCGGTTTCCCCACCTCTTCCTTCTCCTCGGCCTCTTCGCCCTTTTCGCCCTCCTCCTCGGGCGGGGCAAGGGGTTTAGGGGGCTTTTGGGCACCTTCTTGAGCCTTCTTGTGGTGGTCTACTTCGTGGTGCCCCGGGTGGCCTCGGGGGGGAACCCCCTCCTTTACGCTTTCTTGGGAAGCGTGGGGGTGCTTTTTCTCACCGTTTACCTGGTGCACGGGGTGAACCGCAAGACCACGGCGGCCCTCCTGGGTACCCTCCTCTCCGTAGCCTTTGTCCTCCTCCTGGCCCTCTTCTTCACCCGGGCCATGGGCTTCACGGGCCTCGCCTCCGAGGAGGCGCTCCTCCTCCGGCAGTGGGGCGGGGTGGACCTGGTGTCTCTATACCTGGCGGGGGTGGTGGTGGGGGCCTTGGGGGCCCTCACGGACGTCACCGTCACCCAGGCGGCGGTGGTCCAGGCCCTAAGCCATGCCAATCCCCGCCTGGGGCTTTGGGAGCTTTACCGCCGGGGGATGGAGGTGGGGTACGACCACATCGGGAGCCTGGTGAACACCCTGGTTCTGGCCTATGCCGCCGGCTCCTTGCCCCTTTTCCTCCTCCTCACCAAGGACCCCACCCCGTTGCGCTTTCTCCTCAACACGGAACCTTTCGCCGCGGAGCTGGCCCATATGGTCTTGGGTTCTTTGGGGCTTCTCCTCGCCGTGCCCCTCACCACCTGGGTGGCGGCCTTGGCCTTCCGAGGGGGGCGGGGCGGGCCGCCGGACCACGCCCACCCCCACTAGGGCATAATGGGACCCGTGCGCCTCCTGCACACCGCTGACTGGCACCTGGGGAAGGTTTTGCGCGGCGTGGACCGCACGCCCGAGATCGCCCAGGCTTTGGAAGCCCTTTTGGAACTCGTAAGGAAGGAGCGGGTGGACCTGGTGGTGGTGGCGGGGGACCTCTTTGACCGGCCCCAGGTTTCCGCGGAGGCCGAGGCTTTAGCGGTGGAGTTCTTCCTCAGGCTCCGCGAGCTTGGGGTTCCGGCCCTGGTCATCGCCGGGAACCACGACCCCAAGGAGCGCCTCGAGGCCCTCTCCCCCCTCCTGGCCCTGGCCGGGGCTATGGTGCGGGGCCGGCCCCTTTTTCGCGAGGAGGGGGGCGTGGTGGAGGTGAAGGGCCTAAGGGCGGCCCTCCTCCCCTTTGTCTCCGAGCGGGTACTCATGAAGCGGCTTTGGCAGGAGGCGGAGGAGCGCCACCGCACCTACGCCGAGAACATGCGCCGCATCTTGGCCAACCTGGCAAGCCCCCTTATGCTGGGCCACTTCGCCGTGGAGGGGTCCAAACCGGGAGCGGGGGAGTTCGCCTTTCACCTTTCGGAGAGCTACGCCGTGCCCGCTTCCGCCCTCCCCACCGCCGCCCGGTACCTGGCCTTAGGCCACCTCCACCGCCAACAGCAAGTTTCCGAGGCTCCCTTGGCCTGGTACCCGGGAAGCCTCATCCAGCTGGATTTCGGCGAGGGGGAAGAGGCGGAGCGGGGGGCGCTTTTGGTGGAGCTTCCCCCTTCGGGCCCGGCCCGGGTCTATCCCATCCGGGAGCGCTGGGGCAAGCCCTTAAGGACCTACCGCCTGGCCCCAGAGGCCTTGGACGGGCGGCTAGAGGAGATTAGGAACTTCCCCGGCTACGTGCGGCTTGTTTTGGAAGGGCGGGTTTCCCCGGCGGTGAAGGAGCGGCTTTTCCAGGCCCTGCCCAACCTCCTCGCCGTGGAGAGCGCTTTGGCCTTGCCCGAGGAACTCCAAGGGCAAGGAAGGGCGGAGCTTGGCCTGCTGGAGGCGTACGCCCGCTACCTAGAGGAACGGGGGCGCAAGGAGGAAGCCCTTGTGCAAGGCTTGAAGCAGGTCCTTATGGAGGTGGAGCTTGAGGCCCTTGCGCCTGGAACTTGAGGGGTTCGGCCCTTATCGGGAACGCCAGGAGGTGGACTTCTCCGACGTGGAGCTTTTCGCCATCACCGGGCCCACGGGGAGCGGCAAGAGCACCCTTCTGGACGCCATCGCCTTCGCCCTCTATGGCCGCGTGCCCCGGGTGGGCCGGGAGGTGGCCAGCCTGGTGCACCCCGCTTTGGGAGAGGCCCGGGTGCGCCTCACCTTCCAGGTGGGGGAAAGGGTTTACCGGGTGGAACGGGTGCGGGGGAAGAAGGGCGAAGGGCGGCTTTTTGAGCTTGGAGCCTGGGGCGAGCGCCTGGTGCCCTTGGAAACCCTGGACCGGCTAAACCAGGGGATTGCGGACCTCCTCGGCCTCTCCTACGAGGCCTTCACCCGGGCCCTCCTCCTGCCCCAGGGGGAGTTTGACCGCTTTTTGAAGGGGGAAGCCAAGGAAAGGCGGCAGATCCTCCTGGACCTCTTTGAGCTGACCCGCTTAAAGAAGGCCCGGGACAAGGCGGCGGAGAGGCGCAACGCCCTCCTGGAGGAGAAGGGGCGCCTGGAGGGGGAGCTTAACGCCTTGGGGGGGCTACCCTGGAGGCCTTGGAGGCCCTGGAGAGTGAGCTGGAAAAGGCCCAAAGGGAGGCGGAGGCCCTGGGGAAGCAAAAGCCCCGGCTAGAACGGGAGGCCGAGGAGGCGAAAGCCCTCCTCCAAGCCCTGGAGGAGCGCCAGGCCCTGGAGGCGAGGCGGGCCCGCCTCGAGGCCGAGGCCCCCACCATGGAGGCCTTACGGGAACGCCTGGCCCGGGCGGAGGAGGCGGCGCGGGCCCTTCCCCTTTGGCGGGCCTATCGGGAAAAGGAGGCGGCCCTTAGGGACACGGAGGGGAAAATCCAGGAGTTGGAAGGGAAACTCGCCGGCTTGGAGGAGCGGCGAAAGGCCCTGGCCTTTGACCCCGAGGCCCTAAGGGGGGCCCGGGAGGCCCTCCTGGAGGCCCAGGGGTTGAGGGCCCTGGAGGCTCTTTGGCGGCGGGTGGGCGTGAGGGAGCACCCCAAGCCGCGCCTAGACCCCAAGGCCCTCGAGGCCCTTTTGGAAAAGGAACCCCTTCTGGAAGGGGAGGTGCGCGCCCTAGAGGCCTGGGCCGAGGCCAGGCGGGCGCTTCGGGAGGAGGAAGCGGCCTTGGCGGGGCTTGAGGACGAGCTCGGGCGGGTTGAGGCCCTGGGCAAGGCCAAACGGGAGGAGGTTTCCGCCCTGGAGGAGGCCTTGAAGGCGGCGGAGGCCCACGCCCTAAGGGAGGAGCTTGTGGCCCTCCAAGGGGAGTTAGACCGCCTCCTTAAGGAGAAGGCCCGTTTGGAAGGGGAGCTTGCCGAGCTCAAGGAGGCGGAGAGGCGGCAGGGGTTATTGGCCTACCACGACCTTCTGGAGCCGGGGGAGCCCTGCCCCCTTTGTGGCGGCGTGGTCCACGCCCTGCCCCCAAGGCCTGAGGGCCTGGACCTGGCGGGAAGGCGAAAAGCCTTGGAGGAGGCCTTAAGCGAGGTCTTGCGTGAGCTAGGGAGGCTAGAGCAGGCGGTTTCCGAGAAGGAGAAAGCCCTGGAGGCTTTGGGGGTGGAGCCTAAGCCCGGGGACCTGGAGGGCCTTAAGGAGGCTCACGCCCAGGCGAAAGAGGCGTTGGAGGGCCTGCGGGGCCGCTACCAGGAACTTAGAGGAGAGCTAAGGTCCAAGGAGGTGGCGGTGAGAGAGCTAAGGCAAGAGGAAGCCCGCCTCCGCCAAGGCCGGGAAGGGGAGGCGGAGGCCCTCCTGGCCGAGGCCCAGGCCGCCCTGGCCGCCCTTAAGGAGGAGAAGGCCGCCTTGGGGGCGGGGCTATACCGTTACCTCCAGGAGGCCACCCGTGGCCTGGGGGTGGAGGCCTTCTTGCGGGCCCTCGCCGCGGAGGTGAAGGCCCTGGAGGAGAAAGAGGGGAAGGACCGGGAGCTTTCCCAAAAGGTGGAGGAGACCCTCCGAACCCTTTCCGCCTTGCGGGCCAGGAAGGAGGAGCAAGGGAGAGCCCTCGCCGAGGCGGAGGCTTCCCTCCAGGGCCTCATGCCCGAGGAGGAGGCGAGGCAGTTCTACCTTTCCCCCGAGGAGGAGGCGGCGCTGCAAACACGCCTTCAGGACCACGAAAAGGAGCTCGCCGAGGTGGAAGCCCGTTGGAACGCCCTCCCTCCCTTGCCCGAGGTTTCCTTGGAGGAGGCCAGGGCCCGCCTTGGGAAAGCCCAGGAAGCGCTAAGCCGCGCCCAAGAAAGGCTTCGGGAACTGGGGGAAAGGATGGCCGTCCTGCGGGACCGGGCTGAGGCCCTGCGGGAAAGTTTGCAAAGGCGCCGGGAGCTGGAGGGCCGGCTGGCGCAGGTGGTGCGGGAGGTGGACCTCTGGGACAAGCTCGCCCGGGACCTCCAGGAGAACCACTTCCCCGACTACCTCCTAGGCCTTAAGCAACAGAGCCTGGTGGAGCGGGCCGATGCCCTCCTCGCCACCCTCTCCGGCGGGCGGTACCGGCTTCTCGGCAAGGGCGGGGAGTACGAGGTGTACGACCTCTGGACCGAGGCCCGCCGCCCGGTGAAGACCCTTTCCGGGGGGGAGAGTTTCCTCGCGAGCCTCTCCTTGGCCCTGGCCCTTTCCGAGGAGCTTTCCCGGGGCCGCTTGGGGGCGCTCTTTTTGGACGAGGGCTTCGGCACCTTGGACCCGGAGACCCTCGAGGTGGTGGCGGGGGTATTGGAAAGCCTCCCCACCCGGGGCAGGCTCGTGGGGATCGTGACCCACGTGGAGGCCCTGGCGGAGAGGCTTCCCGCTAGGCTTCGCGTGCGCAAACACCCTTCGGGCAGCCGGGTGGAGTGGGTTTAGGGGACGGATGTCCCTGGTGTGAGGCATACCCCTTTGGGTATCTTGAGGGCGCCCGGATAGCCCCGTACCCGTCCTTCGGGCAAGGAGGTGCGCCGTGAAGAAGGCCAAGGACATCATGTCCACCGAGGTGGTGATGATCCAGGGTTCGGCCACGGTGAAGGAGGCCATCAACCTGATGAAGGAAACAGGCCTCCGCGCCCTTATCGTGGACCGCCGGAACGAGGAGGACGCCTACGGCATCGTCACCGAGACGGACATCGTCTACAAGGTCATCGCCTACGGCAAAGACCCCTCCACGGTGCAGGTGCACGAGATCATGACCAAACCGGTTATTACGGTGAACCCCGACCTTGGGGTGGAGTACGTGGCCCGGCTCTTCGCCAACACGGGCATCCGTCGTGCCCCGGTGATCCAGGGCGAGGTTATCGGGATCGTTTCCGTGAGCGACATCCTGCGCAAGGCGGTCTTTTAAAGGGAAGGTTCCTTGGGGGCGGCCTTTGGGCCGCCTTTTCTTGACCCGGTCCAAACCCTCTCTTAGACTGGGGGCGGGGGTGAACAATGAAGCGGCTTTTAGCCCTCCTTTCGCTATTGGGTTTGGCTTTGGCCCAAGGGCTTGCCCTCTGGCAGGCGGTGGAGGTGCCGGGCGGGGTGTGCGCCGACGGCTCCCCCTACCGCTTCTACGTGAGCCCGGGGGACCCCAAGAAGGTGGTCTTGGACTTCCAAGGGGGTGGGGCCTGTTGGGACGCCGCCACCTGCGGCCCGGAAAGCCGCACCTACCGCAAGCGGGTGGACACCCAGGAGCTCGCCCTCGCCCAGGGCATCTATAACCGCCTGAGCGTGGCCAACCCCTTCCACGGCTGGACCCACGTCTTCGTGCCCTACTGCACCGGGGACCTCCACGTGGGGAGGGCCACGGTGGACTACGGGGGCTACCGGGTGCACCACCAGGGGGCGCGGAACGTGCAGGCGGTGCTGGAGTACCTTTTCAAGAACCACACCAACCCGGAGCGGGTTTTCGTCACCGGGTGTAGCGCCGGGGCCTACGGGGCGGTCTTCTGGGCGGACAAGGTGCTGGCCACCTACAAAAACGCCCAGGTGGCGGTCTGCGGCGATGCCGGGGTGGGGGTGCGCACGGAGGGCTTCCCGGGCTTTGCCCGCTGGAACCCGCGCCTGCCCGACCTGCCAGGCCTTTCCCCGAACCCTGAGGTTTCGGAGATCTACCTGGCCTTGGCCCGGGCCTACCCGAAGGCGGTGGTCGCCCAGTACACCACCGTCCTGGACGGCACGCAGATCTTCTTCTATGGCCTCATGAAGGGCGAGGCCACCCCTTCCGAGGCCACCGCTCGGGAATGGGCCCTAAAGGCCCAGGAGGCGGCGCTCCGTCCGGCCCAGGCGGCAAACTACACCTTCTACCTGGCCCCAGGGAGCCAGCACTGCATCCTGCCGAGGCCCGAGCTCTACACCCTGAAGGTGGGGGAGGTGAGCTTCCTGGACTGGCTTAGGGGTTTGGCGGAGGGGAAGGCGCCGCCTCGGGTGCGGCCTTGAGGCCGAAGCCGGCAAACCAATCCTTTAACCCGGGGTAAAGCGCCAAAAGGAGGCGGTGGCCCTTCCTGCGGTCCAAGGGGGCCGCCGCCAAAAAGGCTTTGAGGAGCCGGTCGCCCTCTTCCTGGAGGAGTTCTTCCGCCTTAAGGGTGAACTGGGCCTGGAACCAAAGCGCCCCCGCCAATCCCCCCCGCCTTCTCTCGTAGGCGGAAAGGCTCGTTTTGGGGGGTGTCAGGCGGGCGAGGTAGCGGCACCAGGCGAGGAGGTTTTCCGCCAGGTGGGGCCAGGCCTCCTTCAGGGCCAGGAGGAAGAGGTAGTTGGCGAAGAACTCGTCCAGCCACCGGGCCCCGGTGCGAAGCCGCCAGGCCACCTGCACGGCATGGGCGTACTCGTGCCCCAGGTTGAGGTCCAAGAAGGCGGGGATCTCCCCGGGCGGGGGGCCCAGGGGCAGGAGGGCTTCCCGCAGGCGGTGGAGGAGCCTTTCCGGGTAAGTCAAGGGCGCATAGAGGGCGAGCCCCTCTTTCCCCGAGTGCTGGAAGGGAAGGCCGTAGGGGTAGGGAAGCTGGGCCCGCCAGTCCTTTTCCGAGAGAACATAGAGGGCCACCTGGGGCAGGGGGGCGTAACGGGCGTAGCGTTCGCCGAGGGCGAGGAGGTAGTCCCTTAGGGCCTTGGCCCGAAGCACCCCCCCTTCCGAGGCGAAGGTGGGGAGGTGGGGGTGGGGAAGGGCCCGCATCAGATCACTTCCCGAAAGCCAATGCGTTCCGCCTGGGCCCGTAGCTCCGCCTTCAGGGCCTGGTGCTCGGGCCGGGAGAGGTCTGGGTCGGCCTCGAGGATCCGCTTGGCGAGGGCCCGGGCCCTTTCAATGATGCCGGTGTCCTCCGCCAAGTCCCCAAGCCTTAGCTCAGGGTAGCCCGACTGCCGCGTTCCCCGCAGCTCCCCGGGGCCCCTGAGCTTCAGGTCCATCTCGGCGATGTAGAAGCCGTCCGTGGACTCCTCCAGCACCTTAAGGCGCTTTAGGGTCTTCCCGCTCGCTTCCCCGGCGATGAAGAGGGCGTAGCCCTCCAGGCCCCCCCTTCCCACCCGGCCCCTAAGCTGGTGGAGTTGGGCCAGGCCGAAGCGCTCGGCGTTCTCCACGATGATGAGGGTAGCCTTCGGGATGTCCACCCCCACCTCAATCACCGTGGTGGAAACCAGAAGGTCAAAGCTTCCCTGGCGGAAGGCCTCCATCACCGCCTCCTTCTCCCGGGCGGGCAGTTTGCCGTGGAGGAGCGCCATGCGCACCTCGGGAAGGAGGGCCTTGAGCTCCTCGTAGAGGCTTTTCGCCGCCTTTAGGTCCAGCTCTTCGTTCTCCTCAATGGCCGGGGCCACCACGAAGACCTGGTGGCCCTTTTTCACCTCCTCCCGGGCGAAGGCGTAGGCCTGGAGGCGGAGGCGGTGGGGGAGGACCTTGGTCTTTACGGGGGTACGGCCCGGGGGCATCTCGTCCAGGACGCTCACCTCCAGGTCCCCGTAAAGGGTGAGGGCCAGGGAGCGGGGGATGGGGGTAGCGGACATGACCAGGACATCCGGGGGAACCTGGGCCATCTTGAGGAGGGCCCGCCGCTGGAGGACGCCGAAGCGGTGTTCCTCGTCCACCACGGCGAGGCCCAGGTCCCGGAAGGCCACCCCCTCCTGGATGAGGGCGTGGGTGCCCACGGCCACCTGGGCCTCCCCCGCCGCCAGGCGCCCGATGGCCGCCTCCTTCTCCTTGGGGCTCATGGAGCCCAAAAGGAGCTCCACCCGCACCCCCAGGGGGAAGAGGTAGCGGGTGAGGTTTTGAAAGTGCTGCCGGGCCAGGATCTCGGTGGGGGCCATGAGGGCCCCTTGGGCCCCGTTTTGCGCCGCCAAAAAGAGGGCGAAGGCCGCCACCACCGTCTTCCCCGAGCCCACATCCCCCTGGAGGAGGCGGGCCATCTGCCTGGGGCTTTGCATGTCCTTAGCGATCTCCTCCATGACCCGCGCCTGGGCCCGGGTAAGGGGGAAGGGGAGGGCCTTCTTGAAGGTTTCCACCCAGGCCTCCTCCACCCGGAAGCTCCGGCCCAGGACCAACCCCCCGGCGTCCAAAAGGGCCTTCAGTTCCAAAAGCAGGTACTCGTCAAACTTGAGCCGCAACAGGGCCCGCTTGAGGGCCTCCTCGTCCTCGGGGAAGTGGATGTGGGTTAGGGCCTCGCTGTAATCCGCAAGCCCCTCCGCCTCCCGGTAGGGCCCCAAGGGGTCTTGGAGGGGCAGGGCAAGTTCCAGGGCCCGGTGGACCGTGCGCCGGAGGAAGGCCTGGCTGATCCCTTCCTTGGCGGGGTAGATGGGGACGATGCGCCCGGTGGAGAGGGATTCGGTGCCCTCGTCCTCAAAGTGCTCCACGAAGAGCTGCACACCCCCCCGCCGCTGCACCCGGCCCGTGACGATGAGGGTGGCGCCCTCCTCCACCTGGGAAAGGACCCAAGGCTGGTTGAACCAGACCAGGGTAAGCCGCCATCCCCAGGCGTCCTGGGCCTTGACCTGCACCACCTGCATGCCCTTCTTGGGGGTTTTGATGAGCTCTTTGCTCAGCACCTTCACCTGCAGGGTGGCCTTCTTGCCGTCCTCCAAAAAGCGCACCCCGGGCAGGGTGCGGCGGTCCTCGTAGCGGCGGGGGTAGTACTGGAGCACGTCCCGCACCGTGTGGAGGCCGAGCTCGGAGAGCTTCTTGCGGCTTTGCGGGGGGGCGAGGTGGTGGGCGGGGTCCTCGAGGGCCAGGCGGGGAGGGGGAGGGCTTTGGGGCTTTTCCGGGGGTAGCCCGTCCTGGAGGAGGCGGATGGCGGCCTCCAAGACCCCCTTCCGCGCCTCCGGGGTCTTGGCCCCATAGCCCTGAAAAAGCCGCCGGACCTCGGGGAAGGGCCGGGCCAGGTTCTCCACCAGGCTTTCCAGTCCTCCCACCACCACCCGGTCCCTTGCCCCGTCCTTAAGCTCGCGAAGAAGGGGCCTTAGAAGCCGCTCCTTAAGTTCCCCTTCCCTCACGCTCCCCATGATACCCTTAGGCCTGTGAGCCGCGTGGAGCGACTGCCCAATGGCCTTCTCCTGGCCCTGGAGGAAAGGGACTACCCGGGGGTGGCCTTCCAACTTTTGGTCCCCGCCGGGGCGGTGAACGAGCCCGAGGAGCTCCTGGGGGCGAGCACCCTCCTGGAGGGGTGGCTTTGGAAAGGGGCGGGGGAGCTGGACGCCCGGGCCCTGGCGGAGGCGTTGGATGCTCTGGGGGTGCGGCGGAGTAGCGGGGCGGGGCTAGAGTACACCGCCTTCTCCGCCGCCTTCCTGCCCGAGGTGCTGGAGGAGGTTTTCCGCCTTTATGCCCTCCTCCTCACCCGTCCCCGTTTTCCCGAGGAAGGGTTTGAGGCGGTGCGGAGCGTGGCCCTTCAGTCCCTCCTTTCCCAAGAGGACCAACCGGCGCGGAAGCTTTTTTCCGAGCTCCGCCGCCACATCTTCCTCTCCCCCCACGGGCGCGACCCCTTGGGGGAGGAGGAAAGCCTGAAAGGAGCAAGCCCCGAGGCGGTGCGGGAGGACTTCCGTCGGCGCTACACCCCCAAGGGGGCCATCCTGGCGGTGGCGGGGGGGGTTTCCTGGGAGAGGCTTTTGGTTGCCCTAGAGCCCCTCTTGGCCTGGGAGGGAGAGGAGGCTTTTTACCCCAAGCCCCGGCTTTCCGAGCCCCATCGCTTTGCCCTGGAGAGGCCCACGGCCCAGGTGCAGATCGGCCTGGCCTACCCCGATGTGGGACCGGAGGACCCCAACTTTTATGCGGCCAGGCTCGCCCTGGAGGTCCTCTCGGGCGGCATGTCTAGCCGCCTCTTTACCGAGGTGCGGGAGAAGCGGGGCCTGGTCTATGCCGTCTCCGCCTTCCCTGCCGGGGTGAAGGGCCAGGGCCTCCTCATGGCCTATGCCGGGACCACCAAGGAAAGGGCAGGGGAGACCCTGGCGGTGATGCTAAGGGAGATGGAACGCCTACGGGAAGGCGTGGAGGACGAGGAGCTTGCCCGGGCCAAGGTGGGTCTGAAGACCGCCTTGGTCCTGGCGGACGAGTCCATTCGGAGCCGGGCCGCCTCCATGGCCCGGGACCTTTTCTACCTGGGGCGGGTGCGCCCCCTGGCGGAGATTGAGGCGGCCATCGCCGGGACGGGCCTCGAGGCGGTGAACCGCTTCCTGCGGGAGCACCCCTACCGGAACCCTTGGGTGGGGCTTTTGGGGGAGGTGAGCCATGTTTCGTGAGGCGGAGCTAAAAAACGGGCTTAAGGTCATCGCCGAGGTCCTGCCCGAAGCCCGCAGCGTGGCCTTGGGCTACTTCGTGAAGACGGGGGCCCGGGACGAGCGGGCGGAGGAAAGCGGGGTCAGCCACTTCCTGGAACACATGGTCTTCAAGGGGCCTGAGGGGATGGACGCCCTTTCCGTGAACCTGGCCTTTGACCGCCTGGGGGCCCAGTACAACGCCTTCACTTCCGAGGAGGCCACGGTCTACTACGGGGCGGTGTTGCCGGAGTTCGCCTTTGAGCTTCTCACCCTCTTCTCCAGGCTCCTGCGGCCCGCCCTGCGCCAGGAGGACTTTGACACGGAGAAAAAGGTCATCCTGGAGGAGATCGCCCGCTACCAGGACCGCCCCGGCTTCATGGCCTACGATTGGGCCCGGGCCCGCTTTTTCCAAGGCCACCCCTTGGGGAATAGCGTCTTGGGCACGGTGGAGAGCATCACCGCCCTCACCCGGGACCAGATGGCCGCCTACCACGCCAGGCGCTACCTCCCCAAGAACATGGTCCTGGCCGCCACGGGCAAGGTGGACTTCGGAAGGCTTCTGGCGGAGGCGGAGGCCCTCACGGCGGACTGGCCCCAGGGGGAGGCGGAAAGGAGCTACCCGCCCTTAAGGCCCGCCTTTGGCGTGGAGGAGCGCCCCTACGAGAAGGCGCGGGCGCTTTACCTGGTGGGGCTTTTCCCCGGGGTGGCCTACCAGGAGGAGAAGCGCTTCCCCGCCCAGGTCCTCGCCCATCTCTTGGGGGAGGAGGGCTCGGGGAGGCTTCACTTCGCCCTGGTGGACCGGGGCCTGGCGGAGGTGGCCTCCTTCGGCCACGAGGAAGGGGATAGGGCGGGTTTCTTCCACGCTTACGTGCAGGCGGACCCCGGGAACAAGGAGGGCGTTCTCGCCGCCCTTCAAGAGGAGCTTTCCCGCCTGCGGCGGGAGGGGGTGGGGGAGGAGGAGGTGGAGAGGGCCAAAACCCCCTTGGCCACCGCCTTGGTCTTCGCCGGGGAAACCCCCATGGGCCGGCTTTTCCACCTGGGGATGGAGTACCTCTACACGGGCCGCTACCTCTCCTTAGGAGCGCTCAAGGAGCGGATTGGCCGGGTATCTGCCCAAGAGGTGAACGCCCTCTTGGAGGAGGGGCTCTTGGACCAAGGCCTCTACTATTTGGTCTTACCCCATGGAGCTTAGGGCCTTAGGGGCGGCGCTTCTCACCATCCTCTTTTGGGCGAGCGCCTTCGCCGGCATCCGGGCGGGGCTTCAGGGCCTGGCCCCGGGGCATCTCGTCCTCCTCCGATTTCTCGTGGCGGGGAGCGTGCTCCTCGTGTACGCCCGCCTCCGGGGCCTCCGCCCGCCCAGGTGGGAGGACCTGCCCCGGCTTTCCCTCTTGGGTTTCTTGGGCATCAGCGTGTACCACACCGCCCTGGTCTACGGGGAACTCACGGTGAGCGCCGGGGCGGCAAGCCTGCTCATCGCCACCGGACCGGTCTTCACCGCCATCCTTTCCTACTTCTTCCTGGGGGAGAGGCTTAGGCCCATGGGGGTCTTGGGCCTGGGCCTAGCCCTTTTGGGTTCGGGCCTCATCGCCTTGGGGGAAGGGGGCGGGGTGGCCTTTAGCCCGGGGGCTTTCCTCATCCTGCTTTCCGCCCTTTCCACCTCCTTCTACTTCGTGTGGCAAAAGCCCCTCTTCGCCCGTTACCGAAGCGAGGAGGTGACGGTCTACACCCTGGTCCTGGGCACCTTGCCCCTTTTGGCCTTCCTCCCTGGGCTAGGCGAGGCGCTACGGGAAGCGCCTAGGCCAGCCCTTTGGGCCGCCTTGTACCTGGGGGTGTTTCCCGGGGCTTTGGCCTACCTCACCTGGACCTACGCCCTTTCCCGTACGCCCGCCTCGAGGCTCTCCTCCTTCCTCTACCTCTCCCCCCTCCTGGCCCTCCTCATCGCCTACCTGTGGCTTGGCGAGGTGCCTTCCCCCCTCTCCCTGTTGGGCGGGGGGCTCGCCCTTTTGGGCGTCCTCTTGGTGAACCTGCGGGGCGTAAAATAGCCCCCGAGGTGGCCTATGGAGGTGAAGACCATCGGCGTGGTGGGGGCGGGCCAGATGGGAAGCGGCATCGCCCAGGTGGCGGCCCAGGCGGGGTACGAGGTGGTGCTGGTGGACGTGGCGGAAAGCTTCTTGGAACGAGGCCTAACCGCCATCCGCCGCTCCTTGGGAAAATTTTTGGAAAAGGGGCGCATAAGCCAGGAGGCTTACGAGGAGACCCTCGGCCGTATCCGCACAAGCCTTTCCCTAGAGGCCCTAAAGGAGGCCGACCTCATCGTGGAGGCCATCGTGGAGGACGAGGGGGAGAAGCGGCGGCTTTTTGAAAAGCTTTCCACCCTGGCCAAGCCCGAGGCCATCCTGGCCAGCAACACCAGCTCCATCCCCATCACCGCTTTGGCCCGCTACTCTGGGCGGCCCGAGCGCTTCATCGGCATGCACTTCTTCAACCCCGTGCCCCTCATGGGCCTCGTGGAGGTGATCCGGGGGGAGCTCACCGCCCCGGAAACCCGGGACGTGGTGGTGGCGGTGGCGAAGCTCATGGGGAAGACCCCTTTGGAGGTCCAGGACTACCCGGGCTTCATCTCCAACCGCCTTCTCATGCCCATGATCAACGAGGCCATAGAGGCCCTCAGGGAAGGGGTGGCCAGCAAGGAGGCCATTGACGGGATCATGCGCCTTGGGATGAACCACCCCATGGGGCCCCTGGAGCTTGCCGATTTCATCGGCCTGGACACCTGCCTGGCCATCATGGAGGTGCTCCATAAGGGCTTCGGGGACGACAAATACCGTCCTTCGCCTCTCCTTCGCCGCATGGTGCAGGCGGGGCTTTTGGGGCGCAAGGTGGGCCGGGGCTTTTACAACTACGACGAGAAGGGCAACAAGGTGGGGTAGAGGGGTCTGGAAGCTTTTCCATCCCGGGGGTAGACTGGGGGCATGGACCTACCCCGCGCTTACGGTCTGCTCCTCCACCCCACGAGCCTTCCGGGCCCTTGGGGTGTGGGGGTGCTGGGGGAGGAAGCCCGGGGCTTTCTCCGCTTCCTGAAGGAAGCGGGAGCCCGTTACTGGCAGGTTCTACCCCTGGGCCCCACGGGCTATGGCGACTCCCCCTACCAGTCCTTTAGCGCCTTCGCCGGGAACCCTTACCTGATAGACCTAAGGCCCCTGGTGGACCGGGGCTTCGTTCGGCTGGAAGACCCCGGGTTCCCGGAGGGCAGGGTGGACTACGGGCTCCTTTATGCCTGGAAGTGGCCCGCCCTGCGGGCAGCTTTCCAAGGCTTCCGCCAAAAGGCTTCTCCTGAGGAGAAGGAGGACTTCGCCCGCTTCCAGGAGGAGGAGGCCTGGTGGCTTCGGGACTATGCCCTTTTCATGACCCTGAAGTCCCACCACGGCGGTCTTCCCTGGAACGCCTGGCCCTTGGCCCTGAGGACGCGGGAGGAGAGGGCGCTAAAAGAGGCGGAGGCTTCCTTGGCGGAGGAAATCGCTTTCCACGCCTTTACCCAGTGGCTCTTTTTCCGCCAGTGGGGCGCCCTCAAGGAGGAGGCCGAGGCCTTGGGCATCGCCTTCATCGGGGACATGCCCATCTTCGTGGCCGAGGACTCCGCCGAGGTCTGGGCCCACCCCGAGTGGTTCCACCTGGACGAGGAGGGGAGGCCCACGGTGGTGGCGGGGGTGCCCCCGGATTACTTCTCGGAAACCGGGCAACGCTGGGGCAACCCCCTTTACCGCTGGGAGGTTTTGGAGGAGGAGGGCTTCTCCTTTTGGATCGCCCGCTTGCGGAAGGCATTGGAACTCTTCCACTTGGTACGCATTGACCACTTCCGGGGTTTTGAGGCCTACTGGGAAATCCCCGCCTCTTGCCCCACGGCGGTGGAGGGGCGCTGGGTCAAGGCCCCGGGGGAAAAGCTTTTCGCCCGCATCCAGGAGGCCTTCGGCCGGATTCCCATCCTGGCGGAGGACCTAGGGGTCATCACCCCCGAGGTGGAGGCCTTGCGGGACCGCTTCGGTCTGCCCGGGATGAAGGTCCTGCAGTTCGCCTTTGACAACGGGATGGAAAACCCCTTCCTCCCCCACAATTACCCCGAGCACGGGCGGGTGGTGGTCTACACCGGCACCCACGACAACGACACCACCCTGGGCTGGTACCGCACCGCCACGCCCCACGAGCGGGATTTCCTGAAGCGGTATCTGGCGGACTGGGGGATCACCTTTAGGGAGGAAGCCGAGGTGCCCTGGGCCCTCATGCGCCTGGGGATGGCGTCCCGGGCCCGGCTTGCCGTCTACCCGGTCCAGGACGTGCTGGCCCTGGGCTCGGAAGCGCGGATGAACTACCCGGGAAGGCCCAGCGGCAACTGGGCCTGGCGGCTTCGGCCGGGGGAGTTAAAGGAGGAACACGGGGAAAGGCTTCTCTCCCTGGCGGAGGCCACGGGCCGAACGTAAAGGGGGCCCCACCGGGGCCCCCCGGGGCTTAGGCTCCTTAACCTAGGGCCTTTTTCACCAGCTCCACGATCTCGTCAATGGTGTCCGCCACGGGGATGCCCGCCTCGGCGAAGGCCTTGAGCTTGGACTCGGGGGTGCCCACGTTCCCCATGATGATGGCCCCGGCGTGGCCCATGCGCTTCCCCTTGGGGGCGGAGCGGCCGCCGATGAAGCCCACCACGGGCTTTTTCATGTTTTCCTTCACCCAGGCCGCCGCCTCCTCCTCGTCCGAGCCCCCGATCTCCCCGATGAGGACCACGGCCTCGGTCTCGGGGTCCTCGTTGAAGAGGGGGAGGAGGTCCTTGAAGGTGGTGCCGATCACCGGGTCCCCACCGATCCCCACGGTGGTGGTGGCGCCGATGCCTGCCTGGGACAAGGCGGCCGCCGCCTCGTAGGTGAGGGTGCCCGAGCGGCTGATGAGCCCCACCTTGCCCCGCTTGAACACGTGGCCCGGCATGATGCCGATCTTGGTCTCCTCGGCGCTGATGATTCCCGGGCAGTTCCCCCGATGAGGCGGCTACCCAAGGCCTTGATCTCCGCCACCGCCTTCACCATGTCCAGGGTGGGGATGCCCTCCGTGATGAGGACGATGAGGGGGATGCCGGCGTGGGCCGCTTCCAAGGCTGCGTCCGCCGCCATGGGGGCGGGCACGAAGATGATGGAGGCGTCTATGGCGTGGTGGGCCACCGCCTCCTTCACCGTGTCGTAAACGGGTAGGCCGAAGACCTCGGTCCCCCCTTTCCCCGGGGTGACCCCGGCCACGATCTTGGTGCCGTAGTCCAGCATCTGCTTGGTGTGGAACTGCCCCTCCCGGCCGGTGATCCCCTGGACCAGGACCCGGGTTTCGCGGTTCACCAGGATCACGCCGCACCTCCCACCATGGCCACGATGGCCTTGGCCGCTTCTATGGACGTGGGGTACATGTAGATGGGCTTGCCTTCCAGAAGCCGCTTGGCCTCCTCCTCGGCGGTGCCCGCCACCCGCATGACCACCGGCTTGGTGAGGAGGCCTTCCTCCAGGGCCCGGATCACCCCCTTGGCCACCTCGTCCGCCCGGGTGATGCCGCCGAAGATGTTGATGAAGACCCCCTTCACATCGGAATCTTTAAGGACCACCTTGAGGGCGTTGTAAACCACCTCGGCCTTGGCCCCGCCCCCGATGTCCAGGAAGTTGGCGGGCCTTCCCCCCACCCGGTTCACCAGGTCCAGGGTGTACATCACAAGCCCCGCCCCGTTCCCGATGATGCCGATGTTGCCGTCCAGCTTCACGTAGGCGAAGCCGTAGTTGCTGGCCTCCACCTCCAGGGGGTGTTCCGCCTCAATCTCCCTTAGCTCCGCCAAATCGGGGTGGCGGAAGAGGGCGTTGTCGTCCAGGACGATTTTGGCGTCGGCGGCCACCACCTGGCCGTCCGGGGTCACCACCAGGGGGTTGATCTCGGCGATGGAGGCGTCCACCCCCTCGTAGGCCCGGTAGAGGGCCACCAGGACCTGGGCCAGCTTGTTGAGGTTGCCCTCGAGGCCCGCCCGCTTTACCATCTCCCGGGCCTCAAAGGCACGGAATCCCTTGTGGGGGTCAATCCAGAACTTGTGGATGGCCTCGGGGCGCGCCGCCGCCACCTCCTCAATGTCCACGCCCCCCTCCTTGGAGAGCATGAGGACCACCCGCTTTTGCGCGCGGTCCAGGATGAGGCCGGCGTAGTACTCCTTGGCGATGTCCACCGCCTCGGCCACCAGGACCTTTTTCACCGTGAGGCCCTTGATGTTCATGCCCAGGATGGCCTGGGCCTTCTCGTAGGCCTCCTGGGGGGTGTCGGCGAGCTTCACCCCGCCCGCCTTACCTCTCCCGCCCACGTGCACCTGGGCCTTGATGACCACCCGCTTGCCGAACTCCTCAGCGATGCGCTTCGCCTCGTCCGGGGTGTAGGCCACCTTGCCGGGCGGCACCGGCACCCCGTAGCGGGCCAGGATTTCCTTGGCTTGATACTCGTGCAGGTTCAAGCTCCACCTCCTCGGCCGGCCAAGGCCGAGGGGCATTATACCCTTCTTGGGCCGGCGTTTGAGGTATAGGCTTTGGGGGAAAGGAGGAGGTATGGCGAGGGGAGGGTGGGTCCTGGGGCTTTCGTTGGTGCTGTTAGGCCTCGTGCTCCTACTGCAGGCTTTGGGGGTGGCGGCTGGGCGTTGGCTGGTGGCCCTCTTTTGGGTGGCGGCGGGGGCCGGGTTTATGGGGGCCTACGTCCGGGAGCGGTACTGGTGGGCGGCCATCCCTGGCTTGGGGCTTTTGGGCCTGGGCGTTGCGGTGTTGCTGGAGGGGTGGGCCTGGGCGGGAAGCCTTTTTCTCCTCGGGCTTGGGGCGGGGTTTGGCGCGGCTTACCTGGCGGACCGGACCCAGTGGTGGGCCTTGATTCCCGGGGGCATCCTCCTTTCCCTTGCGGGGGTGGCCCTCGTGGAAGGGGTTTTCCCGGGTACCGAGGCGGGTTGGCTGCTCTTTCTGGGTATGGCCGCTACCTTTGGGTTGCTCTTCGTTCGTGGTCAGAGCTGGGCCCTTTGGCCCGCCTTGGGGGTGCTGGTGCCTCTTGGGTTCACCTACGAGCTCCTACGCTTTCTTTTGGCCTACGCCTTCCCCTTGGCCTTGATTGGGGTAGGGGGGTATCTTCTCTGGCGCAGCCTGCGTGGGCCCTAACTAGGCTTCCGCCGCAGGGCGGGCAAAGAAGAGGCGGCCCACCTGGGTTTGGATGGCCTGGGTCACCACCACCTCAATCTCCTGCCCCCGGTAGCGGATTCCCCCGTCCACCACCACCATGGAACCGTCCTCCAGATAGCCCACCCCTTGGTGGGGCTCCTTCCCTTCTTTGAGAATCAGGAGCTTCAGGGTGTCCCCCACCTGGAGCTGGGGCCTTAGGGCCTGGGCCAGGGCCTGCACGGAAAGGGCCTTCACCCCGTAGATGCGGGCCATCTGCAGGAGGGCGAGGTCGTTGCTCACGAGGGCGGCCCCCAGGTCCCGGGCCAGGAAGAGGAGCTTCTCGTCCACGCTTTCCCCCTTCGGGGTTTCCTCCAGGACCTCGAGGGGAACGTGTTCCTTGAGCTTTTCCAAGGCCTCGAGGCCCCGCCTGCCCTTGGCCCGCTTAAGGGGGTCTTGGCTGTCGGCGAAGTGTTGGAGCTCTTTGAGCACGAAGTGGGGCACATAGAGGGGTCCTTCCAAAAACCCCGTGGCCGCCACCTCGGCGATGCGCCCGTCCACCAGGACGCTGGTGTCCAAGAGCTTGCCCCCTTTGGCCCTTTCCGGCCGGGGCAGGCGCAGGTAGTCCCGGTAGCCCAGGGCTAGGTAGGAGAAAAGCCCCACCAAAAAGAGGGCGAGGAGGAGGCTATGGTAAGGGGAGAAGCCCGGTACCTGGGAGAGGAGGGTGGTGAGGAGGACCGTAAGGAGCAGGCCGAGGGTGGCCCCCAGGGTCAGGGCCACGGGCACCTCAGGGGGGAGCTCCGTCAGGCGGCGCAGGGGTTTTTCTGCCAAGGCTTCCAGCCGTGGGACGAAGATGACACCGGCGAGAAAGCCGGCCAGGAAGAGGTAGAGCCGGTTGAGGGAAAGGAGGCCGGCGGAGCGGGGGAGGAGGCCCAACCCCTCCAGGGCCACCGCCAGCTGGTAACCCAAAAAGCCAAAAAGGAGGTACAGGAAGGCCCGGCCGCTCATGCTAGGTACCTCTCCACGGCCTCCTTCAGGCCACGGGTGTTCCCGGGATGGAGGAAGCGGGAAAACCCTGCCCGCTCCCCCTCCTTAAGCCGCCTTTCCAGGCCCACCACGCTCCGCACCTCGCCGAGAAGCCCCACCTCCCCCACCACCGCCAGCTCCTGGGGAAGGGGCTTCCCCACCACCGCAGAATACACCGCCAGGGCCACGGCCAAATCCAGCCCAGGGTCCAGCACCCGAAGCCCCCCCGCCAGGTTCACGTAGACGTCCAGGTTGCCCAGGGGGAGGTCTAGCCGCCTTTCCAACACGGCGAGGACCATGTCCACCCGCCTCCCGTCCAGGCCCTGCACCACCCGGCGGGGGGCGGGGAAGGGGGTCTTGGCCGCCAGGGCCTGGACCTCGAGGGCCAAGGCCCGCTCCCCGGCCAAGGCCAGGGCGATGGCGCTTCCCGGCACCCCTAAAGGCCTTTCCAGGAGGAAGGCCTCGGAGGGGTTTTTCACCTCCACAAGCCCCGTTTCCTCCATGCGGAAAACCCCAAGCTCCCCCACGGGGCCAAAGCGGTTCTTGGCGCTCCGGAGGATCCGGTAGACCCCGGCGGTTTCCAGGTAAAGGGTGGCGTCCACGGCGTGCTCCACGCTCTTGGGCCCCGCCACCACCCCTTCCTTCGTCACGTGCCCCACCAGGACCACCGCCGTGCCCGTGGCCTTGGCGAAGCGCACGAAGGCCCCCGTGGCCTCGCGCACCGCCACCAGGCTCCCGGGGCTTCCCCCCGCCTCAATGGTCTGGATGGAGTCCACGAAAAGGGCCTCCGGCGGCTTGCGCTCCAAGAGGGCTAAGAGGGGTTCTAGGCGCGTTTCCTTAAGGAGGAGAAGCGCATCCAGGCCGAGCCGCCGGGCCCGGAGCTTGATCTGCGCCGGGGACTCCTCCCCGGCCACGTAGTACACCTCCCGGCCCATGCGCTTGGCCATCTCCAAGAGAAGGGTGCTCTTGCCCACCCCAGGCTCCCCCCCGAGGAGCACCACCTCCCCCGGGACAAACCCCCCGCCCAGTACCCGGTCCACCTCGGCAAGCCCCGAGGAAAAGCGCCGCTCCTCCCCTTCGTCCACCTGGGCAAGGGAGAGGAGGGGGGCCGCTTCCTTGGGGACCTCCCGGCGGGCGATGGGGGCCACCTCCTGGAAGCTTCCCCAGGCTCCGCACCCCGGGCACCGCCCCAGGGGCTTGGGCGTGCGGTAACCGCACTCCACGCAGGCGTATGTGCTCTTGGCCATGGTCAAAAAGAGGGGAAAGGGCCCTAAAACCCTTTCCCGCACCCTGCGCTACCCATCTACACCAGAAGCTCCTCGCCCTCCACCTCGTGGAAGGCCAGGTGGTCCTCCTCCACGGTCACGTAAAGCCGCCCCGTGGGCTTTTTCAGGAGGGCCAGGGAGAGGGGGTCTTCGATGCGCTCCCGGATCACCCCGCGGATGGCCCGGGCGCTTCCCGTCTTGGGGGCCTGCTCCACCACGAAGCGGGCCACCTCGGGGGCAAAGGCCACCTCTATGTCCCGGCTCTTCAGCTCCTTCTGGATGTCTTCCAGCATAAGCCGGGCCACCTGGACCAACTCCTCCTCCGTGAGGGGGCGGAAGCGGATCACCTCGTCCAGGCGGTCCAAGAATTCGGGGGTGAAGAGGGCCTTCAAGGGAGACTCGGTGTCCACCTCCCTACTGGTAAAGCCGATGGCGGGGCCCACGTTGTAGCCGGTGTTGGAGGTCATGATGAGGATGACGCGGCGGAAGTCCACGGTGCGCCCCATGCCGTCCGTGAGGCGGCCTTCGTCCAGGACCTGGAGGAAGGTGTTGTAGATGTCGGGGTGGGCCTTTTCAATCTCGTCCAGGAGGACCACGCTAAAGGGCTGGCGGCGCACCGCCTCCGTGAGGCGGCCTCCTTGCTCGTAGCCCACGTAGCCGGGCGGGGCCCCGATGAGCTTGGAGATGGAGTGGGGTTCCTGGAACTCGGACATATCAAAGCGGATGAGGGCCCGCTCCGAGCCGAAGAGCACCTCGGCCAGGGCTTTGGCCAGTTGGGTTTTGCCCACGCCGCTTTGCCCCACGAAGAGGAAGCTCGCCGCCACCCGGGTCCGGCCGCCCAGGCCCACCCGGGCCCTCCTTAAGGCGCTCGCCAGGGCGCGGATGGCCTCCTCCTGGCCCACCACCCGCTTCCGCAGCTCCTCTTCCAGGCGCATGAGCTTCTCGTCGTCCTTGTCGTCCACGTAGACCCCGCCCCAGGAGTCCACCACCGCCTCAATGTCCTCCCGGGTCACCACGGGGGTGCCGTCCTCCTCCTCGGCCACGGGCAGGCCCAAGGAGGCGTTGAGGCGCACCCTCGAGGCCGCCTCGTCAATGAGGTCAATGGCCTTATCGGGGAAGTTGCGCCCGGGAAGGGAGCGGATCCCGATTTTGACCGAAAGCTCCAGGATCTCGTCCGGGATGATGACCCCGTGGTGGGCCTCGTAGCGGGGGCGGAGGCCCTTCAAGATTTCCAAGGTCTCCTCGGGGGAGGGTTCTAGGACGATAACCGGTTGGAAGCGGCGTTCCAGGGCGGCGTCCTTTTCAATGTAGCGGTGGTACTCCCCGGTGGTGGTGGCCCCAATCACCTGGATCTCTCCCCGGGCCAGGGCGGGCTTCAGGATGTTGGCGGCGTCCAGGGTACCCTCGGCCCCTCCGGCCCCGATGAGGGTGTGGAGCTCGTCAATGAAGGCGATGACCTTAGCGTTTTTGAGCTCTTCAATGATTTGGCGGAGCCTTTCCTCAAACTCGCCCCGGTACTTGGTGCCCGCCACCACCCCGGCGAGGTCAATGGCCACCACCCTGGCTCCCCGCAGGATGGGGGGAACCCGGCCCTCCACGATGGCCTGGGCCAGGCCCTCCACGATGGCGGTCTTGCCCACCCCGGGGTCGCCGATGAGGACGGGGTTGTTCTTGGTGCGCCGGGCGAGAATCTGGATGACCCGGTTGATCTCCTCCTGGCGGCCGATGACGGGGTCCAGCTTCCCTTCCCGGGCCTCCTTGGTGAGGTCGCGGCCGTACTCGTCCAGGAAGGGGGTGTTCACCGGCTTCTCCCGCTCCCGGCCTTCGGCCATGGACAGGACCCGCCAGCGGATGGCGTCCACGTCCTTGGCGAAGTGGGAGAGGATGCGGTAGGCGATCCCGTCTCCCTCGCGGATGATGCCCAAAAGGATGTGCTCCGTGCCGATGACCGAGGCGCCCATGTTGCGGGCCTCGGCGCTGGCCAGCTCCATGACCCGCCTCGCCCTGGGGGTGATGGCGGGGGGCTCGCCCGTGCGGCTCCCCTCACCCCGGCCCACCAGCTCCTCCACCATGCGGCGCATGGCCTCGAGGCTCGCCCCGTACTCCTGGAGGATGCGGGCCGCGGTGCCCCCCTCGCGCATCAGGCCCAGGAGGAGGTGCTCCGGGCCGATCATGGAGTGGCCTAAGCGGCTCCCCTCCTCCCTTGCGTAGTGAAAGACCAGCCTGGCGCGGTCGTCGTACCTGTTCATGCTCCCCTCTACCTCACATTCTAGCCTAAGCCCTGGCCCTTCGTGGGTTTGCGCCCCCGCTCACCTTGGCCTTAAGATGCCCTTTAACCGGGGCTTGGCCCCTTGGGGAGGAGAGATGCCAGCGAGCACCCTTGACGAACTGGTGGCGCTTTGCAAGCGGCGTGGGTTTATCTTCCAGGGCTCGGAAATCTATGGGGGCCTCCAGGGCACCTACGACTACGGGCCCTTAGGGGTGGAGCTCAAGAACAACCTGAAGCAAGCCTGGTGGCGCAGGAACGTCTACGAGCGGGACGATATGGAGGGCCTAGACGCCAGCATCCTCACCCACCGCTTGGTCCTCCACTACTCCGGCCACGAGGCCACCTTCGCCGACCCCATGGTGGACAACCGCATCACCAAGAAGCGGTACCGCCTGGACCACCTGCTAAAGGACCAGCCCGAGGCGGTGCTTTCCCGGCTTTACCGGGCCCTGGAGGTGGAGGAAGGCCACCTCCACGCCCTGGTGCAGGCCATGATGGCCTTCCCGGAGCGGGCCGGGGGGGCCATGACTGCCGCCGGGGTCCTGGACCCGGCCACGGGGGAGCTTGGGGACTGGACCCCGCCCCGGTACTTCAACATGATGTTCAAGACCTATGTGGGGCCGGTGGAGGAGGAGGCGGCCTTGGCCTATTTGCGGCCGGAGACCGCCCAGGGCATTTTCATCAACTTCAAGAACGTCCTGGACGCCACGAGCCGTAAGCTTCCCTTCGGCATCGCCCAGATCGGCAAGGCCTTCCGCAACGAGATCACCCCCAGGAACTTCATCTTCCGGGTGCGGGAGTTTGAGCAGATGGAGATTGAGTACTTCGTGCGCCCGGGGGAGGACGAGTACTGGCACCGCTACTGGGTGGAGGAGCGCCTCAAGTGGTGGCAGGAGATGGGCCTAAGCCGGGAAAACCTGGTGCCCTACCAGCAACCTAAGGAGGAGCTCGCCCACTACGCCAAGGCCACGGTGGACATCCTCTACCGCTTCCCCCACGGCCTAGAGGAGCTGGAGGGCATCGCCAACCGCACGGACTTTGACCTGGGGAGCCACACCAAGGACCAGGACGAGCTGGGCATCACCGCCAAGGTGCTCAGGAACGAGCATTCCACCGCCCGCCTGGCCTACCGGGACCCGGACACGGGGAAGTGGTTCGTCCCCTACGTGATAGAGCCCTCCGCCGGGGTGGACCGGGGGGTCTTGGCCCTGTTGGCCGAGGCCTTCACCCGGGAGGAACTGCCCAATGGGGAAGAGCGCATCGTCCTCAAGCTCAAGCCCCAGCTCGCCCCCATCAAGGCGGCGGTCATCCCCCTGGCCAAGAACCGCCCTGAGATCACCCAGTACGCCAAAGCCCTTAAGGCCAGGCTCCAGGCCCTGGGCCTTGGGCGCATCCTCTACGAGGACACGGGCAACATCGGCAAGGCCTACCGCCGCCACGACGAGGTGGGGACCCCCTTCGCCATCACCGTGGACTACGATACGATTGGCCAGAGCAAGGACGGCACCACCAAGCTCAAGGACACGGTCACGGTGCGGGACCGGGACACCATGGAGCAGATCAGGCTCCACGTGGACGAGCTGGAGGGGTTTTTGCGGGAGAAGCTTAGGTGGTGATACCATGGGCGGCATGAGGGTAGCCGTGGTGGGGGCCACGGGGGCCGTGGGGCAGGAAATCCTCAAGGTCCTCGAGGCCCGCAACTTTCCCCTAAGCGACCTGAGGCTCTACGCCTCCCCCCGCTCCGCTGGGAAGCGCCTGGCCTTCAAGGGGGAGGAAATCCCCGTGGAGCCCTTGCCCGAGGGTCCCCTGCCCGCCGATCTTATTCTGGCGAGCGCCGGCGGGGCGCTTTCCAAGGCCCTCGCTCCCCGTTGGGTGGAGGGGGGTGCGGTGGTGGTGGACAACTCCAGCGCCTTCCGCTACGAGCCCTGGGTGCCTCTGGTGGTGCCCGAGGTGAACCGGGAGGCCATCTTCCGCCACCAGGGGATCATCGCCAACCCCAACTGCACCACGGCCATCCTGGCCATGGCCCTTTGGCCCCTGCACCGGGCCTTTCGGGCCAAGCGGGTGGTGGTGGCCACCTACCAGGCGGCCTCGGGGGCGGGAGCGAAGGGGATGGAGGAGCTTCTCAGGGAAACCCACCGCTTTCTCCACGGGCAAACCCCGGAGGCCGAGGTCTTCGCCCACCCCCTTCCCTTCAACGTCATCCCTCACATAGACGCTTTCCAGGAAAACGGCTACACCCGGGAGGAGATGAAGGTGGTGTGGGAGACCCACAAGATCTTTGGGGACGACTCCATCCGTATCAGCGCCACCGCGGTGCGGGTCCCCACCCTCAGGGCGCACGCGGAAGCGGTGAGCGTGGAGTTCGCCGAGCCCGTGACCCCCGAGGCGGCGCGGGAGGTCTTAAGGCAGGCCCCCGGGGTGGAGGTGGTGGACGAGCCTTTGGCCAAGCGCTACCCCATGCCCCTCACCGCCAGCCACAAGTGGAACGTGGAGGTCGGGCGGGTCCGCCAAAGCCTCGCCTTTGAGAACGGCCTGGACTTTTTCGTGGTGGGGGACCAGCTCCTAAAGGGAGCGGCCCTCAACGCCGTGCAGATCGCCGAGGAGTGGCTTAAGGGCGCCTGAGCCAAAGCCAGACCTCCCGGTTCCCCTCCTTGCCCGGGAGGGGGCTTTCCTTTTCCCCGAGTACCTGGAAGCCCAAAGCTTCCGCCCTTTCCCGCACCCGGCGGAGGGCTTCCCGCCGAAGGCCTTCGTCCCGCACCACCCCCGTGTGGGCTCCCGGCCAGAGCTCAAACTGGGGCTTGACCAGGACCAAAGCGTCCCCTCCGGGCCTGAGGAGTTCTAAGGCCTTGGGCAGGAGAAGGGTGGAGGAGATAAAGGACACATCCATGACCAGGAGGTCCACGGGCTCGGGGAGGTGGAGGGTGCGGGCGTCCTGCTCCTCCAGGCTCACCACCCGGGGGTCCTGGCGCAAGGTGGGGTGGAGCTGCCCCTTCCCCACGTCCACGGCGTAGACCCGCCGCGCCCCCCTTTCCAAAAGCACCTGGGTGAACCCTCCCGTGCTCGCCCCCACGTCCACCGCCACCTTGCCCGCCACGTCCAGGGGGAAGGCCTCCAGGGCCCCCAGGAGCTTGTGGGCGCCCCGGCTCACGTACCGGGCCTCCTCCAAGACCTCCACCCGGGCCCCCTCGGGCACGGGGAAGGCGGGCTTCGCCACCACCTTCCCCTCCACCCGCACCTTGCCCTGGACGATGAGGGCTTTGGCCTTCTCCCGGCTTTCCGCAAGGCCCTTTTCCACTAGGTACCGGTCCAGGCGCACGGAAGGTATTATCTACCCGTGGAGCCCGAGCTTTCCGGGGTTTGGTACGTGTTGGAGGGGGAGCCGGGGGAGCACCTGGTGGTGGAGGCCCTGGGCCAGCGGCTTTCCGGGATTTGGACGCGCCGGGAGCTGGCCGAGGCCTTCCTCGCCCATCATCCCCACCTAGGGATGCGGGTGAGCCCCTTGGAAAGCCCGGCCCTGAAGGAGGCCTTTCTTCGGGCCTTGGGGATGCTCCAGGTGGAAGCGGTCATGGTGGACTACCGGCCTGGGGGGCACCGGGCCCAGGTGGCCAAGGTGGTGGAACTCTTAAAGGAGGTGCGGCGTGCGTAGGGTTGTGGCGCTTCTTGGGGTTCTTTTGGCCTTGGGGCTAGCCCAGCGGGCGGAGGTGAGCCTGGGTAGCCCCTTCGGGGTGCAGGGGGGTGTGCGCTTCCCCCTGGTGCCCCTTGTGCTGGACGGGCGGGTCTATGGGGGGGTGGGCCTCGAGGCCCTGGGGGGAGGGATGGACCTTCTCCTCAAGCTTCCCCTCACCGACCTCTACCTGGGCCTGGGGGCCTTCTACGGCACGGGGCCCGCCCTGAGCTTCCCCGGGGATGCCCGCGGCCAGGGGGGGGTGCGGGCGGTCTTGGGCACCTGGCTCAACCTGCCCCTGCCCCTCCTCGGGGCCTACCTGGAGGTCCACCCCACCTATTACCTAACCCCCACCCAGGGCTTCGGGGTGGGGGCGGCCTTGGGCCTCAGCGTGGGCCTTTAGGCCTTGTACCCCTCCTTGAGGGGGACGATGCGGTTTAGGACCAGGGCGCCGGGCCTCGAGTCCACGGGGTCCTGCCAGAAGTAGCCCAGGCGTTCCAGCTGGTAACGGGTGTCCTTGGGGTCTTGGGCGAGGCTGGGCTCCACGTAGCCCCGCTTCACCACCAAGGCCTCGGGGTTCAGGTTCTTCAGGAAGTCCCCGCCCTCCTCCGGGTCCTTGGTGAGGAAAAGCCGGTTGTAGAGGCGGAACTCCACGGGTAGGGCGTGGCGGGCGGAAACCCAGTGGATGACCCCTTTCGGTTTGACCCCATCTTCCGGGTTGGCCCCCAGGGTCCCGGGGACGATGCGGGCCTTGAGGAGCTTCACCTCGCCTCCCTCTTCCACCACGTCCTCCAGCTCTATCACGTAGGCGTGGCGGAGGCGCACCCGCTGCCCTGGGGCGAAGCGCTTCCAGCCCTTGGGAGGGTTGAGGGCGAAGTCCGTGCGCTCAATGTAGAGTTCTGGGGAAAAGGGCAGGGGACGGGTGCCCTCCTTGGGGATGTCCCGGGGCCAGTAGGGGGCCTCGATCCACTCCTCCCCGTGGTAGTTGGTGAGGAGGATCTTGAGAGGCTCCAGCACCCCCAGAACCCGGGGGGCGATGGGGTTCAGGTCGTCTCGCACCACCTCCTCAAAGAGGTCCATCTCAATGAGGGCCTCGTTGCGGGAGATCCCCGTGCGCCGCACGAACTCGAGGATGGCCTCGGGCCGCACCCCCCGCCTGCGAAGGGCCCTTAAGGTGGGAAGCCTGGGGTCGTCCCAGCCCGAGACGTACCCTCCTTCCACCAGCCGGATGAGCTTGCGCTTGGAGAGGACCGTGTGGCTCAGGTCCAGCCGGGCGAACTCGTACTGGTAGGGCCTGGGCGCCTCGGGCAGGCCGCACTTCCCCTTGAGGTTCTCAATGACCCAGTCGTAGACCGCCCGGTTGTTCTCAAACTCCAGGGTGCAGAGGGAGTGGGTCACGCCCTCAATGAAGTCCTCGAGGGGATGGGCGTAATCGTACATGGGGTAGATGACCCACTGGTCCCCCGCGTGGTAGTGGGGGGCGTGGACGATGCGGTAAAGCACCGGGTCCCGCAGCTTGAAGTTGGGATGGGCGGGGTCAATCTTGGCCCTTAGGACCCGGCTTCCCGTGGGGAACTCTCCCCGGCGCATCCTTTCAAAGAGCTCCAGGTTTTCCTCCACGCTCCGTTCCCGGTAGGGGCTCGGCTTGCCCTGGGCCCTGAGGGCGCTCATCTCCTCCTCGGAAAGGTCGTCCACGTAGGCCTTGCCCTCTTGGATGAGGACCAGGGCGCATGCGTACATCGTTTCAAAGTAGTCCGAGGCGTAAAGGACCCTACTCGGCGTGAAGCCCAGCCAGCGCACGTCCTCCTCAATGGCCCGGGCGTACTCCTCCTTCTCCGTTTCGGGGTTGGTGTCGTCGTAGCGGAGGTTGCACTCCCCGCCAAAGTCCAGGGCAAGGCCGAAGTTGAGGACGATGCTCCGGGCGTGCCCGATGTGCAGGTAACCGTTGGGTTCGGGGGGGAAGCGGGTGAGGAGCCTGGGGTACTTTCCCTCCTTGAGGTCCCGCGCCACGATTTCGGTGATGAAGCATTCCGGGACGAGGCCCATAACCCAAGTCTACGTCAGAAACGGGGCTTCCTTTTCTCAAAGAAGGCGCGGATGCCCTCCTTGAGGTCCCCCGTTTCCCGCACCCAGGCGTTGGCCAAGGCGGCGAGGCGGAAGCCGTCCTCGAGGCCCATCCCCGGCAGGGCGAGCAGGAGCTCCTTGGTGAGGCGCAAGGAGGAGGGGGCGTTTTGCGCCACCTCCTCCGCCAGGGCCACCGCCACCTCCAGGGCCTTTCCCGGGGGGCTTAGGCGGTTCACAAGGCCCAGGGCCTTGGCCTCTTTCGCCTCCAGGAGGCGCCCCGTGAGGAGGAGGTCCTTGGCCACCTTTTCCCCCACGGCCCGCACGAGGATCACGGAGACCAGGGCGGCCACGAAGCCGATCTTGACCTCGGTGTAGCCGAGCTTGGCCCCCTCCTCCATGACCACGAGGTCGCAGGCGGTGGCCAGCCCGGCCCCGCCCGCCACCGCCGGGCCGTTCACCGCCGCCACCGTGGGCTTGGGGAAGGTGTAGAGGCGGTGGAAGAGGCGCATGAGGGAAAGGGAGTGGCGGTAGTTTTCCTCCGCCCCCATCTCCGTGACCCTTTCCAAAAAGGCCAGGTCCGCCCCAGCGCTAAAGGCCTGGCCCTTTCCCGTGAGGACCACCGCCTTGGCCTCGGGGTCTTCCTCCGCCTCGTCCAGGGCCTTCAGGAGGCCCTCCACCATGGCGGGGGAGAGGGGGTTGCGCCGCTCGGGGTCGTTCAGGTAAAGGCGGTAGACCCGCCCGCGTTCCACCTGGACCATGCCCCCATTGTAGTGGGAAAGCCTTCCTGCTAGACTGCCCTTAGCCCGCACAGGAAGAGGCCGAGGCCCTGCGGGCTAGGAGGTGGTGTAGATAAAGGAGTACCTGGTAAACGAACGCATCCGCGCCAAACAGGTGAGGGTCATCGGACCCGACGGGCAGCAACTCGGCATCATGGACACGCGGGAGGCCTTGCGCCTTGCGGAGGAGCAGGACCTGGACCTGGTCCTGGTGGGCCCCACCGCCGACCCCCCCGTGGCCCGCATCATGGACTACTCCAAGTGGCGCTACGAGCAGCAGGTGGCGGAGAAGGAGGCCCGGAAGAAGGCCAAGCGCACCGAGGTCAAGTCCATCAAGTTCCGGGTCAAGATTGACGACCACGACTATCAGACCAAGCTCAACCATATCAAGCGCTTCCTGGAGGAGGGGCACAAGGTCAAGGTCACCATCATGTTCCGGGGGCGGGAGATGAGCCACCCCGAGCTTGGGGAAAGGCTTTTGAACCGCGTGGCCGAGGACCTCAAGGGCCTTGCCGTGGTGGAGATGAAGCCCGAGCTTTTGGGCCGGGATATGAACATGCTCCTGGCGCCCGCCAAGGTGTCTGCCTAGACGGAAGGCTTTGCCCTTGGTATAGTGGGAGGGCTTTTGGGGAGCCCTTAAGACCCCCTGGAGGGGCGCTTCCCAAGGGCAGGAGGAAGCGTATGCCAAAGATGAAGACCCATAAGGGCGCCAAGAAGCGGGTAAAGGTGACCGCTTCGGGCAAGGTGGTGGCCATGAAGACGGGCAAGCGGCACCTCAACTGGCACAAGTCCGGTAAGGAGATCCGGCAGAAGGGGCGGAAGTTCACCCTGGCCAAGCCCGAGGCGGAGCGGATCAAGCTCCTCCTCCCCTACGCGTAAAGGAGGTAGTGGATGCCGCGCGCCAAAACCGGGGTTGTCCGCCGCAGGAAGCACAAGAAGATCCTGAAGCTCGCCAAGGGTTACTGGGGCCTCCGCTCCAAGAGCGTGCGCAAGGCCCGGGAAACCCTCTTCGCCGCCGGGAACTATGCCTATGCCCACCGCAAGCGGAAGAAGCGGGATTTCCGCAAGCTCTGGATCGTGCGCATCAACGCCGCTTGCCGCCAACACGGGCTCAACTACTCCTCCTTCATCCACGGCTTGAAGAAGGCGGGGGTGGAGCTGGACCGCAAGGTCTTGGCGGATCTGGCGGTGCGGGAGCCCCAGGTCTTTGCCGAGCTCGTGGAGAAGGCCAAGGCCGCCCGGGCCTCGGCCTAAAGCGGGCCCCTTTGCGCCCTGCGGGAGGCTTCCTGGCAGGGCGCCATTTCCCTATGCCGCCTGAGCTTTACGTGGTCTTGGTGGCCGCCCTGCCCGTGGTGGAGCTAAGGGGGGCGATCCCCTTGGGGGTGGCCTTAGGGCTTCCCCCGTGGGAGGCTTTCCT